>JAGPCO010000059.1 GCA_018058095.1 Kofleriaceae bacterium
GCGGTCGCGTAGACCGTCCCGCCGAGCACGACCGGCGTGCCGTCGATGTCGACGAACCGATCCTGGTCCTCGCGCAGCGACGTGCTCCACGCCACCGACCCGGTGTCGAGCCGGAGCGCGACCAGGGTGCCGTTGGCGAAGCCGGTGAAGGCCAGGTCGTCGGCCACCGCGAGGCCGGCGTGGCCACGCAGCGTGTACTCCTCGGGCGTCTCGCCCTTGTACTTCCACTTGTAGGCGCCGGTCAGGGCATCGAGCGCGAACACCTGGTCGGCCTCGTTGCCGAACAGCACCAGGTTGCCGGCCACTACCGGGGCCTGGCCGATCGGCCCCTGGCTGGCGTAGCGCCAGCGCTCCTCCCCGCTGAGGGCGTCGAGGCAGACCAGGATGCCATCGGCGGTGCCGACGTACAGCAGGCCGCGCGCCACCGTCGGCGCCGCGTGGACCGCGCCGAGGCGCTTGCTCCAGCGCGGCTGGCCGTCGCTGGCGCGCAGCGCGACGAACTCGCCGCGGGCGCCGCCGAGGTAGATCGTGTCGGCCCAGACCGCCGCGGCCGCGAACTCCTGCGGGCGGACCTCCTGCCGGCGATCCGTGCTGACCCACTTCCAGCGGTAGGACAGGAGATCGAGGCCGAGTGGCTCGGGCCGCACCGCGGCCATCGAGTCGACGGCGACGCCAGCGCCGCCACCACAGGCCGCGCTGGCCAGCAGCAACGCCCCGGCCAGCGCTCCGGCCGAGGCCCAGCGCCCCGCCGCCGTGCGACCACGCTCCGTCAACGCGACGCCTCGAGCTGGGCCAGCCGGGCCTCGATGGCCTCCTTGAGATCGGCCGGGCGATCGCCCAGCGCCTCGAGCGCCTGCTCGAACGAGGTGATGGCCTCGGCGGCGCGGCCGAGCCGCTGCAGCACGCGCGCCTCGTGGTACAGGGCGTAGGCCCGCCGGGGTTGCCCCTCGGCCTTGCCGGCGGCGAACGACGCCAGCGCGGCGGTCAGCTGCTTCTCCTTCTCGGCCGCGTCGGTCGCGGCCTGGGCTCGCGCCTCGGCGACCAGGCCGAGGCCCTCGCGCGCCAGCGCCGCCTCCAGGCCGGTGCCGCGGGCGCCGGCCGAGAACACCCGCTCGGCGTCGTCGAGGCGGCCGGCGGTGAGCAGCTGGGTGCCGCGGTAGGCCGGGCCGGCCAGGTCGCCGACCCCGCGCCGGGCCAGGTCCTCGACGGTCGCGACCGCGCGCTCCTGGTGCGACGGGTAGGTCGGCTCGTCCGCGCCCGGGGTGCTGGCCGGGTCGATCGGACCGGCCGCCGGATCCGGCGGCTCGACCACGTTGCGGCGGCCGAGCTCGATGCTGGCGACCAGGCCGCGGGTCTTCTTGGTGCGGCCGCGCTCCTGCCACCAGCGCACGGTGAACACCACCATGAGGATGGCGATGACCACCCCGACCGCCACCGCGATCTTCTTGATGTGCGGGACCAGGCGGTCGAGGATGCTCTCGCCGCCGATGTGCACCGGCGTGACCTGGATCCCGGGGGTCGCGTCGTCTGGGGTCTTCTTGGCCACGATCACTCCTCCACGTCGGCGAGCAGTCCTCGGCGTCGGCGGGCGGATGTAGCACCCGCCGGGCCGATCCGTCAATCCGACGAGGGACGAGCGCTTCGACCGCCGGCGCCCCGGATCGGTTGCCCCGGGCGGGTGATCCGTCCGGTGGTTGCCTTGGCCGCCGGATTGGGCGACGGTAGCGCGTGCTCCGCGCCCGGCCCTGCCTCCCGCCGCGCGGCCTGGTCGGCGGCGGGCTGGTCGTGCTGGCCGGGCTGCTGACCGGGGCCGTGCCGGCCCGCGCCGACGGCGAACGGGCCGCCTCGCTGGCCGCCGGCTGGGCCGCCTACGCGGTCCCCAACCCCGACGAGCCCGAGCAGGACCTGACCTCGCTGGCCGGGGCCGGCCTCGGCGCCGAGTTCGAGCTGGCGCTGGGTGAGGCGTTCTCCCTGCGGGCCGACCTGGCCGGCGCCGCCTTCTGGGGCGACGATGGCGCCTCCTACCTGGGCCTGGCCAGCGCCGGCGGCACCTACCGCTTCGACGTCCTGCGCTACGTCCCGTACGCCTTCGCCGGCGTCGGCGCGGTGGTCAGTGGCGGCGGCCCGCTCGACCTCGGCGTGTCGCCGGTCCTGGTCCTGGGCGGCGGGCTGGACGTCCTGACCCGGCGCGAGCGCTCGTGGGGCGTCGAGGGCCGGCTGGCCTCGTTCGCCGGCGACGTCACGGTGTTCACCGCCGGCGTGCGCCTGACCCACCGCTGGGGCTTCTTCTGAGGCGCGGGCTCAGGCCGGCGCCGGCGGGGCTCAGCGCGGCGCCCGCTTCTTGCCTGGCTTGCGGACCTTCTTGCCCGGCTTGATCGCCGCCAGGGCCCGACCGCTCGCGGCCTTGCTCGGGCGGCGCTTGGCCCCCGGGCCCTTGCCGCCGGCCGGCGCCTCGCGCTCGCGCTCGTGCTCCTTGCCGCCGTGCTTGTCCTTGGCGAACACCCGCAGCGGCGTCCCCTTGAAGTCGTAGCGCTTGCGCAGCTGGTTGACGAGGAAGCGGCGGTAGGCCGGCGACAGCCCCTCGGGCTGGTTGACGAACAGCAGGAACGTCGGCGGCCGGATCGCGCCCTGGGTCAGGTAATGGATCCGGGTGGCGCGGCCGCGGTGGATCGGCGGCGGCGTGTGCTCGACCACCTCGGCGAAGAACCGGTTGAGGTGGGCGGTGGTGACGCGGCGGCGGTGATTCCGCGCCACCGCGACCACGGTGTCGAGCAGGCGATCGACGCCGTCGCCGCGCCGAGCCGACAGCCACACCACCGGCGCCCACGGCAGGAAGTGGAAGGTGTCCTCGATGGCCGCGCGCAGCTCCTCGCGCCGGGCCGGGGTCTTGATCAGGTCGACCTTGTTGACCGCCAGCACCAGGCCGCGCCCGGCCTGCTCGATCATCCCGGCCAGGCGGGCTTCCTGCTCGGACGGGCCGAGCTCGCCGTCGAGCACCAGCACGACGATGTCGGCGCGCTCGAGCTGGCCGATGGCCATCGACACCGCGATCTTCTCGATGTCGAGGTCGACCTTGGCCTTGCGCCGGATGCCGGCGGTGTCGACCAGCGTGAAGTGGCGATCGCCGAGCTGGAACGGGGTGTCGACCGGGTCGGTCGTGGTGCCGGCCTCGTGGTGGACCAGCGACCGCTCCTCGCCGAGCAGGCGGTTGGTCAGCGACGACTTGCCGGCGTTGGGCCGACCGACGAACGCCACCCGCAGCGGCTCGGCCGCGGTCGCCACCGCCAGCGGCCGGCGCCGGCTGTCGAGCGTGGGTTCGGCCGCCTGGTCGCCGTCGCTGTCGTCCTCGATGGTGGCCGGCCCGGCCCCGGACCGCTCGTCGTCGGCCTCGTCGGCGTCATCGTCCTCGGCGGCCACCGTGCGCGGCACCTGCAGGCGATCGACCACCGCCTGCAGCATGTCGTCGATGCCACGGCCGTGTGCGGCCGACACCGGCAGCGGGTCGCCCAGGCCGAGCCGGTACAGCTCGGGCAGGAGCGTGTCGTGGTTGGGGTGATCGAGCTTGTTGGCGACCAGGAACAGCGGCTTGCCGGTCGCGCGCAGGATCCGCGCCAGGTCCTGGTCGACCGCGGCCAGGCCGACGGTGGCGTCGACCACCAGCACCAGCGCGTCGGCCATGCCGATGGCGCGCATCGCGTTGTCGTGGATGCCGGCGCCGATGACGTCGCGCTGCGCGGCCGGATCGAGGCCACCGGTGTCGACCACCCGCAGGGCGTGACCGAAGTAGTCGACCTCACCGTAGCGCAGGTCGCGGGTCAGCCCGGGGGTGTCGTGCACCAGCGCCGGCCTGCCGCCGACGAGCTTGTTGAACAGGGTCGACTTGCCGACGTTGGGCCGGCCGACCAGGGCGATGAGCGGCGTGGTCATGGCTTGTGGTACCCGAGCTCGGCCAGCGCCTGGCTGGTCCGGCTCCACTCGGTCAGGACCTTGACGAACAGGGTCAGGTGGACCGGTCGCTCCATCGACTCGCTCAGCGCGGCGCGGGCGGCGATGCCGAGCTCCTTGATGCGGCTGCCGGCCCGGCCGACGACGATGGCCTTCTGCGAGTCGCGCTCGACGACGATGACCGCGCCGATCGACAGCTCGTTCGGCGCCGGCGCCGCGGCCTTGCCCGGCTTGCCCGCCTTGGCCGGCTTGCCGGCCGGGCGCCGGGCCGGGCGCTCGTCCCAGGTCTCGATCTGCACCGCGCAGGCGTACGGCAGCTCCTGCCCCAGCTGCAGGTACAGCTGCTCGCGGATCAGCTCGGCGGCGATGAACCGCTCGGCCCGGTCGGTCACCATGTCCTCGGGGAACAGCGCCGGCCCGACCGGCAGGCGGCGGGCGATGGCCGCCTCGAGCACGTCGAGCCCGTCGCCGAGCGCGGCCGAGATGGGGATGACCTCGGCGTCGGGCCGCCACTCCGCCCAGGCGGCGATGACCGGCAGCAGGTCGGGCTTGGCGACGCGGTCGATCTTGTTGAGGGCGATCACCACCGGGTGCGCGCCCACCACCCGGGCCAGCGCGACCGCGTCGTCGTCACCGAGGCGGGCGGGCATCCGGCCGCGCCGGTCGGTGGCGTCGACCACCAGCAGGGCGACGTCGCAGGCGGCGGCGGCGTCGAGCGCCTCGTCGCGCATGAACTGCCGCAGCGGCCCGCGCCCGTCCTGCAGGCCGGGCGTGTCGATGAAGGCGATCTCCGCCTCGCCGTCGGCGCCGGTCAGGCGGTGCACGCCCAGCACTCGCTGCCGGGTGGTCTGCGGCTTGGGCGAGACCGCGACCAGCCGCTGCCCCAGGACGTGGTTGAGCAAGGTCGACTTGCCGACGTTGGGCAGGCCGACGATCGCGCAGGTCCCGGCACGGGCCGTGGGACGCGGTGGGCCATCGCCGGTCATGCCGGCGCGTATAGCGCAACCACCCCGGCGGCGGAAGGTGCGAGACCACATGCCGGGCCCGGCGACGACGGTGCCGCCTCGCCGGCCCCAACCAGAGGCCCAGGACGCGGAAGAAGCACCCTGCTAGACATTTCGGAGCTCGCAGCCTGCTGAAAACACGGAGCCCGTCCCGTCGGCAAATGCCGCCGGCACGGGTTTTTCAGCAGCCTGCTAGCCCTGGGCCATCGCGGTCAGGCGATCGACCGCCAGCACCACCAGGGTCAGCCGGGTCGCCAGCAGCAGCAGCGCCAGCGTGGCCAGGGTCAGCGCGCCGGCCGCGAGCAGGCGCTGCCGCGCCGGCTGGCGGCGATCACGCCAGCCAGCCCAGGCCAGCCCGCCGGCGAAGATCGCCGCGCCCAGGCCCAGGTACAGCGCCACCCCGGGCAGGAACGCAGCCACCAGCGCGGACAGGCCGAGCACCGCCGCTGCCGTTGCCATACCTGGCAACCTACGTGGCGGCCCCGGGCGCGGCAACTTCTCGGCGCCCGGGCGATCGCCGGTCCCTCCCCCGACCCGGCCGTCGGTGGCCGGCGCGGCCGGGCGCTACAGGACCTGCAGCAGGGCGAACCCGACCCCGGCCAGCGCCGCCAGGCCGATCAGCGCCAGGACCACCAGGCCACGGGCGCGGGCGCCGCGGTCGACGGTGGCCGCCAGCTCGCGCAGCTCCATGCCGCGCCGCTCGGACTGGCCGATGGTCAGATCGATCTCGTCGACCAGCTCGATCGGCCGGCCGAGCGGAGGACGGTCGAGCGTGAGGCGCTCGGCCAGCACGACCAGCGCCTTGTCGCGCGCCCGCTCGGCGTCGGACACCGCGCGTTCGAGCACCTTGCGACGGGCGGCGATGGCGGCGACGAACTCCTCGACCCGGACCTTGTCGTCGCGCTCGTCGCCCTGCAGCTCGTCGCGGCGGCGGCGGGCGTCGGCCTGTGCCGCCTCCAGCTCGGCCATCCGCGGCGAGATCCGATCGAACTGCTGGGCCAGCCCCGGCTCGTCACGCGCCACCGCCTGGCGGTCGGCCTTGAGCGACGCGACCTCGGCCTGGATGCCGGCACGATCGGCCCGGTCGCCCTTGACCGACACCAGCTGCGCCTCGGTGGCCCGGATGTGCTGGTCGATCCGCGCCAGCTGGTCGCGCAGCTCGGCCGCGCGCCGGCGCACGCCCTGGGCCTCGCGCTCGAGCGGCTCCATCTTCTTGCCGAGCGAGAGCAGCTCGGCCTCGACGGCGGCGAGCTTGCCGGCCAGCGCCGACGCCCGCGCGCTGCGCTGCCGTTCGACCTGCTCGAGCTCGGCGCCGGCGCCGGCGACGTCCCCGGCCCGCCGGGCCCGATCCTCCTCGAGCCGCGCCAGCGCCTCGCGGGCCGGGCCGACCGCCGGGTGCTCGAGGCCGTCGCTGGCGATCGCGGCCCGGCCGAGCGCCAGCAGCCGCTGCTGGCGCTCGCGCCGCAGGCGGACCAGCTCGGCGTCGACCTTGGCCAGATCGCGCCGCGCCGTCTTGAGGCCGAACCAGGCGGTGAAGACGTAGCGGACGTCGCCGAGCAGGCCGCGTGTGCGCGGCAGGCTGGCCTCGGGGCGCAGCTGCAGCTTGCTCGCGCGCGGCACCGGGGTGGCCACCCCGTCCCGGCCGAGCAGGGTCGGATCGTCGCGCTCGAACGGCATGGTGTCGCCGCCGGCCGCCTCGATCTCGCCGATGGCGTCCTGCTGCGCCGTCGGGTCGGCCCGTTCGAGGCGGACCGGCTCGGCCACCGTGCGCTGCTCGAGCTCGAAGCCGGAGCTCGACGGTCGCGCCGCCGGCTCCGGGTCCGGGTGTGGATCGTCGGCGCTGACCTCGACCATGACCGGCGCGGGCGCCGGCGCGGGTGGTGGTGGCGGCACGGCGATCGTCGGCGCCGGTGGCGGCGACGCGGCGGCGGCCGGCAGCGGCGGCGCCACCAGCGAGGCCGCGCCCGGCGCCGCCATGAGCGCGGCCATCGGTGGAGGCGCCTTCACGGTGGCCGGGCTGTCGACGAAACCAGCGGCGCTGGCCGGCGGTGGCTGCGTGAGCGGCTTGCTGCGGGGTGGTGGCAGCGGCGGCGGCACCGAGCTCGGCTTGCTGCGGTCCGCGCCGGCGGCCGCGGTCGGGCCGCTCGGGCCGGGTCCGGCCACCACCGGCACACCCTGGGTGATTCGCGCCGTCGAACCCGGGGGCGGAGGCGGCATGGTTCGCGGCTTGCCGCGCGGCGGTGGTGGGGCGATGGCGCGGGCTGCGGCGGAGGTCGCGAGTGGCGCCGACGGCGTCGGTGCCGGGGTGGGTGCCGGGGCTGGGGCCGGGGCGGGCGCCGCAGTGGCCGCGGCCGGTGCGGCCGGCCCCGCCGGCACGTCCCAGCCCGAGGCCAGGTCGGCGATCCGCCCCTTGGTCTCGTCGCTGACCCGACGCGCCGCGCGATCGTCCTCCGACACGGGCAAAACGATACCACCGAAGCCCGCGCCACCGCTCGGATCACCGCCAGCAGCCCCTCCGGACGAGGGCGTCAGGGTCCGGCGCGAGGCAACGTCAACTCGGTTGCACGGGATGCCAAGTATGTTGGCATACTCGAACCCGATGCCGCCCCCGCCGCCCCAGGTCGGGCCGACCGACTCCCCGGTCGGGCGCTTCCAGATCGACCACCACATCGGCGGTGGTGGGCAGGGTGTGGTCTTCCAGGGCCACGACCGGCTCGAACCGACCCGGCGTGTCGCCATCAAGATCGCCCGCCCCGGGCCTGATCGACGGCAGCGGATCACCGCCGAGTTCGCCGCGCTGGCGCGGGTCGACCATCCGGCGCTGCCGGTCGTCCTCGAGGCGGGCCTCACCAGCGCCGACGTCGCGGGGCTCGGCGCCGGCGCGCCGTACCTCGTGGTCGACTGGGTCGACGGCCTCGACCTGCGCGCCTGGCTGGACCGACCGAGCGGCGGCGCCGACGATCGTCACGAGGCCCGCTGGCTGGCCCAGCTCGCGACCGACCTCGCCGGCGCACTGGCGACGCTGCACCGCGCCGGGCTGGTGCACCGCGACGTCAGCCCCGGCAACGTGTTGATCGATGCGCGCGGCCGCGGCCACCTCATCGACCTCGGGCTGGTCGACCCGGCCAGCGCCGGCGAGGTCCGCGGCACCCTGCCCTACCTCGCGCCCGAGGCGCTGCTCGGCCACGCCGACGCCGGCAGCGATCTGTACGGGCTCGGCGCGGTGTTGCACCTGGCCGCGTGCGGCCAGGCTCCGTTCGCGGCCGACTCCGTCGGTGAGCTGGTCCGGGCGATCGGCCGTGGTGCAGCGCCGCTCCCGGCCAACGTCGAGCGCGGCCTGGCCGAGCTGATCGGCCGCCTGCTCGCCGTCGATCCAGCCCGGCGGCCGGCCAGCGCCGAGGTGGTCCTGACCCAGCTGGCCGAGCTCGACGGCACCCTGGCCGGCGACGCCCGCGCCGGGTTCGCCGACCCGGGCCACGCCGCGCCGGTCGGGCTGGTCTACCCGCTCGCGCTCGAGGCGGCCCTGGCCGCGCTGCGGACCAACCAGGTGGTCCGGGTCCTGGCCCGCCCTGGCGCCGGCGGCCGGGCCTTCGCCGACGAGGTGGCCCGGCGCTTCCAGCTCGAGCGCCTGGCCGCCGATACGTCGCCACGCCTCCTGCGCGACCCGGCCGAGCTGGGCGTGGACGACGTCGACGGCGCCCCCGCGCTGGCCTGGCCGGTCCACATCGAGGCCGTCGCCCGGGGTCGTGTCCCGGCCGTGCTGGTGGTGGACGAGCCCGGCGCCGCCCGGCCGACCGCGGCCGCGCTCGCGCCCGGCCCCGGCCCCGGCATGGTCGTGGTCGTGATCGACGACGACGCGGCGCCAGCGCTGGCCGACGTGCCGTCCCTGGTGCTCGGGCCGCTCGATGACCAGACCCTCGACGTGCTCATCCGCCACCTGTGCGGCGCGCCGGCGCCGACCGCCTGGCGCGAGGCGGTGGCCGCGCGCTCGGGTCGCCTGCTCGAACCCGTCGCCGCCCTGTGCCGCGCCGCCGGCGCCACCGGCGCGCCACGCTGGGCCGAGGTGGCCGGGCTCGATGCCGGCGACGTCCACGACCACACCCGCCGGGCCGTGCGCGCCCTGCCAGCGGCGGGCCGCGCCACCCTGGCGGTGGTGGCCCTGGCCGGCGGCCGCGTCGGCTGGGCCGAGGCCGCCCGCCTGCGTGGTGCGCCGCTCGACGTCGCCGCCGCCCGCGCCGGCGGCTTGCTCGGCGTCGGCGACGACCTGTTGACGGTGACCCGGCCGGTGATGGACGCGGTGACGCGCGAGCTGGCGGGCCCCGAGCTGGCGGCGCTGGCCGAGGCGGCGCTGCCGGCGCTGGCCGGTCGGCCGGTCGTCGACCAGGCCCGCTTGATGCGATGGACCCGGCTCGACGACGAGCGGGCCGGCGTGCTGCTGGCCGCGGCCGAGGCCCACCTGCGTGCGCGCGCCCCCGGCGAGGCCGCGGCGCTGGCCGCGCGCGCCGGCGATCACCCACCGGCGCGGGTGGCCGCGGCCCTGCTCGCGGCCCGGGCCGCCATCGCCCAGGCCGACTACCCGCGCGCCCGCGCCGCGCTCGAGCGCGCCAGCGAACACGGCGCCGAGGCCGACGAGGTGACGGTGCTCACCGCCCAGCTCGCGCTGCGCAGCGGCGATCACCCGCGGGCCGAGCACCTGCTGGCCGGCCTGGCGGCGCGGCGGCACGACGACCTGGTGGTGGGCGGCTGGGCCCGGGCCCTGGTCGGGGCCGGCCGCTACGGCGAGGCGCTGGCGGCGTGCACCCGCGGAGACGGCGGGCCGATCACCGACGAGGCGGCCGGCCTGGCGCACTACTACCTGGGTCAGCTCGACGAGGCCGATCGCCGCTTCGCCGCGGTCGAGCTGACCGCGACCGCGGCCGGTGATCGCGATCGGATCGGGCGCGCCTTCCTGCTGCGCGGCATGACCAGCCAGCGCCGCGGCGCGCTCGCCAGCGCCAGCGCCGCCTACGCCCGCGCCGCCGAGCTGGCGCGCGCGGCCGGGGACGTCCACGCCGCCGCGGTGGCCGAGCTCAACCTCGGCACCACGCTGAGCGAACGCGGGCGGCCGGCCGAGGCCCTGCCCGCGCTGGCCTCGGCGGCGCGCCGGCTGGCGGCGCTCGGCGCCAGCGGCCAGGCCGCGGCGGCCGAGTTCAACCGCGGCAACGCCCTGCTCGCGCTCGGTCAGGTCGGCGCCGCCGCGCGCGCCGCCGAGCGCGCCGCCGCCGCCGCGACCGACCCGGCGACCCGGGCCCTGGCCGGGCTCCTGGCCGGCGACCTGGCCCGGCAGCGCGGCCTGGCCGAGGAGGCCCGGGCCTGTTACCGGCGCGCGCTGGCCGAGCGCGACGCCGGCGACGAGATCCTGCTCGCGGCCCGGATCGGCCTGGTCGAGGCCGGGGAGCTCGACGACACCTCGGGGGCCGCCCTCGACGCGCTGACCCGGACCGACGACGATCGCGATCGCGTCGCGCTGGCGCGTGCACGCGCGACGCTGGCCGGCGCCGCCGGCGCCCCGGCCGACCTCGCCGGGGTGCTCGCGCTCATCGCGCTCGGCGAGCGGGCCAGCGCGGCCGACCGGCGCGACCGGGCCTGGCGGGCCTGGGCGGTCGCGGCCGGCCTGGCCGGCAAGGCCGGCGTCGACGATCATGGCGCTGCCATGCGCGCCCGCGCGCTGCACGACCAGCTGTGCGCCGAGGCCGGGCCGACCTGGCAGGCGGCGATGCGCGACGACCCCGATCGCGCCTCGCTCGGCCCCGACCCGGCGCCGGCCGCCCCGACGCCGGCGCCGACGACCGAGCGTGACCCCGGCGTGCTGCGGCGCCTGCTGGCGCTGTCGCGCCGGCTCAACGCCGAGGCCGACGTCGGCCGGCTGCTCGACGAGGTGATCGACACGGCGATCGAGCTGACCCGCGCCGAGCGCGGCTTCCTGCTGCTGGCGCCGCCGTCCGCGCCGACCACGACCACGACCACGACCACGACCACGACGGCCACGGCCACCACGGACCCTGCCGGCGGCGGGCCCGATCGGCCCGGCCCCGGCCCGGTCGCGGCGCTCGAGGTGCTGGTGGCGCGCGGGTTCGACCGCCGGGAGCTGACCGGGGCGCCGGCCGGCGCGGCCACGGTCAGCCGCTCGATCGCCGAGCGCGCCCTCACCAGCGGCGAACCGGTGATCACCGTCGACGCCGGCGTCGACGAGCGCTTCGCGGCGACGGCGTCGGTCGCCGCCTTGCGCCTGCGCTCGGTGCTGGCCGTGCCCCTGCGCAGCCATGGCCTGGTGATCGGCTGCGTCTACGTCGACCACCGCCTGCGCGGCGGCGCGTTCGACGACGCCGCGGCGGCCGTGCTGCTCGAGCTGGCCGACGTCGCCGCGCTCGCCATCAGCAACGCCCGGCTGTCCGACGACCTGCGCCGGCGCAACCAGCAGATCGAGCAGCTCAACGGCCAGCTGGCCGCGGAGCTGACCGAGCGCGACGCCGAGCTGCGCCGGGCCCTGGCCGAGCGGCCGGACCAGCGCCAGCGCCTGCGCCACGCCTACGCCGGCATCGTCGGGCGCTCCCCCGAGCTGTGCGCCATGCTGGCGGTGGTCGACCGCGCCGCCGCCAGCACGCTGCCGGTGGTGGTGGTGGGCGAGAGCGGGACCGGCAAGGAGCTGGTGGCGCGGGCGATCCACGATCACTCGCCGCGCCAGGCCGCGCCGTTCGTGGCCATCAACTGCGGCGCGCTGCCGGAGTCGTTGCTCGAGTCGGAGCTGTTCGGCCACGTCCGCGGCGCCTTCACCGGCGCCGAGCGCGACCGCAAGGGCCTGTTCGAGGTCGCCGACGGCGGCACCCTGTTCCTCGACGAGATCGCCGACATGCCGGCCGGCATGCAGGCCAAGCTGCTGCGGGTGCTGCAGGACCGGGTCGTGCGCCGGGTCGGTGATCACCGCGGCCGCACCGTCGACGTCCGCATCGTCGTCGCCAGCCAGCGGCCGCTGGCGGCCCTGGTCGACGGCGGCGCCTTCCGCGACGACCTGCGCTTCCGCCTCGACGTCCTGACCGTGCAGGTGCCGCCGCTGCGCGCCCGCACCGGCGACCTCGCCGTGCTGGTGCCGCACCTGCTCGGCCGCCTCGGCGCCGGCGCGCCACCCCGGTTGACCCGCGCCGCCGAGCGGGCCCTGGCCACCCACACCTGGCCCGGCAACGTGCGCGAGCTGGAGAACGCGCTGGCGCGGGCGGTGGCGCTGGGCGGCGAGCTGATCGACGTCGACGATCTCCCGGCCGCGGTGGTGGCCGCCAGCCGCGCCCCGGCCCCGGCCGTGCCCGGCCCGGGCGACGACCTCCGCTTGCGCCCGGCCATCGACGCCACCGAGCGGGCCTACGTCCAGGCCGCGCTGCAGCGGTCCGGGGGCAACCAGACGGTGGCGGCGCGGCTGCTTGGCCTGTCGCGCTTCGGCCTGCAGAAGAAGCTGCGCCGCCTGGCCGGCGCCGACCCCGAGGCCCACGCCGACGGTGACCTCGACGCCTGAGCGGCCCAGGGCGGCGCCGACGAGCCGCCGGCGAGCGCGCGCCTCAGCGGCTGACCGCGGCGGCCGCATCGGGGCCGGGCCCGCGACGCCGCAGCCGCACCAGCGCCTCGGCCGCACGCGCCCGGGTGTCGGCCTCGGTGCCGCCGCTGGCCAGCAGCTCGAGGAACATCTCGGCGTCGTCGCCGCCGAGCACCGCCGCCGCCTCGATCGCCGCCGCCAGCGCGGCCCGATCCGAGAAGTCGGCGGCGCCGGCGATGGCCGACATCGCCGCCGGGTCGCCCAGCGCCACCAGGTACTCGGTGGCGGCGGCCGCGACCCGGCCCGGGCCGCGCACCCGGGCCAGCGCGGCCGTCCAGGCGACCCGGCTGCGCCGGTCGGCCGCCAGCTCGAACGCCCACGCCGCCAGCTCGAGGTCGTCCCCGGCGGCGCGTGCGCCCAGCGCGGCGTCGTCGCCGAGCCACAGGGTCAGCTTGGCCGCCAGCTCCGTCGTCACTACCGAGGTCAAGGCGTCGGCCAGGGCGCGCGCCGGACCGAGCCACCCACCGGGGTCGGTCGCGCGCTCACCGGCGGCGCGGGCCCCGACCTGGCGGTCCTGGCCGACGACCCGGACCTGCCCCTCCACCGTCATCAACACCCGCCCGGCGTCGGGGTCGACGTCGTAGCCAAGCTGCAGCACGACCCGGGCCGGGCTGGCGACGCCGCCGGCGCTCGACCCGGCCGTCACCCCGGGCGCCGCGAGCAGACCGTCCCGCACCGCCGCCTCGAGGCGCGCCGGGTCGAGCCCGGGCGGACCGGTCACGGCCAGCTCCACGGTGACGGCCAGGGCCGACGGGCCGGGGTGCGTGATCACGCCGGCAGCGTCCGCGCTCGGCGCCGCGCGGGCCGTCTCGGTCGCGGCCGGGCGATCGCGCCGGCAGCCGACCCCGAGCAGGGTCAACACCACCAGCCCCCACGCCGCCTTCATACGTCCTTGTAGTAGACCAGCAACGCGTCGCCCGGGCCGTAGAAGTCGCGCATGCGGGCGGCCAGCGGGTAGCCGAGCTTCTCGTACAGCCGACGGGCCGCGCCGTACCCCTCGGTCTCGCTGGTCTCGACCCGGATGTGGCCGCCACCCGCGCCCCGGACCGCGTCCTCCATCGCCGCCACCAGCGCGCCGGCCAGGCCGCGACCGCGCGCATCGACGCCGACCACGACCCAGTACAGGTCCCACGTCGCCGCCGTCATCGGCGTGCGGCCGTAGCACAGGTACCCGAGCACGGCGGCGTCGTCGCCGTCGGCCGCGGCCACCAGCAGCAGGTAGTCGGTGCTGCCGGCCAGGGCGGCGTCGACCAGCTCGAGCGCGACCGCGACCTCGTCCGGCTTGAAGGTCTGGTCCGAGCCGATGACCGCGGCCAGCCCCGGGCGGTCACCGGCGCGGCCGGCCCGGATCATCGCCGGCCCCGACCGCGCCGCCACGCGCTGTCGGCGATGGCGCGGATGAAGCGCGGGTAGTCGAGCCCGGCCACCGCCGCCGCCCGCGCCGCGCCGGCGTCGGGCGAGATGTCGCAGTTGGGGTTGACGTCGATCACCAGGGGCTGGCCGCTGGCGTCGATGCGGACGTCGACCCGGCCGTAGTCGCGCAGGCCGAGCGCGGTCCAGGCCTGACGGGCGACCTGCTCGATGCGGGCCCGCAGCGCCGGGGTGGCGTCGCGCATCGGCACCGGCTTGGTGCCGACGTAGTCGACGTGGTGCTCGTCCCACTTGGCGGCGTAGCTGACGATGCGCGGGCGATCGGCGGGCATCGACGAGAAGTCGATCTCGTGCAGCGGCAAGATCTGCAGGTCGGCGCCGTTGCCGAGGATGCCGACGTTGACCTCTCGGCCCTCGACGTAGCGCTCGGCCAGCACCGGCTGCTTCCACTCGGCCATCATGATCCGGGCCCGGCGCACCAGCGCCGCGTGATCGCGCACCAGGTTGTCGGCCTCGATGCCGACCGAGGCGTCCTCGTGCACCAGCTTGAGGAACCACGGGTAGTCGAGACGGGCCAGGGTCGGATCGTCGAGGTCGGCCTCGCCGGTGAGCAGGCGGGCCGGCGGGGTCGGCACGCCGCGCCCGCGCAGGATGTCCTTGGCCCGGTCCTTGTGCAGGCACGACCCGAGGGCGAGCGCGTCGCTGCCGGTGTACGGCAGGCCGAGCAGCTCGAACACCCCCGGCACCAGCGTCTCGTTGCGCGAGTCACCCGACAGCGACTCGCACAGGTTGAAGACCAGGTCGGGGCCGCGCCCGGCCATGGCCTGCGCGGTGGCGAACAGGTCCGTGCCGTGGATGCCGACCAGCTCGGTCGCGACGCCGGTCTGCGCCAGCGCGTCGGCGATGGCCATGGCCGAGGCAAGGACCGCGCTGACGTCGACCCCGGTGCCGGCGGTGAGCTCGGCGTCGTAGTCGGTGTTGTGGACGACGATCACGCGCGACAGCGACATCGCCGGCATCCTACACGAGGCGGGCGACCAGACCAGGCCCGAGCCGCGCCGCCAGCTCGGGTAACGGCGGCGGCGGCGGTGCGCCGCGCTCGGCCAGCGCGGCCGCGATCGAGGTGCCGGGCCGGCCCAGCCCGCACGGGTTGATCAGGCGCCACATCTCCTCCGGCGTCGCCACGTCGAGCGCGAAGCCGTGCACCACCACGCCGCGCCGCAGGTGCAGGCCACACGCGGCCAGCTTGCGATCGCCGCACCACACCCCGGCCGGATCGCGACGGAACTCGACGCCGGGCAGGCCGAGCTCCGCACACAGCTCGGCGATGGCCGCGCCGACCGCCGCCAGCAGCGGCACCACGCCGGCGCGGGCCCGGACCACCGGGTAGATCATCAGCTGACCCGGGCCGTGGTAGGTGACGTCGCCGCCACGCTCGGTCTGCGCCAGCGCGACCCCGCGCGCCGCCAGCGCCGCGGCGTCGACCAGCACGTGGTCCGGGCGGGCCGACCGCCCGAGCGTGATGATCGGCTCGTGCTCGCACAGCAGCACGGCCTGGGCCGCGTCGTCGCCGGCCAGGATGTGGTCGCGTCGGGCCTCCTGCTCGGCCAGCGCCGTGGCGTGCGCGATCCGCCCCAGCCAGCGCCAGGTCAGATCACGACCGGGCCCGGCCGCGCTCACGCCCCGGCCAGCAGCTCGTCGAGCAGCTGCTCGTCGAGGTACCGCACCGGCGCCGCCGCGGTGACCACGCCGACGCCGGCCGCCATCATCGCCGCGACCAGGCCATCCCCGACCAGCGCGCTGATCGAGCGGCCGGGCCGCTCCAGCTCGCGCCGGGCCTCATCCGACAGCTCGCGCCCGGCCAGGAGCAGGCCCCACGCCAGGTCCTTGGCCTCGACGCCGACCCGCAGCTCACCCACGCCACGCCGCTCGACCGGGCTGTCGCCGCTGCGGGCCGACACCAGGATCGCCTTGTCGCCCCCGGCCGGCAGCGCGGTCGCGTAGCTGATGCCGTCGAGGCGCTTGACCCAGGTGATGTCGGCGAAGCCGGCCGCGACCAGGTAGGCGTGGGCCAGGCGCTCGAACCCGGCCTGGTTGGCGCGCGCCAGGCGGGCGCCGAGCGTCCGCGCCGTCGCCGCCGCCAGCCCGGCCAGCGCGTCGGCCAGGGTCGACTCGGCCGCCGCCGTCGGCGAGCTCATCACCGGCCCCGGCGCGAACAGGTCGCGGCCGCGGTAGACGATGCGCGGACGCAGGCCGCGGGCGCGGAAGATGCTCTCGTCGCCCAGCAGCGAGGCCTTGAGGTGCGGCCAGACCTGCTCGGGGTCGGCGTCGATGAGGCCGCGCTTGCGCATCATGCCGGCCAGCTGCTTGACCGGGACCGGCTGGGCGTTGCGGAGCTGCGCGAACAACGCGGCGGCGGCGTCGCCCAGCGGCGTGCCGATGCCGGTGCCGGTCGCCACCACCACCCGCGGCTGCTCGGGCCGCGCCTCGACGCGGGCGCCGTCGCGGTGGTCGCGGCCGCCGCCGTGCTGCGGCTCGCGTCCGCCGCGCTGCGCCTCACGGCCACCGCCGTCGGCGCGCGCCTCCGGCCGGCCACCGCCGTGCTGCGGCTCGCGTCCGCCGCCGCCGCCGCCGCCACCGGCCGGCGCCCCGGCCGGGCGCTCGCGGTCACGCCGATCGCGCCGCTCGTTGCGCTCGCGGTCGCGCCGCTCGCGCCGCTCGTTGCGCCGGTCCTCCCACTGCTTGTGGCGCTCCTGCCGGGCGTTGATCTCCGGCAGCATCTTGCGGTCCTCGTCCTGGGTCCGCTCGTCACGAAACTCGCGCAGGGCCGGCGCCGGCGCGGTCAACTCGTCGCCGTACACCTCGGCCAGCGCCCGCTCCTCCTCGGTCATGGCCGGCGCCGCCTCGGCGGGGGCGGCCGAGGCGGGGCCGGACTCGACCGGCGCGGCCTCGGCGGCGGCGCCTCGGGTCGGCCGGGCCTTGGCCGGAGCCGCCGCCTTGCCGGGCTTGGCCTTGGCGGCGGCCGGAGCCGCCTTGGCCTTGGCCGGAGCCGCCTTGGCCTTGGCCGGGGCTGGCTTGGCCTTGCCGTTCTTGCCGGCGGCGGCGGCGGCACGATACGCCTCGCCGACCTTCTCCACGCCGGCGCCGCTGGCGGCCAGCTTGTCGAGCCCGCGCGCCAGCGCCTTCTCCTGGGCCGGCGTGACCTTGCCGACCTGCTTGCTCGAGGTCGCGGCGGCGGTCAACTCGGCCAGGGTGAGCGCGCTCTTGCGGGCGGCGAGGATGGACAGGGCGGCGTCGAGCAGGGTCATGGGCCGCCTGGATACCGTTTGCCCGCCGACACCGTCAAGCGATGGGGGCGGCGGGAGCACCCCACCGCCCTGATGGCCGATCGCGCCGAAAAGTGGCCTCGGGCCCAGCCCTGGCCGTAGCGTCGTCGCAGGTGGTGCGCTCCTCGTGTCCAGACGGCCACAGGCCCCGGCAACGGCGCGGGACCGCGCGGCGCGCCGCTGGCATCGCGGTTGCTCGTCCCCTCGAGCATACCCGGCACGACCTGACCCCGACGCCCCGGGCGCCCTGCCCCGACGCGGCCACGGACCGCACCACACCATGAAGCAACGCAAGATCGGTGTCCTGATGGGTGGCCTCAGCAGCGAGCGCGAGGTGTCGCTGCGCAGCGGCGAGGCCGTGCTGGCGGCCCTGCTCGACCGCGGCTACCACGCGGTCGCCGTCTACGTCGATCGCGACCTCGACATGGTGCTCCGGCAGGAGCGGATCGAGCTGGCGTTCATCGCCCTGCACGGGCGGCTGGGCGAGGACGGCTGCGTGCAGGGCCTGCTCGAGACCCTGGGCATCCCATACACCGGATCTGACGTCCTGGCGTCGGCGCTGGCGATGAACAAGGCCAAGGCCAAGGAGCTGTTCCGGCTGCACAACGTGCCGACCCCGGCCTACTACGTGCTGGCCGCCGACGAGCCCGAACCGCTGGTGGTGCACGGCGACTTCGGCTTCCCGTGTGTGGTCAAGCCGGTCCGCGAGGGCAGCTCGGTCGGCGTCGAGATCTGCCGCGACGAGGCCGAGTTCGTCGGCGCGGTCGAACGAGCTGGCTGCTTCGATCACGAGCTGCTGGTCGAGCGCTTCTGCGCCGGCCAGGAGGTCTCGGTCGCGATCCTCGGCGACCGCGCCATCGGCGCGGTCGAGATCGCGCCCATCGGCGCCAAGGCCGGCTTCTACGACTACGGCGCCAAGTACACCCGTGGCGCCACCGAGTACTTCGTGCCGCCGCGCATGTCGCCCGAGCGCTACCGCGGCGTGCTGGCCCAGGCCCTGCGCGCGCACCGCGCCCTCGGCTGCGCCGGCGCGACGCGGGTCGACCTCATCGTCAGCGACACCGGCAACGAGGTCATCCTCGAGGTCAACACCGTGCCCGGCCTGACCCAGACCAGCCTGCTGCCGAAGATCGCCCACGCCGCCGGCATCGCGTTCGACGAGCTGTGCGAGGTGATGCTGCTCGGCGCCGGCCTGGCCAGCCAGCGGCGCCGCGGCGAACGGCGCGACCAGCGGCGTTCGTTCCTCGGCGAGGAGCGCCGGGCCGCGCCTGCGCCGGACCACCACTGACCCACCCCGGCCCCGTCTCCCTCTCCGCCGTTCATCGCCGATGGTCCGAACCCCTACCCTCCTGCTGCTGTCAGGCGCGGTCGCCGTCGCCGCCCCGGTGCTGGCCGCCCGCCTGGTGCAGCGCCGCGTCGATGAGCGCCTGGTCCCGGCCCTGACCGAGCTGACCGGCCAGCCGGTGCGGGTCGGCGGCGTCGACGTCGGCCTGACCGGGACGGTCCGCCTCGACGAGGTGGCCATCGGCACCCAGCTCACCGCCGCCTACGTCGAGGCCCGGGTCGCGCTGTCCTCGCTGCTGGCCGGGCGGTGGGGCGCCGACGAGATCGAGGTGGCGGCGCCGCGCCTGCGCGCCCGCCTGGGCCGGGACGGCCAGCTCGATCTCGCCACGTTGATCGAGCGGGTCGCCAGCCGCCGGGCCGGCCCGTCCGGGCCGCCGGCGCCGTCGAGCCGGCGCCTGCGCCGCATCGTCGTCAGCGGCGGCGACCTGGTGGTCAGCCTGCCCGACGGTGGTCAGCTGCGGGCGCGCGGCGTCGAGGTGCATCCGAGCCCGGGCGGAGCCCGGGTCGTGACCCGCGCCGTCGAGGTGCGCGCCCCGACCCGGCTCGGCCTGGCTCGGGCCCGCTGGCCGCGGGTCGCGGCCGACCTCCGCCTGCCGCACATCGGCATCGACCGCCTGCTCGCCGCCGATGGCGAGCTGGTGCTGGGCAGCGCCGACGCCAGCCTGCGCGCGTCGCGCCTGACCGTGATGGTCGACCGCGCCGGCCAGGTGGTGGGCCGGGCCGACGTCGACGACGGCGGGGTGCCGCGCCCGGTCACGGTGGTGGCGGTGCCACGCCAGCGCTCGCTCCACGTCCGCGCCGACGACGTCCCGCTGGCGCTGGCGGCCCCGCTGCTGGCGGACCTGGTCGACCTGCGCGCCGCCCGCGCCACCGGCGCGCTGGCGCTGGTGGCGACCCGCACCGGCAGCGTGGTCGAGGGCGACCTGGCGATCAGCGCGCTGGCGCTGACCGCCCCCGGCGTCGCCGGCACCGCCATGCCCACCACCCGCTGGACCGGGCGCGTCGAGCTCGACCGCGACCGCCTGCGCCTGGCCGGGACCGCGGCCACCGGCGCCCTGGCGGTCGAGCTCGACGGCCGGATCGCCCGGCAGCCGCGACGCGGCGTCAGCGACCTGACGGTGACGGTGCGTCCGGTCGCCTGCCTGGACGCGCTCGACAGCGTGCCGGCCGCCGCGCGCGACCACCTCGACGGCCTGACCGTGCAGGGCGAGCTGCGGGCGCGGGCCCAGGTCCGGATCGATCCGGCCGCGCCAGCGGGCGAGGCGGTCCGGCTCGACCTCGACGGCCCGAGCGGATGCCTGGTCCTGGCCGACGCCCCCGCGGCCGCGCCGGCCGCCCTGACCCGGGCCCACCAGCACGTCTTCCCCGACGGGCACCACCTCGACCTGGCCGACGGCAGCGGCCTGGCCCTGCTGCGCGGGTTGCCGGCCCACGTCGTCGGCGCCTTCGTCGCCGGTGAGGACGCTCGCTTCCGCACCCACCGCGGGTTCGACCTCAACCAGATCGCGCGCAGCCTGGAGATCAACCTGCGCGAGGGCCGGCTCCTGCGCGGCGGCTCGACCATCAGCCAGCAGCTGGTCAAGAACGAGTGGCTCGGCCGCCAGCGCACCTTCGCCCGCAAGCTGCAGGAGGTGATCCTGACCTGGCGGCTGGAGCAGGCGCTCGGCAAGGACGACATCCTCGGCCACTACCTCGAGATCATCGAGCTCGGCCCCGGCGTGTGGGGGCTCGCCGCCGCCGCCGCCTACTGGTTCGGCAAGGCGGCGCGTGACCTCACCGCCGGTGAGGCGGCGTTCCTGGCCGCGCTGACGCCGGAGCCGGCGACGATGAGCCGCCGCCTGGCCATGGCCGGCGGGCTCGACCCGCGCAGCGCCGAGCGCCGGGCCATCATCCTGCGCGGGATGAAGCGGGCCGGCGTGCTGAGCGAGGCCCAGCTGACCCGGGCCGTGCGCGAGCCGGTGTCGCTCCGGGCCGAGGCCCTGGCCCTGGCGGTGTCGGAGCCGGCGTCGCCCTCGCCCTGACCGGGGCGGCGGGGGTCACACCCCGAGGAAGAGCCGGTTGCCGAAGTTGCGCTCGAGGTCGGTCGCGAAGATCTTCTTGGCGGACGCCTCGATGTCGTACGCGACCCGCTTGAACTCGAAGGTCTTGTCGTCGGTGTCGTAGATGGTGTAGCTGGCGCGGGCGTCGTAGTCGCGCGGCTGCCCGACCGAGCCGACGCTGACGATGTAGCGGTGCTCGGGCCGCACCGTGAACTTGGGCGCGACCACCTCGAACACGTCGTCACGCGTGAGCGCGAACGCCTTGCACAGGTGGGAGTGACCGATGAAGGTGATCATCCCCAGCTGGTCCCACATCTCGAGGCAGCGAGCCGCCTGCTCGACCGAGAAGATGTACTCGAACTCCTCGAGGTTGATCGGCGAGCCGTGGCAGAAGTAGACCTCGCCCTCGTGCCGGTCGTACGGCAGCGACTTGAGCCAGGCCAGGTTGTCGGCCGAGAGCTGGCGGGCGTGCAGGTCGAGCGCGTTGCGGGCGGCGTCGTAGTAGTACGAGTAGTCCATTCGCCCGGCCACGGCCGCGTCGTGGTTGCCCAGGATGGTGAACGCCGCGGTCTTGCGGATGAGATCGCAGCACTCGTTGGGCGAGGCGCCGTAGCCGACGGTGTCGCCGATGCACACGTACTTGTCGATGCGCTCGGACTTGTACGCGTCGAGGACGGCGGTCAGCGCCTCGATGTTCGCGTGGACGTCCGAGAAGATGCCGATGCGCACGGGGCGGTCAGCATACATCGACTTGCCCGCTCAGGGGAGCGGCGGCCCGCCAATGCGGCGGCGCGCCGTGGGCCGGTCGCGGCGCGCCTCAGGAGGCGATGATGTCGCTGTCGTCGACCTCGTCGACCCCATCGTCACCGGGCTCGTCGTCGGCGATGAGGTCCGACTCGTCGAGCAGCTCCATCGGCTCGGACGTGTCCATCGCCGCCAGCTCGGCCTGGGCCAGCTCCGGCTGATCACGCTCGAGCGCCTCGAAGAAGCGGCGCGAGAAGGCGCGGTTGACCGTGACCTCGCGCCCGGGCGAGCTGCCCCCGGCCGAGCGGCGGACCCGGACCTCGTCGCGCGCCGCCGACGACAGCAGCTCGAGCGCGTTGGCGGCGACCGGGGCCACCACGCTCGCCCCGGCCGCCATGGCCTCGACCGCCGGGCGCCCGCCGCGCACGGCGACGTGGGCCATCGCCCACGCCACCCGCTCGCGTGCGCTGGCGGTGGCGCGGTCGCCCATCCGCCCGAGCTGGGTCGCCAGCGGCATGAGCGCGCTCGGCCCGACCTGGCCGACCGCCCGGGCGACCTCGCGCCAGATCTCGGTCGGCTCGCTCAGGAGGAGGTCGATGACCGCCTCGGTCCCGGCCTCGTTGCGCAGCATGGCCAGGGCCAGCGCGCAGCCGTGGCGCAGGTACGCCTTCGAGCTGGCCAGGCCCTCCATCAGCACCGGCGTCGCCGGCGCGCCGAAGCGGACCATCATGCCCAGGACCCGGACCGCCTCGGCCCGGCTCATCTTGCGCACCGCGGCCATGACCGGGCCGAGCGCGCGCGCGTCGGCCCGCTCGCACAGCGCGATGGCCGCGTCGAGGCGCTCGGTCCGGCCCTCGAGCCGGGCCAGCAGCTCCTCGATCGGGCGCGCCTTGGCCGCCTCGGCCGCACGCGCCGCGTCGGCGGTGGCCGGCCGCCCGGCGATCCGCTCGGGCCGCTCGATCGTGCCGGCCGCCGACGGCGCGTCGGCGCTGACCACCGGCCGCGTCCGCGCCGACGGGGCGTCGACCCCGAGCGCGCGCGCCTCCTCGCGCAGCTCGCCCAGGTTGTCGTCGGCGGCGTCGCCGTCGAGGTCGAACCACGCCTGGTCGCGCGCCGCCTCGAACCCGGCCAGCAGGCGGGTGATGAGGTCGCGGCGCGACCGCGCCATGCCCTCCGACACCGCGACCTGGGCCAGCTCGGGCCCGAGCCACAGCCCCATCTCGACCGCGCGCGCCACCACCTGCCGGCGCAGCGCGCGCCAGCGCACCAGCGGGTACCCGCGCACACACACCAGGTAGTCCTCGCGCATCGGCCTGGCGTAGCGCCGGGCGCACGCCAGGGCGCGGCGGACCTGGCTGGTGGTGTCGAGCTGGCTGAGCTTGTCGTCGCGGAACTCGCCGGCGTCGTCGTGACCGAGCCCGAGCACGTCGGCCCCCGGCGCGCGCAGGGCGGCGCGCGCCGCCGGCGCCGACGGCGGCGCCCCACCCTCGGCGTGCAACGTGCGCAGGTGGTCCTCGGCGGCGCGCAGCAGGTAGCTGACGTTGTCGGCCAGCGGCGCGGTCAGGCGGACCCGGCGCACGCATCCGGCCCCGACCACGAGGTCGACGACCAGCACGAAGTCACGCGCCAGCGCGGCCAGCGCGGCCCGGTCCGGCTCGGCGGCGACGTCGAGGCCGAGCAGGACGCAGCTGGCCAGCTCGCCGACCCGGATGGCCGCCGGCGGGGCCAGGGCCAGCACGATCAGCGGGTAGCTGCCATGCCGCCACAACGTGAGGTGGACGTCGACCGCGCCGCGCACGAGCGGGCTGTCCGCGCCCGCGCCGAGCCGGTCGAGGCGCACCGCCAGCTGGACCACCCCCCCATCGATGGTGAAGGCCCAGTCGGCGTCCGCGGAGAGGCCGCGCCCGGGCGCGCCGGCGTCGATCGCGCGGTCGTCCCAGGTCGTGGTGACCGGGTCGGCCCCGGCCGGCAGCGTGATCATCGGGATCGAGACGCCGACCACGGTCGGCTCGGCCAGCGCGATCGGGTTGGTCACCTCCTCGAAGTCGGCGCTGACCGGCACCGCCGCGCCGCTCCGGCTGACCGCGGCGGGTTCGGCCGTGGCGGCCGCCGGCGCGACGGGCGCCGGCGCGACGGCCAGGGCGCGCTCGCGTCGCTCCAGCTCGGCGGCCCGGGCGTCGAGCATCCGGGCCCGCTCGTCGAGCTCACCGGCCCGGCTCAGCCCGGCGCTGCGGGCGCGCTCGAGCTCGCGCCCCCACTCGGCCAGCTGCTGCGCCTCACCGGCGCGGCGGCGCGCGCGCTGCAGGCAGCGGTCGAGGTCGTCCGCCCCGAACGCGACCTCGACCTCGACGGCGTACCGCGGGATGGGCGCCGGATCGGCGGCCAGCGCCTGCAGGTGGGCGACGCGCACCTCGAGCTCGCGCTGGCGATCGGTCGCGGCCAGGACCAGCACCAGGAGGCCGGCGTCCGGGTCGTGATACAGGACCGGCGTCGTCACGGCGAGCACGCGGCCGTCGGCCAGCGTGACCGTGTTGAGCTGACCGCGCCGCAGCGCCTCCCCCAGCTCCCGATCGGTCCGGGTGTTGACGGCGACCACCACCTCGACGGTGATGAGCGCGCCGTCGTGGTCGGTCACGTGCACGGGCTGGCGCCGGGTCTGACCGACGGCGCCCTGGTACGAGGCAGCTGGCTCCACAGGTGTCCCCCGAGACATCGGCCAGGCATACCCCGGCTCGGGCGGGGACGGAAAGGCCATCCCGCCGCTTCGTGCGCCGGCCGCGGTCCGGCCGCGTGGACCCTAGTTGACGCGGGGCTCGTCGCCGTCGTCGCCGGGTTCGTCGTCGGGCTCACGCTCGGGCTCGTCGGGGCCGGCGCCGTCGTCCCCGTCATCCACGCCCGGCACCTGCTCGCCCAGCAGCTGGGCCGCGACCGCGACCAGCACCTCGTGCACGTGCTCGACCGTGTCGAGCCGCCCGCACAGCGAGTAGTACTCCTGGGCCGTCACCTCGCCCATCCGCGCCAGCGCCTGCTGCAGGTGCGGCTTCATGCGCGACGGCGCGTCGAGCTCGCTGTCGGCCTCGGCCAGATCGCGCTGCATGATGGCCGCCAGCACGAACCCGGCCGGCGAGAAGTTCACGCCGGTCGGCAGCACCAGCCGCCAGTCGGACGCGCCCTGGTCGGCCGCCTCCCAGCGCCCGCCCAGCCGGCGCCGCACCACCTCGCCGAAGTACGCGCCAGCGGTGTGCGCGACCAGCTCGATCGCGGCCGGCTCGTCCTTGGGGATGCTGTGCAGGTAGTGGTCGAGCACGGGCAACGTGTCGCTGTCGAACTCGAGCGTCAGGCCGAGCGCACGCGCCACGTACTCGACCGCGCGCGCCGCGTACTCGGCCACCGCGGCCGGCGCGGGCTCGGGCGCGGCGCTGATGCTGGTGGACCCGGACGCGGACATGGGCGCCAATGTGGGCCGGAATGCCGACCTGGTCAAGCCGGGCGCCGGCACCGGGCGCACCCCGCCGGCGGCGCGGCCTCGATCACGGCGCGGCCGCCAGCAGCTGCACCACCCGCACCGAGCCGTGCCGGGTCCGCACCTCGAGGGTGGCCGGGGCGGCGCCGGCCCACGCCACCTCGTGCGCGCCGGCGCTGACGGTCGCCCCCGGCAGATCGACGCCCTTACCGTGGGCGCGCACGCGCAGCCCGCCCGACGCCGCCAGCCGCACGTCGATCGAGCCCGACACCGACCGCACCCGCAGGCGAGCGCCGGGCAGCGCCTCGCCCTCGATCCGGATGTCGCCGTCGGTGGTGGTCAGCTCGAGCGCGCGGACCTGGACCCGCCGGGCCTCGATCGGCCCGCGATGCAGGGTCGCGGCCAGGCGGTCGGCCCGGATGTGATCGAGCGCGACCAGGCCGACCAGGGCCGAGGCGTCGATGGCGCCGAACACCTCGGTGAAGCGGAGCGGCGCCTCGAGGGCGCGGGCGATGACCGGGCCCGACACGTTGCGCACCTCGATCGCGCCGGTGCCGGCGTCGAGCTCGCCGCCTGCGTCCATGTTGGTCAGCACCAGGGTGCCGCGGTCGATGCGGGCGTCGATCCGGGCGGATCGCGGCGCCCGCACCACCAGGTCGATGCGGGCGCTGCCCCGGCGCAGCGGCGGGTCCTCGGGCCCGGCGTCGATGCTGGTCAGGAGCCGCATCGTGCCGTCGCCGGCCGGGATCAGCGACACGCGCAGGCGATCGAGGGTGGCCTCGTCAGGCGCGCGCTTGACCGCCGAGATGCTCAGGCCGGGGCCATCGTGGCCCTCGACCCGGACGTCGCCGTGGGCGTTCTCGATCACCACGGCGCGGATCGCCTGCCCCGACGGCGCCACCTCGACCCGGCTGCGCTCGCTCACCGCCGGCGCCGGCGGCGCGGGCGGGCGACGCCGATCGGCCGGCTGCGCCGCCGCCGCCCCGGCCACGCCCAGCACGAGCAGACTGGCCAGCGCGCGCGCGCCCGCCCGGCCGGTCACGGCGTCACCTCGGCCACCGCCGGCGCCAGCGCGGCGTCCTGCAGGAAGCTGATCACCGCCTGGTAGGCCCGGGCCCGGGCCCGGCCCGGGCTGGCCGCGGCGGCGGCCTGGCGCAGGGCGGCCAGGTCCCGCTCGAACTGGCTGGCCGGCCCGGCTGGCCAGCTGGCGCGATCGTCGGCCAGCAGCGTCAGCAGCTCGTCGACCACGGCGCGGTAGCGGGCCTCGGCGTCGTCGCTCAGCTCACCACCCATCACCACCTCGGGCAGGCCGGGTCCCGGCGCCGGCCCGGGTTGACCGGCCGCGTCCTGGTCCACCGGCGCCGTGGCGCCGGCGACCGGCATCGACGTGGCCGGCTCCGTCGCGTGGTGGCGCGACCACGCCAGCAGCCCGAGCGCGACCGCGGTCGTCGCCAGCGCCGCCGGCACCACGTGCCGCCGCGCCGCCTGCCACCACAACCACCAGCGCCCGCGCGCGGCGTCGGCGTGCTCGCGCTGGGCCAGCTCGGCCTGGATCCCGGCCCACAAGGCGGCCGGCGGCTCGGGCCGGTCGAGCTCGGCCAGCCCGGCCACCACCGCGCGCTCACGCGCCAGCTCGTCGGCGCAGGCGGCGCAGGTGCGCAGGTGCCCGCGCACCGCCGAGGCGGCGCCGTCGGCCAGCTCGCCGTCGACGAGCGCGCTCAGGCGGGCCCGGGTGTCGGCGCAGGTCACGCCCGCTCCTTCCGCTCGCGCCCGAGCTCGCCCAGCAGCTCGCGCATCTTGCCCCGGGCCTTGTGCAGCTGCGACTTGCAGGTGCCGACCCGGCAGTCGAGGATGGCGGCGCACTCCTCGTGCGACAGGCCCTCGACGTCGTGCAGGACGAGGATGGCGCGGTACCCGGCCGGCAGCGCGGCCAGCGCGGCCTCGACCCGCTGGGCCAGCGCCAGATCGCGCGGCCCGCGCTCGACCGCGGGCAGATCGGCCAGGACCTCGTCGCCGACCTCGCGCCGGCGGCCGCGCTTGGCCACGTGCGACAGCGCCGTGTTGACCGCGAGGCGATAGACCCAGGTCGACAGCGCGCTGTCGCCGCGGAAGCCGCCCAGCCCGCGGTAGATCCGCACGAACGCGTCCTGGGTCGCCTCGTCGGCGTCGCTGGCCCCGACGATGCGGAACACCAGGCCGAACACCCGCCGGCGGTACTGGTGATAGAGCGCCTCGAGGGCCCGCGCGTCGCCGCGACGGCAGGCGGCGACCAGCTCGGCGTCGTCACGCACGATCAGGCGGGCCGGGACATCGAGGCGATCGAGGGGTTCAGCGCGGACCTGGGACACGGGCTCCTCATGAGTGGCGGACGGGGGCGAGTCGGCGCTTGGACCACGCCCCGGTCGCGTCGGTTGCCCGGGCATGGCCGGTCTCTTACCACTGCCCTGCCTGGTGTGGTGGTGGATCGCGCCCGCTGGCCGCCCGTGCGGTTTCCAGCAGTAGGTTTGGCGTGCTCAGCCTTTCTCTGACCGCAACTGCTCGAATTCGCCCCGGGATCTCCGGATGCGCCGTGTTACCGTGCGGCGTCGGATGGTTGCTGACCGGCCGTTAGTCCTCGGGGTTGGGCGCCTTGGAGTATCCATCTCCGGGTTGCTCCCCAATTTGCCGATCGACGAGCAGCCCACCCCGCTGGCGGCCTGGACCACGACCCCCAGCCCCGGGGTGGCGGTCGCGGTGCGGGCGGCGGTCACCCTCGGCTGCCGTGGCCGGCTGGCCGGATCGGCCGGCGCCGACGCCTGCGGCCGCGAGGCACGATCCGCGATCCAGGCCGCCGGGATCGACGTCGAGCACGTCCGCCCGGACGGCGTCTCACCCCAGGAGATCGACCTCATCGCCGCCGACGGCCGCCGCGCCTTGCGGTTCGCCGGCGACGCCGGCCCACCCCAGCTCGACGCCGAGCCGATCCTGCGCGGGGTCCGCGCCGTCCTGCTCGATGGCACCGCGCCGACCCAGGCCATCCTCGTCGCCGAGCGCGCCCGCGCCAGCCGCATCCCGGTGATCACCCAGGCCAGCGACGTGTGCGAGGGGCTGGGCGACCTGATCGCGCTGTCCGACGTGCTGATCGTGTCCGAGCGCGCGGTGTCCGAGCTGGCCCCGCGTGGGGAGCTGGTCGATGCCCTGGCCGAGCTGGTGGCGATGGGCGCGCGAGCGGTGGTCATCACCCGCGGCGACGTCGGGGTGATCGGCCGCCACGCCGGCCAG
The DNA here is from genome assembly GCA_018058095.1 of Kofleriaceae bacterium. Lineage (GTDB taxonomy): Bacteria > Myxococcota_A > Polyangia > Haliangiales > Haliangiaceae > JABFXX01. The sequence continues at coordinate 28,119 of JAGPCO010000059.1, forward strand.
GTCGTCGAGTGCCCGGCCTTCCCGGTCGAGCCGCTCGACGCCGCCGGGGCCGGCGCGGTCTTCCACGGCGCGTTCGCGGCCGCCCTGCTGTCGGCCCTGCCGTTCGCGCAGTGCCTCGAGCTGGGCGCCGCCGCCGCCGCCCTGTCGTGTCGTGCCCTCGGCGCGTGGGAGGGTGTGCCAGCGCGCGACGTCGTGCTGGCGCTGGCCAGGACCCGTCGCGCCTGATCACCCTCGCGCGGGACCGGAGCGATCCCGGCGTGGCGCCGCCGCGCCCCCCGCGCGAGCCAGGGTAGAGTGCCGCCGCCATGACCGCGGCGCCCACCCCGTATCGCTCCTCGCTCCGCCGCGGCGTCGGCGCCGGCCTCACCGCCGGCCTGACCTTGGCCGTGCTCGATCTCGCGCAGGGCGCGGCCGGCGCGTTGCTGGTGGTGCTCGGCCTGTGGCTGGCCGCCGGGCTGGTCGTCGGCCTCGGGCTGGGCGTGCTCGCCGGCGCCGCCGGCGCGACCTGGGGCGCCGACGCCCTGGCCCGGGCCCGGGCCAGGCTCGTCGCCGAGCCGGCGCTCGACCGCGCCGTCGCCGGCGCGCTGCTGGCCGGGGCCGCCCTGGTCGGGGTGTTCATCGTCGCCGTCAGCCGGCTCGCGGTGCCGATGCTGTCGGTGCAGCGGCAGGCGGTCGGCGCGCTCTTGCTCGGCGTGCTGCTGGTCGGCGTCCTGGTGATGCTGGCGCTGGTCGGGCTGATCGTCTTCCGCGCGACCCGGCGCCTGGCCGCCCTGATCCCGGTGCTCGGCCCGTGGCCGCGGACCTGGCTGCTGGCCATCGCCGCCGGGCTCGGCCTGCCCGCGCTCGGCCTGCTGTTCGTGTTCACCCGGCTCGACTGGCGCGTGCTCGGGCTGGGCTCCCTGCTCACCCTGGCCGCGCTCCCCGTGCTGGCCACGGTGTTCATGCGCCTGGCCGGTGGGCGCGCCGGGGCCGGGCTGGCCCGCCTGACCCACCAGACCCGCACCGGCCTGGTCGGCGCCGGCGCCCTGGCCGCGGTGGTGCTGCCGACCGTGGCCCTGCGCGGGCAGCCCAGCCGCGCGGTGCAGATCGCCGCGACCGATCACTCCCTCATCGGCGCCCGCGTCATCCCGCGCCTGCGCGTGCTGTTCGACGGCGACGGCGACGGCTACTCCAACTTCTTCGGGGTGGCCGACTGCGACGACGGCAACCGCGCGGTCAACCCGGGCGCGGACGAGATCCCAGGCAACGGCATCGACGACAACTGCGAGGGCGGCGATCGCGCGGTACGCGCCGGCACCGATCCCGCGCCGGCGCCGGTCGACGCCGCCCCGGCGACCCGGGCCATCGCGTTCGACGGCAACGTGCTGTTCGTGATGATCGACACCCTGCGCGCCGACCGGCTCGGCGTGGCCGGCTACCAGCGCGCCGGCAAGTCGCTGACGCCGACCCTCGACGCGCTGGCGGCGCGCTCGACCTACTTCACCCGCGCCTACGCGCAGGCGCCCAACACCCCGCGCTCGCTGCCGACCCTGCTGGGGGGGCGCTACCCGTCGCAGATCGCCGTCGACACCAGCCTCAACAAGAACTACCCGACGGTGACCGAGGACAACGTCCTGCTGTTCGAGGTGCTCGGCCCGGCCGGGCTGCACACCGTCGGCGTGACCAGCCACTTCTACTTCTGTGACGAGGAGCGCCAGCCCGGCCTGTGTGCTGGCTTCAAGAAGCCCAAGCGCTCCAACATCGCCCAGGGCGCCGCGGTCTGGGACAACAGCGGCGTGGTCGACGTCGAGCCGTCGAACAAGGACATCTCGGCCCCGCGCCTGGTCGAGCGGGCGACCCGCACCCTCGAGGAGCTGGCCGGCAAGAAGCAGCGCTTCGCCATGTTCCTGCACCTGGCCGAACCGCACTCGAGCTACATGGAGCACGCCGAGTTCCCGCTGCCCGGCGGGGCCGGCCTGGCCGAGAAGTACGACTACGAGATCGCGTTCGTCGACCGCCGCCTCGGCGAGCTGCTGGCCGGGCTCGATCGGCTCGGCCTGACCGGCTCGACCATGGTGGTCGTGGTGGCCGATCACGGCGAGGCGTTCGGCGATCACACCTTCGCCGGGCAGAAGATGTTCTTCCACGGCCAGACCCTGTACGAGGAGCTCATCCGCGTGCCCCTGCTGATCCACGTCCCGGGCGTGGCGCCGGGCCGCTTCGACGGCGTGGTGCAGACCGTGGACGTGTCGCCGACGATCGTCGACGTGCTCGGCCTGCCCCGGCCGCCGAGCTGGACCGGGCGCAGCCTGGTCCCGGCCCTGCTCGGGCGCGAGCTGGCGCCGGCCCCGGCCTACGCCGAGCTGCTTCCGTCGCCGTCGTGGGATCACAAGGCGCGCGCGATGATCTCGGCCGCCGGCGCGTGGAAGCTGTTCTATCGCATCAGCGATCGCCGCTACGAGCTGTACGACCTCGCGGCCGACCCGACCGAGCAGAAGGACCTGTTCGAGGCGCGACCGGAGGTGGCCGGGCCGATGAGCAAGCAGCTGGTCGAGTGGATGGAGACCGAGCTGAGCGGGGCGCCGTGAGCTCGACCACCCCGCCCGGCGGCTACCGCAACCCGGTGCCGACCGTCGACATCCTGATCGAGCTCGACCAGGCCCCCGGCACGCTGGTGTTCATCGCCCGCCGCAACGAGCCGCGCGGCTGGGCCCTCCCGGGCGGCTTCGTCGACGCAGGCGAGGACGTGGCCAGCGCCGCCGTCCGCGAGGCCAAGGAGGAGACCGGGCTCGACGTCGAGCTGCACGAGCAGTTCCACGTGTACTCCGACCCGCGCCGCGACCCGCGGAAGCACACCCTGAGCGTGGTCTTCATCGCCCGCGCCAGCGGCGAGCCGGTCGCGGCCGACGACGCCGGCGCGGTCGCGGTGTGCCGGTTCGACGACCTGGCCGCGCTGGGCGGCCCGCTGGTGTTCGACCACGCCACCATCGTCGCCGACTACCTGCACTACCGCCGGACCGGGCAGCGCCCTCCCCCGCGCCGCTAGTCCCTTGGAAACGTGATCGTTGGCAAAACTCACGACGGTTTTCGCCCACGAGATCGATCGCTTGCGTGACACGCCGACGCCGAGGAACCCCGGATCCAGGGGACTAGGAGTCCGACTCCGTAACGACTCCGGATCGCCCCGGGGTCGGCCTTCGGCCTCGCGCTGTGGACAGGCGCCGGCGAAGCCGGGCGTGAGGGCACTCGAGCAGCGGCGACGGCGCCTGCCCACAGCGGTCCCCCCGGGGCTGTCGTGGCTCCCCAACCGGATTCTTTCGAATCCGTCCCTGACCCAGAGGCCACCCGGCGAAGCCGGGTGTCTGGGTCACGGCCCAGGGTGGAATCACCCCTCAGGGAACCCCACCCAGGCCCGGGCGGACTGCTGTGGGCAGGCGCTGCCCCGCTCCACGCCTGTCAGCACCCGTGCCACGCCGTGCGCGTGTCCACAGCAGGAGGCTTCAGCCGACGCCCGGGCCGGTCCACGCCGCACACCCCCGGCGGCGTCTGCACCCCCCGTCGTCATTCCGCCGAAACCCCTTGTCATCATCGTCGCGACATTATATACGCCCTAAATGTCTTCGCCCGCCGCCCGCCCCCGCAGCGACCGTCGCCGCCGCGCCGTGCCGGCCGGGGCCCAGGTCAGCTTCGACGACCTCGTGCGCGGCATCACCACGCCACCGCGACGTCCGCGGCGGCGCCGGCGCGGCCGGCCGCCCATGCAGCACCGCAACTCGGTCAAGCGCTGCCGGAGACCTCGCTTCGCGAGGACCACCGTCCACCACGTCAGCCTGCGCACCGTCGAAAGCCTGCCCAGGCTGCGCACCCGCGCCGGCCTCGAGGTGCTCGAGCGCGCCCTCACCGGCGCGCGGGACCACACGCGCGTCAGCGGCTTTCGCGTCTTGCACTACGCCCTCGAGGGCAACCACCTCCACCTCATCGTCGAGGCCGACGACGACACCGGGCTGTCGCGCGGCATGAAGGGCCTGGCGATCCGCCTGGCTCGCGGCTGGAACAAGGCCTTCGCCCGGCGCGGCCGCGTCTTCGCCGACCGCTACCACGCCCGCCCAGTCACCTCACCGACGCAGATGCGCAACACGCTGCGCTACGTCCTGTTCAACCACGTGAGTCATTCCATCCGGGATTGGCGAGCCAATCCCGGCCAGCTCCGTCAGCGCCTGCGCTTCTTCGAGCCCGACCGGTGGTCGTCGGGACGATGGCACCCGACGAAGTCGGGTGTCTGGGTCATCGACGGGTCGCCGCCTCCCGCGGGCTCCCCGTTGAGCGCTCCGAAGACCTGGCTCGCCCGCGAGGGCTGGCTCCGCGCTGGCGGGCCGATCGACCCGGCCGAGCTGCTGGACCGACGGCCGCCACGGCCTCCACGCGCGCGATGACGGTGCCCCGCCTCGACGAGGCCTGAGCGAGTCCGGCTTTCGCGGCGCCCAGAATACGGGGTCGGACTCCTAGCGCAGCACGCCGTCGAGCGCAGCGCACTTCGACCGCCCGGCCCGCTTGAGGGCGGGCCCGAGCAGCGCGGCGCGCTCGCTCGGCGCGGCCCGGACCAGGTCGGCCATCAGGCGCGCGGCCTCCGCCGTCTTGATCTTGGCGGCGATCTCTTTCAGCGCCATCACCTGCTGCATGCGTGGATCGAGGCCGGCCTGGCCCGTCCCGGCGTTGCAGATCATCGCCAGGTCGGCCGCGAACGGATCGGGCTTGGTACAGGCGGGGGCGGCGACCAGGGTCAGCACCAGCGAGGCCGCCAGCAGGACACGAGCGAGGGCGGAGGAGGTGCACATGGTCGCGACCGCATAGCCGATCGCGCGCCACGCGGTCAACGCGACGGGGCCGCCGCCGCCAGCGCCGCTTCGGAGAAGACCTGGGCGGTGAACGCGGTGACCCGGACGTCGCGATCACGCCAGGCCCCGGCCGGCAGCCCGGCCTTGTGGCAGGTCGCGTCGAGGAACGCGACGGCGTCCCAGCCGGCCTCGGGCGCGACCTGCGGCAGCAGCAGGCCACGCCGGCCGCGCCCCTCCACCACCAGGCCGTCACGGCCGATCTCGACCTCGTCGGCCCCGGTGATGGGCCGGGCCTGGCCGAGCACCGAGATCTCGAGGCCGAGGTCGGCCAGCTCGTCGGCGACCACCGGCGGGAAGCGCGGGTCGGCGGTGGCGGCGGAGATGGCCATGGCCTGCACCGCCGCGAACAGCGGCTCGGCGGCGACCGTCGTGCCGATGCAGCCGCGCAGCGCCTCGCCACGGCGGAGGGTGACGAACACCGCGGCCGGCGCCAGCAGCGACTCGCGGTGCGGTCGCCCCGGCGGCGTGCGCCCGGTCCGCAGGTGCTCGCGCAGGGTGGCGCGGGCGATCCGCAGCAGCTCGCGCTGCTCGGCTGGCTCGAGGACGTGCGCGTACTCCATGGTGCGATCGACATCGTCGGCTATCCTGCCGCCCATGTCGACCTCGCTGCAGCCGACCATCGACCCCGAGCGCCGCACCATGGTCTCGGTCCGGGTGACCGACGACCCGTGGCCGACGATCCTCGACTGGGCGCGCCGGACCGGGTTCGCGCCGCGCGGCACCGGTGAGGGTGGCGCGCGCCGGTTCCAGAAGGGCACCGGGCTGATGGTGGCGCCGATGATGTGCGAGATCGCGGTCGAGGCCGGCGTGTGCACCATCGCCGCCTGGGTCCGCGGCACCCTGCTGGCGCGGATCCTGTCGCTGTTCATCCTGCCGGCCGAGATGCACATCCGGTCGGGCGGGATCCGGGCGGTGGCGCCGCGCCGCATCGCCCGCGGCGCGGTCAACCAGCTGCTGGCCAGCCTGGGCGCGCCGCCCATCGGCTGAGGAGGCCAAGCAGGCTGCTGAACAACCCGTGCCGGCGGCTAGCAGGCAGCTTCTTCAGCAGCCTGCTAGCGCAGCGCCAGCCGCCGCAGCGCCACCACCGCGGCGCGGGCCAGGTCGGGATCACGATCGACGGCGATCGCCGCCAGCTCGTTCCAGGCCCGCTGGTGGCGCGGATCGTCGGGTGCGGTGGCGGCGATGATGGCGGCGCGGACCTGGTGGTCGCGCGGGTTCCATCGCGCGGCCACCACCAGCCCGGCCAGCGCCACCGCCGGCGGGCTGGTCGCCGCCAGGGCCGCGGTCGGATCGGTCGGATCGCCGGGCACCACCGCGTCGCGACGCCAGCCCAGGCGCTGGCGCGCCAGCTCGTCCGCCAGCTCGGCCCGGCCGAGCACGCGGGCGGCGGCGATCGCCACGTCGTGCGCCGCGCCCTGGTCGTCGGGTCCGGCCAGTTCGAGCGCCTGGCGCGCCACCGCCAGCGCGTCGACCGCCAGGTCGCTGGCCAGGAGCGTGTGCGCCCCGCGCAGCAGCACCACGGCTGGATCGCCGCTGGCGGCGGCGGCGGCGGTGAGGTGGAGCAGCGCGGCCGGGGCGTCGCCGGCCCGGGCGCACGCCAGCGCCAGCTCGGCCAGCGCAGCCGGCTCGGGGCTGGCGTCGACGGCGGCCTGCCATCGGGCCCGGGTCCGGGCGCGGTCACCGAGCGCGTCGAACAGCCAGGCCACGGCGGCCGAGGCCGCGCCGAGGTCGACCTGCCCGGCCACGAACTCGTCGGCCAGCCGATCCGCCAGCGCCGGGTCGCGCTGGTAGCCCACGGCCATCGCCGTCAGGCTGTCGGTGCTGGCGCCGGCGCCGGCGCGGGCGGCCGCGAAGGTGGCGGCGATGCGGGCGAACTCGGTCGGCGCGGCCATGGCGCCGCCGTCGAACCGCGCGACCAGCGCGGCGGCCACCGCCGTCGCCTCGAGGCCGCGCCACGCCTGCTCGACGTCGCGCCGGGTCCGGCCGGCCATGGCCGCCTCGGTCGCCAGCACCAGGCGGTACACCAGGCGCCCGGGCGCGCGCCGCAGCGCGCTGGCCAGCGCGCGGTCTGCCTGCTCGCGCCGACCGGCGGCGCGCAGCAGCGGCGAGCGCAGGGCCGGATCGATCGCCTCGAGGTCGTCGAGCACGGCCGGGAGGTCGATCCGCGCCGCCAGCTCGCCGTGCCACGACGGCAGCTCGCCGCGCAGGAAGGCGCGCATCGCCACCAGCACCCAGGCCTCGGCCTGGGCCACGTCGCGCGCCGGCGGCCAGGCCCGCGCCGACCGCACCAGGTCGGCCTCCCAGCCGGGGCCATCGAGCGCGCTGTCCTCGGCGGCCGCGACCACGGTGCAGCCGGGGCTGCCGTCGCTGCCGACGAACGGGCATGGCTCGGTCGCCGCCAGCTCGGGCTCGGCCCGCCACCAGCGCCGGGCCCGGGCCCAGCGATCGGCGCCGAGCCCGCCGCGGCCGCCGCGCGCCGCCCACGCCTCGAGCGCGAGGTAGGCCGCCCGCCGGGCCTGCCGGTCCCACAGCCAGGCCCCCAGGGCGGCGACGTCGTCGAGCCCGGCCTGGGCCGCGGCCCCGCGCACCGCCGGATCGGTCGCCGCGATCGGATCCTGCGCCGCCAGCTCGCGCAGGCGGCGCTGGCCACGCGCGCGCTGGCCCGGATCGGCGTGCCGCAGCTCGCTCAGCGCCCGCGCCAGGACCGCGCCGCGCCGCAGCTCCGGGCTGGGCTCGACGCCGAGGCGGCTGGCCCGGTCGACGTCGTCGAGCGCGCTGGCGGCCAGCCGCGCGGCCCGGATCGTGCTGCGGGCGAGCAGCAGCGTGCCCAGGCGGCGGCGGTCGGTCGCCTGCAGGCCGTCGCCGAGCGGCGCGCCGGCCGCGGCCAGGACCTCGAGGTGAGCCAGCGCCGCGCCAGGGTGACCGAGCTCGAGCTCGAGCGCGATCAGCGCCCGGCGGGACGTGGCGTCGGACGGACGGCTGGCCAGCCGCAACCGCAGCTGGTCACGCGCACCGCTCGCCCCGTGTGCGCGCACCAGCGTCGCCGGCGTCGGCGCCGCCCCGCCACACCCGGCGCCGAGCAGCAGCAGCGTCAACGCCAGCGCCCGGCGCGCCCGCGGCGGCGCGCGCCGGGCCTGGATCGACCGGGACCTCACCGGTTCACTGTCGCTGGTCGTGGCGGCGTGCGCAAGGCGGCCCAGGCCGCGGCGCGCACCTCTGCCTCGTGGTAGGCCGCCTGCGCGCCGCCCTCGAACCACAGCGCCCACGGCGGCGCGCGGGACGCCAGCGCCGGCGGCGGGCCGGGCCGAGCCCCGGCGTACAGCGCCGCCTCGAACCCGACGAGCTGGGCCGCGAGGGCCCGGCGCCGGCGCGGCCGCGTCATCGCCAGCGCGGCCAGCGCCTCCGGATCGGGTGTGGCCAGCACCGTCGACAGGGCCGGGTCGGCCAGCCGATCGCTCCACCACATCGCCATCGCCTCGTCGTCGGTCCGATCACACCCGGGGCTGGTCATCGCCGCCCAGGCGTGACCGAGCTCGTGCAGCACCGTGGCCCAGCGCCCCGGCGTGCCCGCGCGGGCCCCGTTGCTGGCGGCGAGCACCACGATCGGCCCCGCTGGGCACGGATAACACCGGCTCGGCCGCGCGCTCGAGCTCCACCAGACCCGCGGCGGCGGGAGCCCGGCGGCCAGCGCCTGCCACGCCGCCAGGACCCGGGGCGTGGTCGGCTCGGCCAGCCCGGCCGCGCGCCAGCCCTCCGGCGCCGGCGGCAGCGCCGTCACACCGTCCTGGTCACCCTGGGGCGCCGCAGCAGCGCTGCCGTCGAGCTCGTGGACCAGGTCGAGAAACCCGCGCTCACCGGCGCGGATCGCCGCCGCGGTCCGCGCGGCGGCGAGCGCGGTCAACCCGTCCCAGCTCGGCGTGGCACGGACCAGCGCCGCCACCGCCGGGTCCTGATCGATCCACGCCCGCGCCGCCTGCGCCGCCAGGTCGCGCCCGCGCTGCGCCAGGGCGCGTGCCTCCGGCGAGTCCGCGCGCAACCGGGACGCGGCGCGTGCCGTGCGCCAGGTCGACACCGTCAGCAGGCTGGATGGCGGCGGCGGCGGCGGCCGGTCGTCGGCGTGGGCCCGCGCGGCCGCCTCGAGGTGCTGGCCCAGCTCGCGCGGCACCACGCCGTCGATCCGGGTCAGCGCCAGGTCGAGGGCCCAGGGATCGGCGTCCAACGTCACGACGGCGGAGGGCGCAGGCCGAGCCGCTCGAGCTCGGCCATCACCAGCTGCAGGTCGCTCCAGGCGTCGCGCTTGCGCTCGGGGGTGCGCAGCAGGAACGCGGGGTGGAAGGTCGGCATCACCGCGATCCCGCGCACGGTGTGAAAGCGGCCGCGCAAGGCGCTGATCGGCGCGTCGGTGCCGAGCAGGGTGTTCGCGGCCGGGCGGCCGAGGGCGACGATGATCCGCGGCGCCAGCGCCTCGAGCTGGGCCCACAGGAACGGCTGGCACGCCGCGACCTCGTCGGCCTCGGGGCTGCGGTTGCCGGGCGGCCGGCACTTGAGGACGTTGCCGATGTACACCGCCTCGCGGCGCCAGCCCATCGCCCCGATCATCTTGGTCAGGAGCTGCCCGGCGGCGCCGACGAACGGCTCGCCGGTCCGATCCTCGTCGGCGCCCGGCGCCTCGCCGATGAACACCAGCGGGGCGTCCTCGGCGCCGACGCCGAACACGATCTGGGTCCGGGTCTGGTGCAGCTTGCAGCGCTGGCACTCGCCGAGTTCGGCCCGCACCCCGGCCAGGCGGCGCCGCCCGACCGGCGAGCCCAGGTCCTCGGTCTCAGCCTCGTCGGCGCCGGCCGGCGCCGGCGCGCTCGCGGCCGGGCGCGGGCTCGCGGCGGCCGGACTCGCCCACGCCCCGGCGGCGCGGTGATGGGCCAGCCGCTGCCGCAGCGCGCCGACCAGGCTCGCCAGCTCGTGCACCTCGTCGCCGCCGTCGCTCACCGCCGCCTCCGGGTCGGCCCGGGCGTGTTCACACGCGCCGGCGCCGCCTGGGCACGTCGGGCGCGCGGGCGACCCAGCAGGTGGGTGCGGACGTGGTCGAGGATGGCGTGGGCGATGACGTCCTTGCCGGCGGCCGCGACCTGGTCGGCGCGGTCGGCCGACACCAGCACGACCTGGTTGCGATCGCTGGCGAAGCCGAGGCCGGGCGCGCTGACGTCATTGCCGACGATGAGGTCGCACCGCTTGCTGACCAGCTTGCGGCGCGCCTCGGCCAGGGCGTCACCGGTCTCGGCGGCGAAGCCGACCAGGATCGGCCGGCGCGCGCGCGCGCCGACCTCGGCCAGGATGTCGGGGTTGGCGACCAGCGCGAGCTGGGGCCGGGCCCCGAGCGCGCCGCGCTTGAGCTTGCCCGGCGCGACCTCGGCCGGCCGGTAGTCCGCGACCGCCGCGGCCAGGATGGCCAGGTCGGCGTCGTCGACCGCCGCCAGCACCGCGGCCCGCATCTGCGCCGCGGTCTCGACCGCGACCAGGGTCACGCCGACCGGGGCCGCCAGCGCGGTCGGCCCGCTGATCAGGGTGACGCGCGCGCCGCGCCGCCGCGCCGCTGCCGCCAGCGCGTAGCCCATCTTGCCGGACGAGCGGTTGCCGATGAAGCGGACCGGGTCGATCGGCTCGTAGGTCGGGCCGGCGTCGATCACCACGTGCTTGCCGGCCCAGTCCTGCGGCGTCAGCAGCTGGGCCGCGGCCTCGACGATGTCGGCCGGCTCGGCCAGGCGGCCGGGCCCGACCCAGCGACAGGCCAGGAAGCCGTCACCCGGGCCGACCACGTGGTAGCCGGCGACCTCGGTCAGGCGGCGCAGGTTGGCCTGGGTCAGCGGGTGCTGCCACATGTTGACGTTCATCGACGGCGCCAGCAGGACCGGCTTGGTCGTGGCCAGGCACACCGCGGTGACGACGTCGTCGGCGGCGCCGCTGGCCAGCCGGGCCATCAGGTTGGCGGTGGCCGGGGCGACGATGATGAGGTCGGCTCGGTCGGCCAGCTGGATGTGGCCGATGGCGTGCTCCTCACCCGGATCGACCAGCTCGGTCGCGACCGGCTTGCGGGTCAGCGCGGTGAAGGTGAGCGGGGTGATGAAGGCCTGGGCCCGGCGCGTCATCGCCACCTGCACCTCGGCCCCGGCCTTGTCGAGCAAGCGGACCAGCTCGGCCGCCTTGTAGGCGGCGATGCCGCCGCCGACGGCGACCACGATCCGCGCGCCGGCCAGGGGCTGGACCAGCGTCGCCGGCGCGGGGCCCGACGGCGCGGTCGAGAGCGTCGAGGGCGTGGCCGTGCTGGCGGCAGCGGAGCGTGGCGATCGCACCATGGCGACACTCTATGCCAGGTGCAGGCGCCAGGTCTGGCTCGGGCCGGGCCGGCGCCATCCTGGCCGCCGGGGCGGGCGGATGGTGCCACCTGGGCCGGCTTGACAGCGCGGCCCGGTCGTGGCAGAAAATGAAAACGGATTTCAAACTCATGAAGCACCCCGCCCTGTCCCTGCTCCTGGCCAGCGCCGCGTTCACCGCGGCGACCGGACCGGCCCTGGCCGACCGTCGCGCCTTCACCTTCACCTACGAGTACGTCACGCAGCCCGAGGGCAACCTCGAGCTCGAGTACTACAACACCCAGGCCCGCAGCCGTTTCGGCGATGGCGGCGTCAGCTCGATGTCGCAGCAGCTCGAGATCGAGTACGGCATCACCGACCACACCGACGTCTCGCTGTATCAGGTGGTCGAGCAGGAGGGCGCGGGCGGCCTGCGCTACGCCGAGACCAAGCTGCGGGCGCGCCACCGCTTCGCCGAGCGCGGCGAGCTGCCGGTCGACACGCTGCTCTACCTCGAGCTGGTCAAGGCGTTCGGGACGTCGGCCTACGAGCTCGAGCCCAAGCTCATCCTCGGCAAGGACGTCGGCCAGGCCACGCTGGCCCTCAACCTCATCCCGGCCATCGAGCTGGTGGCCGAGCGCGCGCCCGGCGGGGACGAGGAGCTCGAGCTCGAGTTCGAGCCGGGGTTCGCCGCTGGCGTGACCTACGAGGTCTCGCCCAAGGTGAAGGTCGGCGCCGAGGTGTGGGGCAAGCTGGAGCACCCGTTCGACGACGCCGAGCTCGTGACCTCGGCCGGGCCGGCCGTGTCGTGGGCGCCGTCGACCAAGCTGTGGGTCACCGGCACCGCCGGGGTCGGGCTGACCGAGGCGGCCGATGACCTGGTCGTTCGCTTCATCCTGGCGCTCGGCCTGTGATGCGGACCGCGCTGCTGCTGGGCCTGGTGCTGGGCGGCTGTGGTGGCGGCCCGCCGCCGCCGGTCACCCCTGTCCACGCCAGCTGGGCCGCGACCCAGTGGGCCGGCGTGACCCTGGCCGACCTCGAGGAGGGCCGCCGGCTGTACCGCGCCAAGTGCTCGGGTTGCCACCTGCCGGTCGCGCCGGCCGACGTCACCCGGGCCGCCTGGCCCGGCCACGTCGCCGAGATGCGTGAACGGGCTCACCTCGAGCCGACCCAGGTCACGCTGATCGAGCGCTACCTGGTCACCCTGGCCGAGCGCTGACGCCCCGCCCAGCGCTAGCGCTGGCGGTAGACGATGAAGCCGCGGGTCGGATCGTACGGCGAGACGGCGACGGTGACGCGGTCACCGAGGACGACGCGGATGCGGTGACGGCGCACCTTGCCCGCCAGCTTGGCGAGCACCTCGTGACCGTTCTCCAGCTTGACGCGGAAGTTCCCGCCCTTGGCGATGAGGACGACCTCACCCTCGAGATGGACTAGCTCTTCTTTACTCACGTTCCTCGTTCCTGAGGGGGGCAGCAGGCGCCCCGCGCGCGACTGGATAACACCAAAGCCCCCCCGGGGGAATGGCGCCGGCGCCCAGAGATCGACCGCGCGGAGCCCAGCCGCGGCCGGCGCTCCCCGGCCCGGCCCGGCCCGGACCGGCCGCGGTGGCGGCGCCGACGAGCGGCCGGCACGGCGCGCGAAAGCGCGGCGCGATCACCCTGCCGTCGCTGGGCGGCGGTGTAGGCTGGCGCCGTGGATCGAGAGGCACCACGCGCGATCTCCGACGAGATCGACCTGTACATCCGGACCTACTACTCGCTGCTGCGGTCGAGCGGCGACGTACGCGTGCGCGCCTTCGAGGAGGCGCACCTGTCGTCGCGCTCGAGCCTGCACCTGGGCGCCGAGAGCGCCGACCCCGACGTCGCCGCGTTCGCGTACAGCGCGGCCCGCCTGCCCGACTGCATGCCGTCGGTGCGCCGGCTGGTGCTGGGGCAGAGCCTGCGCCAGTTCGCCGCCGCCGGCATGCCGGTCGACAAATGGCAGGTCGTGCGCACTCGCGGCCGGCGCCGGCCACTGCGCTGGGATGGAGCCGGCACGCTGGCGGTGTTCATCGCCTCGGCGTCGGACATCGACGATCTGGTGCCCATCGTCACCGCCTACCAGCTGGAGTGGAACAAGGTCCGGGCCCGGCTGGTCAGCGCGCACCTGACCGGGCCGTTCGAGGAGCTGGCCCTGGCCCGCGCGCTCGGCCTCGAGACCGACGCCGTGCGCACCCTGCGCGCCGCGCTGGGTGCGTCGTGGCAGGACGCCCTGGCCGCCATCGCCCGGACCGAGTGTGATCTCTCCATCCGCCTGCTCGACGGCTCGTTCCGCGAGTACCAGCGGCTGGCCCAGCGCTGGTGGCAGGCCATCGGCCGGGCCATGCCGGGGCTCGACCAGCGCCCGGTCTACTTCGTGTCGTCCAACAGCCACTCGCTGGCCAACCTGCTCGGCGGGTACGCGCTGGCCCACCGCGAGCAGATCGTCGCCTTCCTGCGCGACGCCAACCCGGAAGACCTGGCGACCCGCTTCGACGAGGCCGAGGCCGCGGGCGACCACGAGACCGTACACGCCATCCTGTACTACGCGCTGCGCGCCTTCCTGCACGCGCCCGGCCACGGCGAGCGGCTGGCCCAGGTCCAGGCCTTCGACGCCGCCGGCGGCCTGCGCACGCTGGCCAGCCCCGGCCGCATCGACGTCGACGTGCAGATCATCGACCTGGCCCAGCTCGACCCGGCCCGGATCGATCCGCGCTGCCGGGTCCCGGGCATGGAGGCGCTGGCCGGCTCGAACGCGGTCATCGTCAACATCGACTACCCGCTCGGCATGGCGGCCTACCACCACCTCATCGCGGTGTCGCTGGGCGCCGACGAGCTGCGCGGCGTGTACATCATGGGCAAGGCCGCCACCCTCAACGGCCGCGTCGGCGACGTCATGATCTCCAAGGTCGTTCACGACGAGCACTCGACCAACACGTATCTGTTCCGCAACGCGCTGACCGCGGCCGACGTGCAGGCGACGATGCGGTTTGGCACCGTGCTCGACAACCAGAAGGCGCTGACCGTGCGCTCGGCGTTCCTGCAGAACCGGCGCTACATGGACGTGTTCTACCGCGAGGGCTACACGGTGATGGAGATGGAGGCCGGGCCGTACCTGGCCGCGGTGTACGAGAGCGTGGCGCCGCAGCGGCACCCGATGGACGAGATCGTCAACCTGACCGAGCAGGTCCCGTTCGACCTCGGCATCATCCACTACGCGTCGGACACCCCGTACTCGCGCCGGCAGAGCCTCCTGTCGAAGAGCCTGTCGTACTTCGGCGTCGAGAGCACGTACAGCTGCGCCATCACCATCGCCCGTCGCATCTTCAGCCGCGAGATCGCGCGCCTGCAGGGGACGCCGTGACCGCGCCGCGCCCCGACGCCGACGTCGAGTTCCTGGTGGTCGGCGCCGGCATCACCGGCCTGGGCTTCGCCAACGCCATCGCCGGCGAGCGCGCCGCCGCCGGCAAGCCGGCGCCCGAGGTGCTGGTGATCGAGGCCGAGGCCGAGCCCGGTGGTTACTGCCGCACCGTCCACCAGGACGGCTTCGTGTGGGACTACTCCGGCCACTTCTTCCACTTCAAGCGGCCGGAGATCGAGGCCTGGCTGCGCGAGCGCATGCCGGCCGGGGCCGACATCCACACCGTGCGCCGGCGCGCGCTCATCCGCTTCGCCGGGCGCGACGTCGACTTCCCGTTCCAGAAGAACATCCACCAGCTGCCGCACGAGGACTTCGTCACCTGCCTGTACGACCTGTTCTTCCGGCAGGACGACGGCCAGCCGCCGGCGTCGTTCCTCGACATGCTGCACCGCAAGTTCGGGCGTGGCATCGCCGAGCGGTTCCTGGTCCCGTACAACGAGAAGCTGTACGCGACCGACCTCGGCACCCTCGACGTCGACGCCATGGGCCGGTTCTTCCCGCACGCCGATCTGGCCGACATCATCCGCAACATGCGGCACCCCGACGACGGCGGCTACAACGCGACGTTCACCTACCCGGCTGGCGGCGCCATCCAGTACATCGACGCCCTGCTGCGCGATCTGCCGCCGACCAGCCTGGCCCTGGGCGAGCGCCTGGTCGCGGTCGATCGCGTGGCCCGGGTCGCCACCACCAGCCACCGCCGCATCCGCTATCGCCACCTGGTGTCGTCGGCGCCGCTGCCGCACCTGCTGCGCCTGGTCGGCCTCGACCACGACCCGAGCGTGTACACCTGGAACGCGGTGCTGGTGTTCAACCTCGGCTTCGACCGCAAGGGCCAGACCGGGGTGCACTGGATGTACTTCCCGGATCGCGCGCGGCGGTTCTACCGGGTCGGCTGGTACGACAACATC
>JAGPCO010000060.1 GCA_018058095.1 Kofleriaceae bacterium
CCGCCACCGCCGTCACCCCCACCCGCGTCGTAGCCACCACCACCACCACCGGAGTCGTAGCCACCACCACCACCACCACCGCCGTCACCACCGCCGTCACCACCACCACCGGCGTCGTAGCCGCCGTCACCACCACCGCCGTCACCACCACCAGCGGTGTCGTCGCCACCGCCGTCACCACCACCACCGGCGTCGTAACCACCGCCGTCACCACCACCACCCGCGTCGTAGCCGCCGCCGTCACCGCCACCACCGGCGTCGTAGCCGCCGCCGTCGCCACCACCACCCGCCGCCTCGTACCCGCCGTCGGGAGCAGCACTCGCGCCGTCCGCGGAGGGCTGCGCCGCTGCATCACCACCATCGATGCCATCGAGATCCGTCGTCGGTGGTGCCGGGTCGTAACCAGGGTCGTCGACCGCCGGGTCCGCGCTCTGCGGCGTCGGGTCCGGCGGAAGCGACTCGGCCGCGCCGCCATCACCTGGCGAGGCGTCGCTCGGACCGGCCTCGACCGGGTTGCCTGGGGCGACGTCGGCATCGACCGGGTTGCCCGGGGCGACGTCGGCGTTGACCGGGCTGCCCTCACCAGGCGCGGCCTCGACCGGCGCCGTCGCCGCCGCGTCCGGCGGCAGGAAGCCGTCCATCGTGCTGCCCGGCACCGGCTGCCCACCGGTGAGGGCGTCGGCCACCGTGGTCTGCACGGTGTTGATGCCCTGCTGGATCGTGTCGCGGATCTCCGGGCCGAACACGCTGCCGAGCGCGCCGGCCAGGCCGGTCTCCTGGTTCCAGTAGCCGTACTCGGTCTGCGCCCAGTCGGCGCTGGTCTCGGGCGTCACCGTCTGGCCGAGCTTCTCGGCCACCTCGGGTTGCTGCAGGAACTGGCCGAAGTTGCCCTCGCCGATCGGCCCGGCCACCGTGTACAGCGCGGCCGCGACCGTGTTGACCACGGAGCCGACGGTGCCAGTCTCGTACCCGGCGGTCTGCGCCACCACGCCGAGGCGCGAGTTCGGATCCGGCGTCGACCAGCCGGCGTAGGTCGAGACCAGGTTGGCCACGTTGTTGCCGACCCACAACGCGGCGGCGCCGGCGGCCAGCAGCGGCACCAGCCCGCCGCTGGCGTCCTCCAGCTCGGAGGCGTCGAGGACGATGAGCTCGGTCGGCGCCGGGCGAGTGCTGCTCATCAGGCCCGCTGCTGCAGGAACGGGTCCAGCGCATCGACCGTACGCCGCCTCACGCTCTCGGCCGCAAGCGCGCGATCACTCGACGCCGCCCTGTCGAGCACGGGTAGCGCCTGGTGGGGGTGCGACGGTCGCCGTGCTCCTTCTCCACGCCGCCGCCCCGTGCGACCGTCGCGCCGTGGCCAACGTCTGCGTCTTCCTTTCGTCCTCGCCCGGGCACCGCCCGGAGTACCGCGCCACCGCCGTCGCCCTCGGTCAGGCCATCGCCGCCGCCGGGCACACCCTCGTCTACGGCGGCTCCTCGGTCGGCCTGATGCTGGCCCTGGCCGACGCGACCATGGCCGCCGGCGGCCGGGTCGAGGGTGTCATCCCGCGTGGCCTGGTCGATCGCGAGGTCGCGCACCTCGGGCTGACCGAGCTGGTCGTGGTCGACAACATGCACCAGCGCAAGGCCGAGATGTACCGGCGCGCCGACGGCTTCATCGTCCTGCCCGGCGGCTTCGGCACGCTCGAGGAGGCGTTCGAGATCCTCACCGGCGTGCAGATCGGCGTGCACGCCAAGCCGATCGTGTTCCTCGACGTGCTCGGCTTCTGGACCGGCCTGGCCGGCTTCCTCGATCATGCCGCCGGCGAGGCCATGCTGCGGCGCGAGGTGCGCTCGCTGTTCCAGCTGACCGATCGTGTCGACCACGCGCTGGCGGTTGCGACCGGCCCGGGCCAGCCGTTTCACCTCACGGTGTGAGCCCGAGCCAGGTTCCTGGCTCACCTCAGGTCGGCGGCGTGCACAGGCCGTGGGCGTCGGTCGCGATCCGCGGAGTACACACCGCCCCCCCGGTGCACCGGTTGTCGCTGCCGTCGACGCGGCAGATCGCCTGGCACGTCCCGGTGGTGGGCTGGCAGCCCAGGCCAGCGAGACAGGCGTCGGCCATGAAGCAGACCGAGCCGATGTCGCCCGTGCCAGGCACCGAGCAACCTGGGCTCTCGATCCAGCCTGCCGGCGAGCGATAGGGAACGATACAGGCCTGACCGGCAAGGCAGACGGGCGCAAGCGGGTCACACGGGGCCGTGCACAGCGCCGGCGCACCGTTCGGGCACCAGCCACCGTCGACACACTGGTACTCGGGCATGCCGCACGAGCGCCGACAGATGCCGTCCACGCACCCGAGCGTCGGTAGGCACGAGTCGGGCTCACCGAGCGGGGCGGTGCAGGCCTCGCCTGGACCGTCGGTGCCGGGAATGGAGGTGCAGCCGAGGCTCCAGCCAGGTTGGAAGTACGCGCACCGCTCGCCAGCATTGCAGTGACGCTGCGGCGCCGCACCGCAGCTGCTCGAGACCGCGCCGTCGACGGCAGGCGCGCTGTCGAGCGGCCTTCGGCCGTCGGGCGCTGTGGGAGCGTTCCCACACCCGGCCGCGACCAATACAACGGCCACCGGTCGTCGCCAGCGGAAAAACCTACTGCGCATATTCCACCGCCACGATGATCACCCGCTGGCTGTATCCGTTGTCGTTGCCCAGCACGGGAGGTGAGATTGTTGTCGGTGAGGTGTGCACGGTGTTCGCTCCGGACCACGCGGTGTCCGTCAGCGCGCGCGAGTAGCTCCGGATCACCTTGGAACCGGGCTTGAGGTACGCGAGGACGAAGCGAGCGTTGGCGCTCTGGTACGAAATCTGCGGGCTCGCCACCTGCGCGAGGTCCCCGCCGTTGGTCCACTGCGCGGTCTGGGTCCACCCACCGCTCGTGTTGATCTCCCCGCGGAGGGTCATCAGGTTGCTTGCCTCACTGTAGGTCCGGAACACCATGAGGCAGCCGTTCGACTGACCTGTGCAGGCGACGGTGGGCGGTGACCACGACAGGTGCCCGAAGGCGGTGAACGCGTTGCCAGGCTGTGCCGAACCCGCCACTGGGATCGTGAGCAGATTGATGTAGTAGCTACCGTTGACAAGTGCGACGACGAAGACCTTCCGATACGGGTCGAACGACGCGGCGACTTGATCACCTCGGTTGCGGATGGCCGCCCCGGAGTTCGGGTTGGTCAGGCAACCTTGCGAGGTCCAGTTTGCGCCGGAAGGCGAGGTCATCCAGCACAACCGCTTCTCGCGGTAGTCGGCCGGAGAGGTTGGGCCGTGACTACCCATGCCATAGGGGAAGATCGTGTACGGAGGATTAGCCTCCACCTTCGGCGGGTCTTTCTCCAGGTAGAATATCGCAAACTGCTGGTTGACGCTGTCATAGGCCACCGCCGGAGGTGCGTAGGCGTCGGTTGGCGGAACTACGAAGGCCGTTTCGGTGCCTGTGAACTCCTTGCGCATGCCCTTGAGCATGAGCCGCCAGTTGTCGACGCCGATCCAGGGCACGATGAGGTCGGGTGCTCCCTTGCTCAGGCTACCGGGCCGGAACGCGATCGCCGAGCCGCTGGGCACGTCGTTGTCCCCGACGGACCAGGTCGAGCCGTAGCCGCCGGATGAGCCCGACAGCCATGACTTGTAGGCGCCCGTTCGGATCCCGTAGACGGAGTAGACCGCGTACGGAATCGTGGGGATGGCGAACAGCGTTTCGCGTTCGTAGCTGGTCCAGTGACGATGGTGGTCTGGCGGCGTGTTTGCCATCACCGGTGCAGTGGTGACGTAGGTGCCTCCCTGGCTATGCTCGAGAAGCGCGAGCGGGGTGCCGCCGTAGCTGTCCGTGAACGTGTGGTTCAGCGCAAGCGTGTGGCCGAGTTCGTGCGTGAAGGCAACGTGAATATCCGCGCCGGGCGTGGCCTGCGCCGGGTCGAATGGCTTGAATGTCCTTGGTCCGCCGTTGGCGCCGTTGATGGACAGGTACGCGTAGAGTTCGACGTGGCCTCTCGTGATGTGACCGCTCGCGCAGTCATCCACGTGGGTCGCCGAGTAGGCAACCGTGGATGGCGACAGGTTTGCCGACACCACGATCGCCTGGTCTAGCGTGAGCTGGGAGGTGGTTCCGGCGTAGTAGAAGCGGACGCTCAGGCCGAGCAGGTCGTTGGTGGTCGCCAGCGCTTGTTCCAGTTGCACGGCGATCTGAGCCAGCGTCCAGTTGGTGCCGTCCGGTCGCTTGAGCACGGTGAGTCCCGTGTGGAGATAGATCGGGATTGTCCTGTTGGCGGGCTCCCAGTGCCAGGGCGATGCGCTGGGACAGGTCGAGTTGTAGCGAGACTGGACCCCCGACGCGGTCGGCTTGTGGCCCCAGGCCACCGAGGCGGACGCGATGAGCCACCCAGCGAGCACCAACGGGACTATCGCCGATGCGAATCCCAGGCGAGCTGCGCGGCTCATGGTGCACTCCCGGTATCGCCTTGGCCAATGGCCTGGACGACCTGCGCGAGCTGCGCCTCGGTCATGCTGCCGCGTTCTGGGGAGACCAGGCCAGAATCGCCGCGGTGAAGGACGGCGGTCAGGTCCAGCCAGCCTCGCTCTGGCGCATCACCTTCGAGCGCGAGGACGTAGCGCTGACCGGGCGCGAACCACGTCGGCGACAGCACATCGTGGACAGTGGTGGCGACGTCGAGAGCGGGCGAGTAGCCGCCCCGCAGCGTGATGGTCCAGACGGCGCTGGCATCTGCCCCCGGCGTTTGCAGCAGAACCGCGTCGGTGCGAAAGCGAAGGCGGGTGACGATCAAGGGCGCGTGCGTCGGATCGTCAGCGAGGACCGTGGCATCCAGTAGCGTCGCCTCGACGATCAGTTCAACGGATGCCCAGGCTTCGGTGAGGACGTCGACGAGGGAGGAAGGCGCCGCGTCGATAGAGGGCTCCGGGAAGCGAGCATCGGCTCCAACGCCTGCATCGATGGACGGCAGGTCGGTGACCACCTCTTCGTCGACTGTGGCCGCCAGCTCGACGTGTGCAGTGGTCTCGCCCAGGCTGTCGTCGCCACCACTCGATCCACAGCCGGCAGCGGTTGTGAGCGCCACGGGGGCGAGCGCTAACAGGGCCAATAGTTGGGGGGGGCTCGCGGAGTTAGGGCTGCGTCGCATCTCCGGAGCATCGCCGTTCCGCGCCCCGCCGCCTAGGGGGAATTTCGCACCGTGATCGTCCGCTTCTGGGGCGTCGCGAGGCAGCCGCGCGACCGGCGGGGGCTCGTATGCTCCCCGGGCTGCCGCCGGGCGGGGGTGACGCGGAGGCACAGGGTCCTTCGGACGCGAGTTCCGCGGGCTTTCGTTCGGGCGTCATCGACTGCGTCGTGCTCCGCTCCGCACCTGGGTCTCAAGATCAAGGCAGCCCGCGGATGTCTGAGCGTCCGAAGGAGCCCTTGCCGAAGCGGCAGGACCCGCGCCCGGCGGCGTGGGTGCTCTGCACGGGCGTCTGACGTGGATCAGCGAGGGCATTCCCCCGTACAGCAACAGCAACAGCAACAGCAGCAGCAGCAGCAGCAGCAACAGCAGCAGCGACAGCAACAGCGACATGGACAGCGACAGGAACAGCAACAGCGACAGGGACAGCAACAGCCACAGCTCAGCGACGGCGACCGGTGGTCACTGCGCCAGAGTGATCAGCGCGCCGCCGGCGGCGACGACCACGGCGCCGATCAGCGCCAGGCGGGTCGGGCGGTCGCCGACGACCAGGCCGAGCACGGTCGCGAACACGACCGACGTGTTGCGCAGCGAGAGCACCACGCCGGCGCCGCCGTCGGCCAGCGCGCGCACGAAGAGCAGGAAGCCGAGACCACACATCAGGCCGGCCAGCACGCTGCGGCCGGTGCGCCGGCGCAGGATCTCGCCAGCGGCGGCGCGGCCGGCGCGGCCGAGGCCGACCAGGTTGACCAGGGTCGCGCCGCCGAGCGACAGCGCGAACACCGCGGCCGGCGCGCCGCCGTCGGCGAGCGCGGCCTTGTAGCAGAGGTGATAACCGGCGATGCAGCCGGCGCACAGCGCGGCCCACGCCACCGCGCGCGCCGGCGTGCCGCGGCTGGCCCCGGCCATGGCCAGCCCGACCAGCACCACCGCGCTGCCGACCAGCGCCTGCCAGCCCGGCGCCTCGGCCAGCAGCAGCACCGACAGCGGCCACACCAGCACGACCGAGCCGCCGCGGCTGATCGTGTAGACCGGGGGTGGGGACCCCGTCGGCCTCGCCGATGGGGCGGGGCTTTGCCCCGTGGGATCAAGGCGAGGGACGTGCCATCACGCAGCGATGGTCATGTCCCGAGCGGCCCGGCCGTGAGGCCACGCGCCAGCGCCGGCACGTACACCGCCTCGAACGCGCCGGCCGCCAGCGTGAAGCCGAGCGCCGCCGTCGTCGGAAACGCGGCCGTCCCGGTCGCGCCCTGCACCAGCGCGACCAGCCCGGCCAGCGCCGACGCCAGCCCGACCGCGACGACCACTGCGCGCGGCTTGTCGGGCTCGCCGCGCAGCACCGTGTTCCAGCCGGCGTGCAGCAGCGCCGACAAGAGGACCAGGGCCGCGGTCACCGGCGGAGAGGTAGCAGAGATCCGGCGCCGCCGCTCACGGACAGATCGACAGGTCGACCTGGTACGGCGCCGGCGCGCAGCTCGCCACCTGGCCCTGCAGCGTCTCCAGCGCGGCGTCGCACACCTCCTCGTCGGCGCACACCATCACGGTCGCTTGCATGCCGGAGCAGGTGCGGGTGATCGAGGCGCGATGGACGAAGGCGCGGTCACACGTGGCCGGGCTGTCCGGCATGTTGGTCTCCTGCACCACCACCAGCGGTTCGGTGTCGCCGCACGCCGCCAGCGGCACGGCGGCGAGGGCAAGCAGCAGGGTCACGAGCGGGCGCAGCATGGTCGGGCTCCTGGTCAGGGTTCGTCGCCGCGAGGGGCGAGGCCGAGGGTGAGGGTGAAGCGCTGGTCGGCCAGGCCGGCGAACTCGGCCGCCTCGTCGATCTGCGCCAGGTCGCGCCGGAGCTCGCCCTCGAGGCGCTCGATCCACGCCTTGAGGTCGGCCGCCGACGCCGAGAAGCTGATGGTCTTGGTCAACGCGCGCTCGCGGTCGTCGCGGACCAGGCGGTGCATGATCGCCCGGTACGCGCCGTCGAGGAAGTGGTTGAGCGAGTCGATCCGGCCCTTGAACTGCTCGTTGCGCATGACCACGTAGCGCTGCGCCGCGTGCAGGCGGCCGTCGTCGCCGCGCTCGATGCGGCCGTCGGCGACCAGCCGGGCCAGGGCCGCCTCGATCTCCGACGGCGACCACGCCGGCAAGAGCGCGTGCAGTTCGGCCGGCGTGCGGGTGGTCGCGGTCATCGCCTCGAGCTCGCGGGCCAGGCCCTCGTCGCGCTCGGCCGCGAAGAAGTCGCCACCCAGCCGCTGCGCCAGCGAGCGCATGTGCCGCGGCGTCTGCCCGAACTGCGCGGCGATCTCGTCGAGGCTCATGCCTTGCCGGTGCAGGTGCTCGAAGTAGGCCAGCCGCAGCAGGTCGAGCAGCGGGCGGATGGGGACGCGGAAGGATGCGGCCGCGCGCACCGCTGGCTTGAGCAGCGAGTAGATGACGCGGAGCTGCCCCTCGCGGACCATGGCTCAATGAAACACATTTCACTGCGAAGTAAAACATCGGAAATTTGATTCCGGACCGCTGCCGGATCCGAAAATCTGTCTCCGGACAGTGGGTTGCGAACGGCAACCGGCCGTAGGAACTGGATTTCCGCCATTGGCCCGTTCGTTGCTTTTGATTTCCTCATCATGAAGAACAAACAAATCTATGTGGTTAGCGCCCTGTCCGCCCTCCTCGCCGGCGCCTGCGGGCCCGACCTGTCGACCGAGCAGCGCCGGGTCGAGATCTGCGACCCGGCCGCCTGCGACGCCGCCGGCCCGCCGCTCGGGGCGCCCAACTACACCTGCCCGGACGGCACCGTGGCCGGGCCGGCCTGTCTGCGCGAGATCGACCCGGCTGGCGATCCTGGCGGCGCCTGCGGCTGGGGCATCGTCGACTGCCCCGACGGCGGCGACACCCCGGCGTGTGATCCCGACGACTGTGGCCCCGCGCCCGGCGCGCCGAACTGGACCTGCGACGACGGAAGCCTCGCCGGCCCGGCCTGCCTGACCCAGGCCGACGGCAGCTGCGGCTGGTCGATCGTCGAGTGCCCGGCGCCGGCGCCGGCCTGCGATGGCCCCGACGCCTGCACTGGGCCGGCTCCGGGCGCGCCCAACTACCTCTGCCCCGACGGCACGCTGGCCGGCCCCGCCTGCCAGGCCGGCAGCGACGGCGCCACCTGCGGCTGGGTCATCGTCGACTGCGGCGACGCCTGACTGCCGTCACCGCCGCCGG
Source organism: Kofleriaceae bacterium (assembly GCA_018058095.1). GTDB lineage: Bacteria > Myxococcota_A > Polyangia > Haliangiales > Haliangiaceae > JABFXX01. Next base: position 8,408 of record JAGPCO010000060.1, read on the forward strand.
CGCGCGCCGCGCGTGCTCGCGCCGATCACGCGCCGGCGCGCGGGCGGTGGGCCCACCAGCCCAGCGCCAGCCCGATCGCGACGATGAGCAGCCCGCCGGCCTCGCGCTCCTCCTCGACCGCGCCGCCCTTCTCGCTCATCTTGAGCCAGACGTCGCTCAGGCCGACCTTGCCCCAGATGCCGGTGACGAGGACGGCGGCCCACGCGGCGGCGCCGACCGCCACCACCAGCGCCAGCGGTCGGGCCCAGGCCCGCGTCGACGGCAGTGGCAGCGCCGCGCTGGCGACCGCGGCGATCAGGTACAGCGCGATCCAGCGCCACGGGTCGGGATCGTTGTACTGCAGCCCGGCGCTGATCACGAACAGCGCGGCCAGCAGCCACGACAGCAGGGCGGACGGGCGGGCCATGGGCCGATGCTACCCCGCGGCGGCCACGGGCGCGTCGGGCGCACAGGCGCGGCCGCGCCTAGCCCAGGGCGGCCCGGCCGTGCCAGGATGCGCGGGTCGAAGGAGACCCTCATGCGCATGATCCTCGTCGGCCCGCCGGGAGCGGGTAAGGGTACGCAAGCGGCCAAGCTGGTCGACCACTTTGCCATTCCGCACATCTCGAGCGGCGACATGCTGCGCGCGGCGGTCAAGGACGGCACCGCGCTCGGGCTGCAGGCCGACGCCTTCATGAAGGCCGGCCAGCTGGTGCCCGACGACGTCGTCATCGGCATGATCCTCGAGCGCATCGCCAAGCCCGACTGCGCGCGCGGCTTCATGCTCGACGGCTTCCCGCGCACCCGGCCGCAGGCCGAGGCGCTCGACGCCGCCATGGCCCGCGCCGGCGTTGCCCTCGACGCCGTCGTCCTGATCGAGGTGCCCGACCAGCTCATCGTCGACCGCGTCACCGGGCGCCGGACCGACCCCGAGACCGGCACGATCTACCACCTGCAGTTCTCGCCGCCGCCGGCCGACGTCGCCGGCCGCCTGGTCCACCGCAAGGACGACACCGTCGAGGCGGTCACGGCCCGGCTCGACAAGTACCACTCGGAGACGGCGCCGATCGTCCCGTTCTACCAGGGCCAGGGCATCCTCCGCCGCGTCGACGGCGTCGGCACCCCGGCCGAGGTCACCACCCGCATCATGACCGTGTTTGGACGCTGACCATGGCCGGCTACGACCACACCCGCATCGATGGCAAGTGGCAGGCGCAGTGGGAGCGCGACAAGACGTTCGCGACCCCGACCGACCGGACCCGGCCCAAGTACTACGTGCTCGACATGTTCCCGTACCCGTCGGGGGACGGCCTGCACGTCGGCCACCCCAAGGGCTACGCCGCGACCGACGTGGTCGCCCGCGCCAAGCGGATGATGGGCTTCAACGTCCTCCGCGTCATGGGCTGGGACAGCTTCGGCCTGCCGGCCGAGCGCAAGGCCGAGCGCGACGGCGTCCACCCCAGCGTCATCACCGCCAAGAACATCGGCGTCTTCAAGAAGCAGCTGCAGAAGCTCGGCCTGTCGTACGACTGGGACCGCGAGCTGGCCACCAGCGACCCGCGCTACTACAAGTGGACGCAGTGGATCTTCCGCGTGCTGTTCGAGCGCGGGCTGGCCTACCGCGCCGAGGTGCCGGTCAACTTCTGCCCGGCGCTCGGCACCGTCCTCGCCAACGAGGAGGTGCACGACGGCAAGTACATCGAGACCGGTGACCCGGTCGAGAAGCGGCTGATGAAGCAGTGGATGCTGCGCATCACCCAGTACGGCGATCGCCTGCTCGACGATCTGGACGGCCTCGACTGGCCCAACGGCACGATGACCATGCAGCGCGACTGGATCGGCCGGTCGATCGGCGCCAACGTGGTGTTCGCGCTGGCGCCGGCCGCCGCGGCCGCCGCGCCCGGCCAGCGCATCGAGGTGTTCACGACCCGGCCCGACACGCTTTTCGGCGGCACCTACGTCGTGCTCGCGCCCGAGCACCCGCTGGTGCCGGCCATCACCGTGCCGGCCCAGCGCGCCGCCGTCGAGGCCTACCAGGCCGACGTCGGCAAGAAGAGCGAGCGCGACCGCACCACCGAGGCGGCCGACGCGCCCAAGACCGGCGCCTTCACCGGCGCCTACGCCATCAACCCGGTCACCGGCGCCGAGATCCCGATCTGGATCGCCGACTACGTGCTGGCCAGCTACGGCACCGGCGCGGTGTTCGCGTGCCCGGCCCACGACGAGCGCGACTGGGCCTTCGCCAGGAAGTTCGACCTGCCCATCGTCGAGGTGGTGCGCGGCGGCGACGTGACGACCGCGGCCTACACCGGCGACGGCGAGCACGTCTCCTCGCAGTTCCTCGACGGCCTGCGCGTCGACGACGCCAAGGCCCGGGTCATCGCCTGGCTGGCCGAGCGCGGCCTGGGCACCGAGAGCATCCGCTACCGCCTGCGCGACTGGTTGTTCTCGCGCCAGCGCTACTGGGGCGAGCCGTTCCCGACCATCGAGCTGGCCGACGGCAGCGTGACCTGCCTGCCGGCCAGCGCGCTGCCGGTGGTGCTGCCGCCCATCGACGAGTACAAGCCGACCCGCGACGGCCAGCCGCCGCTGGCCCGGGCCAAGGACTGGCTGGTCACGACCGACCCGGCGACCGGCCAGCCGGCCACGCGCGAGACCAACACCATGCCGCAGTGGGCCGGCTCGTGCTGGTACTACCTGCGCTTCATCTCGCCGACCCGCGACGACGTCGCCTGGGACGCGGCCGAGGAGAAGTACTGGATGCCGGTCGACCTGTACGTCGGCGGGTCCGAACACGCCACGCTGCACCTCCTGTACGCGCGGTTCTGGCACAAGGTCCTGTACGACGCCGGCCTGGTCACGACCAAGGAGCCGTTCCAGCGCCTGTTCCACCAGGGCATGATCCACAAGGCGTCGTTCCGCGACGCCCGCGGCAAGTACTTCACCGACGCCGAGGTCGAGCAGCGCGAGGGCCAGTGGGTGGTCAAGGCCAGCGGTGAGCCGGTCACGACCTCGCTCGAGAAGATGTCGAAGTCGAAGTACAACGTCGTCAACCCCGACGACATGTGCAACGAGTACGGCGCCGACGCCATGCGGCTGTACGAGCTGTTCATGGGGCCGCTCGAGGACGGCACCGAGTGGGAGACCGCCGGCGTGGCCGGCACCCGCCGCTTCCTCGACCGGGTCTGGCGCCTGGCCGTCGACGCCGAGACCGACGCGCCGTCGGGCAAGCTGGTCGAGGACGTCAGCGCCGGCAGCCGCGACGTCGAGCGCGCCCTGCACGCGGCCATCAAGAAGGTGACCGAGGCGGTGACCAGCCTGCGCTTCAACACCGCCATCTCCGAGATGATGGTGTTCGTCAACGAGGCGACCAAGGCCGGCGTGGTGCCGCGCGCGTGGTTCGAGCAGTTCGTGACCATCCTGGCCCCGTTCGCGCCGCACCTGGGCGAGGAGCTGTGGCAGCGCCTGGGCCATCACGAGTCGATCACCTACGCGCCGTGGCCGGCCTACGACGAGGCCAAGCTGGCGCGCGCGACCATCACCATCGGCGTGCAGGTGGCCGGCAAGCTGCGCGGCCAGGTCGAGGTGGCGGCCGACGCCAGCGAGGCCGACGTGCTGGCGGCGGCCAAGGCCGAGCCCAAGGTGATCGAGTTCCTGGCCGGCAAGCCGATCAAGCGCGAGGTCTACGTCAAGGGCCGCCTGGTCAACCTGGTGGTCTGACGGAAACGAGCGCGCGCCGTGCACGTCCTGGTCATCGGCGGCAGCAACTTCATGGGGCTGACCCTGGTGTGGCGGCTGCTCCTGGCCGGGCACCGCGTGACCGTGCTCAACCGCGGTCGCCAGCCCGACCCGTTCGCCGACCGGGTCGAGCGCCTCCGCGCCGATCGTGGCCGCGACGAGTTCGATCAGGCCCTGGCCGGGCGCGAGTTCGACCGCGTGGTCGACCTGGCCGGGTTCACCGGGCCCGAGCTGGCGCGGGCGGTGCGGGTGCTGGGCGGCCGGGTCGGCCACTACCTGTTCGTGTCGACCGGGCAGGTCTACCTGGTGCGCGAGGGTTGCCCGCGGCCGTCGCGCGAGGTCGACTACGATGGCCCGGTCATGGCCGCGCCGCCGCGGCCGGCCGACCACGACGACTGGCGCTATGGCGTCGACAAGCGGGCCGCCGAGGACGTGCTGGTGGCCGCCGGCGCGGCGCTGCCATCGACGCGGCTGCGCCTGCCCATGGTCGTCGGCGAGCGCGACCCCAAGCGCCGGTTCGACGCCTACCTGTGGCGCCTGCTCGACGGCGGCCCGATCCTGGTCGCCGGCGCCGACGCCCGCGCCCGTCACCTGTACCGCGGCGCCGTGGTCGACGCCCTGCTGGGGCTGCTGGCCGCGCCGCCGCCGCCCGGCCAGGCCTTCAACCTGGCGCCGGCCGAGGACGTCGCGGTCGGCGCGCTGGTGGCCGAGCTGGCCGACCGCGTCGGCGCCCGGGCCGAGATCCGCGCCGTCGACGCCGACGCGCTGGAGGCGGCCGGCCTGTCGGCGCGTGCCGCCTCGCCGTTCTCGACCCGGTGGATGTCGCTGCTCGATCCGGGCCGGGCCATGACCGAGCTCGGCTTCGTGCACCCGCCGCGCGCGGCCGTGCTCGACCGCATCGTCGCCGACGCGCTGGCGCGGTGGGACGCCGCGCCGCCGCCCGGCTACGACCAGCGCGCGGCCGAGCTGCGCTGGGCCGGGCGCTGACCGCGGCCCGCCGCGGGCACGGGCCGGCCGGATCGTGCGACGATCGGGTCATGGGGACGGAGGACGACGACCGCTTCGCACCGCCAGCGGCGGGGGACGACGCGCCGCTCGAGCTGGCCGACGTGCCGCGCGGGATCCGCGGCCGCGGCCCGAGCACGAACCCTCCACCTGGCCCCGCCGATGCCTCCCGCGCGGCCCCGCCGCCGGGCGCCGCGGCCCCGCTCGGCCCGGCCGACGAGGCCCGGGCTCGCGCCCTGGCCATGACCAGCGCCCTGGCCGCCGGCGCCGGTGGGCACCACCCGCCGAGCCCGTGGCGGCGCTGGATCAGCTTCGGCGTCGCGCTCCTGGTTGGCTCGGCCGTGGTGTGGTGGCTCGCCACCTCGGGCCGCACCGTCAAGCAGGTCCACGGCACCTACCGGTCGAAGACCGTGGGCGTCACCCTCGAGCTCCCGCTGGGCGCGTGGAAGACGGCGACCGATCACCGCCGGGTCCAGCGCCTGGGCAGCGCCAGCGCCAGCGTCGAGATGTTCTACCGCGGCAAGAGCATCGACGATCCCGACGTCGCGCTCGCCCTGTTCCGGTGGCACGCGCCCGGGATGTTCGGCGCCACCGTCGACCTCGACCAGCTGACCAAGCTGGCGCGGGAGCGGACCCAGCTGATGACGATGGCCAGCGGCATGGTGGTCGGCGCGCTCGACTGTGGCCCGGTCAGCGGCGTCCGCCCCGAGCCGGCGGCGGCGTGCCTGGGCAAGGGCACGCTGCGCGACGAGGGCCTCAAGGTCTACCTGCTGCTGTGGGCCGACACCGTCGAGGACCTCATCGGCGTCATCACCTTCACCCGCGACGACGGCGACCCCGCCAGCGTCGGCGAGGCGCTGGTCCGCACCGTGCGGCCGCGCTGATCAGTTGGGATTCCGATCCCGCGGCGCCGCCGGGCGCCAGCGGGCCGCGTACACTGCCGGCCATGGCCCGAGAGTTCATCCCGGTCGGCGTCGGCATCCTCACCGTCAGCGACACCCGGACCGAGGCCGACGACCGATCCGGCGCCCTCATCGGCGAGCTGCTGGTCAGCGCCGGCCACCGGGTCGCGGCCCGGGCCATCGTCCGCGACGAGCAGGCGCTCATCACCGCCCAGCTGCGGGCGTGGATCGCCGACCCCGCCGTCGAGGTCATCATCACCACCGGCGGCACCGGCGTGACCCCACGCGACGTCACGCCCGAGGCGCTGGCGCCGCTGGTGAGCAAGCCCATCCCCGGCTTCGGCGAGCTGTTCCGCTGGCTGTCGTACGCCGACATCGGCACCTCGACCATCCAGAGCCGGGCCGAGGCGGCGCTGTGCGACACCACCTACGTCTTCCTCCTGCCCGGCTCGACCGGCGGGGTCCGCCTCGGCATGGAGAAGATCATCGTGCCGCAGCTCGACCACCGGCTGGCCCCGTGCAACTTCGTGATGCTGCTGCCGCGCATCCGCGGCCAGGCCCCGGGCTAGGGCCTTCTTCCCCAGCCTCGAGCAACTCCGTGCGATCTGATCGTCGACGGTGGCGCCTACCTCCACGTCGCCGTCGCCGTCAAGGTCCACGACCACGACCACGACGTCGTCGCCGTCGACGCCAGCTCGGGGCAGCCCCGGGGCCCGCCGCCGCCGGCCTCCCCCTCGGCTGCGAACCCGGGTACCCTCGGCTGGCATGTCGCTCGATCACGCGCTGCAGCGCTCGCTCGCCATCCGCCTCAACCTGGTCGGTCTGTCGTCGATGCCGGTGGTCGAGGAGTGGATGGACATCCACATCGACCGCTGGCTCGAGCACGTGCCGATGCCACCGGAGATGCCCGACGGCCACGGAGTGAGCTACCTGGCCACCGTCGGCAGCGACCTGCGCCGCCTGTGGTGCGGGGCGTGGGGTGACCCGCGCGGCTTCGTGCCGAAGATGGCCGACTACTTCAAGCTGTGCAACATGGCCAAGAGCGACGAGCGGGTGCTCGACCAGATCGGCCTCACGCTCGAGCCCCAGCTCGTCGGCAGCTGGATCGGCGTGTGGGCCGGCAAGGTCTTCACCGGCTGGCACTTCTGGGACCCGCACGCATGGGACCGGTTCGAGCCGCTGTTCGGGACCCACGAGGCCAAGTACAAGGTCAAGAAGTTCGTCGAGGACCACCACATCGATCAGATCGAGCGGTTCACCCAGGCCATCGGCGACGACGCCTTCAGCGAGCTCGAGCTGCGCCTGCCCGGGGACGACGTCGAGGCCCAGGTCGGGGCGATGGACGCGGCCTTCGTCCACTTCACCGGCGCGCCGCTGCGGCGCGAGCTGTGCGATCGCCTGCGCGAGGCGCCGGTGCCGACCATGACCGTCAACGTCCGCATCCGCGACGGCAAGATCATCAAGGTCGGCGGCCAGATCGCCGCCAGCGGCAACGCCGCGACCGAGGCGTTCTGCGTCGACGCCCAGGTCGGCTGCGACGGCAAGCTGTTCGCGGTGTGCGACAAGCTGGGCGGGGCCGGCCGCCTCGAGTACGTCCGCGCCGGTGAACACGCGGGGGTCGACGTGTTGATCGAGCCGGCCGACCGGCCGAGCAAGCCGGTCGCCCCGGCCCCGGCGGCCAACTGAGCAAGGCCGTGGCGCCCGGGGCCGACGCCACCGCCGCCGATCGCGCGCGCTGGGCCAGCTGCAGCGACGCCGCGCTGGCGGCCGAGTGTGAGGTCGACCGCTACCGGGCGTCGGGCCCGGGCGGGCAGCACCGCAACAAGACCGAGAGCGCCGTGCGCTACCGCCACCGCGCCACGGGCCTGGCCGCCATCGGCGAGGAGAGCCGGTCGCAGGCCGAGAACCGCGAGCGCGCGCTGCGCCGGGTTCGCGCCGTGCTGGTGCTGTCGATGCGCCTGCCAGTCGCGCCCGAGGCCGGCCCGTCGGCGCACCTGGCCCGCGTGCTGGCGGCCGGGACCGCGCCCCTGGGCGAGAAGACCCGGCAGACTGGTGGCTACCTGATGGCCATGGCCGAGCTGCTCGACCTGCTGGCGGCGTGTGGCGGCGAGGTGGCCGCCACCGCGGGGCGCCTCGGCGTCACCACCGGCGCGACCTCGAAGTTCCTGCTGCACGACGAGCGGGTGGCCCGGCTGGCCAACCAGATCCGGGCCGAACACGGCCTGCGTCCGCTGCGCTGAGGGGACTCAGCGCGCCGCGCTCACTGGTCGTCGACGACGCAGCCCGGGCCAAGCACCGCGCTGCAGGCGGCCGGTGGCACCTCGAGCATGCAGAACTCGGCGTCGCTCAGGCCGCTGAGCGTGTCGAAGCACTCGCGGAAGTCACCGACGGTGGCGGTGCAGGTGGCCGGCGGGGTCGAGCCGTCGCAGTCGGCCGCGGTGGTGCCGATCTCGACCGTGAACCCGCCGCCGCAGTCGATGGTGCGGGCCGGGAAGTCGGCCACGAACTCCTGGCACAGGGCGTCGGACTCGGCCGGCGTCAGCGTGCCGACCACCTTGCTGTCGGGCAGGCCGCTGCTGCCGCCGTCGCCGCCGCAGCCGAGGAATCCAACCAGCGCAGAACAGAGAAGGAGGTGCTTCATGTGCCGCTGATAACACGCGCCGCCTCGAGCCGCCCGGCCCCCGGCCGCGCATCGACCGCGCGCGTGCGTCGGTTCACACCACGTGGCAGGTGGTCTGGCCGCGTCAGCGCTGAACGAGCCTTCCTGGCGCCCGCGTGTCGGCCGTCGCCCGTCGGCGTGGTCATCATCTGGTCTGGCAGGCGGTCGAGGTCACGACCAGGCACTCGGCCGGCGCGTCGTCGAGCGCACACAGCTCGGCCTGGCTCAAGGCGAACCAGGCCGACATACACGCGCGGAGGTCCCCGACGGTCGCGGTGCAGGTCGCCGGGGCGGGGTAGTTCTGGCAGGCCGGCTCCGGCACGCCGATGACCAGGTCGAAGCCCGTGCACTGGGTGATCCGGGCTGGGAAATCCGCGACGAGCTCTTCGCACAGGGTGTCGACTTCTGCGGCGGTGAGGCCGCTGAGAGGCCTGGCGGCAGGCACGGGCTCATCCCCGCATCCGAGCAGGCTGGTCAGGACCCCGGCCAGGAGGACGTGCTTCATGGCCGTGGCCTATCACGGAATCCCAGCCGCAGGGGTCCGCTACCGCGTCCTGCCACGCGTTGTGGGGGTCGTCACGGACGGCGTGCCAGGCGTGGCGACCAGGTCGTCGGCGTCGTGCCCGACGCTCGGCTGGTACAGTGCGGTCCGTGCTCGGATTCCCCGCTGTGCTGTGCGGCGTGTTCTTCCTGGTGGCGGCGTGCGGGCCCCGTCACAATGCGAGCGCGCCACCACCCGCACCACCAGCGACCGCGGCGCCCGTGCCGGTCCCGGTCGCGACCCTGACGCCCGCCGGGTTCGACCCGCGGCGCCACCTGCTCGGCGCCGGCGTCGCGCGCGACTATCGTGCCGCCGCCGGCGGATACGCAAACCTGTGCGCCGGCGGCTGCGGTGATCTGGCGGCGTGCCGAGCCCTGGCGACGCTGGTCAAGGAGGAGCGTGGTCTGCTGCCGAGCCGGGATCAGCTGCCGATCGCGGCGCGGATGTGCGCCCGTCATGACCCGGTCGGCTGCGGCCTGATCATGATCCTGATGCAAGGCGTGGCAGGAGCGCCCGATGAGGCAGCGACGGCCGCGCCGTGTGTGGAGCCGACGTCAGCGGCGTGCGACAGCGAGGTCTTCTTCGCCATCGGCCTGTTCGAGTTTCCAACCGACGACGGTCCGCCGCCCGCCAACCAGGGCCTGGCTCGCGTGCGCGGCCGCCTCGAGGACGACCTCGCGCGCCTGTGCGTGGCCGGCCGGGCCGATGCGTGCGGCAAACTGCTGCGCACCTACCCGTTTGGTTGCGACGGCCCAGCGGCGGCGAGGTGCGCGCTGCGCCGGATCGACGAAGCCAATGCGGCGTTCCCGGACGAGCCGCCCGTCGCCCCGACGCCCGTGCTGGCGGCTGGCGCGGTGCTGGTGTCGGCGTGTCGGTCTGGCGACGCCGATGCCTGCGCCCTGACCGACGCGGGACCGATCGACCCGCACGTGTTGTGCCGCGCTGGCGACCTCGGCAGATGCGCCGAGCTGGCCCGGGCTGGCGACAAAGACGCAGCCGCGCTCGCGTGCCAGGCCGGCCAGACCCACTGGTGCGACCCAGCAACCGCCGAGCGCGCCACCGTCAACGCCATGATCGAGGAGCTACGCCAGCTCGCCGCCGCGTGTGCTGGCGGCGACGGAGCGGCCTGCGCCCAGCGCCGCGCCCTGGTGACGCCGGCCGCCTGTCCCGCCCAGTGAGCGCACGCGCGCGGCGCTCGCGTTCACGGCGAACGGGGCACGAGGACCAGGCCGTCGTCGCCCTGGTGCTGGTACCGCTCCCGCCGCCTGTCGGCACCGACCACGTCGATCACGCCGCGGTGGATCGTCACGGCGCGAACCGGCCCGGCGACGTCGACCCGGCCGAGCTCGGTCGGGCCGGTCGGACCCAGCTGATACAGATACAGGGTCGTGCGCTCGCTGGTCCGGGTCTCGGTCGGACCGGGGAACCACGACACGATGTGCAGGATGACCGCGGCCTCGACCTGGCGGTCGCCGTCGAGGTCGCCGTAGACCACGCCGGCCAGCCGGGTGTTGATGGTGTCGTGTGGGCGATCGAGCTGGCGGTACAGGTGCAGGCTGCCCCGGCCGGCGCGGAGCGGGCCCTTGTGGCCGCCGTAGTCGTGGTTGCACCAGTCGAGCTGGCGCAGGCTGGTGAGGCGGGCCGGCGCCGGCCGCGGCTCGCCGCAGCGCGGCGGCCGCACCCGCTCGGCCCGGGCGGTCGCGCCGCCGGTCACCACCAGCAGGCTCGCCGCCAGCCCGAGCGCGATCGCGCGCGCCGTCCTCATCGGCGCCTCCGGCCGAGCTGGCGCAGCAGGCGTGGCGGCAGCAGCGCCCGCACGCTCATGCCGCCCGGCGTCGGCGTACCGTCGAGCGCGACCACGCCGCCCTTCTTGAGCGGGATGGCCGCGGCGTGGCGCGCGTCGCCGAAGGCCAGCCACGCCGCCAGCTCGCCCAGCCACGGCTCGTGCCCGACGACCGCCAGGCCACCGGCGGCGCCGTGCACCGCCAGCTGCGACAGCAGGGCCGCGCCGGGCGAGGCGCACAGCAGCTCGCTGGCCACCAGCGCGCCCTCGCGGGGCCCGCGCAGCAGCGGGCGCAGCAGGTGGGCGGTCTCGGCGGCCCGACGCCATGGCGAGTGCAGCACACGGGTCACGCCAACCCCGACCGCGCCGAGCCCGGCCGCCCCGGCGCGGAAGCGACGGCGCCCACGTCGGGTCAGCGCCCGGGCGGCGTCGTCGCCATCGGCGCCCAGCTCGGCGGCGATGGCGTGGCGGATGATCCACAGCTGCACGTGGGGATCATGGCAGGTCGTGGTCGGCCCGCCAAGGCTGCGTCGGCGGCGCAGCCCGTGCGCGGGCACGACGCAGCTCGTGCTGCGCCCGCGGCCGCGTTGACAGCACGGGGTCGACCGTGGGAAGTGCCTGGCATGAAGCGCTTCCTGATCGTGATGTCGGTCCTCGCCGCTGCCTGTGGCGGCGCGTCCACCCCGTCCACCAGCACCACCACCAGCACCACCACCACGCCGACCGGCGGCGCCGAGCCGCACGCCATGCCGGCCGAGTTGAACAGCTTCCACGACGTGCTGTCGCCGCTGTGGCACGCCGATCCGGGCGAGCAGCGCACCGCCGACACCTGCGCCGCCGTCCCGTCGTTGACCTCGGGCGCGGCCAGCGTCAAGACCGGCGCGGCCCCGGCCGGCGCCGACGCGGCGGCCTGGACCGCGGCGGCCGACAAGCTCGGCGCCGACGTGGTCGCCCTGGGCACGGCGTGTGGCGGCGATCGGGCCGGCTTCGAGCCGGCGTTCGAGCAGCTGCACGAGGCCTTCCACGCGCTGGTCCGCCTGGCCGGCGCCGGCCACGACGAGGGCGAGCACCACCAGGGCGAGGGCCACGACGGCCAGCACGGCGACGGCGCCCACCACGGCGGCTGAGCGCGGGTGGCGCGGCTGTTCGCGAGAACGATTGAGTTGCCCCTTCGCGGGCCCTAAGGTGTGGCCATGACCCGCCTCGAGCTGTGGGACGGCGCCGCGCAGTACACCGGCGCGCACCTCGATCCCAGCACCGTCGACCCGGACCCCTTCGTCCTGTTCCACCGCTGGTTCGCCGAGGTCGCGGCGACCGCGCAGCCAGTGGTCAACGCCATGACCCTGGCCACCGTCGACGCCGACGGCCGGCCGAGCGCGCGGGTGGTGCTGCTCAAGGAGCTCGACCCGCGCGGCTTCGTCTTCTACAGCAACTACGCCAGCCGCAAGGGGCGCGACCTCGAGGCCCGCCCGGTCGCGGCCCTGGTGTTCTACTGGGAGGCGCTGCACCGGCAGGTCCGGGTCGAGGGCGAGGTCGAGCGGGTCAGCGCGGCCGAGTCCGACGCCTACTTCGCGGTGCGACCCCACGGCAGCCAGGTCGGCGCGCTCGCCTCGCCGCAGTCGGCGGTGCTGCCCAGCCGGGCCGAGCTCGAGCGGCGCGTCGCCGCCACCCTGGCCGAGCTGGCCGGGGCGGCGCCACCGCGGCCGCCGCACTGGGGCGGCTACCGGGTCGTGCCGCGCCTGCTCGAGTTCTGGCAGGGCCAGGACAGCCGCCTGCACGACCGCGTCGAGTACCGCCGGACCGCGACGGGTTGGGACCGCGTTCGCCTGGCGCCGTGACGGCCCGGCGCCGCGCCAGCCTCAGGAGCGCTGCTTGCCGTCGCGCACCCGGGCGGTGACGCCGACCAGGTGGCCACCGTCGCCGTCGACCAGGACCCGGGCCGGGTTGCCGAGCTGGAGCAGGTCGCCCAGGCCGTGCTCGTCGGGCGCGAGGTGCCAGGTCGTGGTCGCGTCGAGCTCGACCGCGTGGTGCGGCAGGTCGAAGTCGGCGCCGCGCGCGGCCGCCTCCGACAGCTGGGTCAAGACCTCGCTGACGAGGTCGGTGTCGTCGTCGCTGCACAGCGCGACCAGGTCGGGCGCGCCGAACTTGCGCAGGCCCCGCGTGTGCAGGGCGTGGGCGCCGTCGGGGCGCTCGGCCGTGGTCTCGTAGACCAGGCGCAGCTCGCGCCGCACGTCGAGCGCGGCGCCCGGCGCGCCCAGGCCGTCGGGCCGGTAGAAGGTCATGGCGTGGGCGTCGAGGACGATCTGGGCGCCACGCGCGACCAGCCAGCGGGCCAGGCCCCACGCCGCCTGCAGGTAGCCGAGGTCGGCCGGCGCGGCCGGGCTGGCGCTGATCATGAACAGGGTGTCGGCCTGGTCGAGCAGGCCGAGGTCGCCGTCGGCGCCGCCGAGGTCGGCCTCGGCGATGGCCCGCAGCGCGCCGGTGCGCCAGCCCTCGAACCAGGCCGGATCGACCGCGCGCGGCACCGCCCGCACCTCGAGCGCCTCGGCCTCGGCCGCGCTCGGCAGGCCGAACCGGCCCAGCGACAGCGGCACGTCGTCGCGCAGGGCGCCGCGGACGAAGCACACCAGCACCACCTCGGGCTGGCGCGGCGCCTGCGGCGGGGTCGAGAAGGTCCAGGGATCAATCACCGTCGTCATCGTCACCTCGGGGCGGGCAGGCTCACAGGGTCGGCGGGCCGGCCATGGCGCCGACGTCGGCCTGGTCGTGTTCGGCTCGCACGGGCTCGATCTTGAACACGCGCTCGAGCACCTCGTGCACGCCGTAGATGACCGGGGTCATGGCCACGGCCCACACCAGCTTGATGAGGTAGCCGGTGAGGATCATGTTCCAGATGGCGGCGCCTGGCATGAGCCCCGCGAACGCCAGCCAGGTGATGACCACGGTGTCGACGCCCTGCGACACCACCGTCGATCCGGTCGCGCGCAGCCACAGCAGGCGGCCGCCGGTCGCCTTCTTGATGACGAAGAACACCGTGATGTCGAGCAGGCTGGCCAGCAGGAAGGCGACCATCGATGCCAGCTGGATGCGGGTCGCGCTGGTGAACACCCGGGTGAAGGCATCGGGCGTGACGCCCTTCCAGTCGGGCGGCGGCGGCGCGAACGGCATGGCGCCGGCGGCGCTGACCAGCAGCAGGGTGAAGCCGACCATGGCCGCCATCAGGTAGGTGACCTGGCGCGCGGTGCGGCGGCCGTAGAACTCGTTGAAGATGTCGGTCAGGACGAACGTGAGCGGGAAGGCGAGCTGGCCGACCGAGAACGGCCAGTCGCGCCCGAGCAGGTGGATGGTGGTGACCTTGCCGCCGGTCAGGTTGCCGACCAGGAGGCAGGTCAGCGACACCCCGACCAGGGTCACGAACAACCCGAGCCGGCGGTCGAGCTTCATGGCGCGACGATGCCACAGCCCTTCACCCGGTGGGCAGCCACGCCGGTCACAGCTGGGTGGCGACGATCCGGGTCCGCTCGGCGCACGGCAGGCTGGCGCCGGCCTCGCCGGCGGCGTCGGCGGTGCACGGCCCGGCCGCCACGTCCTGGGTGATCTCGTACCGGCGCTGATCGATCGTCACCGTGGCGCCGTCGAGCAGCGCGGTGGCGCGCAGGTACGACAGCAAGCACGTCGTGCCGCCCGAGCTGGCGCTGGAGATCGTGCCGGCCCAGCCGCCGTCGATCTCCTCGCTGAAGCTGAGCGCGAACAGGCCTGGCGCGGGGTCACACGTGCCGGGGTCGGGCCCGGTGCACGCGGTGTACTGGAAGTACTCCTGGCCGATGAACTCCTCCTCGGTGAAGCGCAGGTAGGCCAGCGGGTCGGCCGGCGCCGCGCCGTCGCCGCAGCCCTGGTCGTCGACGGCGTGCTGCTCGACCTGGTACATGCCCGACAGGTCGACCCCACCGCAGCCGCTGGCCAGCAGCAGCGCCGCCACGACGGCGTGGATGGGCGGCCTCACCGGCACTCGCAGGCGTAGGGCCGGTTCAGGCTGCAGCTCCGGGTGACGTACGTGCCGGCGCTGGGGCGCACCAGCGGGCATCGGCCGGGATCCATGCCGGTCTCGCTCCCTTCCCACGGCAGGAACGTCACGGCCGTGCCGTCGAGGCTGAGGAAGGTCGCGGTCACCGCGTCGTAGCGTACGCCGACCCACGCCTCCTGGGTGCTGGTGAGCCGGTAGGCGTCGAGCTCGGCCTGCGACCGGAAGGCGATGAGGTAGGTCCGGCCCGGCGCGTCGTCGGCGCAGTCGCTCGCCGCCGCGTCGAAGGAGCGGCCGGTCGTGGACATCCGCACCAAGGGCAGCCCGACGCCGAGCTCCAGGTAGCCAGTCGGGCACGCGACCAGGGCGCCGTCGGCGGTTCCGGCGTCGACGGTGGCGCCGCTGGCGTCGACCGCGCGCGTGGCGTCGTCGCCGGCGGCGGCGTCGCCGGCGGCGACACACACCTGGCGGCCATCGGCCACGCCGCAGACCTGGCCGACCGGGCACAGCTGACCCAGGCTACACGGCAGGTCGTGGCTCGACGGCGCGAAGCACCCGGCGGCCAGGGCGATCGGCAGGACGAGGGCCCGGCGCATACCCGCTGATCGTAGCACCGTCCGGTCCAGGCTCGGCGGCCGGGCCACGGCCAGGGCTGTCCGGGCGGCGCCCGGGTCGCCGTCCGCGCCCGTGTGATCTCCCGTCGTTGTCGGCGCGGCGGCGCCGGCACGGCGCGTGCTGGTGGCCGCGGGCAGGAGGTTTCCCATGTCCAATCACGAGAAGAAGAACAAGGCCATCACCGAGGCCATCCGCGCCATCCACAAGCAGTTCGGCGGCGGCTCCATCATGCGGCTCGACGGCAGCGAGGTGCAGCAGGTCGAGGTCATCCCGACCGGCTCGGTCGCGCTCGACGTCGCCCTCGGCGTCGGCGGTCTGCCGCGCGGGCGCATCGTCGAGATCTACGGCCCGGAGTCGAGCGGCAAGACCACGCTGACGCTGCACGCCATCGCCGAGGCCCAGCGCGCCGGCGGCGTGTGCGCGTTCATCGACGCCGAACACGCGCTCGACACCGAGTACGCCCGCCGGCTCGGGGTCCAGCTCGACGATCTGCTGGTGTCGCAGCCCGACTGCGGCGAGCAGGCGCTGGAGATCGTCGACACCCTGGTCCGGACCGGCGCCATCGACCTCATCGTCGTCGACTCGGTCGCGGCGCTGACGCCCAAGGCCGAGATCGAGGGCGAGATGGGCGACTCGCACATGGGCCTGCAGGCCCGCCTCATGAGCCAGGCCCTGCGCAAGCTCACCGCGGTGATCGCGCGGACCCGCACCGTGGTGGTGTTCATCAACCAGCTGCGGCAGAAGATCGGCATCGTCTACGGCAACCCGGAGACCACCACCGGCGGCAACGCGCTCAAGTTCTACTGCTCGGTCCGGCTCGACATCCGCCGCAAGAAGGCCATCAAGCGCGGCGAGGAGAACATCGGCTCGGAGGTCAAGGTCAAGGTCGTCAAGAACAAGCTGGCCCCGCCGTTCCGCGAGGCCGACTTCGAGATCCTGTACGGCACCGGCGTCAACAAGCTGGGCGAGCTGGTCGACACCGGCGAGAAGCTCGGCCTGGTCGAGAAGAACGGCACCTGGTACTCGTGGGGCGCCAGCAAGCTCGGGCAGGGCCGCGACAAGGCCATCGCCGCGCTCGAGGAGCACCCGGCCATGGCCGGGCAGCTGCGCGAGGCGCTGATCAAGCAGGCCCGGGCCATCGCCACCGCCGCCCCGGCCGCCGCCGGCGGCAACGGGGCGCTGTGAGCGCGGCCGGGACCTCGGCCGGGCCCGGGGCGCGTGTGCCGCCGGGCCCACCACCGCCGCGACCGCTGGTGCCGCCGATCGTGTCGCGCCACTGGGGCTGGGCCGACGAGCCGGCCTGGGTGGCGCCGCCGACCGCGTGGTCCGGCGACCCGGCCCGACCGGGCGGCCCGGCTCGCGGCTCGTGAGGCGCGCGGGCGCGGCTGGGCCACGCCCGCGGCGCGTGTTACCGGCCGCCGCCGTGGTCGTCGCCGACGTCGTCGATGAACGGCGCCTGCAGGTCGAAGTCGACGATGCCGATCGGGTCGGCCGAGAACTGGCTGGCGACCTGGACCCGGTGGGCGATCGGGCCGGCGTACTCGAGGGCGGCCATCCGCTCGACCTCGGCCATGCTCAGCGGCAGCACACCCAGGTTGGCGAACACCTCGTGGCAGGTGATGACGCTGGCGGTGGCGACGCAGGTCGCGCTGCCCGACCCGCTGGTCAGGGTCACCTCGCGGCTGGTCGCGCTGATGGGGCCGGCGAAGGTCACCGACAGCGGCCCGCCGACCAGGCCGACCGGGAGGTCGTAGTGCAGGGTGGCCACGCCGGCGGCGACGGTCCAGTCGACGTGCTCGACCGGGTAGGTCGCGGCCGCGGTCAGATCGGCGCTGACCGGCACGCGATACGCGCCGACGAAGGCTCCGCTGGTCATCGGCACCGGGTCGCCCGGCTGCACCGTCGGATCCGGATCGCCCGGCAGCACCCCGTCGTCTTCACTCATGCAGGCGGTCAGCGCGGAGGCGGCGAGGAGGCAAGCGGCGAGGGTGGTGCGCATCGGGATGACCCCAACATACCTGCGGGCCCACGCCGGGCCAGTGACACCCCCTGTCAGGGCGACCGCGGTCGTGACGCGATACCCGAGATTCGAAGTCATCTTATATCCTTAATCTCGTCATCCGATGCCAAGGCGCGATAGCGAGTGGCGCGGGCAAAGCCGGTCCGCTCGGCCTCGCCGTGGGCGACCAGGCCCCGCAGCGCGCGCAGCACCGTGCTGGGTGAGAGCCCGAGCGCTCGCGCCAGGTCGGGGACGGAGGCCGGGCGGCCGCCAGCCAGACGCCCGAGCACCTGCGCCGCGACCCGATCGGGCGCCCCGAGCGGCCCATCCTCATCGGGCCGCGCCGGCGCGCCCGCGGGCTGGTGCAGGTCGAGCGCGGGGACCTCGCCTTCCTCCCACAGCGACGGCGTGGTGGGCCCGGGGTCGACCCGGCCGAGCAGGTGTACCGGCACCGTGGTGCGGTAGCCGTCGGCGTGGACCTCGACCCAGTCGCCGTGTGGGGCGAGGAACGTGCGCAGGCGGTGGATGGTGGTCCGCACCGGCGGGTCGTGCAGCTCGGGGTGATAGCTGCGCAGGCCCCACAGCTCGGCGACGATCCGCGCCTTGCTGGCCTCGCCACTGGCGAGCAAGCGCAAGAGCGGCGGGCACCAGCGCGGCGGGCGCGGCCGCACCACGACCTCGCCATGATCCTCCAGCACGACCAGGTCCTCGCCGGGGACGAGGACGATGCGCCGGCCCGGCGTCAGCCCGAGCAGCTCGGGGATGACCCCGTACCAGCCGACGGCGACGATCCGCGCCAGCGCCGAGCCGTCGCGCTGGGCCACCGCGCGCAAGAGCGGGGTCAGGCCGTCCTCGTCGAACACCGCGCCGCGCTCGCCCGGGTCGAGCTGCCCGAGCGCGGACTTGGCGGCGAAGTGCTGGCTGCGCCGCCACAGCTCGCGCAGTTCGGCCACCACCACCTGCTCGGCCGCGTCGTCCCCGTCGGCGCGGGCCAGCAGCGCCACGAACGCCAGCAGCTCGGCGCGGAAGCCGACGTCGCGCGGCTCGATCAGCGCGTGCGCCTGCGCGACCAGGTCGCGGCAGGCGCCGATCCCGTCGGCGAAACGCGTCACCCACAGGCGGGCCAGCAGGCTGGTCACCTTGCCGCGCCGGGTGTCGCCGCGCAGCGCATCGCGATCGGCGTCGTCGAGCGCCTGCGCGGCGTCGCGGCCGCGCCCGCGCAGGGCGCGTTGCACCGCGGCCTCGGTCAGGAGCGCGCGCCGTGTGTACGAGTCGTGCGAGCGTCGGCGCAGCAGCTCCTCGACCCGCGTCAGCGCGCGCTGGTCGGGGACGAACCGGGCCACGTACGACGCGATCGACGTGTCGACGGCGAACGCGTTGTTGCTGAGCCCGACCCGGCGCGCCTGCTGGTTGGCCTGCTCGAGCAAGGCGATGCCGCGCTGCAGGTGGCCCATCTGCACCAGCGCGTGGCCACGCAGGTCGGTCGCCAGCATGTTGAGGTACACGAAGCCGGCGGCGTGGGCGGCCTGGACGGCGCGCAGGGCGTGGCCGGCGGCGCGGGCGTAGCTGCCGGTGAAGTAGCGCTGGCAGGCCAGGCCCTGGAAGACGAAGCCGCGCACCCAGGCATCTGGCGCGTGGCGATCGGCCATCGCCTGCCGCACCAGCAGGGTGTGTGCGCGCTCGAAGTAGCCGGCGCGTGCGGCGGCCAGGCCGAGGAAGAAGCGACCGGCGGCGCGAGTGCGTCGGCTGGCGGGATCACGCGCGGCCGGGGCCGCCTCGGACCAGGTCGACAGCACCATCTGCGCATCGTCGACCCGGTCGAGGAAGGTCAACGCACCGACGACGAAGGCCAGGTCCGGGTCGGCGATGGGGCCACCGGCATCGAAGGTGCTGGCGACGATCTCAGTATACCGGCCAGCGTAGAACTGGCTCGCAATCGGGGTCTGACCCACTTCGGTCGTCGGGATCGGATCGGTACCGGATGGACTCATCGTGACGCGATTAAATTATCATAATTCATCAAATATTCAAGTATCGCGTCTCGAGATCGGAGATGTTCGAAAGGGTGCGTAACTCGACTGTTGGGTGGCTCGGCTGTATTCCAGGTTCAGGTCACGAACCCATCAACTGCAAACGAAGAGAGCACCCCATGAAGACCCTCCGCACCCTGACCCTGGCCCTTTCCACCCTCACCCTCACCCTCGCCGTTGGCGCTGGCTGCGCGGTCGAGACCTCCAGCACCGAGCGCGCCATCATCGACACCCCGTGTGCGGCCGACGCCGAGTGCCCGGCTGGCTTCGAGTGCGAGATCGAGGTCGAGCACGGCGTCACCACCAGCTTCTGTCAGGCCCACGAGGACTCGGATGGCTCCTGCCCGGCCGGCTACGAGCTGGAGATCGAGCACGGCCAGGCCTACTGCAAGCCGCACGGCGGCGACGACGCCGGCGGCGGTGCGGGTAGCGGCAGCGGTGGCGGCAGCGACGACAGCGGCGGCGGCGCCGGCAGCGGCAGCGGCAGCGGCAGCGACGACAACGGCGGCGGCGGTGGCGGCAGCGACGACAACGGCGGCAGCACCGGCACCGGCACCACGGGCGCCACCTGCGCGACCGACGCCGACTGCGCGGTCGGGCTCGAGTGTGAGGTCGAGGTCGAGCACGGCATCACCACCTCCACCTGCCAGCCGCACGGCGGCGCCTGAGCCGCGTCGCGGTCGCTCCGCCCCGGTCCTGCCATGTCTGCTCCTCGCATCAGCGTTCAGGTCATCCGGGCCCTCGGCCAGGCCCTGGCGCGGCGGCCGCGCGGCACCACCGCGCCGCCACCGGGGCCCGGGTGCGAGCGCCGACGCGAGCCGCCGTGGCGGGTCCCATCCCCGGGGCGGCTCGAGGCCGACCTCGACGAGGAGCCGACCGGGGTGTTCAACCCGCCCGGGCCAGCGACCGCGCCGGTCCGGGCGGGTTGATCACACGATCGGGCGCGACACCCTGACCGGCTCGTCGTCGGCCATGGGCGTCGAGCTCGATCGGGTGCGCATCACCCGCGGCGGCTGACAGCGCTGACAGCGATGTCGTGGTCGAACGCCAGCCGGCCGAGTCACACCGGCCAACTGCGCGCGATCGCGTCCGCGTGAGCCGGCACGTTCGTTGCCATGGCCTGCCTTCGGTTGCCAGGCGCGACCAGGAGGCCACGATGACCCGGACCGGAGCTGCACTCATGATCGCCACGCTGACCGCGTGTGCCGCCGACGATCTCGGCGGCGCTGGCCCCGGCGCCGACGCTGGGGCCTGGGGCGGGTCGGACGCCAGTGGTGGCACCGCGCAGTGTTTCTCGTCGAGCGAGTGCCCGGTCGGGTACGTGTGCTCGGAGTTCGGCACCTGCGTGGCCCCGCCGCCCGGGGGCGACGCCGGCGTGCCGCCGCCACCCGAGGTCGAGTACGCGTTGACCGATCCGACGTCGTCGCGCCGCTTCGTCTGGGTCGCCATGATCGATCAGGACCGGCTGGCCAAGATCGACGCCGCCAACCTCGAGGTCACGGCCATCCCGGTCGGCGACCGACCGCGGGTGTTCACCACCCTGCCGGGCACCGACACCGCGGTCGTGCTCGATGGCGGCAACGCCGCCGCCACGGTGGTGCGGCCGGCCGCGGGCTCGGCCGCGACCGAGCTGTACCCGACCCTGCCCAACCTCAACCGGCTGGAGGCGGCGCCGGGCGGCCGCTACGCCGTCGCCTTCTTCGACCTGGCCAAGGCCATCGCCGAGGCCGGCAGCCTGGCCGCGGTCGGCCAGCTCGGCTCGTTCCAGGACGTCACCGTGCTGGCGCTGCAGCCGGGCAGCCAGCGCGCGGTCGACCTCACCGTCGGGTTTCGCCCACGCGAGGTCGAGCTCGACGCCACCGGCCGCTACGCCTACGTCATCACCGACGACGGCGTCTCGGTCATCGACCTGCCGCTCATGACCGCCGGCGAGCCGACCATCGTGCCGCCGGTGCCGCTGTTCACCGACCCGGCGATCGACGCCCGCACCGCCGAGGTCGACATCGTCGCCAGCGGCGCCTACGCGGTGGCCCGCCTGCCCGGCGCCGCCGCCCTGCGCGTGGTCCGCCTGCTCCCACCCGGGGTCGGCACCGGCTACGACGTGCCGCTGCCGGCGGCGCCGACCGACCTCGACCTCGCGCCCGACGGGTCGCGGGTGTACGCGGTGTTCCGCAACCCGACCGGCCTGGCCGAGATCGAGATCCCGGCCGACGCCATCGACCCGAGCGGCATCAGCGTGGTCGGCATCGCCGGCGCCACCGGCGGCTCGCTGGTCACCAGCGCCGACGGCCGGCGCGGCCTCCTGTACACCAACGCCAGCCTCGACGAGCGCCTGACCGTGGTCGAGCTCGACCAGCCGGGCCTGGTGCACCGGACCTTCCCGCTGCAGAAGGCGGTGCGCGCGGTCGGGTTCGATCCGACCGGGGCCAAGGCCATCGTCCTGCACGCGCGCGCCCCGGGCGATCCGCAGCAGGCGACCAGCTTCGACGAGTTCATCGACCGCAGCCACGGCTACTCGGTGGTCGATCTGGCGACCGGCTTCGCCAAGCTGCAGATCACCCCGGTCAACCCGGAGGCGTTCACCTTCGCGCCCGGGGCCGCCCGCGCCTACGTCACCCTCGATGGCGGCGCCGCCGACGGCGCCGTGACCGCGGTCCAGACCATCGAGCTCGACACCGGCGTGGTCCGGACCACCTCGCTCGGGTCGACGCCGTCGGCGCTGGGCGTGGTGCCCGACAGCGGCAAGGTCTTCGTGTCGCAGGACCACCCGCTCGGCCGGGTCACCTTCCTCGACGTCGTCTCCGGCGAGGTCCGGACCTTGACCGGGTTCGATCTCAACAGCCGCGTCATCGACTGAGCCGCCTTCCCCCCCTCGTACCCGGAGCCCGCCATGCCTCGTCCTCGTCCCTTCTCGTCGCTCCGCCCCGCGGGCGCGGCCGGCGCCGGCCGCGCGCCCAACCGACGCCTCGGCGCGGTCATCCTCGTCGGCCTGAGCGCCGCCAGCCCGATCGCCTGCGTCGACCCGCGCCCGCCCGAGCTCGACCGCGTGCGCACCCTGGTCGGCCCCATCCCGCTCAAGAGCCAGGTCGCCTGGGCCGACTCGGCCCTCGACCAGGTCGTCGCCGTCGACGTCGCCGGCGATCGCCCCACGGTCGGTCGGTGGCCGATCGGGCGGCGCCCGGTCTACGCCGCACCGACCCCGAGCGGCGAGCAGCTGCTGGTGGTGACCCGCGGCGAGGAGGCGCTGGCTCGCGGCCAGGTCGATCAGGAGCCGACGCTGTGGAGCGTCGATCTGCGCAGCCCGGGCAGCACGCCGGTCGGCTACGTCGTCGGCTCGCCGTTCGACCGGCTGCAGGTGTCGGCCGACGGCGCCATCGCCGTCGCCTACTTCTCCGAGGCTGGCCCCGACGATCAAGGCTTCTTCCGCAACCCCAACGAGCTGGCCTTCATCGACCTGACCCGACCACCGGCGGCCGACAACCCGGTCCTCAAGACGGTACGCTCGTTCGGCGCGACCCCGACCGGCGTGGTGCTGTCGCCGCGGATGGCCATCGCCGGCGCCGACGACGCCAGCGAGCGGGTGTTCGCCTTCATCCTGGCCACCAACGTCGTCACCGTGGTCGACGCCAGCCATCCGCTCCACAACGAGGTGTCGATCCGCCTCGACGTCGCCGGCACGGGCACCGTCGTGCCACGGGAGCTGGTGTTCGCGCCGGCGACCGCGACCGCCTACCTGCGCTCGGACGGCGCGCGCGACATCCTCGAGCTGGCGCTGGTCGCCGATCCGCCGGCCGGGACCGGGCCGACCGAGAACGACTACCAGCCGCTCCTGGCCGAGCTCGGCGCCGGCGGCGGGCCGTCCGACATCGCCGTGTTCGACGATCCGGCCGGCCGGCGCTTCGTGCTGGCGTCGACGCCGGCCACCCGCGAGCTGGTGATCATCGACGCCGACACCGCGCAGTTCCGGCGGGTCGCCACCCCGGATCCGATCGACCGCATCCTGGTCTTCCCGGTCGGCGCCGATCCGGGCCGACGCGCGGTGCTGGCCAACGTCGGCGCGGCGCTGCCGCGGGTCCACACCCTGCCGCTCGAGGCGGTGGCCGACCCGCTGGCCCGGCTCGATCTCACCACGATCGCCGTCGGCGAGCCGGTGCGCGACGTGGTGGCGGTGCCCGGCCGCGAGGTCGCCATGCTGGTCCACGACGACGACCGCACGGTGCTCGGCCTGCTCGATCTCGGCTTCGGCTCGGTCTCGCCCCTGCTCGGGGTCGGCCGCCTCGACACCTACGCCTTCACCGCCACTGGTGACTACCTCGTCGGCGGGACCCAGGCCGAGCCGCGCATCGGTTACCTCGAGCTGTCCAACCTGCACCCGACCGACCTGCGCCTCGACGCCGCGCCGAGCCGGGTGTTCGCCCTGCCCATCGGCAAGATCGTGGTCGACCACGCCGATCCGCTCGGCCGGGTCACGGTGGTGCCCAGCACCGCCAGCGGGCGGGCCGACGCCGTCGTGCTGGCCGGCTTCCTGCTCGCCAACCTGCTCGAGCGCTGACCGCGCCCGCCCACCCGCGTTCCGCCCTGCCCGGACCTCCGCCCGTCGAACGACCTCGCTCAGGAGCTAGCCATGCGCTCATCCACCATCACCTCGCTCGCCGGCGTCGTCGCCGCGTGCTCTGTCGCCACCGCCCAGGCCGACGACCTCGAGGGGGGCGTCCGATCGGCCGCGCCGCCCACGCTGGGCGCGCGGCGCTGGGTCGGTGACCTCGCCGTCGACACCCGCTGGATGACGTCGTCCTCGGCCGCGGTGGCCGCGACCGGGCCCCTGGTCGGGCCCCGGTTCGGGCTGAGCCGTCACCTGCTCGGCCTTCCGCTGGCGGGGCGTCGCCTCGACCTCGCCGTCGGTGGTCGGCTCGCGTTCGGCAACGCCAGTGGCGAGCTGTTCCAGCGCCTGCACACCGAGGTCGACCAGGCCGCGCTGCTGGCCGGCG
Organism: Kofleriaceae bacterium; assembly: GCA_018058095.1. Taxonomy (GTDB): domain Bacteria; phylum Myxococcota_A; class Polyangia; order Haliangiales; family Haliangiaceae; genus JABFXX01. The sequence goes on from JAGPCO010000060.1 coordinate 32,668, forward strand.
CCGGGCTGCGCACCACGGCCTGGCGTCGGCTGTCGGTCGCGGCCCTGGTCGAGGCCGGCGCGGCCCGGACCGACCTCGCGATCACCGAGGTCGGCACTGGCATGGTCGCCGTCGACGACGGCGGCTGGGGCGTGCTGGCCAGCGCCGCCGTGGCCGCCGACCTCGAGGTGGTGCGCTCGAGCCGGCTAGCCGTGACCATGGGCCTCGAGCTCGGGGTGACCCTGGCCGCCCCGGTGGCCATCGCCGCGATGGTCGGGGACGGCGCCGATCCGGACCTGTCGATCGCCACCGGTCACGCCGCGCTGGGCGAGCTCGACACCCGCGGCGTGCGGCTGTCCGTGTCCTGGCGGGCCGGGTTCTGAGCCTGGTGGCCTGGCCGGACCGGCTGGCCCAGGTCCTCGGTTGTGATCCGACTTCAGCCGTGACCGGACCAGGCCTGGCGGCCTACAATCGCGCTGATGTTTCGGTGCGTGGTGGCGGTGGCGGCAGCGGCGGTGGCGCCGGCGTGTTTCTCGCCGTCGTCGCTCGGGCCGCCATGCGCGTCGGACCGGAGCTGCCCGGCCGGGCTGGTCTGCGTCGACCAGCCCGATCCTCGGTGCGTGAGGCCCACGGCTGACGCCGGCGAGGGCGGGGCCGATGCGGAGGCGCTGACCGACGCCACGCCGCTGGCCGACGCCGCGCCGGATGGCGACGCCGACGGCGTGGCCGACGCCGTCGACAACTGCGTCGCCGTGGCCAACCCGACCCAGGCCAACGAGGACGGCGACCCGCTCGGCAACCTGTGTGACCCGTGCCCGCACCTGGCCGGGCTCGACGCCGCCGCCGCGGCCGCCGATCGGGACGGAGACCTGGTCGGGGACGCCTGCGATCCACGCTCGACCTCTCCCGGCGACGTGATCGCGATGTTCCTCCCGTTCGACGATCCGTCCGAGCTGGGACGGCTCGAGCCGGCCTCGGCCTCGGCCTGGTCGATCAGCGGCGGGGCCCTGCGCGTCGACGTGGGCGACGGGGAGATCAGCGCCATCTGGTCGCTGGACCAGTTCACCCCGCGCGGCACGGTCGTCGCCGGGCTCACCCCGACGATGCTGCAAGGGGCCGGGGCCGGCAACCACTCGATCTCCGTGCTGCGGGAAGTCAGCTCCAACAACCACGCCGGCGAGGCCTGCTTCCAGTCGAACGGCAACCCGATGGAGATCGGCTGGGCCCCCGCGGTCGGGGTCTCGTCGCTGGGGACGCCAGCCGCCGAGACGCCGTATCCGGTCCCGGTCGCGCCCGATCGGGCGTACGTGATGAGCGCGACCCGACTCAACAACCAGCGGACGTGCCGGGTCGCCACCGTCGGTCACAACGACGTGGTCGCGATCTCTCAGTTCAGCGGCAACGGCGCCGGCGTCGGCCTGCGGGTGCGCGCGGTCGACGTCGCCTTCCCGTACCTGGTGGTGATCACCTCGCCGTGATCGCCGGGCCACGCGCGCCGGGCGCGGTCAGGGCGCGGGCTCGTCGCCGTCGGCGCCCGGCCCGAACATGCCCTCGCGGTACTCGACGATCTTGCCGCGAATGGCCGAGGCGGCCACCGTCAGCGGCGACGCCAGGTACAGCTGGCCAGGCCCGCTGCGGCCCTTGTAGTTGCGGTTGATGGCCGACACCGTGACCTGGTCGGCGCGGTCGGACACGCCGGGGCCGCAGCCGATACACGCGCCACAGCCCGGCTTGATCAGCTCGACGCCGAGCCGCGCGAACAGCGCGTGGTGGCCGCGGGCGTGGGCGTAGGCCTCGACGTCCTGCGATCCGTACTGGATGAACATCTTCACGCCTGGCGCGAGGCGCTGACCAGCCCGCTCGGCCTCGGCCAGGACCCGGGCGTACATGTCGACGTCGTCGCGCTTGCCGGCGGTGCACGAGCCGCCATAGGCGATGTCGATGCGGGCCTCGGCCAGCTCGGACACGAGCGCGCCGTTCTTGGGGTCGGACGGCACGCCGCGGTCGGCGTCACCCGGGGTGGCGACCATCGGCGCGATGCTGGCCAGGTCGATGCGGTGGATCCCGCCGGCGTGTTCGGCGCCCGGATCGGGCCGCACCACCTTGGCGCGCAGGGCCTCGAGGTCGGCGCCGGGCCGGCGCTCGACGATCCAGCGCAGCATGGTGTCGTCGACCTCCATGATCGCGCCGCGGGCCGAGCACTCGGTCGCCATGTTGGCCAGGGTGGCGCGCTCGTCGGGCGACAGCGCGAACAGGCCGTCGCCGCCGAACTCCATGACCCGGTTGAGCGTGTCCTCACGCCGGGCGAAGGTGGCGAGGAGGTGCAGCATCACGTCCTTGCCGGTCACGCCCGGGCGCAGCCGGCCGGTCAGCTCGAAGCGGATCGACTCCGGCACGGCGATGGGCGTGAAGCCCCAGTACACCAGGGCCGCGTACTCGGTGGCGCCGACGCCCCACGACAGCGCGCCCGAGGCGCCGCCCATGCAGGTGTGGCTGTCGGTCGCCTGCACGAAGTCGCCCGGGTCGAGGAACTGCTCGCGCGCGACCTGGTGGCAGATGCCGGGCGACACGCCGCCTTCGGCGCCGTAGTTGCGCACGCCGGTGTGGGCGGCGAACGCGCGCTGGCGGTCGCGCAGCACCTGGATCTTGTCGGCGAACTTCGCCATCGACGGCAGGCTCTCGGCGTAGATGAGGTGGTCCTCGAACACCGCGAACTTGGTCGGGTCCTTGAGCTGGTAGCCGGCGCCGTACTCGTCGGCCAGGAACTTGTCGACCTGGGCGGTGGTGAACTCGTGCGAGTAGCCGGCGTCGACGCGGACCAGCACGGCGTCGCCCGGCCTCACGTGGGCGCCCTGGCCCGGCAGCAGCTTGCCGGCCAGGATCTTCTCGGTCAGGTTCATCGGCCGCGGCCCGGTCCCGGTCGGCGGCACGGTGACCTCGCCGCGATCGAGCCTGGCGCAGAACGGCAAGAGGCCGCCGCACTCGATGATGCGGGCGGTGATGGCGTCATGGCCCGCGGTGAAGGCGCGCATCGGGATGGCCTCGCCGGCCTCGAGCCGGCGCAGCAGCTCGTGGTCACCCATGAGCTGGCCGATGTTGATGTTGTTGCGGGCGTGGATGGGCGCGAACGACGAGGCGATGGCCAGCCGGCTGCCGGCGAACACCTCGCACTGCGCCGCGGTCTCGCGGCTCGAGCCGACGCCCTTTTGCGCCCCGGCCACGATCACCTCGAACCCGCCGGCGCGCAGGGCGTCGGCCGGGAACACCCGCTCGCCGCCGACGATGAGGCCGGCGTACGCGTTGCCGGCGATGGCGGCCGGGTCGTAGTCGAAGCAGACCCAGGCCGGGGTCATGGTGTCGGTGTTGATGTCGTCGAGCAGGTCGGCCGGGTCGAGGTCGGCCATCCGCAGGGTCAGCTCGCCGCGCAGCTGCTTGCGGATCAGCTCGGGGTCCCGGGTCAGGTACAGGACGCGCTTGCCGGGTGACAGGCGGAAGCTGTCGGACGCCATCGCCGGTGTGTACCACGCCGTCGCCGGGGGCGCAGCGGCCGGCGCGGGCCGCGTCGCGCTCGGCCCGCCCGATCGCCGGGGGCGACCTGGACGCTCGGCCGGCGCGTGGTCGCCGTCGCCCCGCGCCTTCCGTGATACTGCCGGCCGATGCAAAGCCGATGGCTGCACCGGCCACGCCTGCACCGCCCCGGCCCCGGTGTGGCCGAGAAGCGGGCGACCTGGCTCGAGCTGTTCTACGACCTGGTCTTCGTCGCCGCCTTCATCCAGCTCGGCAACGCGCTGACCGCGCGGGTGTCGCCGCTCGGCTACGCCGGGTTCGCCCTGGTGTTCGCGGCGATCTGGGTCAGCTGGACCGGCTTCACCTACTTCGTCAACCGCTTCACCGTCGACGACTTCGTGCATCGCCTGCTCGCCTTCGCGCAGATGTTCGCGGTGGTGGCCATGGCCGTCAGCGCGCCGGCGGCGATGGACGGCGCCCCGGCTCGGTTCGCGATCGCCTTCGCCCTGGCCCAGGCCATCATCGCCGTGCTGTACCTGCGCGCGTACCGCCAGGTGCCGGACGGCCGCGCCTACGCCCGCTACTGGGGCGGCGCGTTCGCGGTCGGCGCGGTCGCGCTCGGCCTGTCGGCCGCGCTGCCGACGCCGTGGGCCTGGGGCCTGTGGGCCGTCGGCCTGGGCTGGGTCGTGACCGCGCCGTTCCGCCGCGGCGGTCGGACCCTGGCCGCCGAGGCCCCGGCCGACGAGGAGCACATCGGCGAGCGCTACGGCCTGCTCACGCTGATCGTCATCGGCGAGTCGTTCGTCAAGGTGGTGACCGGGCTCGACGACGGCGCCGGCGCGGGCGCGCTCGGCCCGATCGTGCAGGCCTCGCTGGCGCTGCTCATCACCTGCTCGATCTGGTGGATCTACTTCGACGACGTGGCCGGCTCACGCCTGCGCGAGCACGGCATGGCGCCGGTGTTCTGGCTGTACGGCCACCTGCCGCTGCAGCTGTCGATCACCGCCACCGGCGTGGCCATCAAGAAGATCGTCCTCTTCGATCTGGCCATGCCGGCGCCCGAGGCCTATCGCTGGCTGGTCGGCGTCGCCCTCGGTGGCACGCTGCTGGCGACCGCGCTGCTCGACGCGGTGACCGAGCGCAAGCAGGCCGAGCTGAGCGACAGCCTGCGGGTGGCCGTGCGCACCGGGTCGGGCCTGCTGGTGCTGCTCTTGGCCCCGGCCGGCGCCGGCATGGACGCCGGCTGGTACCTCGGCGCCATCGTCGCCATCTGCGTCGGCCAGGTCCTGTTCGACATGGCGATGGCCCCGTTCGAGGTCACGCGCGAAGACCACGAGCGCGAGACCATCGCCGACGAGCTGCGCCGGCTGCACGCCGCCGGGCAGACCCGGCGCGGGCCCGAGCTGCGGGTCGGCCGCGGCATCGTCCGGCTCGGCACGCCGTCGGACCTCCGGCGCGACTTCTACTTCTGGCTGATCGAGGGCGGCTGGCTGCGCTTCTTCGCGGTCGCCGCCGTCCTGTTCCTGGTCGCCAACGCGTTCTTCGCCGGGCTGTACCTGCTCGAGCCGGGTTCGATCAGCAACGCCCGGCCGGAGTCGTTCGCCGACGCCTTCTACTTCAGCGTCCAGACCCTGGCCACCATCGGCTACGGCAACCTCAACCCGGCCACCGACTACGGCAACGTGATCGCCACCGTCGAGGCCGGCGTCGGCCTCATCGGCGTCGCCCTCACCACCGGCCTGGCCTTCTCCCGGCTGGCCCGGCCCAAGGCCAGCGTCTTGTTCTCGCGCCCGATCGTGGTCACGACCATGGACGGGACCCGGGTGTTGACCTTCCGCGTCGGCAACGCGCGCGGCAACGACGTGGTCGAGGCCTCGGTCAGCGTCACCGCCATGGTCGACACCTTCACCCGCGAGGGCCAGCACCTGCGCAAGCTGATCGACCTGCCGCTGCGGCGGTCGCGCTCGCCCATGTTTCGCCTGTCGTGGACCGTCATGCACGACCTCGACGCCGGCAGCCCGCTGGCCGACGTCGACTGGTCGGCGGTGCACGCCTCGACCGGCGGGCGCCTGGTCGGCCTCAACGTCACCCTGGTCGGCCACGACGGCACGTACAACCAGACCATCTACGCGCAGTACACGTACCAGCCCGAGGACGTCCACCTCGGCCATCGCTTCGTCGACGTCGTCAGCCAGCTGCCCGACGGGCGCATGGCGATCGACTTCTCGCGCTTCCACGACACCGTGCCCGAGGCGGCGGCGCCGTCGAGCCCGGTCAGCGCGGCCGCGCCCGCTTCTTCGCCGCCGCCGCCTTGACCGGCAGCGAGTCGGCGAAGTCGGCCAGCGCGGCCAGGCTGGCGCAGTGGGCCGAGCATCGCAGCGTCGCGCGCAGGTCGTCGTCGATGGCCCGGCCGCCGAGGGCGAGGGCGGCGCCGGCGGCGCGGGTGGCCGCGTGCAGCGCGGCGACATCGGCGATCAGGCGGGCTCGATCGGGGACGTGGCCGACGCTGAGGGCGAGCAGGCGCGGCTGCCGCTCGGTCACCGCCGCGACCAGGGTCGCGGCCGGGTGGCCGGCCCCCAGGCCGATGGCGCGCCAGCCTCGCTCGCGCAGGATGAGCTCCCCCAGGCCGATCGCCAGGCTGTACGGGTCGCCCTCGAGGCTGGCCAGCAGCGCGACCGGGCCGGCGGCGGGCACGGCGATGAGCCCGCCCAGGTCGAACAGCGCGGCGCGCACGATCTCGACGGCGTGGTGCTCCTGGTACACCTCGAGCTGGCCGATCGACCAGGCGTGGCCGAGCCCGGCCATGACCGGCCCGATCACCTCGTCGCCGATGCGGGTCAGGGGCTGACCGGCCAGGTACAGGCCGGTGAGGAGCGCGCGGGCGTCGGCCGCGGCGCCGGCGCGCAGCGCGGTGCCGAGCCGGTCGGCCACATCGCGCAGGGCCCGGGTCGCGTCGCGGTGGGCGCCGGCCGGCAGCCCGAGCAGGTCGGGCCGGGCCGGGTCGAACCCCTGCGCGCGCAGGAACGCGACCACGTCGGCGATCGGGATGCGGCGATGCCCGCCCGCGGTCTTGCGGGTCGGGATGGCGCCGTCATCACACCAGCGCTTGACCGACGACTCGCTGACGCCGATGGCCTCGGCCACCTGGCGCGGCGACAGATCGCGTTCGGGCGCCGAGCGGCGGCGGGGCGGCATGGCCACACAGGGTACACCAGCGGCGCCGGGCGCCGGCGGTGGTGCCCCGGCGCCTCAGCGCGCCGAGCAGCCCTGGATCTCGCCGGCGCTCGAGCGGGCGGTGCTCAGGCAGGCCACCGCGGCGCGCTGGACCAGCTCCTTGGTCGGGAGGTGGCAGGCGCCGTCCTTGCCGGTCTGGCTGATCCACTTCATCAGGCCGGTGCGCCAGGCCCACAGGCGGGCCCCGCTGGCGTCGCCGAAGTCCGCCTTGCTGTAGTCGTCGTTCCAGTTGAAGAACGAGCCGCCCCAGTTGCTGTTGGCGTTCAGCTCGACCAGCTCGGCCGGCGGGTCAGCCATGATGGCCTCGAAGCGGATGGCGCTGGCCTGCATACACAGGCGGCCGGCGTCGGTGCCTTCCTCGAACGAGTAGGTCGGGTTGTGGCCGCCGGTCCACTTCTGCCAGAACTCGGTGCCACCCAGGTTGAACTCGGTGTCGGCCGGGTACTGGTACGAGGTCGGCGCGGTGGTGCCGGCCGGGAACTTGATGATGGCCAGGGTCACGTCGCGCGCGTCGGCGTACAGGTCGGTCTGCTGCTCGCAGCGCGGGCCGACCACGGTGGCCAGCTTGCGCATCGAGTACAGGCCGATGTACGGCACCGCGTCGACCTCGGCGATGTCGTCGAACAGGTCGTCGTCCGCTGTCCCGAACGCGCCATCGGCGCCGTCGCGGTGGGCGACCAGGTTCTTGGCGGCCCGGCTCGACAGCCCGGCCTCCTTGAGCGCCTCGGCGGCCACACCCTCGTTGAGATAGCCGACGATCTTCTCGAGCTCGCACGCCGAGAACTCGCTGTCGTCGGCCTTGCCGCCAGGAACGGCGACGTCGTCGGCACCATCCTCACCCTCGTCGGTCACGCAGGCGCTGGTGGTGAGGAGGGGCAGGGCCAGGAGCGAGGCGAGCACGGTCAGTTGGCGCATGGGGTGCGTCAGGAGCAAGCGTTGCGCCAGATCCAAGCTGCTGGAATCGCACGGGTGAGGCCCGGCTGCTCGAGCCCCACGGCAACTCGACCTGCCGCGCCCAGGCCCGTCGGCCGGTCAGTGCCGTGGCCAGGGGATCGTGTCTACGAGCCGCCGACCGGGGTCGGCGTCGACCGCCAGGCCTTGCCGTCGCCGACCTGCCCCTGGTCGTTGCTGCCCCAGCAGTACAGGTCCTTCGTCGTCGTGATGCCGCACGCGGTCTCGCCGGCGGCGGCGATCTTGGACCACCGGAGGCCGGGCTCGACCAACCGGGGCATGTGGTCGACGTCGACCGCCGGCTCGACCCCGAGCTGTCCCTTGCTGCCACCACCCCAGCACGACAACCTCTGCGCCGAGTCGATGGCGCACGTGAAGTCCGTGCCGGCCGCGGCGCTGGACCACGAGCCTGGCAACAGGGTCGGCGCGGCGATCGGCGCTGCCGGCGCGCCAGCCTGGCCGTGGTCGTTGCGGCCCCAGCACCACAGCTCCATGGCCGGCCCGATCGCGCACGTGTGGGCCTCACCGGCGATGAGCCCGCCGGCCGCGTCGACCTCCATGACCACTCCGACGCTGGACCCGAGCTGACCGTGGGTGTCGTCGCCCCAGCACCGGACCGCCGTGGCAGACGCGCTGGCAGGCGTGGTGGCGAGGCAGGTGTGCTCCGCGCCGACCGCGACCCCGGTGACGGAGACGCCCACCCCGACGGGCACCGGCGGCTCCTGGTCGGAGCTCGGGCTGGTGACCTGGGCGACCTGGTTGGGGCCCCAGCAGTAGGCGGTGGCGTCGGCCAGGATGGCGCAGGCGTGTCGGCTCAGGGCCACCTGGGCCACCGCCAGGGTCAACTCGGTGCGCGTCACCTCGATCGCGGTGCCGAACGCCGCCGTCGGGGTGGAGTCCAGGAGCTCGCCGCGGTTGTCACCCCAGCAGTACAGCGTGGTGGTCGTGACCCCACACGAGGCGGCGGTCCCGAGCGCGAGCCGGAGTCCGGCCGGCCACACCGGGGAGGCATCGGGCCGCGGGATGGAGGCCGGGATCTGGTAGCTACGGTGGGGCGGCCCGACGCCGAGCCGGCCGGCGTTGCCCTGGCCCCAGCACCGCACGCTCGATCCGCTGACGCTACACGTGTGCTTGGGCCCGAGCGCCACGTCGTCGACGCTGGTGCCGATCTGGATCGGGCGGAAGCGCGCCCCGCCGGTCCCGCCGCCGAGCTGTCCCTCCCCGTCGAGGCCGACGCACCAGGCGCGGGAGTCCTCGTCGCGCCCGCACAGGTGACGATCGTAGAAGGAGATCGACTGCCAGGTCGTGTCGGTCAGCACCGGGGTCGGGCTGAGCAGGTTGGTGCTGGCCCCGACATCGTCGGTCCCGAGCCGGCCATGCTCGCGGTTGCCCCAGCACGACAAGGCGGTCCCGGCGCGGGCGCAGGTGGAGGCGGTCGCGACCGCCAGCTCGTCCCATCCCGATCCCGCCAGCACCGGCGTCTCGGACGCCACCATCGTCCCGTTGCCGAGCTGGCCGTTGCCGTTGCTGCCCCAGCACCACACCTGCCCCGCGCCGTCGAGCGCGCAGGCGTGGTCGTCGCCGACGTCGATGCCAGTGATGGACGAGGTGAGGCCAGGGACCACGGCCGGGCTCGGCGTCGTCATGCCCCGCAGCGTGCCCCAGCAGTACGCGTCGCCGGCGCGGACGCCGCAGCTGTAGCCGGCGTGTAAGGCGACGGCGGACCAGCCAGCCTCGGCGCCGACCCTCGTCGGGGCGTAGTCGGTGGTGTCGGACGGCAGGCCGAGGCGAAACTCGAAGTTGGCGCCCCAGCAGGTCAGGACGCCGGCACCGTCGAAGGCACAGCTGTGGGTGTGACCGGCCGCGACCTGGACGAAGCCGGCGCCGATCGGCACGCGCTCGGGCGTGGGGTGTACGGTCGGCTCGCCGACACCGAGCTGGCGCTGGTCGTTGTCGCCCCAGCACCAGACCGAGCCATCGGTCTGCACGCCGCACGTGTGGCTGATCCCGAGGGCGACGCCCCGCCACAGGCCGGTGCCGGCCTCGACGACGCGGACCGGCTGGGCGCGGCTGCTTTGCTGCCCATCGCCGAGCTGCCCGTCGCCGCCGCGGCCCCAGCACCACAGGTGCTGATCGGCGTCGATGCCGCAGGTGTGGCTCAGGCCGGTGGAGATCGTCGCCCAGGAGGTCGGCGCCGGCGGAGCGTCGTCACCGGTGGCGGGGGCGTCGGGCCGCGGGGTCACGCCGAAGACCACGTCGCACCCGGCGGCGCACAGGGCGCCGAGCAGCGCCGCTTCGAGCCAGCCGCGCGCGGGGCCGAAGGCGCGCGTCGACCTGGACCGCATGGGGCGAGGGTATCACGCGCCGTCGGGCCGCCGCTCGCCGGCTCACGGGCAAGCGACGGTCTTGCTGACCTCGCCGGTCGGCGCGCTCTCGAGGCCGGCCTGGTTCACCGTGGTCATCACGAAGTACGTCGTGCCGTCGGCGAGGCCGGTCAGGCGGTAGCTGCACACCTGCTGGGTCGTCATCTCGCCCGGCATGCCGCAGGCGACGACGTCGCCGTCGACACAGGGCAGGCCGACCTCGACCAGGTTGGGGTAGGGCCCGCCCGGCGTCGTGCCCCAGTACAGGCGGTACCCGGCCAGATCGGTCAGGCACGTGCCGTCGGTGTTGCTGTAGGCGCCGTCCCAGCTCAGCAGCGCCTCGTCACAGGCCGCCGGGGCGACGCAGCGCCGGGCCGAGCACACCTGGTCACACGGGCACTCGGGGTCGGCCTGGCACGCGGGTGGTGCGGCGCAGCCGTCGGCGTCGATGGCCGCGCCGGCATCGGGTCCGGTGACCGGGTCGGGATCCGGCTCGGCGCCACACGCGGCCGCGAGGACGGTGGCGAGCAGGCAGGGCGCGATGGCCGACAGCGGGGTGGGCGAGGTGGTGGACATGGCCTACTCATCGCCGATCGATCCACCGGCCAACAAGACGCCATCGCCGCCACCCGCCTGGCCCGGCGCGCCAGCCTGGCCAGCGCAGCTGCGCTGGTCATGGCGACGGCGGTCGCCGGCGCGCCCGCAACTCCGCGATCACCTGCTGGCGCGCCGTGGCCGGCAGCGCGGCCGTGAGCACCGCGAACACCACGCGCTCCTCCTGCGCCAGGTGGGCCTCGAGCTTCGCCGTGAGCGCGGGCAGCACGGCCGCCAGCGCGCGCCGACCGTCGGCAGCGGTCGCGTCCTCGCTCCGCGCCGCCAGCGCGGC
>JAGPCO010000061.1 GCA_018058095.1 Kofleriaceae bacterium
CCGGGCTCGGGCCACGGCTGACCGCGGTCCGGGTCGGGCTGCGCTCGACCACGGCCCACGTCCCGGCGTGGCCATCGACCACCATGAACGCGGCCGAGCCGAGCAGGGTGGTGTCGCTGAGCAGGCGGATGGCGTCGTCGAGCGTGCGCGCCCGCTCGAGCACGTCGCGGACGACGAGCGCGGTCGGGCGGGCGATGCGGGTCTCGCGCACGTCACGGGTCCGGGCCGGGTGCAGGGTGACCACGATCCCCTCGGCGTTGACCCCGCTGACGACCCCGATCGAGCCCGGCCAGGTCACCCCGGCCCAGGCCAGCGCGTCGGTCGGGTGGGCGATGAGCAGGACCGGCGTGGCGCTGTCGCCGCCGTCGATCAGGCCGGGCAGGGCGAAGCTGCGGCCGATCCAGGCCCGGCCGGGCGGGGCGTCGGCCTGCGCCACTCGGACGGTCAGGGCGCGGGTCAGCAGGCGGGCGCGCGGCTCGCCCGCGCGCCCGGCCACCGCGCCGACATCGAGCATGGCCTGGGCCCGCAGCAGGGTGTCGTGGCCGCTGCGCGCGCCGCTGGCGCGGGCGCCTTGCCACAGGCCGGCCAGGGCGCGGCGATCGCGCTCGCTCAGGCCGTCGTCGAGGAAACGGTAGCGCCAGGCGGTGCGGGTGCCGTGGGCGAGGCGGCCCCACACCCCGTCGCGCGGGATGGCGTCGACCATCGCCGCGCTGGCGGCCGCGGTCGGCGCGTCGATCCGGTCGCCCAGCAGCCGACCGACGCCGAGGTAGATACCGGACAGATCCCCGCCGGCGCGGATGACCGGGATCTCCCCGACCCAGGTCAGCTCGGCCTGGCCGGTGGCCAGGCGCGGGGCCGCGCCGGGCGCCTCGCGATCGAGGCGGAGCGGGCCGACCCGGACCGGGATGGACGCGACCTCGTACGCGACCGAGCGGCGATAGATGAACCACGCCACCACCACCGCGGCGATCGCCAGCGCCAGGGCCAGCAGCAGGGCGCGCAGCGCGTACTGCCGGCGCGATCTGCGACCGCCGATCACCAGGTCCGACATCGGCGCGCACAGTACTCCCGTTGCTCCCGGTCCGTCGAGCGCAGGTCCGAGCGCGGTGCTACCGAGGACGGGCGTTGACCGGCCAGGTGGTGGTTGCTAGCCTCGACGCGGGCGCGCTGTGGAGGTCGTCATCGCAGCCACTCACCTCCTTGCCGCCCCCGCGGGCGCCGTGGGCGCGGCCGGCCCGCCGCTCGCGGTCGGGCTGCTCGGCAGCGCCTCGATGATCGAGACCGTGCTGGTCGCGGTGGTCGCCATCCTGCTCGCGGTGCTGGTCGGCCTGGTCGCGATGGTGGTCGCCTTGCGCCGGCGTGAACCGACCGCTCGGACCGAGCCGGCGCCCGCGCCCCCGCCGCAGCGGGTGGTCCGGCCGGTGGCCCGCCCGGGGGTCCGGGCCAGCGCAGCGGCCGGGGCGGGCGTCGCGCTGGCCGGGGCGGCCGAGGCCGCTGGCGCCGGGGCGGCGTCGCGGTCCGGACGGGTGGCGCGGCCACACTCGGGCATGGTGTGCCCGACCTGCTCGAGCGAGTTCCACGGCCTGACCTACTGCATCCACGACGCGCGCCGCCTGGTCCCCGCCGAGGAGATGCTGTCGGTGCCGCGGTCGGCCGGGGTGTTCTGCCTGGTGTGCCGGCGCGCGTTCGAGCCCGGCCTGCGGCGCTGCCCGCACGACGGCGGGCCGGTGGTCTCGGCGGCGTCGTTCTGGGCCAGCCGGCCACGCCGCAAGCACGAGGGCCCCACGGGTGTGATCGGGCGCATCTGCCCGACCTGTCAGGAGCGGTATGATCTGTCGTCCAGCTTCTGCGGCCATGATGGCGCCGAGCTGCTGGTGATCAACTGACCGCAGGAGCCCGCTTGATGACCACCGTCGCCCGGTCCACGTCCCCGACCTCGTCTCCCTCTCCGCGCCCTCGTCCTGGTCGAGGCCACCTCGCCAGCTGGTTGGCCGTCGCCGCCGCGGCGACGGTCTTGGCCGGCGTGGCCAGCTCGGCCCAGGCCGACGTCATCAGCCTGCGGGCCGAGGCTCACGTCGGGGGCGCTGGTGGTGCCGGCCTCGGCGGCGATCGCAAGGACGAGGCCTTCTTCGCGGGCGCGCCCCACCTGGGATACGGCGTGCTGGTCGGCGCCGAGTTCGTGTTCGTCGACGCCTGGGTCCAGCACCACCAGCTCACCGACGGCTCCCGCCTGGCGACCTGGACCGAGCTCGGGGCCGGGTTCGACATCCAGCTCGGGCTCGGCGGCGGCGCCGCGGCGACCAAGGGCGCGGAGCCAGCGCCGGCCAAGGCCTTCGCCGAGTTCGGGCTGGGGCTGGCGTTTGGCCTCGGCACCGGCCAGCAGGTCGAGCCCCCGCTCTCGAGCGACGAGCTGACCGACAAGGGCTTCACCGGGCAGGTCTCGGTCGGCCTCGGTTATCACCTGAGCCGGGTGCTCGACATCGGCATCCGCGCCCCGCTGTCCGCGGGCTACTTCTTCAAGAGCGGGCAGGGCGCCGTCGCCAACGACCTTTCGACCCACTACACGGCGATACACGGCGAGGTCCTGGCGTTCCTCCGCTTCCAGATCAAGGCGAAGTGACGGCGTGAGGTGACCGACCGACGGCCGCGTCGGCTCAAGCGCCGACGTGGTCGCGGGTGAGGACCGACCGCCCCAGCGCGGCCAGCTGCTCCAGGTCGGGCACGGGGGCCGTCTGCACGACCCCGGCCAGGCTGCTGGCGGCCCGGCCGCCGACGACCAGGCGGACCCCGGCCGCGGCCAGGTCGTGCTCGACCGCGGCCAGCGCGGCGAGCGTGGTCGACGTCGGAGGGGCCGACACCGAGACCCACACCAGCGCCGCGCGCTCGCGCTGGGCCGCGCGCAGCAGCGCCTGGGTCGGGCAGTCGGCGCCGAGGTTGACGGTCGCCAGGCCGACCTCGGCCAGCACCGCGGCGCACAGCGCGGTCGGCAGCGTGTAGGGGTCGCCGGGCGCGGCGGCGCCGACGGCGACCGGGCGGCCCGGCGGCGGCTCGGCCAGCATCGCCCGCAGCCGGGCCACGACCTCGCCACACAGCACGGTGGTGCGGTGCTCGAGGTACACGCCGTCGGCGTCGTGCTGCCAGCCGGCGCCGACCCGCTCGAGGGCGCGCCGGATCGGCCCGTCGCCGAGCGCGGCGATGCCGTCGCCGCGCACGAAGCGCGTCAGCGCCGCGGTCGTGGCCGCTGGCGCCGCGCTGACCAGCAGCTCGATCAGCGCCTCGTCGTCGGGCGCCTCCATCAGGCCGAGCAGCTCGGGCCGGACCAGCGGCAACCGGCGCGATCGGATGAACTGCAAGGCGTCCTCGACCCGGATGCGGCGGTGCCCACCCTCGGTCCGAGAGGCCGGGATGCGGCCGTCGTCGGCCCAGCGCTTGAGCGACGACTCGCTGACCCCGAGGGCATCGGCCAGGCGCCGTGCGGTCAGCGTCGACATAAATCGCTCAAAACAGCCATTTCAGTTGATAACACCCAAAACTCAGGTCGACAAGACCAAATACTGCCGTCACACTTGAACGAAATGAACGAAAAAAAACGCATAGTCGTCACCGGCGCGACCGGCTTCATCGGCCGTGCGCTGGTCCTGGCCCTGCGCGGGCGCGGCCGCGAGGTGATCGCCCTGGTGCGACGACCCGACGCGGCCCGGGCCGTCCTGCCCGACGGCGTCGACATCCGAGCCATGGCCGATGGCGCCGCGGTCGTCGCTGGCGCCGACGCGATCGTGCACCTGGCCGGGGAGAGCCTGGCTGGTGGCCGCTGGACCCGCGCCCGCAAGGCGGCGCTACGGGCCAGCCGGGTCGACCTCACCACCCAGCTGGTCGGATGGATCGCGGCGCGGTCGACGCCGCTGCCGGTCCTGGTCTCGGCCAGCGCGGTCGGCTGGTACGGCGATCCGGGCGAGCGCACGGTGAGCGAGGAGGCCGCGCCCGGCGCCGGCTTCGCGGCCGAGCTGTGCCGCGACTGGGAGGCCGCCGCCCAGGCCGCGGCGCCGCACGCCGTGCGGATCGTGCGCGCCCGCCTCGGCGTGGTGCTCGGCCCGGAAGGGGGCGCGCTGGGGGCGCTGGTGCCGCTCGCGCGCTGGCACCTGGCCGGCCCGATCGCCGGCGGCGCTCAGCACGTGTCGTGGATCCACCTCGACGACGCCGTGCGCGCGCTGGTGCACGCCGTCGACGACGACGGCCTGACCGGGCCGGTCAACCTGGTGGCCCCGCGGTCGGTGTCGCAGCGCGAGCTGGCGGCGGCGCTGGCCCAGGTGCTGGGGCGGCGCGCCCAGCTGCCGGCGCCCGGCTGGGCGGTGCGCCTCGTCCTGGGCCAGGCCGCCAGCTTGCTGGTCGGCGGTCAGCGGGTGGTGCCGGCGGCGCTGACCCGGCGCGGCTTCACCTTCCTCCACCCCGAGCTGCGGCCGGCGCTGGTCGCCACCCTGGCGCCGACGCCGATCGGCATGGCGCCGGTGACGCGGGCCGCCCCGACCAGCGCCTACCTGAGCCGGCGGGCGCCGCGATACCAGCTGCACACCCGCACCGTGCTGGCGGCGCCGATGTCCGAGGTGTTCCCGTTCTTCGCGGCCGCCGCCAACCTGGGCGCGCTGACGCCGCCCAAGCTGGCCTTCTCCATCCTCAGCCCCGACGTGGTGATGGCGCCCGGCGCCATCATCGACTACCGCATCGCGCTCAGCGGGGTGCCCATGCGCTGGCGGACCGAGATCGAGGACTGGGATCCGGGCCAGCGCTTCGTCGACGTCCAGCTGCGCGGGCCGTACCGGGCGTGGTGGCACGAGCACCGCTTCTACCCGGCGGCGGACGGCCAGCACACCGTGATGGAGGACACCGTGCTGTACGCGCTGCCGGCGGGCCCGCTCGGCTGGCTGGCGCACCGGCTGGTGGTGGGGCCGATGCTGCGCCGGATCTTCACCTACCGGGCGCACGCCATCGGCTGGCGCTTTCCGCCCCCGGTCGCCGCGCTCGCCGCAACGGGCCGCGCGTCGACGGCGCTCGATCCGGATCAGCGGGTCGGTGGCGCCAGCGCCGCGGCGCCGCGGCTGGAGGCGACGGCGCGAGCGGCCGGGCCGGCCACCTTCATGAACCCGCCGGGCGAGAGGTAGTCGGGGGTGTCCTGGTTGACCCGGCCCAGCACGCTGCCGTCGGTCGACACGAACACCACCGCTGGCAGGCTGGTCACGCCATAGGTGTTCTTGCGCTGGATGTCGGCGTCGGTGTCGCCCGAGACGTCGAACTTGAGGGGCACGAAGTGATCGCTCAGCGTCGGGTACACCGCGTCCTCTCCGAAGGTGCGCTCGAGCTCGACACACGGGGTGCACCAGGTCGCGGAGAAGTCGACCATCACGCCCTTGCCCTCGGCCCGGGCCAGGGCAAACGCCGCGGCCT
Organism: Kofleriaceae bacterium; assembly: GCA_018058095.1. GTDB lineage: Bacteria > Myxococcota_A > Polyangia > Haliangiales > Haliangiaceae > JABFXX01. The sequence continues at coordinate 5,440 of JAGPCO010000061.1, forward strand.
CGTCGTGTTGCCATGGCAGGTGGCGCTTGGGCGCGAGGACCCAGGCGATGAGGCCGTAGGCGCCGCCGACCACCAGCAGCACGGCCAGGCCCTTGCGGGCGGGCGCCAGCAGGCGGGACGTGCCGCCGCCGTCGCGGAAGCCGCGGTGGACCGCGCCCAGCGCCAGGCCCGCCACCACCAGGCCGGCGGCCAGCGCGGCGAAGGTGATCGACGGCGAGCCCAGGCCACGCAGCCACGGCCAGATCGGCCGCAGGAAGTACAGCGCGGCGACCAGCAGGCCCATGCCGCCGATGGCCTTGACCCACTCCATCCACCGCCCGCTGCGCGGCAGCGCGCCGGCGAACACCGCCAGCACCCAGTACAGCACGCCGATGCCGAGCGCGTGGACGAACAGGGTCGAGGCGCCGATCGTCACGTCGCCGGTGCGGGCCACCGCGGTGAGCAGGCCGGCCACGAACGGGCCGGTGCACGGCGCCGCGGTGAAGCCGCCGACCAGGCCCATGGCGAAGGCGCCGCCGTAGCCCGAGCCGCCGACCTGGGCCAGCCGGGTCTGCAGCGAGGCCGGCAGGTTGAGCTCGAACGCGCCGAACATCGACACCGCCAGCACGACGTACAGGCCGACCAGCGGCAGCACCACGGCGGGTTCGGACAGCACGGCCGAGAACTGGCGGCCGAGCAGGGTGAACACCGTGCCGAGGGTGGCGTAGGTCGCGCCCATGCCCAGCACGTACAGCGTCGCCAGGGTGAGCGACTTCTTGCGCGAGACGTCCTTGCCGCGCGCGCCGAACACGCCGAGGACGATCGGGATCATCGGGTACACGCACGGGGTCAGCGAGGCGCCGATGCCGGCGGTGAAGGCGGTGCCGTACAGGGCCAGCAGGCCCCAGCCCTGGTACTGGTCGAGCGTGGCCGGGTCGGGCTCGGCGGCGTGGGCCAGGGCGGGCAGCAGCAGCACCACCGCGGCGGCGATCACGGCCAGCGGCCACCAGGGGCGACGAGAGGAGGGGGCGAGCATGACCTGGGCGGACACTATACCCAGGCCCGGGGCGGTGGCTACCGACCGGGGAGGCGCGCGGCGGGGCATGGACGCTCGAACCAGGCGGACACGCTGTGCAATTCCCGTCCGGTCGGGCCCGACCGGGCCCCGCACCCGGCCTTCGCCCCAGGCCCCGTGATATAGGTCCAGGCGCGATGAGCCAGCACGCTTCGTTCGACGCCGCGGCCCGGGCCGCCTGGGCTGCCGATCTGGTCCCGGCCCACCTGCGCGACCTGCAGTCGTACCAGCCGGGCAAGCCGATCGAGGAGCTCGAGCGCGAGCTCGGGATCACCGGCGCGATCAAGGTCGCCTCCAACGAGAACCCGCTGGGGCCGTCGCCGGCGGCGCTGGCGGCCATAACCGCCGAGCTGCCGCGCCTGCACCTGTACCCCGACGCCAGCGGCCACGTGCTGCGGGCGGCGCTGAGCGCCCACCTCGGCGTCGGCGCGGACCACATCATCCTCGGCGCCGGCTCGAACGAGCTCCTGTACCAGCTGGTGCTGGCGCTGTGCGAGCCCGACGACGAGGTGGTGAGCCACCAGTACGCCTTCCTGAGCTACCGCCTGGCCGCGCTGGTGGCCGGGCGCCGCTTCATCGCCGCGCCAGCCAGCGCCGCGCTCGGCTGTGACGTCGACGCGCTCATCGCCGCGTTCACGCCCCGGACCAAGCTGGTGGTCCTGGGGACGCCCAACAACCCGACCGGCACGGTGCTGACCCGGGCCGAGCTCGAGCGGGTCCGGGCCGCGCTGCCGACGCGGGCGGTGCTGGTCGTCGACGAGGCCTACGCCGAGTACGCCGCGGCCTGGCCCGAGGTCGACCACGCCGATGGGCTGGCCGCGGCCGCCGCCGATCCACGCATCGTCGTGCTGCGCACGTTCTCCAAGATCTACGGCCTGGCCGGGCTGCGGGTCGGCTACGGCGTGGCCGACCCCGCGGTGGTCGATCTGCTCGGGCGCGTCACCCGCACGTTCAACGTCGGCACCCTGGCCCAGATCGCCGCGACCGCCGCGCTGGCCGATCGCGCGCACGTCGCCGCCAGCGCCGCCCACGCCCGCCGCTGCCTCGAGGCGCTGACGTCCGGCCTGGCCGGGGTTGGCGCCGGCGTGCGGGTGTTGCCGTCGCTGGCCAACTTCGCGCTGGTCGCGTGTGGCCGGCCGTCGGCGCCGCTGTACGACCAGCTGCTGCGCCAGGGCGTGATCGTGCGGCCGATGGCGGCGTGGGGCCTGCCGGCCCACCTGCGGGTGTCGGTCGCGTCGACGGCCGAGCAGCCGCGGGTCATCGCCACGCTGGCCCGGGTCCTGGCCGGGTAGGCCGGCGCCGTGGAGCACGGGCGGCCGTCGGCGCTGGCGATCGCGGTGGCGCTGGGGCTCGTGGCCAGCGGGGCCGGGGCGGGGTGTGGCGGCGGGGCGACCGAGGTCGGCCCGGTGTCGCCGGCGATCGAGGTGCCATCGCGGGCCCTGACCGCGGGTGATCGCGCGCTGACCGTGTTGCCGGCCGGTCCGGATCTGCTGCTCGAGCTCGACCTCGACCGGATCCGGGCCAACCCGACCCTGGGCCCGGCGCTGGCGGGGTGGCTCGGCCGCGATCCTGGTCAGCTGCCGCTCGGCGCCGAGGCGCCGCCGCTGGCCGAGGTTCGCTGGCTGGTCATCGCCGCGTACGACGTCGGGACCCCGACGGCGCGGACCTTGACCATCGCCGGCGCGGCCCAGGCGCCGGCCCGCACGGTCCGGCTCGGAGACGACCTGTACGCGCTTGGCCCACCGTCGCTGGTGGCGGCGGCCCAGGCCGCGGCGCGGCGGACGCGGCCGGCGGTGGCCGACGAGCCGGCGCTGCTGGCGCTGCGGGCGCGGGCGATGCCGGCGGCGGCGGCCGGGGCGGCGCTGCGGGCGTGCGCGCGCCTGTCTCCGCTGGCCCAGGTCGCGCTGACGCGCGAGCTCGGGCTCGACCCCGCGCCGGCGGCGCTGTCGGCCTGGGCCGACCTGGCCGACGACGCGGCGGCGGTGGTGTGGATCGACGGCACCGATCCGGGCCAGCGCGACGACGCCCGCGCCGGGGCCGAGCTGCGGGTGGCGGCGCAGGCGGCGCTGGCCGAGGTGGCGGCGCTGGCGTCGGTGCAGGCGCTCGGGCTGCGCGCGGCGGTGCGGGCGGCCCGGCTCGACCAGGACGCGGCCTGGGTGCGGGTGGTGCTGGTGGTGCCGCCCGGGCGGCTGCGCCGGCTGGCCCGTCGCCTGAGCACGCCGGCGCCGGTCGCGCCGGCGCCGGCGCGACCGTCGGCGCCGGGCCCAGGCGGGTGACGGTCGCGGTACGCTGACGGCATGACCGCGTTCATCGTCCACCCGGCCCGGCGTGCGCTGCGCGGCACCATCACCGTGCCCGGCGACAAGTCGATCGGGCACCGCGCGCTCCTGTTCTCGTGCCTGTCGCGCACGCCGGTGCGGGTGCGCGGCCTGGGCGACGGCGCCGACAACGGGCGGTCGGCCCGGGCCATCGCCGCGCTCGGCGCCCGGCTCGAGCGCGCCGGGGACGAGGTCATCATCCACGGCACCGGGCTCGATGGCATGCAGGCGCCGGCGGCGCCGATCGACTGCGGCAACTCGGGCACCACCATCCGCCTGCTGTGTGGCCTGGTCGCCGGTCAGCCGTTCGCGGTCACCTTGTTCGGCGACGAGTCGCTCAGCCGACGGCCGATGCGCCGGGTCATCGATCCGCTGCGCCAGATGGGCGTGGTGCTGGCCGGGCAGGGCGACGGCGCCGACCTGGTGCCGCCCCTCACCGTCGGGCCGAGCCCGCGCCCCCTCGCCGCCATCTCGTACGCCCAGCCGGTGGCGTCGGCCCAGGTCAAGAGCGCCATCCTCCTGGCCGGCCTGTACGCCGACGGCGTGACCACGGTGATCGAGCCTGGCCCCGGGCGCGATCACACCGAGCGCCTGCTGGCGCACCTGGGCGCGCCGCTGGGGTTCACGCCGCGCGGGGCCGGTCGCGCCATCCACATCGGCCGGGCCGGGTGGGACCGCACCCTGGCGGCCGATCACATCGTCGTCCCGGGCGACCCGTCGTCGGCCGCGTTCCTGCTCATCGCCACGCTGCTCGTCGGCGGCGAGCTCGCGCTGCCCGGGGTCTCGACCAACCCGACCCGGCTCGGCTTCGTCGACGCGCTGCGGGCGATGGGGGCGACGCTGGAGGTGACGCCGGCGGCGGAGCAGGGCGGCGAGCCGGTCGGCCAGCTCGGCGTGGCCGGCGCCGGTCCGGCGCCGCTGCGGGCCACCCGCATCGACGGTGCGCTCACGGTGCGTGCGCTCGACGAGCTGCCGATCCTGGCGGTGGCCGCGGCCCGGGCCGAGGGCGAGACCGTCATCGCCGACGCCGACGAGCTGCGGGTCAAGGAGTCGGATCGGATCGCCACCACCGTCGCCATGCTGCGCGCGTTCGGCGTCGAGGCCGCGGCCACCGCCGACGGCCTCGTCGTGCGCGGGCAGCCGGGGCGGCCGCTGGCGGCCGGGCGGGTCGACGCGGCCGGTGACCACCGCATCGCCATGGCCGGCGCCGTCGCCGCCCTGTGCGCCGACGCGCCGTCGCGGATCGACGACGCCGGCAACGTCGCCACCTCGTACCCGGGCTTCATCGCCGCCCTGACCGCGCTCGGCGCCGAGGTCGAGGTGGTGTGAGCCCGGCGCTGGCCATCACCGAGCTCGCGCTCGACCTCGCGCCGGGGGCGCGCGGACCCGGCCGGGTCGGGCTGGTCGACCTGCGCGACCGTGCCGACGACGAGCCGGCCGGCCTGCACGCCGACGAGTGGGCGCACGCGGTGACCCTGGCCGGCCCGCGCCGGCGCGACTTCGTGGCCGGGCGGCTGGTGCTGCGCGCGCTCCTGCCCGGCGGCGCCCCGGCGCTCTTGCCCGACGATCGCGGCGCGCCGCGCCTGCCGCCCGGCTGGGTCGGCTCGGTCAGCCACAAGCGCGGGCGCGCGGCGGCGGCGGTGGCGCCCGACGACGGCTGGTCGCTCGGGGTCGACCTCGAGGACGCGCGGCCGCCGCGCCTCGACCTCGGTCCGCGGGTGCTCACCCCGCGCGAGCTGGCCGCGCTGACCGCGGCCGAGCTGGATCCGGTCGGCTACGGGCGCGCGGTCACCCGCGCCTTCTCGATCAAGGAGGCGGTGTACAAGGCCATCGATCCGCTGGTGCGGCGCTACGTCGGCTTCCGCGAGGTCGAGCTCATCGTCGGTGCCGACGGCGGCGTGGGGGTGGTGACGGTCGACCCGCGCCTGGCCGGCCTCGACATCCGGGCGACCTGGCGTGAGCACGACGCGTCATGGGTCTGCACCGCGCGCGCACGCCGGCGCTAGCCGTCCGTGGCCGTGCCGCCTCGGGTCATCCCCAGGGCCGGCCTCCGGCCGCGCCGTTTTGCCCGGCCACGCTGACCGGCGCCCGACCCCGGCTGCTATCGTCGGCCCGACCGTCGTGGAGTGGGCCCCGCTCGTCCTGTCGCTGAAGATCGCCACCATCGCGACGGTGTTCACCGTCGTGCTCGGCGTCGGCCTGGGCGCGCTGCTGGCCTGGCCGCGCCTGCCCGGGCGCAACCTGCTCGACGCCATCCTGACCGCGCCGATGGTGCTGCCACCGACGGTGCTCGGCTACTACGTGCTGGTCACCGTCGGCAAGAACAGCTGGATCGAGGGCGTGTGGCAGGGCCTGTTCGGCACCAAGATCGTCTTCACCTTCACCGGCGCCGTCGTCGCCGCGATCGTCGGCTCGTTGCCGTTCGTCATCAAGGCGGCCCGCACCGCGTTCGAGGAGCTCGACCCGACCCTGGTCGCCGCGGCGCGCACGCTCGGGGCCGGGCCGGTGCGGATCTTCTGGACCATCCGCCTGCCGCTGGCCCGGGCCGGTCTCCTGGCCGGGGCCATGCTCGGCTGGGCCAAGTCGCTCGGTGACTTCGGCATCACGATGATGGTCATCGGCAGCCGGGTCGACGACGTGCAGCCGGCGTCGATCTTCATCTACGACGCCTGGCAGGGCGGGCGCGACGGCGCCGCGCAGCGCATGGTGCTGGCGATGACCGCGGTGGCCATCGTCATCCTGTTCGTGGTCAACCACCTGTCGCGGCGGTCGCCCGGTGCGTGACCTCCACGCCGAGGTGGTGGTCGAGCGCGGCGGGCCGCAGCCGTTCCGCCTCGACGCGGCGCTGCATGCGCCGCCGGGCATCACCTGCATCCTGGGTCGCTCGGGCTCGGGCAAGAGCACGCTCCTGGCCGCGCTGGCCGGCCTGGTCCGGCCCGACCGAGGCCGCATCACCCTCGGTGACGAGGTGTGGTTCGATCACGCCGCCCGGGTCGACGTGCCGACCCGGCGCCGCCACGTCGCCTTCGTGTTCCAGGGCCTGGCGCTGTTCCCGCACCTCGACGCCATCGGCAACGTCAGCTACGGCATGCCGCGATCGATGGCGCGGTCGGAGCGGCGCGATCGCGCTCGTGCGCTGCTGGCCCGGCTCGAGGTCGGCCACCTGGCGACCCGGCGGCCGCGCACGTTCTCGGGTGGCGAGGCGCAGCGGGTCGCCCTGGCCCGGGCCCTGGCCATGCAGCCGACCCTGATCCTGCTCGACGAGCCGTTCTCCGCGCTCGATCGCGAGCTGCGCCTGCAGCTGATCCGGCTGGTGCGGGACCTCATCGACGAGCAGCCGGTGCCGCTGGTGCACGTCACCCACAACACCGGCGAGGCGCGCGCGCTGGCCGACGTGGTGGTGCGGATGTCGGCCGGCAAGGTCATCGAGCGCGGGCCGCCGGGCCTCATCCTCCCGCGCCGGGTCCACGACGAGGCCAGCCCCGACGTCGACGAGACGCCGCCGCCGATCCGGGTGCCGTCGTCCTAGCAGGAGGCTGACCAACGCGGCGCAGCGGCGGGTGCAGGGTCGTGCCCGTGCCCGGCTACGGCGCGCTGTCGATGCAGGCCTGGACCAGGGTCCGCTCGAGCACGGCGGTGCTCGACAGCGTCGGGCGGGCCACGCAGCCGGGGTCGACGCAGCGCCACAACATGCGGTTGTTGGGGTAGTCGAGGTCGACCTCGGCGCTGGTCATGGCGTCGGCGCCGAGCAGGCCATCGAGCTCACCGCTGGCCGGGCGCAGCTCGTCGCGCAGGGCCTGCAGCAGCGGGCTGGTGTCGGGCACCACCAGGAACGGAAGGCCGGTGGCCGGGGTCAGCTCGACCAGCGCCGGCGCGCTGCACGAGCGCCCGGCCTCACATGGGCAATCGCCGCCGGCGTCACACACCTCGCCGCTGGCGGTGAGCAGGTGGTGCGCCCACACCTCACGGCATCCGCCACGTGGGGTCTGGCTGGCGGTGGCGACCAGCGCCAGCGCGGGCATCACCACGACCCGGCCGGTCAGGAGGCCGCTGGCCAGGCGCACCTCGCCGCTCGGCAGGTCGGCCAGCGCCGGCGGAGGGACCGGCTGGGCGTCGCGGTAGCGCAGGTACGCGCTCTCCGCCAGCAGGTTGCCACCCAGGCCGGTCGACAGCGCCAGCAGCAGGTCGGTGCCGCGCTGGCTGGCGATCTGCGCGCTCGGCGCCGGGGCCAGGCAGGCCTCGACCACGGTGCGCCGCGCCGCGAACGACAGCGTGGTGCCGCCGAGGTCCGACGGGTCCGGCACGAGGATGCCGCCGCCAGCCAGCGGGGCCGGGAACACCGCGTCGCAGATCTCGCTGCGATCACGCGCGCTGCCGGCCACGAACGGCAGGATGAACAGCTGGTCGTCGCCCAGGCGCAGCCGCAGCGCGTCGCCGTCGAGCGTGTCCTCGCCGGCCAGGGCCTCGGCGCCGATGACCGCGCCGACCGGCAGCGCGCTCGGCCCGACCGCACAGCTGGCCTCGGCGCACAGCCGGGTCTCGAGCACGTGGGTCGACAGCCGGGCCCGGGCGACCTGGCCCCCGCCTGGGCCGGTCCGCAGCCCGAGCAGCGCGAACTCGCTGGCGCGGATCCGCACTGGCTGGTCGGGCCCGGGGTCGACGATGGTGAGCGGCGCCAGCACGTCGAGCACGGCGGCGCGGACGGTGCCATCGGCCTCGGCCATGCCGACCACCACCGCGCCGGCGCTGCGGTCGACGACGATCGGGAAGGCGTCGCCGCGGAAGCTGGTGTCGACGCCACACGCGCCGGCCCCGGCCAGCACCAGCGCGGTCAGCCGTCCCGGCGCCCGCGTCATGCCGCCGGCTCGCGGGTCGGGAGCTCGACCACCTGGGCGGTGAGCCCGGCGATCTCGACCGTGCCGCCGACGTCCCACACGGTGCGGTGCAGGTAGGCCAGCGCCACCGTCGGCCGGCCCGGCCGACGCGACAGCGACGTCACCACCCCGGCGCTGGCGCGCTGCGGGTGGACCACGGTGGCGCCCGGCACGACCGCGTCGGAGTCGCCGTGCAGGACCAGGCCGCGCAGCGCGCGCGCGGCGCCGCCCTGGGCGTGGACCCGGAACACCGGCTCCTGGCCGACGTAGCAGCCCTTGCCGTAGTCGAGCACCGCGGCCAGCGGCGTCTCGAACGGGAAGTGGTCGGCGTCGACGTCGACGCCATAGCGCGGCAGGCCGGCCAGCACCCGCAGGCGCTCGATCTCGGCTGGGTCTCCGGCCGGGGTCGGCGCCGCGCCCTCGACCAGGGGGGCGGTCCACACCGACGCCGGATCGGTCCAGCTCCGGTACGCCGGTCCGGTCACCCGCGTGAACACCACGTCGTCCATCACCGCGTAGCGCTCGAGCAGCGCCGCGGTCGCCTCCGTCGACGCCGCCTCGCACACGACCACCAGGGTGTCGGCCGTGCGCGCGACCTGGATGACCGACAGGACCCGGCCCTTGGGGTTCAAGATCGCGCCCCAGGCCGCGGCCCCGACCGCCAGCGTCTCGACGTTGACGGTGGTGAGGCCGTGCAGGAAGCGGACGCGGTCGGCGCCGGTCAGGACGATGCGGCCCTCGGCGCTGCAGTCGACGGTCAGGGCCGGGGGCGGGGTCATACACGCACTATAGGCGGCCCAGCGCCAGCTACAACCTGCCGGCCGCGCGCAGCCGCTCGTGCCGGCGTGCCTGCCCGGCGGCGAAGCGCGCGCGGTCGGCCTCGTCCTGCAGCACCAGCGGCGGCACCGGCCGGGGCCGCCCATCGGCGCCGAGGGCGACGAAGGTGAGGAAGGCGTCGGTGGTCTGCCGGCGCTGGCCGGACGCCATGTCCTCGGTCTCGACCCGACAGCTGACCTCCATCGAGGTCCGGCTGACGTAGCCGACCTCGGCGGTCAGGACCACGACCTCGCCGACGTGGACCGAGGTCAGGAAGTCGAGGCGATCGATCGACGCCGTCACCGCCTGGCCACCGGCGTGGCGCATGGCGGCGACGCCGGCGCACACGTCGATCCACTGCATGAGCACGCCGCCGAACATCACCCCGGCCGCACCGTTGGTGTGGCTGGGCATGACGATCTGGGTCATCACGCAGCGCGAGGCACCGGGTGAGCCGCGCGGTGGGCTTGGCGGCGGCTGGTCACGCGGCCGCGGTTCGGGCGAGCTGTCGGCGGACGCCGGCAACCCTTACTTCTTCTTGGCGGGCGCCGGCTTCTTGGCCGCGGCCTTGCCAGCGTCGCGCTTGCGCGCGAGCCGGGCCTTGAGCTTGCGCTGCGCCTGCAGGCGGCGCTTCTTCCACGTCTTGCGATTGTCTCCACGTCCCATGGCGAGTCTCCTTGCGGGGCCGGACTATCGGTGCCCCGCTGCCCGCTGTCAATGCGGGGCGGCCCGCACGTGTGGGCCGCGGTCGCCCCCCGCTAGCAGGCTGCTGAGAAACCCGTGCCGGCGGCTCCTGCCGACGGGACGGGCTCGGTGTTTTCAGCAGGCTGCGAGATCGAAAATGACTAGCAGGCTGCTTCTTCAGCAGCCTGCTAGGGCCCGGGAAGGGGCAACTCGATCGAAGCTCGCGAACGAGCCGCCCCGCGGGCAAGGCGCCGGTACGTGACCGAGGAGCAACGCAGCCCCCGGGGATGGATCGTTCGCGAGAACGATTGAGTTGTCCCTTCCCGGGCCCTTACTGCCGGAACGACAGGCCGAAGTGCCAGGTGCCGTTGCCGTCGTCGCCCAGGCGCGGCAGCAGCGGCAACGCGTACTCGACGCTGAGGGAGCCGACGCCGAGGTCCAGGCGCAGGGCCAGGCCAGCGGCCGGCCGCACGTCGCTCCAGGTCAGGCCACCCCACCGGTTCTCGATGAAGCCGGCGTCGACGAACAGGGCGGTGGCCGGGACGACCGAGCCCAGCCAGGGGTGCTTGCCGAGGGTGAACTGGGCCTCGCCGCTGGCCAGGCCGCGCAGGTTGCCGCCGGCCGGCAACACCCGCAGCTGGGTCACCCCGTCGAACGGGGCGACGTCGGTCAGCAGGATCTCGGTCTTGAGCCGGTCGCGGGTGAAGCCCCGCACCGTGTCGTCGCCGCCGGCGAAGAAGCGCTCGACCTCGGGCAGGAGGGCGCGGCCGCCGAGCGGCAGGCCCTGGTCGAAGCGGAGGTCGGCGCGCAGGCCGAGGCGGCGGCCGACCCGCTGGTACAGCTGCACCGTGGCCGACACCTTGAGGAACGCGTCCTGGCCGAGCAGGTACGGGCTGGCCAGCGCCGCCGACAGGTCGACCAGGCTGCCGTCGATGGGCGCCAGCGGGTTGAGCTGGTTGTCGACGCCGACCCGGCCGTCGCTGCGCAGGCCCAGGCCGATCGAGCCGGTCCGGGTCGACACCGGGACCGCGGCCAGGTCAGCGCCGGGGCCGGCGATACGCACCGCGTCCTCGTTGCGGTTGCGGACGCGGAAGTCGTAGCGGAGCGAGGCGGTGGTGACCCGGCCGCGCCGGCGCTCGTCGCCCTCGCGCTCCCACAGGCGGGTCGCGGCCAGCGCGCCGCCGTAGCTGGTCAGCTCGCCGAAGCGCTCGGTGTCCTCGCGCTGCCAGAACCCGGTCGCCTCGGAGCTGACCGGGGCGCCGATCAGGCCACGCACGATCCAGCGCGGCACCTTGAACGAGCTCTTGGCCGACTTGAACAGGGTGCCGTAGCTGGCCTCGGCGTCGCTGGCCAGGCCGCGCCCGAGCAGGTTGGGCAGCGTCGCCTTGAGGCGGCCGAAGGTGCCCTGCCGGGTCGACTGCCCGAGCTCGGCCTCGAACAGGGCGCGGGCGTCGTAGCGCTCCTCGACCTGGACGATGGCCGCGACCGGGCCGTCGCCGCTGTCGCGGCCGAGGTAGTCGATCCGGACCGCGTCGAACAGGCCGGTGGCCCGGACCCGGCGTGGCCCGGCGTCGAGCTCCTGGCTGGTCGCCAGCGCGCCCTCGCGGAAGCCCAGCTCCTGGGTGATGACCTCGGCCTCGGTGCGGGAGTTGCCGCGGACCAGGACCTTGCCCAGGCGGAGCAGCGGCCCGGGCGTGACCCGATAGGTCAGGGTGACCGTGCCCGCGGTCGCCCCGGCGTCGACCTCGAGCGCGGCGTCGGCCCGGGCCTGCCCCCCCTCGCGGTAGTGGTCGCGCACCGCGGTGGCCGCGGCCTGGGCCAGCGCCAGCCGGAGCGGGGCCTGGGGCACGACCGCCGCGCAGCCGTCGGCGGTGGTGGTGATCACCGCCTGCCGGGTGCGCCGGCGCCGCTCGTCGGCCCCGGCCGCGCTGGCCTCGATCGCCCGCACCAGCGCGGCCCGGCAGGTGCGCCGGGCCGGCTCGGTCAGGAGCCCGGCCCCGACCAGCACCAGCCGCAGCCGGGTCACGTCGGTGCGCGGCCCCTCGACCAGGTCGAACCGCACGTGCAGCTGGCCCGGGCCGCGCCCGCTGGCGACCAGCGCCGCGGTCAGCGCCGCCGGCCGCCGCCCCGGCGTGGGGCCGGCGTGCGGCGTGACCTGGGCCGACAGGTACCCGGCGTCGGCGTAGGCCCGGCGCAGGCGATCGGCGTCGCCGGCGAGCTGGGCCGAGGTGGCGGCGCCGCCGCCCGACAGGGTCCGGTACGGCCGCACCGTGACCACGTCGGCCAGCTGGCTGGCCGGCAGGGCCTGGTTGCCGGCGAACGTGACCGAGCGGATCTGGCGCGGCGTGCCCTCGTCGATGCGGAAGTAGATGCGATCGAACTGCCGGCCACGGCCGTCGGCGCCGGCGCTCTGGCCGGCCGGCCCGGTCAGCTGATCGAAGCGCTCGCGCACCCAGGTGACCTGGGTGTCGAACCGGCCGCGCTCCTGGTAGTAGCTGGCGATGGCCGCGGCCGACGCCGCCGCCTCGACGTCGTCGGCGCTGCGCGCCTCGGCGAAGGTCAGGCGGGCCCGCAGCGCGTCGTCGGGGAAGCGGCTCTTGTCGTTGCCCTCGAACTCGACGTCGGTCTGGCGCCGCTCGTCGATGCGCAGGCGGACCCGCACCGTCTTGCTCTTGCGGTCGAAGCTCTGGCGCGGGTCGTCGTCGGCCAGCTGGACGTTGGGGTAGCCGCGCCGCTGGAACAGCTCGATCACCTTCTGCCGCGACGCCTGGTAGCGCGCCAGCGAGAACGGGGCCTGGCCGACGCAGAGCGACAGCAGGCACAGGCGCGGCGCCGCGAACAGGGCGCGGATCTCGGCCACCGTGACCCCGGTGGTGCCGCCGGTGACCACGGTGATGGTGCCGATGTCGTAGCGCGGGCCGAGCGTCGCCTTGACCTGGATGCGTGACGAACGGGCGTCGCTCTCGGCCAGGGTCACGGTCACCACCGCGTCGAAGTAACCCTCGTCGCGCAGGTACTCGCGCAGCGCGTCGGTCTCGTCGCGCAGCGCGGTGTCGAGCTCGGCCCGATCGCGCGGCAAGGCGGCGCCGACCCGCAGGCGCAGGCGCCGGGCCAGCTGGTCGTCGAGCGCGAGGTCGAGCAGGCTGCGATCGACCGACACCGTGACCGCCCGGACCAGGCGGACCGGCACCACCGCCAGGGTGGCGCGGACCCCGCTGCCGACGCCGTCGATGCGCAGGTCGATCAGCTCGTACCCGACGGCCTTGAGCAGCCGGCCCAGCTCGGGCCGCGGGTCGGCCAGCTGGCGGGCGGCGTCGACGCCGGGCGCCAGCACCGCGCGCAGCGTGGCCGGGTCGTCGACCAGCTGGCCACGCAGCGTCCACTCGGTCCACGGCCGCGGCAGCGCGGTCGAGCCGAGGTCGGGCGCGGTGCCGACCGCGCCGGCGTCGTCGCCGGCCGCGCCACCGCCGTCCGGGGCGGGCTGGGCCACCGCGACGGCGGCGACCAGCGACACCACCAGCGCGGCCCCGGCGCGGAGGCCGGACCGTCGTCCGCCGTGCTGGCCGAGAGAGGTCGTCATGGGATGAAGAACCGGTAGACCAGCTTGACCTGGAGGTCGGAGATGTCCTGCTCGGCCGGGTCGCTGAAGTTCTTGCCGAGATAGCTGCCCTGCAGCGCCAGCGGCTCGCCGTTGCGGAGGAAGCGGTACGGCAAGGGGAAGTCGCCGCGGACGTTGAACGTGGTGCCACGCCCGCCGGCCTGCTCCCAGTCGCCGATGAGGTCGAAGTTCTCGAACACCCGCTCCTCGAGGTGGACGCCGAACCCGTCGGTGGTGAGGTAGGGCTTGACCACGTCGAGGCTCGACAGCTCGGTCAGCTGCTTGCCGAACAGCGCCGCGGTCTGATCGGCGACGAAGTCCTTGAGCACCTGGTCGGTCAGGCTGGTGCTCTGCAGCTGCGGATCGATCTCGGTCGGGTTGACCAGGCTGGTGTCGGCGCTGGCGCCGCGCAGCTGGTCCGGGGTCTGCCCGACCAGCAGGGCCAGGGTCTGCGCCTTGTCGAGGCCGGTCGAGGTGAACATGTCCCAGCGCAGGTTGTCGATCGAGCCGGTGACCTCGACCGTGACCAGGTGGGCCTGACCGGTGCGGTCGCGGTAGTCGGCCTCGCTGCGCACGGCGAGCGTCGGCGTGTCGGCCGGGAAGCGGCGCTGGTCGGAGAACGTCGCGGTGCCCGAGGTGCGGGTGAACCGGACCGGCGAGAACGGCAGCTTGAAGCTGCCGCGGGTGACGCGGATCTCGCCGTCGATGCGCGGGTCGCGCGGGCTGCCGGTGACCCGGACCTTGCCGCGGGTGTCGATGTTGAACACGTTGTTGGTGGCGGCGAACTGGCGGACGTCGACCACCAGGTCGAGGTCGGTCGCGGCCAGGGTCGGGTACTCCTCCCAGAACGGCTTGCCCGACCCGCCGCTGGCCGCGGCCGGGCGCAGCAGCTCGCCGACGTCGAAGGCGCGGAAGTACCGGCCCGACACCAGCTCGAGCCCGCCCGACAGGCGCCAGGCCGTGCTGGTCGGCGCCTTGACCACCCGCATGCCGGTCGCCGACAGCACCAGGTCGAGCTGGCGCGGGACCCGGAACGGGATGGCGGCGGCGTCGAAGCGCAGGTCGGCCCCGGCCAGGGCGAAGCCATCGCCCAGCTCGACGGCGCCGCGCAGCCGGCGCAGGCTGCCTTCGCCGTCGATGGCCACGGTGACGTCGTCGATGTCGACCTGGTAGCGCCGGTTGGCGGCGGTGCCGGCGTCGGACAGCGTCACCGCGCCGCCACGGAACGCCAGCTCGCGCGGCCACTTGCGCGGCACGAACGCCAGCGGCTGCACCGGCGAGAAGCGCAGGGTGCCGAACACCTCGGGCCGGGCGCCACGGCCCGACAGGGTCAGGTTGTCCTCGATCTCGGCCACGCCGCTGGCCTGCGAGAACTCGCTCGGCGCCAGCGCCAGCAGCATCTTGCCGGCGATCTGGCCCTCGATGATGAGGCCCCAGGTCGCCGGGGTCAGGCCGACCAGGCCGATGCCGCCGCGCACCACCAGCTCGGCCCGCTCGTCGAGGTAGGTGTCGTCGACGCGGATGCGCACGTCGGAGAAGCCCAGGCTGTTCTGGCCCAGCTTGATCTGCCCGGTCGGCACGCGGATGACCGTCTCCTGCCCGCTCGGGCGCAGCCGCACGTCGCGCAGGCCGAGCTCGGCCGACACCTGCGGCGTCAGCGCGGTGCCGGTCAGCTGCGCGCTCAGCTCGGCGGCGCCGCTGAGGTCGTCGAACTGGCCGCGCAGCAGCGGCTTGATGAGCGACAGGTCGAGCACACCCTGGGCGGCCAGGGCCAGCTTGCCGGCGCTGGCGGTGCCCGACACCTCGATGACCCCGAGCGGGGTGGCCAGCCGGATCGGGCACGGCGTGGTGCCGCCGCCGTCGCCGGGGCAGACCAGCTCGACGCTGGTCGGGGTGACGCGCAACGACACCGCGGCCCGCCCGGTCGCCGGCAGCGCGACCACCCGCAGCGGCTGCGGCGCGCCGTCGTCGTCGACCCGGTCGACGATCGCGGTCAGGTCGTCGAGGGTGACCCACGCCACCGGCGGTCGGTCCGAGCCGAGCTCGGCGTGGACCTCGACGGTGCCGCTGGCCCAGGCCCGGACCGGGACGTCGATGCCGAGCAGGGCCGACAGGTCGATCAGCGGGTCGAGCTCGAGCAGGCGGCCGCGCAGCCGGAGGTCGACCGGGTAGGGCGCGCTGGTGCCGATGGTGGCCTCCAGCTCGAGGCGATCGTGCAGCGTGCTGCCGCGCAGCACCAGCCGGTCGCGCTGGGCGCCGGTGCCCGGCCGGATGCTCAGCTCGAGCGTGCCCAGCAGCTGGCGCAGCACGGTCAGCCGCTCGATGGTGAGGCGGCCGTCGAGGGTCGGCTTGGTCCGGCTGCCGCTGATGTGCAACACGGTCGACAGCACGCCGTCGACGGTGCCGGGCGCCAGCCCGAGCGAGCGGGCCAGGGCCTCGATCGGCACGGCCGACAGCGCGACCGTGCCGGTCAGCGCCGGGTCGTCCTTGCCGCGGCGTGGCGGCGTCGACAGCGTGAGATCGATGGCGCCGCCGGTGGCGTGGACGGCCCGGCCGACGACACACGAGCCCTTGGCCAGCTTGGCGTCGTCGCACGCCCGCACGTCCTCGGCGCGGACCACCACGCCCGGGCGGCGGCACAGCTCGTCGTCCTTGTAGTTGATACACGCGGCCAGGTCGCGAAAGTCCTCGCCCTCGATCTGCAGCTTGTCGCTGACCAGGTAGCCCTTGAGCAGGCGCAGCTGGTCGAACGGGTCCTTGTGGCCCGACAGGCTGCCGTTGATGCGCAGATCGAGGCGCTTGATCTTGCCGCGCGCGTAGGGCGGTTGCTGCAGGGCCTTGAGCACCTTGGCGGCGTCGAGATCCTCGCCCGACACCGTGCCGGACAGCCCGACCGCCTGGGGCGAGCCGGCGGCGAACCACGGCACCAGCGCGGCGGCCAGCGCCGCTGGACCCGGCGCCGCGCCAGCGTCGGGAGCCGCGACCGACGCCGGCGGGGCCGGGGACGCCGGCGCGACCGACGCCGGCGCGACCGACGCCGGCGGGGCCGGCGCGGGTGCGACCGACGCCGGCGTGACCGGCACGACCGGCAGGAGCAGCGGGACCATCGCGAAGTAGGGCGCGGCCACCGCCACGGACGCTCCGACCGGGACCGCTCCGCCCGGGGCCGCCGGGCCGGGGTCGAGGCGGCCGGTGCGAGCCCCGGCCCCATCGACCGCCCCGGCGTCGGCCCGCTTGGGCTTCTTGGCCGGGGTGGCGCACGGCATCCGGACCTGGAAGCCCGAGGTGCGCAGGGTGCCACCGAGGTCGTGGGTCACGGCCGAGTCGACGTACAGCACGCAGTCCTCGTAGCGGAAGTCGGCGTCGATGGTGCCGGCCTGGGTCCCAGCCAGGCGACCGGAGCCCTCCTTGACCCGCAGGTTGGTCCACGGCCCGTCGAGGTCGACCCGCAGGCCGTCGACCCGCGTCGCGAAGGTCGGCAGCTCGAGGCGGCGCAGCCACTGGCCCAGGTCCTGCGAGGTGCCGGTCACCAGGAGGCCGAGGGTCTCCTCGCTGGTGGTCACCCCCCCGAGCAGCTTGAGCTTGGTCGCCCCGGCCTCGACCAGGACGTTGTCGATCTGGATCTTGTCGAGGCTGCTCTGGGTGGTGATCGAGCCGCCGTGCACGCGGGTGGTGCGCTCGCGCGGTCGCCGGCCGAGCGCGATGTCGAGCTCGGTGATGGCGAAGCCGTCGGCCAGGTCGCCGTGCCCGCGCAGGTGGCCCATCACGTGCTGGCCGAGCGCGCCGGCCACCACCGG
The DNA here is from genome assembly GCA_018058095.1 of Kofleriaceae bacterium. Classification (GTDB taxonomy): domain Bacteria; phylum Myxococcota_A; class Polyangia; order Haliangiales; family Haliangiaceae; genus JABFXX01. The sequence goes on from JAGPCO010000061.1 coordinate 22,581, forward strand.
CGGCAGCCAGCGGCCGAGGTCGATCGGCTTCTTGACGCTGAGGTCGGCGTTGACGTGATAGGGCGAGATGCCGAACGAGGCGGCCAGCTCCAGCTCGCCCGGCTCGAGCCCACGCGCGACCTGGCCGGCGTCGACCCGGGCCACCGTCTTCTCGAGGAAGCCCTGGTCGTTGATGGTGTCGATCGAGCCGTGCAGCTCGTCGAGGATGAGGTGGAGCGGCTCGGTCGCCTCGCGCAGCGGGGTCTTGACGTGCAGGCCCCACAGCTCGAAGCCGACCTTGGGCGTGGCGATGAACGGACCGGCCATGGTCAGGCGGGCCCGCACGTCGTCGCCCGACATGGTCGAGTCGATCGCGGTGTTGAGCGTCGGCCCCATGTTGTCGGCGGTCAGCTCGAGATCCCAGCGGCCGTCGTACGGGCGGTCCCAGTAGTCGATGAGCTGGCCGCGCAGGCGGATGCGCCCGCCGACGGTCGACTCGAGGCGAGCGTCGAGCTCGAGGGTGTTGGCCACCGCGGCGTCGGGCCAGCCACGCGGCAGCTGGGCCAGTCGGTCGATGACCAGCGCCTTGAAGTCGATGCGGTAGTCATAGCTGCCCGAGCCGTCGTCCCGGGCCGAGCCACCGCGGTTGCCGATCTTGAGGATGGTCTTGCCGCCCCGCACCGGTCGGCCGGGGTCGGGCGCCAGGCTGAAGTACAGGCGGGCGACCACCGGGTCGCGACCGTCGGCGTAGAAGTACACCCCGTCGGCGTTGACGTCCTCGACCGCCAGGGTCGACATGAAGGCGGGCGCCTCCGGGGTCCCGTACGGGGTGAAGTAGCCCTCGAGGTCGACGTCGCGCAGGTTGATGTCGCGCAGCTCGAAGATGGGAGGCGGCGCGCTGGCGAAGATGCCGGCGCGGAAGCCGGGCTTCATGCGCGGGTAGAACGCCGACACCAGGCTGACGATGACCTTGTCCCAGTCGTGCAGCGGGTATGGCTCGAGCGTCTCGACCAGGCGGACCCAGCCGCCGTGGACGGTGACGGTGCGGAACACCAGGTCGTGGTTGCCGAACAGGAGCGCGTGGGCGTCGATCTCGGCGGTGATGCGCGGGACCTCGAGCAGCTTGGCGCGTGGCGCCGCCAGGTCGACCACCATCTGGTCGCCGATCTGCCGCTCGGGGTGGGCGTCCCACACCGTGACGTTGCGCAGCTCGATCGGCACCCAGCCGCCGCGGGCGATGGTCGGCAGGTCGCGCAGGCTCCAGTCGATCGACCCGATCTGGATGCGGCCGCGCATCTTGTCGTTGAGCATGTCGGCGACCTCGGACGCCAGGGCCGGGCCGGCGAACAGGAGGCGCAGCACCACCACGGCCAGGGCGGCCAGGAGCACGAGTCCAAGACCGATGGCGGTGAGCCACCGGCGGATCCGGTGGGGGGATCGCACCGAGGGCAGCCTAGCAGGGGATGTCGACCACCAAGAGCTTCTCCCCATACTTTCGCCGGGCTGGACTGTCTGAACGACGTCCAGTCCGGTCCGGAATTCAGCCACGGTCGGCGGTACGGACCGGGGCAGGCAGCCGGGCGCGTGCTGGCGCAGGAGCGGCGCGGGAGTGATCTCGGCCACCGGCCCCGACGTGTGGCGGGGCCGGAAAGGCGCGCCTTCGCTCGACGTGTGCACACACGGTGCACCGCACGACGGGTGATTCGGGCTGGTCGTGCTGCGGCCTTCTGCCTATACTGAAAAGGTCGGCGCATTCTGCCGTCCGGTGGGTCGTCCTGACCCGCTGCCCCTCCAGCTCCAGCCGCGAGGTCTCCATGTCGGTCGAGTCCGAGGACGCTGTCGCCCCGTCGCCCACCAGCTCGTCGCCGGGCCCTCGTGCGCTGCTGCGACGGGAGGCGCTGCTGCCGCGCGAACGCAGCGGCGGCCTGGCCGGGGTCGCGCTGGTGTGTACGCTGGCCGGGGTCGCGTCCGGCTTCGCCGTGGCGACGACGATGGTGGCAGCGCAGATGGCCCGCGAGTCGGCCGCCATGGGTATGACGCGGCCGACCAGCCTGCACGCGTTCCTCGGCGTCACCACCGTCCAGCGCCGGGGCCAGACCCAGGTGATCCACGTCTACCCGCGCACGCCAGCGGCCGACGTCGGGCTGCAGGTCGGCGACGTGGTGGTGTCGTTCGATGGCGAGCCGCTCGATGTCGATGGCGAGCTGCGCGGCCTGGTGCAGGCCGCCGGGGTCGGCCACACCGCGGTCGTCGCCGTCCGCCGTGGCGGCACCGAGCTGGTCGTCCGCCCGCGCCTGATCGCCGCCGTCGAGCGCTAGCAGGCTGCTGAAGAACCCGCCGGCGGCTCCTGCCGACGGGACGGGCTCCGTGTCTTCAGCAGGCTGCGAGATCGAAAATGCCTGGCAGGATGCTTCTTCAGCATCCTGCTAGCCCCGGCCCAGTACCGCGGGACGAGGGCCGCCGCGCCGGACGTCGTCGAAACCGGAGGGCACCCGGCCGGCGATCAGAAGCCGCACACCTCGGTGCCCGACGGCGTGCCTTCGCGCACGACGACGCAGGTCGAGACCGCCTGATCGCCAGTGTCGAAGGTGATGAGCACGTCGTCGCCGGCCACCGCCGGGAACGACTCGGTCGGCCCGACGCCGCCATCGGGCCGGGCGGTGGCGATGATGCCGACGCCCTGGTCCTGGTTGAACACGTAGACGATGGCGTCGGCGAAGCGAGAGGTCGGCTGGTAGCTGAAGCGGGCCAGCCCGTCGGCCGGGGCGACCGAGAAGCTCATCTGGGTCGGGTCGGGTGGAGGGATCGGGATCGACGGGGTGATGCAGCCCGCGCCGAGGACGAGGCCCAGCAACAGGACGAGGGCGAGGGCGAGGGCAGGGCGACGGCGCATGGGGGACCCACCTGTCAGGATAGCAAGCGGCATACCTTCCGACCGTCAGGCTGTCGCCCTGGAATCTCGGGCGGTTGGGAGGGCCAGACGAGGGCTGAAACGAAACAGGGCGCCAACTCGGTTGGCGCCCTGACGACACGGTTGGCAGCTCGGGCTGCCTCGGGTCAGTTGGTCCGCTTGACCTTGGGCGGCAGCATGATCGAGATGCCGGCCCCCATGAACAGGTGGTGCAGGAAGCGGCTGTCGTCGTCCTGCACGGCCAGGTTGGCGTTGAAGTCGGCGCCCGACGGGTTGTCGGAGAACGCGTAGTCACGCACCGTCAGGTCGAGGGCGATGAAGTCGTTGAGGAAGACGTGGATGCCAGCGCCCAGGTACAGGCCGAGCTTGGTGCCGCTGTTGAGGGGCGGGTCGTTGTTGGGGTTGTCGTCGGGCGGGTCGCCCTCGAGCGGGCCGTTGCCGTCGGGATCGGGGCCGGTCACGCCGGGCGCCGGGTCGTCACAGATGTTGTCGTCGCAGTCGCTCTTGAGCTGGGCGAACGACAGCCCGGCCTGGAAGTAGAAGTCGAAGTTGACGAAGGCCGACGAGAACGCGGCCAGCTTGCCGTACCACGGGGTCAGGCTGACGAAGGCGGCGCCGTGCAGCGGCATCGTGTTGAGGCGCTGCGTGAACTCGTCCTTCGATGGCTCGCGGGTCGCGTCGTCGACGTTGTCCTCGAGGTTGGGGACGATCTTGTCGACCAGGGCGGTGTCGATGTGCAAGCCGTAGGCGCCGATGGCGCCGAACGACAGCATGTCCGACAGGTGGTACTCGAGCTTGGCGCCGAGGCCGACGATGTGGCGGAAGTCGGCGTTGATGGTCGACTCGAACATCGGCGTCAGCTCGAACCGCTGCCGCACCAGCAGCATGCGGTGGCGCACGGCCGGCTGGCCGTCGAGCTTGTTGACGCGAGCAGGGGCCGCGGCGGCGGCGCCGCTGGGCGTGGCCTCCTCGGCGTGGCTGGTAGCGGGCAGCGAGGCCAGAGCGGTGGTCCCGGCCAGGAGCGCGGTCGAAAGGAGCAGCGTGCGCTTCATGATGATCTCCGTGGAGTCGAGGCGGCCAGGATCAGCGGAAGGTCGTGTACTCGAAGGTCGGCGGCACCCAGAAGGAGATACCGAGCTGGAGCATCACGTTGTTGATGAGCGAGCTGTCGGCGTTCTCCTTGGCCTGCTCCGCGGTCGCGTTGCTCATCGACGACCGATCGACGGGCTCGAACTTGTCGACGAAGATGTAGTCACGGATACCGATGTCGACCGTGGCCCACTTGGTCACGAAGAACCGCATCGACGCGCCGATGTTCGGCGAGATGAGGATGTTGGTGAAGCCGGGGAAGCGGGTGTCGCGCGGGATGACCTCGGACTGCGCCACGCCGATGCCGGCGGTGAAGAAGGTCTCCCAGGCCACCAGGTGCTTGTCGAGGATGGCGAACTTCCCGTACACCGGCACGTAGTGGAAGTTGAGCGCGGTCGAGAAGTTGTACTTGTTGACCGTCGGCAGGCGGCGGGCCTGGCGGGCGACGAGGTCGAACGGCTCGCGGAACTGCTTGACCAGGTACTGACCCTCGATGCCGACGGCGAGGACGTCGGTCACGTAGTAGTTGACCTGGGCGCCGAAGCCGTAGTGACGGACCATGTTGTCGTTGAGGGTGGTCGTCAGCATCGGCATCAGCTCGGCGCGCTTCAGCTTGAGGAAGGGCTTGCGGATGACGGTGACGATGTCCGACCACGACACCGGCTTGGACGTCCCGTCCTGGAGGGCGCTGGCCTTGACCGCGGCGCTGTCCGACTCGGCGGCAGCGGTGTCGGCGGCGAGATCGCCGTCCTTGGTGTTGTCCGGGTCCATCTCGATCTCGCCGGCCTCGGGCTCGCCACCGGCGGGGGGCGTTTCTTCTTCGCCGCCCATCTCGATCTCACCCTCCTCGGGTTGAGCCAGCGCGGTGGCCGGCGCCAGCGCGGACGCGGCGAGGAGCAGCGCCAGGGTGGCGCGACGGGCAGCGGGGGCGAGTGGGCGCATGGGGGACTCCCAGGGGTTCGGCGAGCAGGTGGCGGGCAGGTGAGGGGCGGCAGGTCCCGGCGTTGCGTAAATTCCCCTTGGGTTTCCAAGGGTTACACGCCTTGTCGCTGGGTCGGCGCACTATAACACGCGATTTTTTTTAACTTCAAGGTGGCCAGGGGACGAAAGGCGTGACAGCGGATCGGCCCCCCGGGTAGCACCCGTTCACGCCAGCGCGGGGTTGGTCACCGATGGCCGTTCATCGGCCCTGGTAGGTATCCGCCGGCCGGTTTGTCTTCGCGGCCCAATCGGCGATTGGCGAGGTGGGACGGGCTCGAATCGGGTTCACGCGCCGTGCGATCCGTCGCGGGGGCCCCGTTGTCGGGCTGCGGTCCTTCGCCTCGCCCGCGGCGCGCCTCTTGCGCGGCGGACGAGATCAACAAGCCCCGGTCGCCGGACGAGCAGGATGCTGAAGAAGCATCCTGCCAGGCATTTCGATCTCGCAGCCTGCTGAAAACACCGAGCCCGTCCCGTCGGCAGGAGCCGCCGGCACGGGTCTTTCAGCAGCCTGCAAGCTAGGCGGCGTCGGCGCCGGCCGGGCGGGCGTCCTCGAACAGGGCGGCCACGAACGCGGCCGGATCGAACGGGCGGAGGTCGTCGATCTGCTCGCCCACGCCGATGTACCGGACCGGCACCGCCAGCTCGTCGCAGATGCCGAGCACGACGCCGCCCTTGGCCGAGCCGTCGAGCTTGGTCAGGACGATGCCGGTGATCTCCATCTCGGCCTTGAAGGTCTTGGCCTGGGCGATGGCGTTCTGGCCGGTGGTCGAGTCGAGCACCATCCAGGTCTCGTGCGGCGCGCCCGGCATGGCCTTGTCGCACACCCGGCGGATCTTCTTGAGCTCGTCCATCAGGCCGGCGTTGGAGTGCAGGCGGCCGGCGGTGTCGCAGATGACCACGTCGGCGCCGTCGTCGACGCCGCGCTTGACCGCGTCGAAGATGACCGCCGACGGGTCGCTGCCGGCCTTGCCCTTGATGACCGGCACGCCGGCCCGCTTGCCCCACTCCTCGAGCTGCTCGGTGGCGGCGGCGCGGAAGGTGTCACCGGCGCCGAGCACGACCTTCTTGCCGTCGCGGGCCAGCCGGGCCGCCAGCTTGCCGATGGTGGTGGTCTTGCCGACGCCATTGACGCCGAGCACCAGCAGCACCGCTGGCTGGTGGCGGCCGAGGTCGAGCGCCGGGGCGTCGACGGCGAGGATCTCGCGCGCGGTCGCCCGCATCTTGGCCCAGACCTTGTCGGCGTCGGTCAGCTCGTCCTTGGACAGGCCGCTCTTGACCGCCTGGAACAGGCGATCGGCGGCGCGGGGGCCGATGTCGGCGGTGAACAGCACCTCCTCGAGCTCGCCCAGCAGGTCGCCGTCGATCTTCTTCTTGCCGAAGATCTTGCCGAGGCGGGCGACGAAGCCGCCGCGGGTCTTGGCCAGCCCGGCCCGGTAGGCGTCGCGCGCGCCCTCGTCGACCGGGCCGTCGCTGGCGGCGGCGGCGGCGCGCCCGGCCGCGCCGGTGCGGGCCGGGGCGGCCTCGGCGCTGGCCTCGCCCGCGCGCGGGCGGCGGGTGCGCACGGGGGCGGCCAGCCGGTCCTGGATGGAGCCGCCGGTGGCGTCGCGGCTGCTGGCCGCGGCCCGGCGCAGCCCGAGCAGGATGAGCGCGAGCGCGACGAAGATGCCGCCGAGGATGGCGAGCTGGGTGACCATGAGCGGGGCGGGTTATACCGCAGCCGGCGGCGATTGCGAGCCGCGCGGCCCGCCCGCCTCGCGCACCGCGCGCTCGACCTGCGCGGTCGCGGTCGGGAGCAGATCCTCGTTGGGGTGGCGGGCCGAGAAGTAGGCCTCCTCGACCAGATCGGTCAGCGCGCCCAGCGCCGGCGACGGCCGATGCCGGCGCACGTGATCGACGATCTGCCGGGGCGACCAGACGCCCCACAGGCGGGCCTCGGGCAGGACCGGTTCGGCCGCGGCCCGGTACAGCGCGAACACCCGCTCGCGCACCGGCACCAGGTCGATGCGGACGTCGCGCAGCTCGCCGCGGTGCGGGACGGTGACCGTGAAGCGCTCGGACACGTGGCCGTCGAGGCCGACCTTGGCCTGCCACTCGCCGACGGCCAGGCCGTCGAGCTCGAAGCGGCCGTCGGCGTCGGACAACGTGGCCTGCTCGGTGGTGAAGCCGCCGGCGCCGTCGGGCAGGCGCAGGCGCACCAGCGCGCCGGCGAGCGGGCGGTGCCGCACGGCGTCGCGCACGACGCCGGCGAAGCCGTGGTCGGCGACCCGGCGCAGGGTCGACATGATGCTGGGGCGGCCCGACGACATGCCGCCGGCGAGCGGGGCCACCTCGGGCGCGGCCTCGACTCGCTCGGTCCGGCTGGCCAGCGCGCGCCGCCACGACCGGCTGCGCGCCAGCACGAAGCCACCGGCCAGCACCGCGGTCAGGACGAAGGCCATGACGGTGATGGTGTTGGGCGCAGGCTGCGGCCCGGCCACGGTGATGACCACCGGTGGGGAGCGACTGCCGACGACGAACGACGAGGTCGGCTCGGCCACCGCCTGCAGGCCGTGCTGGCCGGCGCCGAGCAGCTTGGCCTCGATCGCCACCTTGTAGTTGCCGTCGGCGTCGGTCACCGCCTGGGCCAGGCGGCGGTCGCCGGCGACGATGGCGACCGGGGCCCGGGCCACGCCGGCGTCGTCGTCGGCGCGGACCCGGCCGGATGCGCGCATGGTGGCCTCGAAGGCGACCGCGCGCCGGCTCAGCTCGAGGGTGGTGGTGGTCGGGCTGGTCAGCTCGAACGTGGTCTCGGCCTCGGCCCGGGCCCGGGTGTCGTCGCCGGCGAAGCTGACCCGGGCGCGGCGCCGGCCCGGCCCGCCGAGCTCGGCCCTGGTCAGCGTGCGGCCCCCCGGCGGCAGCAGGCCGAGCGGGCGCAGGTCGTCACCCTCGGCCGGGCCGGCCAGGACCATCAGCGGCACGGTCACGGCGGTGGCGCCGACGGCGGCGCTGGCCGACAGGCGAACACCACCCGGGGTGGGTGTGGCGGTGACGGTGAGCGCGACGGCGTCCTTGTCGATCTCGACCTGCGGCAGATCGAGCGTGGCCGGGTCGAGCAGGTCCTCGCCGGCGAACTGCAGGCGGATGTCGAGCGGGCTCGGCGCGGGCGGGAAGCTGGCGCCGAACCGTCCGTCGCTGCCGGTGGTGGCGACCCTCTCGCCGCCGGCGAGGACGATGACGACCCGCTGCCCGGCCAGCCCCTCGCCGGTCAGGCGGTCGCGCAGCACGCCGGTGGTGATGACCGAGCCGTCGCCGCCGCGACGGGCGTTGTCGAGGTGGAGCTGGGTCCGGGCCTTGATGGCGATCGTCGGCGCCGCCGCGGCGTCACCGGCGTGGCTGGTGATCGCGGCGACGGCGGCGAGGGCGGTGAGGACGGCGACGGTGACCGCGCCGGGGGCGCGTGCGCGGGTGGGCCCACCGTGCCGGGGTGCGGGTGGGCCTGCCACACGTCGAGGTATAGCACTCCGTGCCCGTGCCCGTGCCCGTGCCCGTGCCCGTGCCCGTGCCCGTGCCCGTGCCCGTGCCCGTGCCCGTACCCGTGCCCATACTCGTGCAGGTACGTGTCGCGCTCGGCCGTACGCCGTGCAGGGGCTCGCGCTCTCGCGCACGTGACCGGTCTGGCGCGCGGGCGGGACCGGTCAGCGTCGCGAGGTCTTGCTGACCGGCTTGCGCGCGGGCCGAGCGGCCACCTTCGCGTTCGTCTTCGGCGCCACCTTCGTCTTCGGCTTGGCCTTCGCCTTCGCCTTCGCCTTCGGCCTGGCCTTCGCCTTCGCCTTCGCCTTCGGCTTGGCCTTCGCCGCCTTCGCCGCCGCCGTCAGCTTCGCCGTCGCTCCGGCGGCCGCGGCGCGGGCGCCGCGCAGGCCGCCGGCCTGGGCCCGCGCCGCCTGGTAGCGTCGGATGTACTCGGCCGCGGGCAGGCGGGCGATGGCCTGGCCGATCACCTCGAGCGGCACGTCGGCGACGCGGCGGAACCGCACGCACGACTTGCCCATGTCGAGCCGCTTGCCGGTGGCCGCCCAGGCCGCGCGGAACCACCGGCTGTCGTCGGTGTCGCCGTCGGGGCTGCCGGCCACGTACAGGCCCATCAGGTACAGCGCCAGGTTGTTCTTCTGCGCCGCCAGCGCCGCGAAGGGCAGGGGCTGGCGCGGGTCGGTGTGGTAGCCGGCCGGGAACAGCGCGTGCGGCACGGAGTAGCCGATCATCCCGTACTGCATCGTCTCCTGGTACGCCGGGTCGAGGTTGGCGCGGATCACCGCGCGCACCGCCGCCACCTCGGCCCGCCGGTCGGCCGGCAGCTCCTCCAGGTACGCCTCCACCGTCGTCGCCTTCGATTGCATCGTCGCCTCCTTGCGCGCGGGGACGCGCCGCCGACGGCCGCGTCGTCGGCCTGGCCGGTCCTGCCTACGCCGCGGTCTTGCCGACCTTGGACAGGTTGACCGAGACCAGCATCGACACGCCGGGCTCCTTCATCGTCACGCCGTACAGCCGGTCGGCCGACTCCATCGTCCGCTTGTTGTGGCTGATGACGATGAACTGCGAGCGGTCGGTCATCTCGCGCACGATCTCGTTGTAGCGGTCGACGTTGGCCTCGTCGAGCGGGGCGTCGACCTCGTCGAGGATGCAGAACGGCGACGGCTTGATGAGGAAGATCGAGAAGATCATCGCCACCGCGGTCAGCGCCTTCTCGCCGCCCGACAGCTGGTCGACCGTCGAGTTCTTCTTGCCGGGGGGCTGCGCCATGATCTCGACGCCGGCCTCGAGCAGGTCGACGTCGTCGCCGCCGGTCAGCGACAGCGTGGCCTGGCCGCCGCGGAACAGGCGCGGGAACACCTTCTTGAAGGTGTCGTTGACGGCGTGGAAGGTCTCCTTGAACAGCCGGCGCGAGGTCTTGTTGATCTTGTCGATGGCGCGGTCGAGCTGGCCGACCGCGTCCTCGAGGTCGGCCTGCTGGCCCGACAGGAACTCGTGCCGCTGCGACACCTCGGCGAACTCGTCGATCGCCGTCAGGTTGATGTCGGTGCCCATGCGCTCGATCAGGTCGCGCAGCTCGGCCAGGCGGGCGTCCTCGGCCGCGCCGGTGATGGGCCGCAGGTGGAAGTCGTGCAGGATGGCCGGCACGTCGACCTGGTGGCGCTCGGCCACCGACTCGAGCAGCACCTGCCGGTTCATGGCGATCTGCGACAGCCGCAGCTCGAGCTGGCCGACCTCGCCAGCCAGGCGGTCGGCCCGGCCGCGCAGCTCGCGCGCGGCCAGCTCGACCACCGTCAGCTCGGTCAGCCGGCCCTCGTAGCCCGACCGGCCCTCGTCGAGCGCGGTCGCCTCGGTCAGGCGGCGCGCCCGCAGCTCGGCCACCTCCTCGGCCAGGGCCGCGCACGCCTCGCGCAGCTCGGTCGAGCGCGCCAGGTCGACCGCGCTGCCCTCGCGCAGGCGCTCGGCCCGGGCCGTCACCTCGCGCAGGGTCTGGCCCAGCCGCAGCACGGCGGCGTCGGCCGAGGCCCGCTTCTCGCCGGCCTGGGCGGCGGCGACGCGGGCGGTGGTGAGCGCCGCGTTGGCGGCCTCGAGGCGGTCGCGCCCGCCGGTGACCTGCTCGATCATGCCGAGCTGGCCGCGCTCGAGGTCGTCGATACGCTGGGCCGCCGCCTCGCGCCGCTGGCGCAGGGTGTCCTCGTCGCTGGCGATGGTGGCCAGGCGCTCGGTCAGCTCGATGTGCTCGGTGCCGAGCTGGTCGAGCCGCTCGCGCAGGCGGTCGTGCTCGCCGCGCAGGCGGCCGCTGTCCTTCTCGTGGCCCATGATCTCCAGCTCGCCCTGGTGGACCTGGCCGCGCAGGCCTTCGATGGCCTTGGTGACCTGCTTGAGCTCGGTGCGGGCGGTGATGAGCTCGGCGCTGGCCTCGGCCAGGTCGTGCTCGAGCACGCCGACGATCTCCTCCAGCTCGCGGATCTCGCGCTTCTGCGCCAGCACGCCGGCGCCCTTGGCCTCGCGCGAGCCGCCGCTGACGACGCCGCTCGGGTCGACCACGTCGCCGTCGAGGGTGACCAGGGTCTCGCTCAGGCCCTGCTGGTGCAGCTCGATGGCGCGGTCGAGGCTGTCGACCACCACGTGCTGGCCGAGCAGGGTGCGGCCGACGCCGTCGTAGCCGTCGGCGAACTCGAGCAGGTCGGTCAGGCGGCCGACCACGCCGGCGCCGCCGATGGCGGCCGCGGCCGCGGTCAGGGCGGTGCGGTCGTCGACCTCGATCTTCCAGGCCGACGCCCCGGCCGGGGTGGCGGCCGCCGCCAGCGCGGCGGCGATGGGCGAGCCGACGCGGTCGTCGCCGTCGTCGCCGTCGTCGCTGGAGGCGGCGCTCGCGGCCGGCGCGTCGTCGACGGTGGTGGTCGCGGCCGCGGACGCGGGCGCCTCGGCCAGCACCTCGGTCACGACCTCGGTCTCGATCCACTCGGCGGCCAGGGCGGCATCGGCCGCGGCCTCGGCGGCCGGCTCGCCGGCGCGGGCGACCACGCGCGGGGCCGTGACCCAGGTCCGGGTGATGGTCGACAGCGCGGGCGCGGCCTCGGCCTGGGCCTCGGGCGCGGCCTCGGCCGGCGCTGCCGCCATGGCCACCGCGGCGGGCGCCGCCACCGGCGTCCACGCCGACGGCGCGGCGGCCTTTGCCGCCCACGGCTTGGGCACGGCGACGAAGGTCGAGCGACCGGCGCCGGCGTGCTTGAGGTAGCTGATGGCGCGCGCGCCGATGTCGGCGCCGTCGACCAGCACGCCGCCCAGGCGATCACCCAGCGCGGCCTCGACCGCGACCTCGAGGGTCTCGGGCGCCCGCACCACGTCGGCGACCAGGCCGTGGATCGACGTCGCGCAGTCGGCCAGCGCGCCCTCGCGCTGCATGACGGCGCGGGTACCGCGGGCGAAGCCCTCGTACCGCTCCTGCAGCTCGAGCAGCGACTGCAGGCGCGACTTGCGCCGGTGCAGCTCGGTGCGCAGGGTCTCGACCTGGGCCTCGCGCCGGGCCACGTCGTCGGTCAGGAGCTCGGCCCGGGCCGTGAAGTTCTCGCGCTGGTTGCCGAGGTCGAGCCGGGTCTGCCGGGCCGAGGTCAGCTGGCCGTCGACCCGGCGCAGCTCGCGCTCGAGCTCGCGGCTGCGCTCGCGCGTGGTCTCGACGTCCTCGCCGACGCGGGCCAGGCGCCGCTCGCCCTCCTCGCGCCGCCGGGTCAGCTCGCCGGTGCGGCCCTCGGCCGCGGCCAGCTCGCCGCGCGACGCCGCCAGCTGGGCCCGGGCGTCGTCGAGCGCGCGCTGGGCGGCGTCGACCTCGGCCCGGATCTCGCGCGCCGCCGCCTCGGCGCTGGCGGCCTCGCCGCCGGCCCGCGACGACGCGTCGGCCAGCTCGGTCAGCTCGGCGGCGCGGGCGTCGAGCTCGGCCTGGGTGGTGGCGATGGTCTCGGCCAGCTCCTCGGCCTCGGCCAGCGCGGTGGCCGACCGGGTCGCCAGCTCGTCGCCCTCGCGGGTCTCGAAGCCGATCTTGCTCTCGGCCAGGCGGATCCGGTTGTCGAGCTCGTACACCGTCTCCTGCAGCGCGGCCAGCCGGCGCTCCTCGATCGACAGCTCGGCCCGCTCGGCCACCAGGTGGGCGTCCTTGATCGACCACTCGGTGCGGGCGCCGTCGAGCTCCTCGCGCGCCTGGTGCAGGCGGCCGCCGGCCAGGTACTCGTCGTTGCGCAGCTCGAGGAAGCGGTGCGACGCCTTGCACAGCTCGAGGTCGCGCATCTCCGCCTTGTACTTGCGGTAGCGCTCGGCCTTCTGGGCCTGCCGGCGCAGCGTGCCCATGCGCTTGTCGAGCTCGGCGACGATGTCCGACACCCGCAGCAGGTTCTGCTTGGTCTGCTCGAGCTTGCGCTCGGCCGCCTTCTTCTTGCTCTTGAACTTGGTGATGCCGGCCGCCTCCTCGATGATGGCGCGGCGGTCACCCGGGCGGGCCGACACGATCTGGCCGATGCGGCCCTGCTCGATGATGGAGTAGGCCTTGGTGCCGACGCCGGTGCCGAGGAAGAAGTCGGTGATGTCGCGCAGCCGGCACGGCGTCTTGTTGATGAAGTACTGCGAGGTGCCGTCGCGGAACAGGCGCCGGGTGATGGTCACCTCGGTGTAGCGGGAGAAGTCGATGCGGTCGGCCTGGTCCGACAGGAAGTCGCGCACGTCGGCCGAGGCCGACACGATGGGCTGGCCGTTCTCGTCGAGCACGGTGACCGCGGCGGCGGCGGCCGCGAAGCCGCCGTCGGCGCCGGCCTCGGTCATGGCCATCGGCGTGGCGGCGTCGCCATCGGCGGCGGCCGGGCCGACCTCGGAGTCGGGCGCGGGGGTGCCTTCAGCGCCGGTCGCCGGCGCGGCCGCGTCGGCCAGGGCCGGCTCGCTGGCCACACCCGGCTCAATCGGTTCACCCGGTTCACCCGGCTCGGTGCCGTCGTCGAGCGCCTCGAGCGCGCGCGCGGCCTCGGCCTCGTCGCTCTTGAGCGCCATCTCCAGCGTCTCGTGCGAGAAGCCGACGTCGTCGAACGTGAGCGACACCTCGGCCATCGGCGCCGGGCCGCGCGACTCCGAGCCGGCGAAGATCACGTCCTCCATCGACTTGCCGCGCAGGTGCTTGGCCGACTGCTCGCCCATGCACCAGCGGATGGCGTCGACGATGTTGCTCTTGCCGCAGCCGTTGGGCCCGACCACCGCGATGACCTGGGCATCGACGTTGATGACCGCGCGATCGCAGAACGACTTGAACCCGATGACTTCGACCCGTTTGATACGCACGGCTGGGGCTCCGACCGATGGACCGCGGGGCCAGGCCCGCGGAAGTTGACGCCGTCTCGCCCCCAGGGATCACCCCGAGGGTTCGCGCAGGGTTGATCGCCCCCCTGACATCGGCCCCCCGCGCCACGACCCACCGCGGCAAGCCACCGAGATCATGACGACTCCGCCCCGTGAGATCCCGCGGAGATCCCGGCCGTCGAGCCCGGAGAGATCCCGGGTCGCGAGGCTCTGACCGCGGCGCCGCGTGGGCAGCCAGGTACAGCTTTCTGGAGCCTGACGGCCATGGCAGCTGGTGCTTTACAGCCGCGACGCCGATCGACTAGAGATCAGGCAGACGGCCACATGGCGGCCGCTGTCGGGTGGTTCGTCGTTCAGGGAGGTTGCTCATGTCGCTCGGGCCCAAGGCCGTCGCCGCACCGGCGAATCGGACTTTCTTTTGTCCCCCCCCCTAGTTAGCCGCCTGGTCGGGCTGCTTGTCGCGGCCTGCGTGTGGGTCGCCAGTCCGGGCCTTGCACGTGCGCAGTGCCAGCTCGACTGCGACCCGCTCTCTGGCGGCTGCGTCAGCTGCGAAGGCTTCACGCCGCTCTTCGACTGGAACGAAATTGCGGATGAGCTGGAGCCGGTCCTCGACGTCGACGTGGGCATGAACGCCGGCGCCGCCGCGGCGCGGCGCTTGCGTGACCGGTTCCAGGCTCCAGCCTACCTGACCCAGCTGTTGCAGCCTCCCACGCGGCCCGGGGATGGCCTGTCCGACGACTTCGTGGCGGCGAACCACCCCAAGTCCGCGTTCACCGCACGGGCTGGCGGGTTGGCCGCGGCGCTCGGCCTGCAGGCCGCGCTCGAGGCGGCGCAGCATCGCGCCGCCGCAGGCGCTGCGCTTCCGAACGTCCCCCTCGCCCAGGGGACCTCCCACAGCTTTGACGCCGAGGGCGACTCTCTCAGCGCGGCCTTCGCGCTGGACCCTGTCGACCCGCTCACCGGCGAGTTCATCCACACGGTGGTGGACCTCGAGTTGCCGTCGTTTGGCGTCCCGTTTCGCCACACCCGGACCTATCGCAGCCGGGTGGACTTCCGGGGACCCTTCGGCCCCGCGTGGGACCATGGCTACAACCAGGTCCTGCGCGAGCTGGCCGATGTCGAGCTGTCGGCGCCGCCTCCACCGGCAACCGCTCCCAACCCCGCGCCTCGGTTCCCGGCCCTGTCGGGCGCCATCGGGACGTGGAACCTCGTGAACCAGGTCGAGGGTAGCGGATGTGGCCCGGCCCTCGGACTGTCCACCGGCCAGGGCTCCATGCTCCAGTTCCGCGAGATCGGGCGCAACGGCGCGACGATCGAGTACCGCTCGCAGGTCGCCCTCCTGACCTTGGTCGGCACCATCAACGCCGGCGTGACCACCTGGGCCTTGTCGGCGCCGACGGGGGAGGTGCGCCACTTCGATGCCCAGGGCCGGTTGAGCCGATGGGTCGACGCCAACGGGGTGGGGCTGACGCTGGTGTGGGGCACGGACCCCAGCGGCCAGCCGCGTGTCACCTCGGTGACCGACAGCGCAGGTCGGTTGGTGACGTACGTCTATGACGCGGCTGGGCGCGTGACCAGCGTGACCGAGGGCGCGTCGCTGCTACAGGCCAGCTACACGTATGACGCCAACGGTCTCCTTTCCACAGCACACACCGCGAAGGGCAAGAGCGAGCGGTATGAGTACATCTTCGCGGCAACGCTCCATCGCGGGACCTGGATCCCGGAGGGCATGCTGGAGGCGGTTTGTGAGCAGACCTGCGCCGCCACGGATGCTTCCTGTGAAGCCGGCGGGGCGTGCGACCAAGCGGTGCAGACCGCCACGGCCGAGTGCCTCGCGTCGTGTGAGCCCTGTGCGCTCGACTGCCGTGCACAGTGTCCAGATGCCTGTGGGGATGCGTGCCGCAACGGGCCTGACGGCTGTGCGGCGGCGGTGTCAAACCTCTGTGAACAGGACCCGGCCACGGTCGGCGCGCTTCGCGATGGCTGCGTGGCGCTATTCAATGAGGAGCGCGTCGACCGCGTCTGTAGCGCCGGGTACGACGTGTGTACCGCCTTGGTTGGCGGGTCGACGTGCGGTGACCTGTTCGTGTGCCTCGAGGTCAACGGAGACCCGGAGGCAGCGGCCACGTGCACGGCTGCCAGCACGGTGAGCGAGGATCAGGGCCTAGGCTTCTACCTTTCAAACTTCTTCGGCAGCATCCTCGATGCACTCGAGTGTCTGACCTTTCAGGGCTGTGACCGGAACGTTACCCAGGCGCTGCTGCTGGAGTTCTGTGAGTCCTCCTTCGTGGAGTGTTGTGTCGACGGCGATGGCTGTGACGAGGATAGCTGCAATGAAGGCGTCAGCTACTACTCCTCGTGTGCGGCCGGGTTCCTCGGCTTCGGCGCCGCGATCGACAACCCGCGCGATGTGGAGTGCCGCGTCATCTCGAGCTCACCCTCTCGCGAAGATCCGTACGGTGGTCCGCGAGACAGTCGCGAGCGCACCCGCGAGCAGTCCTGCCTCGCGGTGTCCACGGCCAGCTGCATCGAAGACGGCACCAGCGCGTGCATGTGGGGCGTCGACGAGCCGGTGCCGACGACCGGCTGCATGCCGCCCTGCCTTGGCCAGTGCGAGTCCCAGTGCGACTCCGCCTGTGATCGCTACGCCTGCCCCGCGGCGTGCGCCGAGCTCGATCTCGCCGCGACCTGCGAGGCGACCTGCAAGGACGAGTGCGTCGCGGCCGGTCGTGGCGTGTCCCCGTTCAACTGGGTCAAGTACGGCTACGAGGCCGACCTCAACTACAACCTGCTCCGCATCTATGATGGCAACGGCCAGCTGTACCTGACGAACGAGTACGGCACCGACTGGACTCAGCCGAACTTCGACACGGTCGTGTCGCAGCAGTACGGCGCGAGCACGGGTTCGCTGTGGCAGCGCGATCTCCGAGCCGAGGCCGACGGGTATCCCTCGAGCGCCCCGACCTGGGCCGCTGCCCCGGTCGACACCCAGGACGAGTTCGAGACCGTCGACATCTGCCCATTCACCTGCAACACGCCGTCCGATCTCCGGGGCGATGTCTTCGTGCCGGTTGGTGACGTGCTCTACGTCTTCGATGACGCCAACGGGGTGCTCGGCACCTCCGGGTTCTCGGTGCCGCTGTCACCCCGCGCAGCTGCGATCCCGGCGGCCTTCATGTCCTTCTCGGGATCCGGGAGCAACATGGTCGGGCGCGTCGGGCGTCGTCGCTCGCTGCTCAACCCGCTGGGGACGACCGCCCAGGTCTTGCCCCTCAGCTCCCCCGCCGGTGATCTGACCCTGTCCATCAGCAGCACGGGTGTGGTTGCCGTGGGTGGGGATGCGGCCGCGAAGGGCCTGCTGAGCAACGGCCTCACCTGGTTCACCGACGCCGCGATGGTCCTGCACGCCTACCCCGGTGCGCCGAAGACCGCGATGGTGGTGTCGAGCGGCAGCTGCACGCAGCCGTTCCGGTTGCAGCGGGTATCGGACACCGAGGTCGTGCTCGATCCCCCGAGCGCGTGCAGCGGTGACCTCTGGGTTACCCCCGTTGCCAGCCCGAGCGCCGACAACACGCTTGGTGGACGCTTCCTGACGACCGGGCAGGCCGCGGTGACGACCAGCACGCTCCGGCCGACGGTGTTCGCGCCGGCGCGTGCCACCTCGGTCTGGCGTACCGGCATCGAGGGGCGACGGATCCGCGAAGTCGCGCCCAGCAACGCGGGCACCAAGGCGGCCGAGACCCGTGCCGCCTCGCTGTACACCAGCGTGCCGATCTTCTCGGCGCCGGATCCGGCCTCGGTGGTCGATCCGCTGTTCGTGTTCCACCACCGGCAGCCCGACTACACCCCCCCCGCGCCTGGTGCGATCCCGCCCGTCCCGACCGATGACCCCTACCAGGGCTTCGATCCGCCGAGCGAGTCGTTTGTTCCACCGTGCGACCCGACCACCCCGGATCCGCTGCGAGTCGGCTCGGGCGCGACCGCGCCCGGACCGAAGCCGACGCACGCCACGCTGCTCAAGGACTTCGACGGGACCCGATGGGTGCTGTACTCGGACGCGAGCCATCGTCTGCTGCGCCGAGAGAACGCCGAGACCGGCGCGGCGTGGTCGTTCAACTACGACTCGCTCGGCCAGCAGACCGCGGGCCTCGCTCCGGACGGGACGCGCGTGTGCCTCTCGTACGACGCACGCGGCCAGCTGTCACGGCGCCTGACCGTGCCCGCGCCGGTGCCAGGGCTGCCGACCCCGTCGCCGGTGCGGGAGGAGTTCCGGTCGACCGACGCCCCGGCGCCAGCGCGGGTCACCTACGTGGGCGACCCGTTGCGACCTGGCCAGCCCGCGTTGACCGCCAGCTACGACGCCGCCGGCAACCTGACCTCGACCACGCAGGCCGACGGCCAGGTGACGACGGTGACACCGGTGGCGACGACGGCCGCCCGCGGGCTGCCGGCCACCATCACCGCCCCCGGCAACGCGGTGACGGCCATGGTCTACGACCCGGCCGGTGGCGGGGTGGCACAGGCCACCAGTGATGCCAGCGGCACCGCGCCGCTGACCAGCTCCGTCACCTACGACGAGGCCGGTCGCGTGGTCTGGCGCCAGAATCCGCTCGGGTTCGTCGAGACGTTCAGCTTCGGCGGACCGCTGCTGGAGCAGCGTGCCTGGGCGGGCGATGGCAAGAGCGGCACGGAGACCTACACCTACGACGCGGACGGCCAGCTGGTCGCCGTGGTTCGAGGCCAGCTGCGAACCAACGCCAGGTACACGGTGGCAGGCCATGTCGATCAGGTGCAGCAGATCGCGCTCGATGGCACGGCCACCACGATCACGCTGTGTCGGAACATCAGCGATAGCGGCCGCGTGCTCGAGGAGGTCGGCGGCGAAGGAATCCGCACGCGCTACAGCTACGACGCCGAGGGGCGAGTGGTGGAGGTGCAGCAGGGCGCGCTCGGAGCGTCCGCCGCAGCGTGGGACAACAACTGCCTGTCGGCTCCGACCGGCGGCACCGCGACCGCGACCACCGTCCGTTACAGCTACGATCTCATGGGTCGGACCCGGACCGTCACCGACGCCCGGGGCAAGGTCACGACGTTCGTTCGCGACGCGCTGGGGCGGCCAGTCAAGACGCTGTTGCCCGATGGCACCCAGGTCTGGCGCGGCTTCGACGCGGTGGGTGAGGTGGTCTGGGAGGCGGCCTATGCCAATGGCGGTGTGCCGGCGGTGTACCGGATGCCGCTGATCTCCGACTCGGGCCTGATGTCCATGGTCGAGGTGGTTCGCGACGTGCGTGGTCGGGTCCAGACCACCAAGCAGTGGCACTTCTCGCCGACGCGGCAGTGGATCGGCGATGGCATGGTGCAGACCAGCTACGCCTACGACGACGTGGCGCACCGGGTCACGGTGACCGACGACAGCGGCGCCGTGACCTGGACGCAGACCGATGGCGCCGGCCGGCCGGTCCAGGCCCGTTCGCCCGACGGCGCCTTGTCCACCTGGTTGCACGAGCCGGCGCTCCGGCGGATGCGCCAGACCAGCCCCAGCCCTGGTGGGCTGGTGACCACCCAGCTCGAGCTGACCAGCTGGGGGGCGCCGCTGCGCGAAGCCCTCGTGGTGGGCGCCGCCGTGCACCCTACCGGGAGTTACGACTATGACAACCTGCTGCGGTCGACCAAGGCGGTGAACACGCTCGGGTCGCAGCAGGTCACCACCTACGACGCGTTCGGCCGACCGACCGTGGTCGCGGTGCAGACCCCTGGCGTGACGGGTGTCCCGGTCGAGTCGTTGTCGCTGTCCTACAACCGCGACCATCAGCCGGTCCGCCGCATCAGCACGGGTGGCAACGTCGCGTCGTCGACCTGGCTGTTTGCGTACGACGCGCTCGGCCGCGCCATCCGCACGACCAACCCCAGCAACCAGGTGAGCACGACGACCTATGTCGGGGGCAGCGGGCTGCCGTACCAGCAGACCGATGAGCGCGGGGTGGTGGTGACCAGCACCTACGACGACTCCCGCAACCTGACCCTTCAGTTCGCGGACGCGCCAAGCCCGACGCTGGACGTGTCCCAGAGCTACAGCTACGACGCCCTGGGTCGGATGCGGACGGCCTCACGCACTGACGGCACCCAGGCCCCGGTGACCAACAGCTGGACCTGGGACTCGCTGGGGAACCCCCTCAGCGAGGGCGACAACATCCTCGGCGGGAATCACCTGCGCTCGCACGGGTACGACGGGCGTGGGCTGGCGGTGAGCGACACGCTGGGGATGAGCGCGACGACGTCGCTGGGGATCGACCGGGTGTTCGACGCGATGGGGCGGGCGGTGACGATCACGGTGAAGGGGGACCCCAAGCCGCTGGCGACGTGGGGCTACCCGGTGGCGCCAGGGGCGAGCGGGACGGCGGCGCTCAAGAAGACGCTCTACAACACAGTCCAGACGACGTATGGCTACGACCCGCTGGGGCGGCTGACGACGCAGGCGGAGGCGGTGGGCGCGGCGGCGGCGTTCGCGACGTGGACGCACCAGGTGCCGCTCGACGGGGTGCCGCGGCGGGCGCAGCTGACGCGCGGGCCGACGGTGGAGCGGCGGGTGACGGGCGTCGACGTGCTGGGGCGGCTGACGGCGGAGGACAGCTCGTCGACCAGCGCGTTCACGCTGGCGGCGACCGCGACGACGACGAGCGCGCAGGCGACGACGGCGGCGGCGCTGACCACGGCGGCGCAGAAGTACACGCTCGACGCCCGGGCCGGCCGGGTGTCGACGATGGTGGGGACGACGACGACGGCGGCGTTCACGCGCGACGTGCGCGACGTGGTGACGCAGGTGAGCGGGGTGGGGGTGACCAACGACGCGCGCGGGGCGCTGCTGGCCGACGGCACCACGACCCTGGCGTACGACGCGCTGGGCGCGGTGAGCCGCATCCAGGTCGGCGCCGAGGTGCGGACCTTGCGGCGCGACGCGCTCGGGCGGGTGGTGACGGAGACCAACCAGGCCGGGGCCGTGACCAGCTACGGCTGGGACGGCGCGGTGCGCGTGCTGCGCAAGCGGTCGACCGGGGTCATCGACGTGACCGTCGACAAGACCGGGGCCGGGGCGGCGCCGGACGAGCACGTGGC
>JAGPCO010000062.1:0-3069 GCA_018058095.1 Kofleriaceae bacterium
GGCCCGGACCGGTCGACGCTCGGCGCAGCTCGCGGCCTTGCGGGCGGCCATGCAGGCCTTCGAGGCCGACGGCGCGGGCGCGACGCGCCTTCGGATCTGGTTCTTCTGAGGGCGATGGCGACCCACGATCGCCGGGTGGTGGAGGCTCGCCCTCGGCGGGATTGCCGCTACACTGCCCGGCATGGCGGGACCGATCGCGATGGCCGCGGCCCTGAGCCGGATGGTGAAGGTGCAGTGCCCGCACTGCCGGCACCACAAGCTGGTCGAGCGACGGCCGGTCGCGTTCCGCCTGTGCCCGCGCTGCCACCACCGCTTCGCCGATCCGCTCGGCGGCGGCCGCACCACCCGTCGCCGGTGATCCCGTGACCCCGGCCCCGGTCCTGGCCGATCTGGTGATCGTCGTCGGCGCCGCCGCGCTGGCGGTGCTGGCGGCGCAGCGGCTTCGGCTGCCGAGCGTGCTGGCCTACGTGGTCGCCGGCGCGCTGATCGGCCCGCACACGGCGTTTCCGCTGGTGGCCGACGGCACGCTGGTGGCGACGCTGAGCGAGCTCGGGGTGATCCTGCTGATGTTCTCGATCGGCAGCGAGCTCGGGCTGCGTACCATCGCCCGCACCGGCCTCGGCGCCGGGGTGACCGCGCTGGTCGAGGTCGGCGCGATGATCGCGCTCGGCTACGGCGCGGCGCGGGCGCTCGGTTATGCCTCGACCCCGGCGATCTTCGTCGGCGGCTGCCTCGGCATCTCGAGCACGATGGTGGTGGCGCGGGCGCTGGCCGACGCCGGCGCCGAGGACACCGCCGGGCCGGTGTTCGCCATCCTGGTGTTCGAGGACCTCATCGCCATCGTCCTGCTGGCGGTGCTGGCCGCCATCGGCGCCGGCCGCGGCCTCGACCCGGCCGCGCTGGCCAGCACCGTCGGCACGCTGGCCGGGGTGGCGCTGGCCATGGTCGTCGGCGGCCTGCTGGTGGTGCCGCGCCTCATCCGCCTGGCCGCCGGGCTGGGCCGGCGCGAGGCGCTGCTGATGGCCGGCCTGGCGGTGTGTTTCGGCGGCGCCTACCTGGCGCACTGGGCCGGGTTCTCGGTCGCGCTCGGCGCCTTCATCGCCGGCGTGCTGGTGGCCGAGTCGGGCCAGGCCCACGCCCTCGAGCCGCTGATCGAGCCGCTGCGCGACGGCTTCGGCGCGGTGTTCTTCCTCGCCGTCGGCATGACGGTCGACCCCGCGCTCATGCTCGACCACGCCGGCAGCGCGGCGGTGCTGACCGCGGTGGTCCTCATCGGCAAGCCGCTGGCGGTCACGCTCGGCTCGTTCCTGGCCAGCGGCGACCCGCGCGCCGCGGTGCGGGCCGGCCTCACGCTGGGGCAGATCGGCGAGTTCTCGTTCATCATCGCCGGCGTCGCCATCAGCACCGGGGTGGCCTCGCCCAGCCTGCTGGCGGTGATGGTCGCGGTGGCGTGCGTGACGGCGACGACCACGCCGCTGCTGGTCCGGCACGGCGCCACCATCGCCGCGCGCGTCGACGCCCGCCTGCCGCACGCGGTGCAGACGTTCGCCACGTTCTACGAGTCGTGGCTGGGCCGCCTGCGCGCGGGCGGGGCCGGGCCCGGCACCAGCTGGCGCGCCATCCGCCGCACCGTGGTGCTGCTCATCGTCGACGCCGCGGTCCTGACCGGGGTGCTGGTCGGCGCCGGGCTGGCCTACCCGCACATCGCCGGCTGGACGCGGGAGGTGGTCGGCACCGCGCGCGTGGCCGAGATCGGCCTGGTCGTCGCCGCCGGCCTGCTGGCGCTGGTGTTCGCGCTCGGCCTGGCCCGGCACCTGCGCCGGCTGGCGACGCAGCTGGCCGAGCAGGTGGTGCCAGCCCGCCCGGCCAGCGAGCTCGACCTGGGCCGGGCCCCGCGCCGCGCCCTCATCGTCGTGCTCGAGGTCGCGCTGCTGCTGGCGGTCGGCCTGCCCATCGTCGTCATCACCCTGCCGGTGGTGCCGCTGTCCGGCCTCGGCCTCGCCGTCGCGGTGGCCGGCCTGCTGGTGCTGGCGCGCCGCGCCATCCGCGATCTCGACGGCCACGCCAGCGCGGGTGTCGCGTTGCTGGCCGAGCTGCTGGCGACGCAGCGGGCCGCGCCCGACGACGCCGGGGCGGCGTCGGCCGAGGCGACGGCGGCGCTCGAGACCTCGCTGCCGGGTTTTCCCGGCGTGGCCGTCGCCGCGCTCGAGGCCGGCAGCCCGGCCATCGGCCACAGCCTGGTCGAGCTCAACCTGCGTGCCCGCACCGGCGCGTCGGTGCTGGTGGTCCGGCGCGGCGGGGTGGTCGCCCCGCCCGACCCGCACACGCCGCTCGCGCTCGGCGACGAGCTGGCGCTGGGCGGCACCGCCGAGGCCATCGCCGCCGCTCGTGCCGCGCTGGCGCCAGTCCCGGTCAGCCCGGCCTGACGCGGATCGTGGGAGACTGGGTCGTGTCACCGTCCATCCGCTGGCGCCTGGCCGGCCTCTCCCTCGTGCTGCTGATGGCTGCGATCGCCGCCGGCGCCGCCGGCTGCAAGGGCCGGCGCGGGCTGGGCCACCCGTGTGGTGACTCTGGCGACTGCGAGGCGCCGCTGGCCTGCCGGCGCGGGCGCTGCGCCGTCGGGGAGCAGGCCGCGCGGGACATGCTGACGCAGGCGGGTGCGGTCGACGACACGGCCGAGCGGCCGATGCTCGCCGGGCCCAAGGTGAAGGTGCGCTGGGCCACCGCCGAGAACTACGTGTTCGCCGCGTGCCAGCCACGCGAGCGGCTGCTCGGCGGCGGCTGCTCGGGTGGGCAGGACGGCGAGGACAGCCACCACCTGCGCAGCTGGCCGGACGGCTTCTCCGACGACGACACCGTGGGTGCGCGCTGGTACTGCATGGGCTCGGGCGCGGTCAACGCCTACGCGTTGTGCCAGCAGGCGCTCGAGCCGCCGGCCGCCGTCGATGCCGCCGTCGCGCCGACGCCGTGATCGCGTCGGGCTACTGCAGCTGCAGGTGACAGCCCTCGCAGTTCGGCGCGCGCCGGGTCGTCGAGGTGGCGGCGCCACAGGCGGAGAGGGCGCCGAGG
>JAGPCO010000062.1:3169-21541 GCA_018058095.1 Kofleriaceae bacterium
TCGATGCCGCCGTCGCGCCGACGCCGTGATCGCGTCGGGCTACTGCAGCTGCAGGTGACAGCCCTCGCAGTTCGGCGCGCGCCGGGTCGTCGAGGTGGCGGCGCCACAGGCGGAGAGGGCGCCGAGGGCCAGGAGCAGCAGGGCGGTGGTGAGGGTGCGCATGGGCCGATCGTACCGGAGCCGGCGCGGCGCGCGCCTCAGAACGTGTAGGCGACCCGGACGGTGGCGGTCAGCGGCGCGCCCGGGGTGAAGTGCATCTGCTCGATCACGTCGGCGCCGGGCGCCACCCGCGACGCCTCGGCGAACTGTGCCTCGCGCCAGCGCTGGTCGAGCAGGTTGGTGATGGTCAGCTCGGCGGTCAGGTCGCCGCGGCGCCACGACCCGACCAGGTCGAGCAGGAGGTAGCCCTCGGCGGTGAGGGTGCCGTCCTCGTTGCCGGGCCGGTCGGCCAGGCCGCGCGCGCGCAGCGACAGCAGGCGGTGGGTGTCGTGGATGGACACGCCGCCCGAGCCCATCCAGCGCGGCGCCAGCGCCAGCGCGCCGCCGTTGCCGGCGTTGGCGACCACGGCGGCCCGGGCCCACGCCACGTTGGCGTCGAGGTCGAGCCAGTCGGTCACGGCGAGCGAGCCGTCGAGGTCGAGGCCGCTGCGCCGGGTCGGGTCCGACGGTGAGGTGCCGCCGGCGTCGCCGCTCCACACCTGCTCCGACGCCAGCGCCAGGGTCCACACGTCGGCGGCCAGGCGGGCGCGCGGGTGTGGCTTCATGCGCAGGCCGAGCTCGCCGCCGACCGCGCGGGCCAGCGCGCCCTGGCCGTCGCTGGCGACCGCGGCGCGGGCGTCGTTGGAGTGGAACCCGGTGCCGACGTGGGCGAAGAAGGTCATGACGTCGGATTCGTGCAGCTCGGCCGACAGCTTGGGGCTGACGATCGCGGCCCGCGTGCGCCCCGCGGTGGTGCGGTCGGGATCACCGGCGGTGGCCGCCAGGTCGTCGACCGACCAGGTGAAGCCGTCGACGCGCAGGCCCGGCCGCAGGTGCAGGCGCGGGGTTGGCACCACGTCGGCCTCGGCGTAGATCCCGACGGTGCCGATGCGGTTGCGGCTGTGGTTACACGGGCCGGCGTCGGCGCCGAAGCAGGTGGCCAGGTCACGTCGGGCTTCGGTGTGGCGCAGGCTGGTGGTGACGGCGTCGAACCGGAGCTGGGCGCCGGCGCTGAGCAGCGCCTCGGTGGCCCCGACGGTCACCGCCCGCTCGTAGCTGGCGCTGGCGCCGACGAGCACGCGGTCGTCGCGCTGGCCGATCTGGTCGCCGTGAACGGCGTCGCGTGCGTACAGGGTGAAGTTGGAGAACAGGTCGAGCTGGTTTCGCACGCCGTAGCCGTGCACGCGCCAGGTCGAGCGCGCCTCGTCGTCGCGGACCTGGTAGCCGGCGGCGATCGACGCGCGTATGGCGGCGCCACCCTCGGTCGGGTCGATCGCGCCGAAACGCGGCAGCCGGCCGGCCGCGACCTCTCCCGCCGGCAGCTGGCCCGACTGGTTCCAGCGGCCGTCGTACCAGGTGCCGGCCACGCTGAGCCGTCCCGGGCCGACCTCGCCGCTCCACCGCCCCAGTGCGTTGCCCTGGCGGAAGTCTTGCGGGTGAAGGAACGGCCCATCGTTCTCGGCGACCTGCACCGCCAGCAGGCTGCGGTCCTCGTGGTCGCGGCGCAGGCGCGGGCTGGCCATCGCCACCAGGCGGCGGTCCTGGTTGCTGTACCGGGTGTCGGCCTCGCCGATCGGGGCGGCGCCGGCGACCCACACGGTCGGGCCGTCGATCTGATCGAGGGTGGTCAGCTCGATGGCGCCGGCGGTGTAGTAGTCGCCGTAGCGTGCGGCGTACGGGCCCTTGTGGACGGCGACCGAGGCGATCGTCTCGGGGATCAGGAAGTGCGAGTCGGCGTAGCCCTGGCCGTGCCCGTGCGAGGTCAGGTTGACCGGCACGCCGTCGGCGAAGATGGCGACGTCGGTGCCGTGGTCGGCGTCGAAGCCGCGGATGAAGTACTGGTCGGCCTTGCCACCGCCGGCGTGCTGCGACACCACCAGACCGGGCACCTGCCGCAGCAGGTCCGACGGCTGCGTGCGCGGCCGGGTCCGGAGCCGGCCGGTGTCGAGGTACACCGACGACGCCGACTCGGCCGGGGCGTCGCTGGTGATGGCGATGGTCTCGTCGGCGGCGGCCAGCGCCAGCAGGTCCTCGTCGGACAGGCCGCTCAGCGCGGACGGGGCAGGCAACGACGGCGCCGGCGCGGCCGGGCCGGGTGGCGGGGTGGCGGTGGGGACGTGCAGCGCGGTGATCGCGGCGGTGAGGTGATGGAGCAGATCGGCGAGCAACATGAGGCGAGCTCCTCGTCGGGCGACGAGCGCGAGGGTGGCCACGGGCGCGGCGCGGCGCGCCTGGCGTGGCCCGGAGGGAGTGAGTGGACGCGGCGGGTCAGGCCGGCGGGCCACGCGCGCCGGCGATGGGCACGCTGGCGGCGATGAGCGAGCGGCTGGCCGAGGTGACCAGCGTGGTGGCGTGGCGGACGACGGGCAGCGGCGCCAGCACGGCCGGCGCCGGGGCGGCGAGGGCGAGCTGGTGGTGGGCCAGGCTGCCGGCGCCGTGGCCCGGATCGCCCAGGGGTCGGTCGGGCGTGCCGGGCAGGTGCAGGCGCGGACCACGCGCGGCCGGGTCGGCGCCGGGGCTGGCCGCGGTGGCGTCGCCGTGTGCGTGCCATTGGCCGTCGTGGGCGTGGCCGGCGCCGGTGTGGACGGTGACGCGCGGGCCGGCACCCTGCGTGCCGGCCGCTGGCGGCGCGTGGTGGTCATGGTGGGCCAGCGCGTCGTGCCAGGCCACGTGGACGCCGGGCGCGACCTCGACGCCGATGACCCACAGCACGAGGGCCAGCACGGCCAGGCGGCGCTGGCGCCGGCGGGCGCGCGCCACCACGTGCCTGGGCAAGCCGGTCGTCCTCATGCTCGGCACGGTGGTATCACGGGTACGACCGGGGCCGCGCCGTGGATCAGGTGCGCCGGGTCACGGGTCGACCACGCCGGTGCAGGTCTGCAGCAGCTGGGCTCGGATCGCGGGGTACTTGGCCCAGAGCCGCCGCGCGGTCGGCCGGTCCTTGGCCCGACACGCGATCAACAGGGCGCGCTTCTGGATGGTCGGATCGGCCGGTCGGCACAGCAGCACCTGCTGGTAGATCGAGGAGGCCTCGGCGTACTGGCCAGAGGCGAAGGCCTCTTTGCCGGCCCGGTCCAGCGCGTCGGCGCGGCTGCAGTCGGGCTTGGTCGGCGCGCTGGCAGCGTCGACCACCCCGGCGCAGGCCTGGGCCAGCGGGCGCTGCAGCTTCGGGAAGCGACGCCAGTAACGCCGGGCCCTGGCCCGGTCGTCGGCCCGGCACGCCGACAGCAGCAGCCGCTCGGGCACGGAGGTGTCGCCGCGGCTGCAGCGCAGGGCCCGCTCGTACAGGACGGTGGCCGTGCGGTAGTCGCCGTCGTCGAACGCCCGCGCGGCGGCGTCGTGCAGCTCGGCTGGCAGGTCACAGCTCGGCGCGTCGTCGAGGGCCGCGTCGACCACGCCGATACACGACGTGCGGGCCGCGGCGCGCAGGTCGGGGCGGCGCTTCCACAGGGTGGTGGCGCGTGCGCCCTGGCTGGCGCGGCACGCAGCCGCCAGCGGGTTGGTGGCGTCGTCGACCGACGGCAGCTGGTCCGAGGCGGTGGCCGGCGCGCGATGGACCGGCGCCGGCGGGGCCGCGCCGGTGCCACGGTCGTCCTCGGAATTCTGGGGCGTCGGCGTCGGCCCAGCGGCAGCGGCAGGGGGTGGAGTGATGGCGCCGACATTCTCGGTCGGGGTCGAGGTGGTGCCATCGCTGCCGGCGCCGCCGCGCACGATCAGCCAGGTGGCGATCGCGGCGGCCACGGCGCCGAGCGCGAACGCCAGCGCGAGGAGGCGGCGCGGCGCACGGGCGGTGGCGCTGGCGGCACCGGGCTCGAGCGCGCTGGCGACGGCCGGCGTCTCGGCGGCGCGGGCCACCAGCGCGGCGACGTCGAGGGGCGCCGGCGCCGGCGGCTGCCAGGCCGTCAGGTCGAGGCGGTCGGGATCGTGGGTGGTCATGGCGTGCCTCCGAACTGGGCGGCGAGGTGGTCGGGCAGGCGGCGGGTGAGCTCGGCGCGGACCTGGGCCCGAGCCCGGGCCAGGCGCGACTTGACGGTGCCGACGTCGAGGTCGAGCGCGTCGGCGATGGCGGCGTAGTCGAGCTCGTGGAACTCGCGCAGCACCAGGACCGCGCGCTGGTCGTCGCCGAGCGTGGCGACCGCGGCGGCGATGGCCCGGGCCAGGGTGGCGCGGTCGATGCCGTGGTCGGCGCCGTGGTGGCTGGGCGCACGCGGCTCGGGCGCGGCGTCGAGCGGCAGGCTCGGCGTGCGCCGGCGGTGGTTGAGCACCACGCGGGTGGTGATGGTCAGGATCCACGTCGACGGTCGGGCCGGCCCGGCCGGGTCGAACCGGGCCAGGCCGCGGCAAGTGCGCAGCAGCGCGTCCTGCACCAGGTCGTCGACGCTGGCCGGATCGGTCCCGGCGCACATGCGCCACACCAGCGCATGGACCGTCGGGTGGTAGTGGGCGACCACGCGGCCGAGGGCGACGGCGTCGCCACGGATGGCCAGCCGCAGCGTGAGGTCGTCGACCTCGCGGCCCGGGCCGGTGGTCGGGCCAATCGCGTCACCTGGCGCGGCCGGGCCGCCTGGGTCGGGAGCTGGACGGGCGGCCATGACGAACATGCCTGTTACACCCCGAGGCCGGCCAAAGGTTCCGAGAAAAGCGACGAAGCGGTGGACCCCGGGGCAGCGCTGGCTGCGGGCCGTGGGCGGCAAGCTCGAGTAGCCAGTGCCGACCGGGGGCAGCGCCCACCCGCGCGGCGGCTGCGCGATTCGCGGGGCTTGCGCGATCGGGCCAGTGGCGCCTGGGTTGCTGCTGCTCCGAACCGTGAAGCACCCCACGCTGGCGATCTCCCTGCTGTCGATGATCTCCGTGCTGGCCCCGCTGGCTGGCTGTGGCTCCGAGGAGGAGGAGTTCTACGAGGACGACGTCGAGCTGGATCCGGCCGACGACACCGACCTGGGCAAGGCCGACGGCAGCGACGGCCGCTCGGTGCCGGCGGTGGGTTCGACCCAGCGCGTGTGCGGCGCCAGCGAGCTCAACCAGCGCAGCGGCGCCGGCACCTCGTTCGCGGTGCTGCGGGCCATCCCGGACGGCGGCATCGTCACCATCCGCGCCGCCAGCGGGACCTGGGTGGAGAACGACTGGAACGGCATGATCGGCTGGTCGAACTCGCGCTACCTGTGCAACGTCAACACCGGCGGCATGGGGCCGAGCGCGACCGAGTCGATCAACAAGCCGAACAACGGCTCGCTCAGGAACGGCGCGCAGATCCAGCCGCACCCCGGCTACGTCGTCGCCACCACCGGGCGGCGCGCGACCTGGGGCACCGACGAGACCCTGCGCTGGATCGGCGAGGGCCTCGACGTGGTGGCGGCGGCGCACCCCAGCGCGCAGCGCATCCAGGTGCGCGACATCAGCGTGCAGCGTGGTGGTGTGCCGGGCGGGGCCTGGCCCCACGCCAGCCACCAGACCGGCCGCGACGCCGACCTGACCTACTTCCGGGCCAGCTGCGACGACGACGCCGGCTGCCCGCCGACCAACGTGTCGTCGTCGTCGCTGGCGGTGGCGCCGATGTGGACCCTGCTCGAGCACTGGCTGACCAACGGCCAGGCCCACTACATCTTCATCGACAGCAGCCTGCACGCCGCGCTCAAGGCCGAGGCGCGCCGGCGCGGCCACGGCAGCTCGCGCATCAACGACTGGTTCGGGCCGATCATCCGCCACGCCCGCAATCACCTCAACCACTTCCACGTCCGCTTCGTCTGCCCAGCCGACGACCGCCGCTGCCGCGACGTGTGAGCGACACGACGGCCGCCACCGCGGCTCACCAGTGCGCGGCGGCGAAGTCGAGGAAGGTGACCCAGTCGCGGCCCTCGAGGGCGTGGCCGCCGTCGCGCTGGTGCCAGACCAGGTCGCCGGTCGGGTCGATGGCGCCGGCGCCGTCGGTGACCAGGCCGGGCCGGCCGAGCAGCTCGTAGACCGGGTCGGCCAGCTCGGCGGCGCGCAGGGCGCCGGGCGGGTCGGCCCAGGTGTCGTCGGCGCCGTTGCTGATGAGGACCGGGCGCGGCGCGACCAGGGCGATGAGCAGGTGCTGGTCGACCGGCAGGCGCCGCTCCTCGTCGCCGAAGCCGACGTAGTGGTCGTCGAACCAGTGCGGGAAGGCCAGGTTGATCGACCACACCGGCTCGCCCAGGTCGCTCCGGGTCAACGTCGCGCCGCCGGTGCCCGACTGGTGCGGGAGGGCCATCGCCACCCGGTCGTCGACGGCGGCGGTCAGCAGCGCGACCTTGCCACGGCGCGAGTGGCCGACGGTGGCGATGCGGGCGCCGTCGAGCTCGGGCCGGGTGAGCAGCGCGTCGATGGCCCGGCTCATGCCGAAGCTCCACGCCGCCAGCGTGCCCCAGCGGGCCTTGGCCGGGGCGTCGATCGTGAAGTGCGCGAACACCCCGCTGGTGAGCTCATCCCGCGGGTCGTCGAGCGCCACGTCGCTCTGGTGGAAGGTGGCCAGGGCGGCGCCGCGGCCGATGATCGCGTCGATGGCGAAGCGGTCGGCCTGGCTGCCGCGCGCCGGGTCGCAGCCGCTGTCGCTCCACGCCGTCGACGTCCGCACCTCGGGTGCGGCCGACACGGTGTGGTTGCCGCATGCGTTGAGGATGAGGAAGACCGGCACCGGCGCGGTCGCCGCGGTCGGGCGGAACACCGCCAGGTGCAGCGGCGGGGTGGCGGCCGGGCCGAACCGCACCTCGTACTCGCGGTAGCTGACGCCGCCGGCGAGGTCGGCCGCGGCCAGCTCGGTCACGGTCGTGTTGCCGGGGGCGGGCGGGGCGAAGCCGTACACGTAGTGCCGGAACAGGCGCTCGAGCTCGGGCCGGCGCACGGCCGCCCACTGCGCCGGGGTGGTGATCGACGCGCCGGTGAAGGTCACGAACGGGTCGGGCGGCGCGTCGAGGATGGGGAGGTCGGCCGGATCGGGCAGGTCGCCGGCGCCGGCGCGGGCGTCGGGCTCGGCGGGGCGGTTGTCGCCACACGCGGCAACGGCCGCGGCAACGAGCGTGGCGGCGATCGACCGGGGCAGGGGGCGCATGGAGGTGACCAGGGTACCGCCGTTGCGGGTGAGCACGGGCGATCTTCGACGGCAGGGGCGGCGCGGCGGGTACGGCGGTCACGGCGGGATCGATCAGGATCACGGCGTCGTTCCCGTTCA
The DNA here is from genome assembly GCA_018058095.1 of Kofleriaceae bacterium. Taxonomy (GTDB): domain Bacteria; phylum Myxococcota_A; class Polyangia; order Haliangiales; family Haliangiaceae; genus JABFXX01. Next base: position 10,554 of record JAGPCO010000062.1, read on the forward strand.
CGAGCGCGGCCACGATCACGGGGGCGATCAGGGCCACGGCCACGGCCACGATGACGGCCACGTGTCGCGGCGGGTGGTGGGGGCGGAGGGCTAGCGGGTGCCGCAGCCGAAGCTCTCGACATCGCACAGGCACGGCGCCAGCTCGTCGGCGAACTCGACCGCCAGCGCGCGGGCGTAGCTGCCGCGGTCCTCGAGCAGGAAGCCGTCGTCGAGGATCACCTCGGGCCGGCTGTCGGCCTCGAGGTCGACCACCAGCAGCGCGGTGAGCGGGGTCGAGGCCTCCTCGAACAGCAGCTCGAACCGCGGCGTGCTGCCGCCGGCGCCGCCGCGCACGCGCCACAGGCCGGCGACGAACCCCGGGGTCGAGCAGTCGCGCGCGCCCTCGGCCCAGGCCAGCACCAGCCGGTCGCCGCCGCCGGGTGCCACCGCCTCGAGTACGCGCTCGGTCGGGGGACCTTCCGGACCGCCGTCCCACTCGCCGTAGCCCTCGAGCGCGTGCAGCGCGTCGAGCACCGGCGCGGCGCCCGGGCCGCGCACCTCGGTGGTGCGCCAGAACAGCGGCGCGGGGGTCCCGGCCGGGCGGGCGAACACCGGGGCCGGGCAGGCGGTGATGGTCGCGGTCAGCACCGGCGCAGTGTCGAGCACGCCGGTGGCCAGCTGGCCCCGGCTGGTGCCGATCTCGCTGGCGCGCTCGGCGGTGGTGCGGCGCTCGGCGTACGCCATCGGCGCGGTGAGGACCCCGGCGCAGGCGGCGCCGGCCTGGTCGTAGCTGACCACCTCGCGCCCGGTCAGCGCCCGCAGCGGCGGTGGCAGGGCACGCGCCGCGACCGCGGCCTCGGCGATGAAGGTGTCGGACGCGATGGTCGGGTCGCTGGCCCGGCACGCGTAGAAGCGGTTGTTGTCCTGCTCGTAGTCGGGAGGGTCGCTGTCGCACTCGGGATCGCGTGTGGGCAGGGCCCCGGCCAGCAGCGTCGGCTTCGTCAGCGCCAGGTCGGGGTCGAGGCGGCCGGGCAGCACGACGCGGCCGGCCCGGCCCAGCCACAGGGTCGCGAGCAGATCGTCGCCGCCAGGGGACGGCGCCAGCCGCGACGCCAGCAGCTCCTCGTGGCCGATGCGCAGCTCGGCGCCGACGGCGACCACCGTGAGCACCTTGGGCCCGACGTCGCGGTAGGTGCCGGAGGCCCAGGTCTGCTCGAAGGTGACGTGGGCCCGGTCCGGCGCCGGCGCGATGGTCACGCGACCGGCGCTGACCACCATCGGCCGGGAGAACATCTTCTTGCGGTCGGCCAGCCAGCCAGCGCGATCGAAGCGCAGCGTCTTCTTGCCGGACCGCCGCACCCCGGTGAACGGATCGGCGTACAGCGCCTGGTACGCCGCGAAGTCGCCGGCGTTCTGCGCCGCCAGCCAGCGCGCGACCAGGGCCTCGACGTCGCGCACCGCCAGCGCGGGCGTGGGTGCCGGGCGGCGCGCGCCGCCGCCGGCGTCGAGCCCGGCCGTCGCCGGCCCGCTCGATCCGCTGCCTGGCGTGATCCCACCGCCGCTGCCGCCGCCAGGGTTGCCGGCGTCGTGCGGCTTGCCCTTGCACCCGAGGCCCCCGAGGACGACGACGGCCAGCGTGAGCCCGAGCCGCGCCGCGCCGCCACGAAGCGAACCGATCATCCGCCGTTGGTAACACGGGCCGGCGCGCCGTTACGACCGCCGGCGCAGGTGGCGCGTCGGGTCGCAGCGGTTGCGCACTCGCCACCCGCGGCCCTGGCGCGAGCGGACCGTGGCCGCGGCGTACAATCGCCCCATGTTCGAGGCAGCCGAGATCGGGCGCACCGTCGACAAGGCCGAGTACGAGCGGGCGGTCGCGCCGCTGCGCGAGGAGCTGCTGGCGGCGCAGGCGGCGCTGCGCGAGGCCGACTTCCCGGTGCTGATCATCGTCGGCGGCGTCGACGGCGCCGGCAAGGGCGAGACCATCAACACCCTGCTCGAGTGGATCGATCCGCGCTACGTCGAGACCTTCGCGCTCGGGCCGGCCTCCGACGAGGAGCGCGAGCGGCCGCCGTTCTGGCGGTTCTGGCGGGCGCTGCCACCGCGCGGCAAGATCGGCGTCTTCTTCGGCGGCTGGCACTCCGGGCCCATCGTCGATCGCGCCTACAAGCGCATCGGCGACGACGAGTTCGAGCACCGGCTCGGCCAGGTGGTCGCGTTCGAGCGCCTGCTGGTCGAGGACGGCGCGGTGATCATCAAGCTGTGGATGCACCTGTCGCGCGATCGCCAGAAGAAGCGCCTGCGCACGCTGAGCAAGGACCCGGCCACGGCGTGGCGGGTGACCGACGCCGACTGGGAGCACTTCGCGATGTACGAGCGCTTCCGCCGGGTGTCGAGCCAGGCCCTGCGCCGGACCTCGGTCGGCGCGGCGCCGTGGACGGTGGTCGAGGCCACCTGCCGCCGCTACCAGACGCTGACGGTGGGGCAGCTGGTGCGTGACCGCATCGTCGCCCAGCTGGCGGCGCGGCGAGCGCCGGCGCCGCCGTCGGCAGCCCCGATCGGTCCCGGCTTGGGCCCGGACCGGGTGGCACCGGCCGAGCCGCGGCCGGCGCCGGCCACCATCACCATCCTGTCGCGCCTCGACCTGAGCGCGCGTGTCGCCGAGGACGACTACCGCGAGCGCCTCGGCCTGGCCCAGGGCACGCTCAGCGCGCTGGCGCGTCGGGCCGCGCGCAAGGGCCGCTCGACCGTGGTGGTGTACGAGGGCGTCGACGCCGCCGGCAAGGGCGGCAACATCCGCCGCGTGACCGAGGCGCTCGACGCCCGCATGTACCGGGTGGTGCCGGTGGCGGCGCCGAGCGGCGACGAACGGCGCTACCCGTACCTGTGGCGGTTCTGGCGCCACCTGCCGCGCGACGGTCGGCTCACCCTGTTCGACCGGTCGTGGTACGGCCGGGTCCTGGTCGAACGTGTCGAGGGCTTCTGCGCCGAGGCCGACTGGATGCGCGCGTACGGCGAGATCAACGACTTCGAGGAGCAGCTGGTCGCGCACGGCACCATCGTGGTCAAGCTGTGGCTGCACATCGACCAGGAGGAGCAGCTGCGGCGGTTCCGCGAGCGCGAGGAGATCGGCTTCAAGCGGTGGAAGATCACCGCCGAGGACTGGCGCAACCGCGACCGATGGAGCCGATACGAGCTGGCCGTCAACGACATGGTCGAGCGCACCTCGACCGAGGTGGCGCCGTGGACCCTGATCGCCGCCAACTGCAAGCGGCACGCGCGCCTGACCAGCCTGGCCACCATCACCACGGCGCTCGAGGACGCGCTATGACCCGGACCTGAGCCGTCGGGCCGGAGGCCGTGGGGATCAGTCGCTCGGCAAGCCGCGGTAGGTGAAGCTCACCACCGGGTAACCCAGCGGCAGGAGCTCGTCGTCGCCGCTGCCGTCGTAGATCGGCTTGACCAGCCCGAGGTCGACGCCGAGGTTGGCCGAGGTGAAGCGCAGGCCGTACCAGAACAGGAAGCCGTCGGCGACCGCGTCGATCTCGCCGAGGACGGCGCCGGTGTCGACCTCGAGCACCAGCTTGATCCGCTTGCCGAGCTTCTGCACCAGCGAGCCCGAGAGCATGAGGGGCACCGCCGACTGGTCCTCGTACGCGAAGCCGCCACCGACGAAGCCGCTCAGGTTGGAGGCGCAGTCGGGGCTGGTGCAGTAGGTGGCGACGCCGCCCAAGGTGAGCGCGTTGGCGTTGTCGCCGTCGTCGGCGACGATGCCGAGCGAGGCGTGCGCCGCCAGGTGGAACCGCGGCTGGCGGATGACGCGGGCCTTGGCCGTGAACATGCCGATGAACGGCTGATTGTTCGACACCGGGATGAGGGTGACCGCGGACAGCGAGAGGTTGTCGGTGAACGCATACGAGCCGCCGATGAAGAACAGCTCCCAGTCCGAGAACGTCCACGACCCCTTGGGCGACATCAGCGCCGTCGGCGCCAGGTAGGTGCGGCCGATGTTGGCGTCGGCCAGCACGCCGGCCTCGGCCAGCGGCGCGGGCGGGGCCTGCACCGGGGCGACCGGGCCCACCCCCGGCGGCATCGGCGCGACCGGCATCGGCGCGACCGGGGCCGGCGCGGGCGGCGCGGGCACCACCTCGGGCGGTGGCGCGGGCTCGGACGGGGCCGGCCCGGGCGGCGGCGGCGGCTGGTTCGGGTCGGGCTGGGCCAGGGCCACGGCCGGCAGGGTCAGCACGAGCAGCGTGCCCAGGAGGCGGTTGATCCACATGGGCGGCAGCCTACCGGCTGTCGGGCGGTGTGGTCTCGCCCGCCGCTGGCACAAAGTGGCACTGCCCGTTGACCACCCAGGTCGCGCGGCCGCTTCGACCACACAGCGGCCCGGCCGCCGTGATCGCGGCCACCTGGCGCTGGCCCGTCGCTTGCTCCAGGCGGCGGCATGACGCCTGCCCGTGTCCGCGCCGCCACCCTGTTCGCCTGCGTCCTCCCCGCCTGCGTTCCCGCCGAGGAGCTGGGCCAGCGCACCAGCGCGCTCGAGGGCGAGCCGGTGAGCGACGAGTTCGAGGTGCAGGGTCTGGCCGGCAAGTGCCTGGCGCTCGACCCCAAGAAGGACCAGGTGGTGCTCGCCCGCTGTGACGCCAGCCTGCCGGAGCGGCGGGTGCAGGTGCTCGAGCGCGCCGATCGCCTGGTCGAGCTGCGGGTGCTGGACCGGTGTGTCCAGCCCCGGCCCGGTGAGGCGCTGGCCGGGGCGTCGCTGGTCGCCTTGCCGTGCTCCGACCGGGGGCCCAACCCGGTGTGGATGCTCGACGGCGACAGCATCCGCCTCGGCCCGACCAAGGACGAGGTGTTGCCCGACCTGATGGTCGCGGTGCTCAGCCACAGCGGCGCCGACGGCAGCCCGCTCGGCCTGGCGCCACGCCGGCTCGACGAGGCCGACTACTGGGAGTTCGTGCCGCTCGGCCGCTCGCCGTACCCGACCAGCGGCTTCGTCCCGGTCGGCGACGAGGCCGGCCTGCGCGATGCCCTCGCCAGCGCGCTGCCCGGCACCGTGGTCGAGATCGAGCCCGGCGCGCGCTTCACGATCAGCGCTGGCCTCGGCGTCGGGCCACGCGTCACCGTGCGCAGCGGCCGCCGCAACCAGGGCCGGCGCGAGCACTTCCACGGCGGCACCACCTGGATCGGCTTCAAGCCGGCCGGGCCGTGCGCCGACCAGGACACCGCGTTCTTCCTGCAAGGAGAGGGCGCGCGGGTGACCGGCTTCAAGCTCGACCTGGTCGAGTCCTGCGCCGAGCGGTCCTACGGCGTCATGCTCGCTACCCATCCGGCCGGCGCGGTGTACCCGCAGGCGTGTGACGTCGACAAGCCGGTGCCGATGCGCGAGGACGTCGACCACATGGACATGGAGGGCTGGACCGGCGGCGCGGTCAACGTGTGGGGGCAACGACCGCCCAAGGAGGAGCTGCCGCTCGATGCCTGCCGGTGCGGCGGCCAGACGGTCGACCGGGTGTCGGGCGCGGCCTGGCGCAACTACCTGCACCACAACAACCGCGACGACACCGACGGCTACGGCGTGGTGGCCAGCGGCGACGCTCACGCCTCGGTGCTGGGCAACACGTTCCTTCACAACCGCCACGCCATCGCCGCGGCGGCGTCGGGTGGGGTCAGCTACTGGGCCACCGGCAACCTGGTCCACCTGCACGGCCACGACGGCAACCAGGACTTCGACGTGCATGGCACCGGGGACGGATGTTCGATCCTCGGCTTGTTCGCGTGCGGCGCGCGCGGCGGGATCGCCGGCGAGTGGATCGAGGTGGCGGGCAACACCTTCTTCGGCGCCGACCGCAACAACTTCTACCTGCGCGGCACGCCTTGCGTCGGCGCCCGCTTCGCCGACAACGTGACCCGGCAGCAGCACGAGGACGGCTACCTCGAGTTCGAGGGCTCGTCGCAGGCCGTGCGCACGTTCTTCGACCTCTATCACTTCTTGCTGCATCCCGACGCGCTGGTCGTCGAGCGCAACCGCTTCGAGATCGCCGACCCGACCGCCGACCTCGAGGTCGGCGACTTCGACGGCGACGGCCTCGACGACCTGCTGCTGGCCACCGGGGCCGCGCACTACGTGTCGTTCTCGGGCCAGACCGCCTGGCACTTCCGCGCCCTGGCGACGGAGCAGGGCAAGCAGCTCCGCCTGGGTGACTTCGACGGTGATGGCCGGGCCGACGTCGTGCGCGACGGGCCCGACGCCCTCGGCCTGCAGATCCGCTTCGGCGGCGAGGGTGACTGGACCTTGCTGCGCGCCGGCGTGCGGCTGGCCGACGTGCTGGTCGGCCGGTTCGACGGCGACCCCCGCGCCGACCTGATCCTCACCGACGGCGCCACATGGCAGCTCGCCAGCGCCGGGGTGGGCCCGTGGCAGCTGGTGCGGACCGAGCCACGCCGCGCCGCCGACTTCCGGGTCGGCCGCCTCGACGCAGGCGAGCGTGACGACGTGTTCGGCGTGTTCCCCGGGTGTGGCAGCGACGGCTGCTGGGGCTACTTCCCCGACGCCAGCCTCGGGCCGGTCGTGCTCGGCCCGGCCCGGGCCGCGGTCGATCGGCTACGCCTCGTCGACGTCGATGGCGACGGGCGCGGCGACGTCGTGCGGGTCCAGCCGACCCTGGTGTCGCCGGCGCACGTGGTGATGAAGGTCGAGCTGTCGCTCGGGGGCGCCACCGCCTGGTCGACCTGGCTCAGCAGCCACAAGGGCGCGGTGTTCGGGCGCTTCGACGGCGGCGCGCGGGCCGTCGCCCTGTACTGGGACAGCCTCGGCCTGCGCCACGAGGCCTACGGCCAGGCCGACCAGTACTGGGGCTACTTCGAGATGTTCTGAGGCGGTCGACGGGCGCAACCGGCGCACCGCGGGGGTGTCCTGGTGGAGTGATGATGAGGAGCCTGGTGCTGGCGGGCGCGCTCGTGAGCGCCCTGGCCGCGCCGGTCGGGGCCGACGGGCGGGCCGGCGCACCGACGCCGGCGCCGGGCCTCACCGTGGGCGACGTGGCGCGCACGCAGTGCACGGCGGCCGAGCTGCGCCCGCTGGCCGACCAGCTGCTGGCCGAGGCGGCGTGTCTGCGGCCGGGGGCGCTGGTCGCGATCGACGACGTGCCGGGCCTCGCGCTCGGCTTCAACGCGTCTCCGCTGCTGGGCGCTGCGGCGGCGCGGGCGCTGCGCGCGGCGGCCGACGGCGCGCGGCTGACCGTGTACTCCACCACACGCGCGCTGGTGCAGCAGTACGTCTATCACCAGTGGGCCACGCGCCGCCGCTGCCCGATGGTCGTCGCCGTGGCCGACCGACCCGGGCAGTCGCGCCACGAGTCCGGGATGGCAATCGACACGCCCGAATTCGCGGCGTGGAGGGACCGCCTCGCCGCCGCCGGCTTCCGCTGGCGGGGCCGGCGCGACGCCGTGCACTTCGACTACCGCGGCCCGGGCGCGACCGACCTGCGCCGGGCCAGCGTGCGTGCCTTCCAGCGCTTGTGGAACCGCAACCACCCGCACGACCGCATCGGCGAACACGGCCGCTACGACGCCGCCACCGCGCGCCGGGTCGCGCGCGCGCCGGCCGCCGGCTTTCCGCTCGGGCCGAGCTGCCGGTAACCCGCGCTAGCAGGCTGCTTCTTCAGCAGCCTGCTAGCGCCGGGTACGCAGGTACTCGTCGAACTTGTCGAGGGTCTGGTAGCCCAGCTCGACCGCGCCGAAGCCGATGACGGTGGCGCGCCGTGCCGTGGTCGGGTGGAGCTGGCGCAGGGTGACGATGGTCTTGCCGTTGGCCTGCTGGTCGAAGGTGAGGGTGACGCGGAAGCGGTTCGGATCGTCGTCCTGGTCGCTGCCGTGGTCGTACACCAAGCGCTCGTTGGGCACGATCTCGAGGTAGGTGACGCGGTTGGTGTAGACGGCGCCGCCTGGCCCGCGCATCTCGAAGCGCCAGCTGCCGCCGACGCGCACGTCGCTGGCGTAGGTGGTGCAGGTGAAGCCCCTGGGGCCGAACCACTGGCAGGCGTGCTCGGCGTCGGTCCACACCGTGAACACGAGCTCGCGCGGGGCGTCGAACACGCGGGCCAGGACGACCTCGCGGTCGAGCGACCAGGCGTGCGGGTCAGCGTTTCGTGCGGACATGGGGCTTCTCCTTGCGTGATCGGGATGAGGGCGGAGGCGTGGGTCGAGCGGGGCGGTGCTCGCGCGCTTGCAGCGCGCGCAGGTAGTCGTCGAGCCGATCGAAGCGGGCCTGCCAGGCGGCGTGGGTGTGCTCGGCCCAGCGGGCGACGTCGGTCAGCGCGTCCCCGACCAGGCGGCACGGTCGGCGGTTGGCGTCGCGCCCGCGGGCGATGAGCCCGGCCTGCTCGAGCACCTTGAGGTGGCGCGAGATGGCCGGCAGGCTGATGGCGAACGGCTCGGCCAGCTCGAGCACGGTGGCGTCGCCGCCGGCCAGGCGGGCGACGATCGCCCGCCGGGTCGGGTCGGCCAGGGCGGCGAAGGTGGTGTCGAGGTCGCGCATGGAGTATTTAACGAATGTGTTAAATACACCGTCGCGGCGGGACCGTCAAGCGCGTGGTGGTGCGCTGGTTACCGCGGCGGCGTGGCGGCCGGCGCGGGCAGCCCGAGCTGCCACAGCACGAACGCGAACGCGTGCGCGTTCTCGTCGATGCGCTCGCTGGTCGAGGTGCCGGCGCCGTGCCCGGCGCTGGACGAGGTGCGCAGCAAGATGGGGGCGTCGCCGGTCTGCGCAGCCTGCAGCGCGGCGGTGAACTTGCGCGAGTGCCACGGCGGCACCCGCGCGTCGTTGTCGCCGGTCATCATCAGGATGGCCGGGTACCGCGTCGGGGCGACGTGGTGGTACGGCGAGTAGGCGTGCAGGGCCGCGAACTGGGCCGGGTCGGCCACGGTGCCGAACTCGGGCACGTTGTACGCGCCGTTGGCCGACTGCTCGGCCCGGACCGAGTCGTAGATGCCGACCGACGACACCACCACCCGCACCAGCGTGGGGTGCTGGGTCACGATCGCCCCCATCAGCAGTCCGCCGTTCGAGCCGCCGATGATCGCCAGCCGGTCCGGGCGCGTGTACTTGTTGTCGACCAGCCAGGACAGCACGGCCGCGAAGTCGTCGAACACGTTCTGCTTGTGGGTGAGCATCCCGGCCTGGTGCCAGGCCTCGCCGAACTCGCCGCCGCCGCGGAGGTTGGTCCAGACGACACATACGCCGCGCGCGAGCAGCGGCGCCTGCCCGGCGGCGTGGCGTGGCGACTCGCTGACGCTGTAGCCGCCGTAGCCGGTGACCAGGCACGGGGTGGTGCCGTCGCGTTTGCTGCCGCCGGGCCACAGCACCGTGAACGGGACCCGGGTGCCGTCCTTGGAGGTCGCGAACTCCCGCACGATCTCGACGCTGGACAGGTCGACCGGGGAGCGCGGCGACAGCGCGGGCACCGGCGCCGCGGCCCCGGTGGCGAGGCGGACGCGGTGGAACCCGGGCGGGGCCGTGTACGAGCTCACCCGCACCAGGGCGGTGCCGTCGCCGAGGACGACTGGCTTGTTCGAGGCGACCACCGGCGGCAGGGTCGGCGTGGGCGTGGGCGCACCGGCGCGCGTGAACGCCCGCAGCTGCATCGGGCCGCCGACCTGGTAGGTGACGAGCAGGTGCGGGCCGGCGTCGACCACGCCCCAGTCCTCGTCGTAGAAGTCGGTGACGATCGCGTCCTTGCCCTCGGGGATCACCACCGTCGCCTCGGTGATGGACCGGGCCGCGGCCGGCAGGCGCAGGACCTTGCCGCGGGGCGCACCCTGGTTGGAGATCATCCACAGGTCGTCGGTCGTGCCGAACCCCATGTAGATGACGCCGTCCTTCCAGTCGCCGAGCTGGCGCCAGCGGCCGCGGGGGTCGCGCAGGTAGTGGCGGAACTCGCCGCCGTCGCCGTTCTGCACCTTGGCCAGCACGCGCCCGCGGCGGTCGGACGCGAGCCTGATCTCGGCGATCTTCGGCAGGCCCTTTCCCAGCTCGTAGCGGTCGGCGGTGATCGGGCTGCCCAGGGCGTGGAAGTGGACCTGCATCCAGAAGCTGCGCTCGTCCTCGGGCTGCTCGCCGGCCGCCGGGTAGCGCGTGTAGAAGAAGCCCTTGCCGTCCGGGGTCCACGCCACGCTGCCGCCGCCGGTGCCGCGCTGCACGTTGGGGATCACCGGCTCGACGTCGCGACCGTCGAGGTCGACGACGTGCAGGTCACCTTGTTCGCTGCCGCTGTCCGACAGCGACACGGCGACGCGGGTGCCGTCGGGCGAGGGCACGTACCAGTCGATCGTGCGGTGGGCCGCGCCGCCGGCGGCCGGGTCGAGCACCAGCCGCGCCTCGGCAGCGCCGTCTGGGGCATCGAACACGATCAGCTCGGCCTGCTCCTTGTCGGGCGAGCGGCGCAACGCGAGCAGGCGCGCCCCGGCCGGCTGGACGCTGTCGTGGAGGGTGACCGGCGCCCGAACGATCGCCGCGATCTCCCCACGCAGCACGCCGACGCCGGGCAGGCCGTCGAGCACCTGGCGGGCGTGGACGTTCTGCGCCGCGCTCCACCGCTTGACCTCGGCGTCCTCACCCTCGAGCCAGCGATACGGGTCGTGCACGGCGACGCCGTGCAGCGTGTCGGTGACCGGGCGGATCGCCGCGCGCGGCGGCCCCGCGGTCGCCGTGCCGGGGCCGGTCGGTGCCGGCGCGGCGTCGGGCGCAGCCGTGACCGCAGGGGTGCCGGCGACCGGCGCCGTGCGCGTCGGGCCGGAACCACAGGCGCAGGCGAGGACCAGGAGGAGGCGCTTCACCGCCGAGTCGTACCACCACGCCGGCTCGCGAACGTGGTCAGCGTCGTGCCGAGCCCCGGCCCCGCAGGGGGCGGGCTCAAGCGACACTAAGTGGAGCGGGAGAAGGGATTCGCTACCCGGGCCGAGGCACGGGACTCGAATCCCTTGCTCGCGCCAGCGAGCCCCGGCCCCGCAGG
>JAGPCO010000062.1:21641-43253 GCA_018058095.1 Kofleriaceae bacterium
GAGCGGGAGAAGGGATTCGCTACCCGGGCCGAGGCACGGGACTCGAATCCCTTGCTCGCGCCAGCGAGCCCCGGCCCCGCAGGGGGCGGGCTCAAGCGACACTAAGTGGAGCGGGAGAAGGGATTCGAACCCTCGACGTCAACCTTGGCAAGGTTGCACTCTACCACTGAGTTACTCCCGCGGACGGCCCACCTTTTAGTCGGCCGACGGCCACCGTGTCAAGGGGCGGTTCACCCGGATGTGAAACCCCGGCGGTTGCCCGTCGAGGACCGGGGCGTGGGCGCGGCGGCGCCGGGCCGGTGTGCTCGGCCGCACCGTGCGCCGGGGCCCCGCCTGGCAACCCCGGGGGGGTGGTGGTAGCGTCGGGCGATGATCGCGCGATGCGTGCTGTTCGGTGTCCTGGTGGCGAGCTGCCTGGTGGGCTGCGGCGGTGGGAGCAGCAAGCTCAAGGTCGAGAATCCGGCCCTGCCGTGGGTCGCGCCCGACCCCGAGGACCTGGTCGAGGCCGAGGAGGAGCCGGACGAGCCGGCCGAGCCCGACGCCGACGCCACGGGCGACGAGGAGTAGGCCATGTGCGGCATCGTCGGTTACGTCGGGGCGCGCCAGGCGACGCCCATCCTGGTCGGCGGCCTGCGCAAGCTCGAGTACCGCGGCTATGACTCGGCCGGGGTCTCGGTGTGGAACGACGGCGTGTCGCGCGTGGTGCGCTGCCGCGGCAAGCTGGCCGGGCTCGAGGAGAAGCTCATCAAGGAGCCGGCCCCGGGCACGGTCGGCATCGGCCACACTCGGTGGGCCACCCACGGCCGCCCGTCCGACGAGAACGCCCACCCGCACAAGGTCGGCGCGGTCTCGGTCGTGCACAACGGCATCATCGAGAACCACAGCGCCCTGCGCCAGGAGCTGATCGGCGCCGGCGCCAAGTTCAGCTCGGAGACCGACACCGAGATCATCGCCCACCTGGTCGACCGCGCCCTCACCGCCGGCGCGCCTGACCTGACCACCGCCGTGCGCAAGGCGCTGGCCAAGGTCCACGGCGCCTACGCGCTGGTGGTGATGAGCGACAAGGACCCGTCGTGCCTGGTCGCGGCCAAGAACTCCTCGCCCATGGTGGTCGGCCTGGGCGACGGCGAGAACTTCATCGCGTCCGACATCACCGCCATCTTGAGCGAGACCCGGCGGATGATCTTCGTCGAGGAGGGCGAGATCGTCACCATCAGCCGGGCCGGCGTGGTGCTGACCGACTTCGACGGCAAGGTGCGCCAGCGCGAGGCCAAGACCATCACCTGGTCGGCGGTGCAGGCCGAAAAGGGCGGCTTCAAGCACTACATGCTCAAGGAGATCCACGAGCAGCCGCGCTCGGTCGCCGACACCCTGGTCGGCCGCATCGATCACGAGAACTCGGACGTCATCCTCGACGGCATCGACCTCGACCCCAAGAAGTTCAAGCGGCTCATCTTCGTCGCCTGCGGCACCTCGTACCACGCGTCGCTGGTCGGCGAGTTCATGATCGAGGGCCTGGCCCGCATCCCGGTCGAGGTCGAGCTGGCGTCGGAGTTCCGCTACCGCGACCCCATCGTCGGCCCGGGCGACCTGGTGGTGGCGGTCAGCCAGTCGGGCGAGACGCTCGACACGATGGAGGCCATCCGCGAGAGCAAGCGCAAGGGCGCCAGCGTGCTGGCCATCTCCAACGTGGTCGAGGCGTCGATCCCGCGCCTGGCCGACTACGCCTTCTACACCCACGCCGGCCCGGAGATCGGCGTGGCCTCGACCAAGGCCTTCACCACCCAGCTGGTGTCGATGGCGCTCCTGGCCATCTACCTCGGCCGCCGCACCGGCGCGCTGACGCCGGCCAAGGCCAAGGTGCTGCTGTCTGAGCTGACCCAGCTGCCGGGCAAGATGCGCGACGTGGTCGAGCACGGCGCCCAGCTGCAGGCGCTGGCCCGCCGCTACGGCCACGCCGTCGGCTTCCTGTTCCTCGGCCGCGGCGCGCAGTACCCGATCGCCCTCGAGGGCGCGCTCAAGCTCAAGGAGATCTCGTACATCCACGCCGAGGGCTACGCCGCCGGCGAGATGAAGCACGGGCCGATCGCGCTCATCGACGAGGACCTGCCGGTGGTCGTGCTGGCGCCGCGCGGGCCGAGCTACGACAAGGTGGTGTCCAACCTGTCGGAGGTGCGGGCGCGCCAGGGCAAGGTGCTGGCCATCGCCACCCGCGGCGACACCGAGATCGGCAGCAGCGCCGAGGACGTCGTGCTGGTGCCCGACACCGCGCCCGAGCTGCAGCCCATCCTGACCGTGCTGCCGCTGCAGCTGCTGGCCTACTACGTGGCCGACTTCAAGGGCACCGACATCGACCAGCCGCGTAACCTGGCCAAGTCGGTCACCGTCGAGTAGCCGTGGCGCGCGCTCGCACCCCGCGGCGCGCGGCGCAGGTTGGCGCCGGGGCCGGCCTGACCCACTTCGACGGCGCCGGCGCGGCGCGTATGGTTGGCGTCGACGCCAAGCCGGAGACCATGCGTGTGGCCACCGCCAGCGCGCTGGTGGTGATGGCGCCGGCCACGGCCCGCGCCATCGCCGCCGGCCGCATCGGCAAGGGCGACGTGCTCGGCGTGGCCCGGCTGGCCGCCATCGGCGCGGCCAAGCGCACCGCCGAGCTCATCCCGCTGTGCCACCCGCTGCGCCTGACCGGGGTCGACGTCGACCTGCGGGTCGGGCGCGACCGGGTCCGCATCGCCGTCACCGTGCGCGCGTTCGATCGCACCGGGGTGGAGATGGAGGCGCTGACCGCGGCCGCCGCGGCCGGCCTCACCATCTACGACATGTGCAAGGCGATCGATCGCGGCATGGTGGTCGGCCCGATCTGGCTCGACGCCAAGGACGGCGGTCGGTCGGGCAGCTGGCGGCGCGGCGCGGCGGCGAGCGGCGCGGGTGGAGCAGGGCGTGGCGGGCGGCGGCGCTGATCAGCTGCCGTATCCGGACGGGCCGAGCGCGGTCCCGGCCGACCTGACCCGGCCGAGCGCGGCCTATCGCCGCCACGCCTACCTGGCGATGTTCGGCCTGCTGGCGTTCGGCGCGGCGTACCTGGCGCTGGCCGGCTGGTTCGCGTGGACGTCGTACCGGCTGCTGCGCAGCCTCGGCGCCCGCGGTGAGGAGTGGTTCGTGCCGGTGCTGGGCGGCGCCGGCGCCGGCTTCCTCGCGGTGTTCATGCTCAAGGCCCTCATCTTCGTCAAGCGCGGCAAGCACGACGGCGACGGCGAGCTGCGCCCGGCCGACCACCCGCGCCTGTTCGCGTTCCTGCACCGGCTGGCCGACGAGGCGCGGGCGCCGCGGCCACACCGCGTGTTCCTGTCGCCGCGGGTCAACGCCGGGGTGTTCTACGACCTGTCGATCGTGAATCTGATCCTGCCGTCGAAGAAGAACCTGGAGATCGGGCTGGGCCTGGTCAACGTGCTGACCCTGGGCGAGCTCAAGGCGGTGCTGGCGCACGAGTTCGGCCACTTCGCGCAGCGGACGATGGCGGTCGGGCGCTGGGTCTACATCGCCCAGCAGATCGCCGGGCACATCGTGGTCAAGCGCGACGCGCTCGACCGCATGTTGTCGTGGATCTCGGCGGTCGACATCCGGGTGGCGTGGATCGGCTGGATCCTGCGCACCATCGTGTGGTCGATCCGCTCGCTGGTCGACACGATGTTCGGCTGGGTCATGCTGGCGCAGCGCGCGCTCGACCGCGAGATGGAGCGGCAGGCCGACCTGGTCGCGGTGTCGCTGACCGGCAGCGACGCCCTGGTCCACGCCCTGCACCGGCTGGAGGCCGCCGAGGAGGCGCTCGACCGCGCCATCGGCTTCGCCGACGCCGAGCTGGCCAAGGGCCGCGCGGTCGGCGACCTGTTCGCGGCGCAGACCTTCATGCTCGAGCGGATGCGGGTGGTGTTCGCCGACCCGGCGTACGGGCGGGTCCCGCCGCTGCCGGCCGATCCGAGCCAGCATCGGCTGTTCGAGGCCCGGCTGGCCCACCCGCCGCGGATGTGGTCGACCCACCCGCCCAACGAGGAGCGCGAGGCCAACGCCAAGCGCCGGTACGTGTCGGCCCCGCTCGACGACCGCAGCCCGTGGCTGCTGTTCGACCAGCCCGACGTGGTGCGCACGGCGATGACGGCGCGGGCCTACCAGGGCCTCGACAAGGCGCCCGAGCAGGTCGACGCCGCGGTGACCACGCGCGAGCTGGAGGCGGCGTTCGCGCGCACCTTCCTCGATCCGGCCTACCGCGGCATGTACCTGGGGCGGTCGATCGCCCGGGCCGCCGACGACGTCGACGCGCTGGTCGAGGCCACGCCGGCGCCCCTGTCGGCGGCGGCGCTGACCGAGGCGCTGGCCGCGCTGTATCCGGAGCGCCTGGTCGCCCAGCTCGAGCAGGCGCGCGAGCTGCGCGAGGAGACGACCATGCTCGAGGCGGTCAGCCGCGGCGTGCTCGACGCGCCGGGCGGCATCGTCCGCCACCGCGGCCGCGCCTACCGGCGCAAGGAGCTGCCGCGCCTGGTCGCCGAGCTCGAGCACGAGGTGGCCGCGGCCGAGCGGGTCTTGACCGACCACGACCGCGCGGCGCGCACGCTGCATCGGCAGGCGGCGCGCCTGGTCGAGGGCGGCTGGGAGGCCCGGCTGGTCGGCCTCCTGCGCCTGCACCACTGGGCCGATCACGTCGGCGCCGACCTCGAGGACGCGCGCGGCGTGCTGCAGAACGTGGTGGCGGTGGTGACCGCCGACGGCCGGGTCAGCGACGCCGAACGCGAGCGGGTGGTCGGCGCTGCGGCCGAGGTGCACTCGGCCCTGCGCGCGCTGCACGACGGCGCCGGCGCGGTCGACCTGGGCGGGGTCGTGGTCGAGCGCTTCGACGGCAAGCCGCTGACCGAGGTGATCGAGACCTACGAACTACCGCCGCCGGCGCCCGAGCACATCGGCGACTGGCTCGGGGTGATCGACTCGTGGATCGACGGCGCGCTCGGCCCGCTCGGCGCGATCAAGACGGCCAGCCTGGAGGCGCTGCTGCAGGCCGAGGAGCTGGTGGCGGCGGCGGTCGCGGGTGGCCCGGCGCCTTCGCCCGCTGGCGCGCCGGCGCCACCGGCCGTGCCGACGCGCTACCGGACCCTGCGCCTGGGCGCCGAGCGGCCGCGTCAGACCAAGCTGGGCTGGTGGGACCGGTTCCAGATCGCCGACGGCTTCGTGCCGGCGGCGGCGCGCTTCGCGGTGGCCGGCGTGGTGGTCGGCGGCGTGATCCTGGCCGGCCGGGCCACCGAGCTCGACGTCGAGGTCACGATCTACAACGGGCTGGGCCGCCCGGTGCAGGTGTCGGTCGGCGACACGTCGGTCCGGCTCGGCCCGCACGACGTGCGGGTGGTCGACGTCGAGCCCGACGACGAGCTGGCGCTGGTCGCGCGCACCGTCGACGGCGAGCGCATCGACGTGCTCACCGTCGACGCCGACGACGAGGGCGCGCGCTACGTGTACAACGTGGCCGGCGCCGCGGCGATGGTCGAGTGGACCGCGCGCTACTCGATGCGCGGCGACGCCGCGCCGGACCAGGGCGGCGGGGACGAGCACCGGCTCGGCGCCCCGCGCTGGCGCCAGACCCACGCCGACATCGTCCTGGTCGAGCCGCCCGAGACCTCGGCCGCCTCGACCCAGCGGGTGCTGTCGGCGGCGTCGGCTCAGGACCCGCAGGTGGTGCTGCGCACGGTGACCGATCCGGTCGAGCGTGCGTCGATGATCCGCGCTCACGCGCGCTGGGAGCCGGTCGACGGGCGTCGGACCCGGCGCTGGCTCGAGGAGGCCGCCGCGCTGGGCGAGCTGCCGGCGCTGCTGGCGGCGCGGCTCGAGCGTGACCCCGACGACGTGCTGGCGGCGCGCGTGCAGATCGATGACCAGGCGACACGGGCGGCGGCCTGTGCGGCGGCGGCGGCGCGACAGGCGCGGGCGCCCGGGCCGATCGGCGCGTACCTGTCCGCACGCTGCGCCGAGCCGATCGAGGCGTCCGACGAGCAGGTGCTGACGGCGGCGCAGCAGTATCCCGGCGACGCGTGGCTGGGCGTCGCGAGCGGGATGATCCTGGCCCGGCACCACCTGTGGGACGAGGCGGGCCGGCGCCTGCGCGAGGCCACGCCCAAGCTGCCGGCGCTGGCCGACCTCGCGGCCGAAACCCTGGCCCGGGTCGACCGCGTGCTCGACCGCGGCGGCGACGACGACCTGTGGCGCTGGTCGGAGCGGGTCGTGTACTTCTCGGCGTTCGAGGACCCCGGCCCCCGCGACGACCCGCGCGACCCGATGGCGCGGCTGGCGCGCGGCGAGCTGGCCGAGGCGTCGACCGGCGCCGCCGGCACGGATCGCGCCGGCCTGATGGCGGTCCTGGTGGCGGCGTCCGACGGCGCCGAGTCGACCCACCTCGACGCCGCGCTGGTCGCACCGGCGGATTCCGGCGCGCTGGTGCCGTACTACCAGCTGGCGCTGGCGGTGCGCGCCGGGCGTGACCCCACGCCGCACCGGCAGGCGCTGACCGCCGCCGCCGGCGGCCGCCCCGGCGCCGACACCACGCTGGCCGCCCTCGACGCCGCGCTGGCCGAGGTGGCGGCCGCCGAGGTGGCGCCGGGGACCAAGCTGACCGGCCTGACCCGCCTCGAGGCGATGCTCCCCACGCTGCCGCTACTCGAGCAGGGCGTGCTGGCCATGGCCGTGGTCATCGCCGGCGGCGAGCGCACGCCGCCGTCGTGGCGCCAGCTGGCGCGCGCGCTGCTGTACGTCGGCGAGCGGCCGTACCTGCGCTAAGGGGCCGGGAACGGGCAACTCGGTCGCGCGCGCGGCCGATCCATCCCCGGGGGCTTGGTTGCTCGCGCGTCAGCGCCGGCGCTCGAACACGACCAGCTCGCCCAGCGTGTCGTGGTCGCGCGCGCCGACGCGGGTCATGCCGAGCTTGTGGATGACGCGGAGCGAGGCGGCGTGCCACGTGAACGTGGTGGCCTGCACGGCGACGATGCCGGGCTGGGCCAGCGCCCACTCGACCACGGCCAGCGTGCCCTCCGAGGCCAGGCCCTGGCCGCGCGAGGCCTCCTCGACGCCGTAGCCGACCTCGGCCACGCCGTCGGCCGGCAGGCCGTGGAACACCACGCTGCCGACCACGCGCGGGCTGGCGTCGCGGGTGAGCATCAGCGTGTCGCCCCACAGCCGCACCTCGGGCGCGGCGCGGATGGCGTCGATGGCGTACGGGAAGGCGCGCGCCACCAGGTCGCTGCCGGGCCAGGCCTCGGGGAAGGCGGCGCCGACCAGGGCCTCGGCCCGGGCCCGGTCGTGCGCCAGCACGGCGTCGACGACGTCGACCGTCATCGGCACCAGCTCGAGGCGAGAGGTCGACAGCCGCGGCACCGGATCGAGGTTACCAGGCCATGCCGACGCCGAGGGAGCCGGTGATGACGGTGGGTCCGGTGGCGATCGGCCCGAGCCGGGCGTGCAGCTCGATGGCCAGCTTGCCGAACAGCTGCTCGAGGCCGAGCTCGGCCAGCGGGCCGTTGTAGTCGCCGCGGCCGTCGGGCGGCACCGGGCTGCTGGCGCGCCACACGGTGCCACCGGCGCCCAGGGTGAGGAACCGGCCCGGCACCGGCGTCGGCGCCCAGCGCACGCGGCCGATGAGCGCGAGCTCGACCGCGTCGATCGACCCGGCCAGCAGGTTGGCCGGCTCGTCACCGAACGACAGGAACATGAGGTCGGCGGCGACCGCCCAGGCCACGGCGCGATCGACCCGGGCCGGCTGCCAGGCCGCCTCGAAGCCCCAGGCCCAGCCAAAGCCGAGGTCGTCGGCCACGCTGCCGGTGCCGTGCACCACGGCGATGAGCGCGGTCAGCTTGGCTGGCGGCAGCGCGTCGGGCGTGGCCTGGTCGGCGCCGGCGCCGGCGAGCTGGGCCCGGGCCAGCCCGGCCTCGGGGCCGACGGGCGCGACCAGGGCGCCGGCCAGCGCGGCCGCGGCGGCAGCGGCGCGCAGCACTAGAACTTCGAGGTGGTGGCCAGGAAGGTCATCTTGTCGTTGGTCGCGCGCAGCCGGCGCGACAGCGTGCGGACCCAGTTCCACAGCAGCTCGTAGGCCAGGTCGCGGTCGACGAACAGCAGGTCCTCGAGGTCGCGCCGGTTGACCACGAACAGCCGGCACTTCTCGTGGCACACCGCGGTGGCCGAGCGCGGCGCGTCGTCGATGAGCGACATCTCGCCGAAGTAGTGGCCGGCCCGCACCACCGCTAGCGCCTCCTCGCCCATGCCGGGGACGATGCGGCTGATGCGCACCGCGCCCTCGACGACGACGTAGAACTTGTCGCCGGCGTCACCCTCCGAGAAGATCGTCGCGCCGCCCTTGTATTGCTCCTCGAGGCCGATGTCGACCACCCGCTGCAGGTGGCCCTCCGGCACGCCGTTGAACATGTCGATCTGGGCCAGGATCTCGAGGGTCGACTTGCCCTCGATCACCAGCTTCGGCTTGGGTGCCTTGGCGTTTCCCTCGTCTGCGTCGTCGGACATCGGGCCCTCGCGGCGAGCCTTGCACAGCCCCGCGGGGGGCGCAACCCGGCGGCCGGGGCGCTGGCCACCGGCGCGCCGAACCGGCCCCGAAAACGGCGAACGGGCCGCCCGCTGGCGACCCGTCCACACGTCCGACCGCCGTCACCGCCGCGCCCGCGAGCGGGTCGGCTGGTGACGCGAGGGCCGTCAGCCCCGGTTGCTCAGATCTTGCCGAGGAGGAGGAACGAGATGATGAGCGCGTAGATGACCAGCGACTCGATCAGCGCGAGGCCGAGGATCATCGGGCCGCGGATCTTGTCGGCGGCGCCCGGGTTGCGGGCGATGCCGTCGAGCGCGGTGGCCGCGGCGCGGCCCTGGCCGAGCGCGCCGCCGAGGGCGGCGATGCCGACGCCGAGGCCGGCGGCCATGGCGATCCAGCCACCCTGACCGGCCTTGGCGGCGGCGATCAGCTGGGCGGACTCGTCCTGAGCGAAGGCGACGCCGGCGATGCAAAGCACGGCGAGGGCGCTCATGGCGGACAGGAGGAACTTGATGGTGCGCTTCATGGGAGTCTCTCTTTCGTTGCGTGGGCTGCGGGTTGATCGCGCTCGGCGTTCGGCGCGGGGTTCTTAGCTCAGTCCGGTGGGCGAGTAAAGGCGCTCAGTGCTCCTCGTGCTCGACCGCCATGCCCAGGTAGACCATCGTCAGCGTGCAGAAGACGATGGCCTGGACCAGGCAGACCAGGATGCCGAGCAGGAGGAACGGGATCGGCACGAAGACCGGGACCAGGGTGAAGAAGGCGAACACGACCTTGTGGTCGGCGATCATGTTGCCCATCAGGCGCAGCGACAGCGACATGGGCCGGGCCAGGTGGCTGATGAGCTCGATCGGCAGCATGAGCGGGGCCAGGGCCGGCGACGGGCCCAGGAAGTGCTTGAAGTAGGCCAGCCCGTGCTCCTTGATGCCGTAGACGTGGGTCAGCACGAACACCACCAGGGCCAGCGCCAGGTTGGTCTTGAGGGTGTCGTTGGGCGAGATGAAGCCGGGGATGAGGCCGATGAGGTTGCCGAACAGGATCCACAGCCAGAGGGTGCCGACCAGCGGGTAGAAGCGGCGGGCGTTGTGGCTGCCCATCGCGCCCTCGACCATGCCGTACAGGCTCTCGGCCATCACCTCGAAGAAGTTGCGCAGGTTCATCTTGCGCGGCGGGACCAGGCCGCCGTCCTTGGCGCCGAGGCCGCCGCGGAAGGCGAGGGCGCCCCAGATGACGAAGCCGAGCACCACCAGCGTGACCAGCACGTGGGTCAGCGAGAAGTGCGACGGCCCGAACATCATCCACTCCCACTTGCGACCGAGCGCGGACTCGGCCTTGTGGGAGATCTCACCCCACCAGGAGAAGCGGTTGAGGTAGTCGAACCAAGTGCCGTGTTCACCCATGGTGGTTCTCGTCGGTGGCAGGGCCCGCCTCGGTCGCCGGCGAGGTCGCCGGGGCCGGTGCGAGCATGGAGTAGATCGTCTCGCCGACGATCGACAGGATGAAGATGGAGTAGCCGATGGCGAAGGCCGGGGCGGAGATGGGCAGGAGCCACAGGGCGACGACGACGCCGCCCATGAGCAGCATCATCTTCGGCAGCATCAGGAGCGAGCGGTTGCTCGGCCGGCCGGCGGCGACGTCGTCGGTCCAGCGGGTGATGATGCGGCGCAGGGCGGCGAAGTTGAGGCAGGTCAGGCCGACCCCGACGACGACGCCGAGCACCACGCTGCGCTCGCCGCTGACGAAGAAGGCGGCCAGCACGGCGATGGCGCCGATGAGGTAGTTGAGCCGCTCGATGCGGGCCAGCGACGAACCGGTCATCGCCCGGCCTCGCGCCGCAGCTCGGTCGGCGCCGGCTCGGTGGTGGCGGCGGTGGTGGCCGCGGCGGCCGCGGCGTCGCTGGCGGCGGCGTCGCGGTCGGCGACCCGGACCGCGCGCATCACGCCCTTCATGCCGGCGACGAAGCCCAGCACCACGAACAGCAGCGTCAGCCACGGGTCGGTCCCGGCCTTGCCGTCGAGCCAGCGGCCGAAAAGCAGGCCGAGGATGACGGCGATGCCGAGCTCGAGCCCGACCGACGATGCCGACAGCGCGCGGTACACGCCACGGGTCTGCGCCGCAAGCGGGGCCGCCGCGGCGGCGCGGGCGGCGGCGCCGTCGTCACCCCGGCGCTCGGTCGGGTTCTTGGCGTAAAGCGCTGACATCGCTGGAAACGGGCCGCTCGTACCATGGGGGGACGGGGCCGTCAATCGGTCGGATGCGTCGATGCGGCGACCGGTCGCGCGCCGGATTGTCGCAGGGGATCGAGCCTGCCCAGCGAGGGCCATCTGGCCGTAACGTGGGAGGTCGTGACGCGAACCCTGCACCTGATCCCGGCCGGCCTCCTGGTCATCCTGGCCCTCCCGGGCTGCCTCATCGACACCTGGGTCGGCGCCGGCATGGTCCGCCCGCCCGGGGCCGAGACGGAGCGAGTCTGGACGGCCGGGGCCTCGGCCGGGCTGTACCTCGACCGCGCCGGCGACCGCGTCCGTGTCGCCGCCTCGGCCCACACCGACAAGCAGTACATCAATGCCGCCACCGTGAGCTCGACCCGCAGCAGCGGCTACTCGTCGGTGCGGGCCGACCTGCTGCTGGGCCCACCCGAGAGCGACGAGACCTTGCACCGCCTGACCGGCGTCGTCAGCTGGGGCGGCGGCGACATGGCGGTCATGCTCGACGGCGTGCCGAGCGCACCGGCGGCGACCCCGGTCCAGGCCTTCCTCGGCCTGACCCGGACCGTCAACGACCGCGAGCGGCGCAACACCTGGTTCAGCGACGCCGTCACCGTCAGCCTGGGGCCGTACCTGAGCCGGTGGTCGCTGGCCGACGGCCAGGGCGGGTCCGACCCGATGTGGGGCGCCGGCGGCGCCGTCCGCTTCACCATCGCCGTGTCGCCGGCCACCGTGCTCGGCGCCCTCGGCATGATGGCCACCGAGAGCAACCGCCGCAGCCTGAACACCCCGGTCGCGAGCCCCGCCAGCAGCAGCGACGACAAGCCGGCGCCAACCCCGACCACGACCTGCACCACGACCACCACCTGCCGCACCGACAGCGACGGCAACCAGTGGTGCACGCCGAACACGGTGTGCCGGTAGGGACGCGCGTCTGCGCAACCCGCGGGCGCTGGCTGCGCTACGGATCCCGGGAGTAGCGAGCGAAGATCGTCTGCGCCGAGAACGACCGCGGCGGCAGCAAGTAGCGGAGCATCGACCAGCCGCTGTGGGTCGAGGAGATGACGATCTCGTCGCCGAGAGGCGCCACACGGGCAGGGGCGTTGATGCTGGTGTGCACGGTCCGGGCCCAGGAGGGCTCGCCGGTTGCCTGGCTGAGGCCGGCGATGAAGCCGTTCTCCGGGAGCGACACGAGAGAACGCGGCCCCACCAGCTCGACTGCCGGACCGAACACGACGTGACCATCGTAGCCGCCGGCCAGGACGAACTCGTCGCCCCAGCGCGCGACCGACGATACGACCTGGGGCCGGGCGGCCGCGACCACGCGCAACCACCGCACCGTGCCGTCGATCCCAATGCGGGCGAACACCATGTCGCCATCATCGTTGGTGAGGTGACCATCGAGCGTGCCTACGAAGCTGGCTGCCACCAGCGGTTCGCCGTCGGCGGTGAAGGCCAGGCCACCGCGCACCTCGTTGCTGATGACTCCGGGCATGCTGGCCACCACGTCGACGCTCAAAGCACCCACCGCCACGAGATGAAGGCCAGCGGGCACGGCCTCAGTCCCCAGCGTGCCGGCCGCGCCCAGGCTGAGCCACACCCAGCGCACGTCTGGCTGCGAGTCGCTCACGCCCATGGCGATCGCCCGATCGTCTCCGGTCGAGCCGAGCCGCAACGGGGCCGAGGCCCCGCCGGCGCTCGTCAGGAAAACGTCGGTGCCGCCCAGGCTCGGCCCGATTCCCGGAGGGCCGTCGCCTGCGAACTCGCCGAGCACGTAGTCGACACCAGCGCCAGCGTGCACGGCGGTGACGCTACCCATGGGCCCACAGGGCAACTGCTCAGCGCCGAGCGGGGCTCCATCGCGGTCAAACCGAGCGAGAAAGCACTCGCCGTCGCTGGCGGCCGGGAGCTCGGTGCCACTGACCGTCCATCTTCCCGAGTACCGCCCTGCGGCAACCAGGCCCTCCGGTTGCACGTCGAGCGCCGAGAAGGTGGGGGCGCCACGATCGTGCTGAATCTGCAAGCCCCAGAGTGCGCGGCCATCTGGATCGAAAGCCGCGAGATGCGGCGCCACGCCGTCGGCGAGATACACTGACACGAAGCCCTCAGCGTCACCGGCCATCACACCCGCCGCAGCGGCGAGGCGATCCGGCGCGGCGTCGATCGCCCAGCGCGGGTACACCGGGCCAAACTCGGCATACACCGTTCGCCTGCCGAGCATGTTCACTTCACACCGCCCGCTGCCCTGGCAGTCACCGAACCAGGCACGAAACGTACTCCCCGCGGCGGGCATCGCCTCGGGGGCGGCGATGGCGTCAGCCTGGACGACTAGCTCACAGATCGTGCCACAGGACGTCCCCTCCACGACGACGTCGCCGCCGCCGGCGTTGAGGATCCGCAGCTCGTTGCCAGGCTCACCGCTCTCGCGGGTGCAGCTCGAGAGCAGGAACGCAAGGAGGATGAGTGTTGGAGTCCGCGTGATCATGGTTCATTCCTGATAGGCGAAGTAGTGGACGCGAAGTGCAGCACTGCTAGAGCCAAAGAACGGCGCTGACCAGCTATTCGTAGTCGTGGACGAGGTGTTGTCGAGAACCCAGGGGGCGCCGACAGCCGAGACCTTCGTATAGAGAGCGATCGTCGAGGTGTCCCCGGCTAGTGTCTGGACTCCTAGGACGAAACGCTGGAACTTCGGTGACCAGATCACTGACGGAGTCTTGTCGGCGGGGATGTTCTGGCTACGGTCGCCCGACGTGACCCAAGCGCCGTCGACCATGGAGGGTGAACCCTCAGTCCACATCAGCGTAGGTCGAATTTGCGAAGTGCTGAACGCGATCAGGCATCGGCTCGCGGACGTCGATAGAACGTCACACGCAACCGACGGGGTGCTGAATGAGTGATGCCCCAGCTTGCTCATCCGCGGAACGGACAGCGAACTGCCCGGCCCAGGCGCGACGATCACGACGATGCGGTTGCAGAACGGGACGCAGTCGGCAGGGCCCCCGGGGGCCGCTCCATCTTCGTTCACGACGACGATGAAGTTCTTGGTGACAGGGTCGTACGCCGCGGCGACGCCGTCTCGCCGAGACAGGAACGGCCCGGTAGATGGGATGGCAGGGTCGAACACCTGCAGAGTGGACCAACTGCCCCACGTGCCACTGGCGCCCTGTTGCTCGCGCCAGGCAAGCGCCTTGCTGAAGGTGTTGGGGATGCCAACAACAGGTGTTGGTTCGCTGTAGAAGTACTGCCGGCGTCGGCCAAGGCCGTAGGCTACGGAGGACCCACTGTATTGGTAACCAGCCACCGATGCGGCGTTCCAAGCCCCTGCAGTATTCTGTTGCACAAGGTAGTCACTAGGAGGGTTTAACGGCGATCCGAAGGCGAAAGCCGGTTGACCGGGACCGGGTTGCGACGATCCTTGTACTGGTAGCGGAAACTTGACTCCCGCCCAGGTCGGCCAGTCGACGGCGGTAGACCAGTTGCCGGCGCTGACGCGATCTCGAGACTTGCCGACCGGGGCTTGGCTGCCGTAGTTGGTTCGGAAGGCAAGCTTGTCGTACTTGGAGAAGTGCCGTGCCCAGATCGGGGATGAACTGGTCATGACGGAGGGATCGATCAGGCCACAGTCCGTGTTCGGATGGGCGTAGCCCAGCGCGTGGCCAAACTCGTGGACCAGAACGTTCGTCGGGTCCTTGGTGCGAGGGACAGCTGGCGGAGAGGTGCCCTCGGGGGCTAGCAAGGGGTTCCAGTTGATGTTCTCGCATGTGCCCGTGGGTCTCGTCGACACGTTGTTTGTGCAGCCTGATGACTGCATTGCTGATCTCATTCCAATCGATGGGGTGCGCGCCCCAAGAGGCGCTGCCATTTCGCGAGCCGTCGCACTCCGACTTGCTACGCACGAGGATGGCACCTGGAATGGCGGCTAGTTCTGTGGTTGTCCCCGCATATCGAAGGCGAACAGGGAGTCCCGACTGTTCGCGATAGATGTTCAATACGTTCTGAACGATCCGGACCCAGTCTGCCTGCGAGCGCGCTGGGAGAAGGGTTGCGGCCATGTTCCCAGCGTTGACATACACGTTGACCACCGGCTGTTCCCAGGTGCAGGGGCAGAAGGGCCAGGAGTCGTTGCAAGCTTCTACGCGCTGCGTGCCTCCGAGGCTTGTGATGGAGGCGGCGATCACCGCTACGGCAATGCGAATCGCACCTGCAGGCCGCGAGCGAGCATGGTCCGCTGGCCCATTCGCAATCGGATGATCGCTCACGGCGCCTCCGTAGCGATCGCCGCTTCGACAAGGCTGAACGGCACTAATTGGCCGTCGTATCGCAGCTCACCACTAGAGACCAACTCGGCAAAGTGAGCTGAGTCCGTTGGGACTCGCCCGTCGGGCAGCATGAAAACAACGTACTCAGCCCCGACTCGCAGCTTGGCGCTGTGGGGGGAGATCCAAGCCCGGGTGGCGGTTTGCCCGCCTGGAATGACCGCAGGGTACGTGGCGGCAGCTTCGCCCTTGAGCGCGCTGATGACACTCAGCTCTGAACGTGTTGCCAGACCGCCTTCGCCGTCGTCGATCACGGAGGCCGCCAGCACCCGGACACGCAGGATCGTGGCGGTCAGGGAAGCGATCCGCGCGAGCTCGGCCGATGCGCGGTCGCGAAGGGGTGGCTCGACGACCGGGCTCTGTGGCCGTGAGGGCGCCTCACTGGCGTCGACGTGGGTGTCGAGCACCGTGTCGGGCGGCAATGTCTCCGTGAGGTCGACGTGCGCCTCGTGTTCCTCCAGCGTCTCGACGGAGGAATCGCCGGCGCCACAACCAGGGCCGGCGAGCGCTGCGGAGACGAACATCAAGACGACGAATAGTTGGGGGGGGCTCGCGGAGTTAGCTGTCCCACTCATGATGGGAGCATCCCCGCTTCCGGCATCGATGCCAAGGACGAAGATCAGGCGTCAGGCGCGGCCGATGAGGTCGTCGAGGGTGGCGAGGTGGACGTCGCCGACGCGGCGGGGCGCGCCGGCGGCGAGCGAGGGCACGAAGAGGGCGCGGACGACGGGCGCTGACGGGCGGGTGGTGAACCTGGCCTCACCAACGAGGATTGAGCGCTGGTCGAGCGCGTCGGCGACGAGGTCCCACTCGGGCTCGTGGCCGCGCCAGTAGCGCGCGCGCGCGGCGGGTTGCCACGGCCCGAGCGGGGCCAGCGCGCCGGCGCGGACGGTCGCGAGGCTGCGGCGGCGACATGGCGGTCATGCTCGACGGTGTGCCGAGCGCGCCGGCGGCGACCCCGGTCCAGGCCTTCCTCGGCCTGACCCGGACCGTCAACGACCGCGAGCGGCGCAACACCTGGTTCAGCGACGCCGTCACCGTCAGCCTGGGGCCGTACCTGAGCCGGTGGTCGCTGGCCGACGGCCAGGGCGGGTCCGACCCGATGTGGGGCGCCGGCGGCGCCGTCCGCTTCACCATCGCCGTGTCGCCGGCCACCGTGCTCGGCGCCCTCGGCATGATGGCCACCGAGAGCAACCGACGCAGCCTGAACACCCCGGTCGCGAGCCCCGCCAGCAGCAGCGACGACAAGCCGGCGCCAACCCCGACCACGACCTGCACCACGACCACGACCTGCCGCACCGACAGCGACGGCAACCAGTGGTGCACGCCGAACACCGTGTGCCGGTAGGTCGTCAGGCCGTCACGGGCGGCGGCCCCACTCGATGAGGGTCGCGCCGGGGGCAGGAGTCGGCCTGGCAAGAAGGTGCTGGATGGTGCTGCCGTACCCCAGGCCACCAACCAGGAACGTCCTGCCGGCGATCGTGGCGACGTCGAGGAACGACTCTTGCCCAGGCCCACCCACCTGGCGAACCCAGCTGGAAGCGCCGGTGGAGGTGCTCAGGGCGAGGATCATGCCATCGTTGGTCTGGTCGAGGTCCAGCGCTGTGAACGGCGAGTACTCGTTTGCGGCCAGCTGGTGCCCATCGAGGTCCAGGATTCCTTGAAAGGCTCCAGCGACGAGGAGCTCGTCGCCGAGAGTGGAGATGCCGCCGAGCCGATCGGCGCCGGTGCTGGCGATGGTCCGCCGCCAGGCGACAGCTCCACTGGCATCGAGCCGCGCCAACAGCACGTCGGAGTAGCCGCTCGTGGCCAAGCCATCGGCCGCGGTGAAGGAAGCGGCGACGACGTGGCCTTGTTCCAGCCGAAGCAGTTCGGCCCGTCTGGCGTCAACGGCGCCGAGGTCGGTCCGGAGGCTCCAGGTGCCGGCGTCGGCCGAGGCCTCGAGCAGGACCAGGCCGGGAGGCAGCCCCAGGCCGGGTGCCATCGCGGGCTGTTGCGAGTGGGTCAGCACGGCGACGCCATCGTCGCTGGCGCCCGGCGCGATCGCCATCGCGACATCGTCCCCTGCGCCGCCGAGCGCGACCGCGTGCCAGGTCCCCGCCGCGGTTCGCCCGGCCACGAATCCGTCGAGCCCCCCCTGCGACACCAGGTCGATCCCGCCGATGGTCATGGTCCCGGAGAAGGATCCCGACAGCCACAACGTCTCCCCAACCCAGGTCGCGGCCTCGACGAGGCCCGTGCCGCACTCCAGTGCGGTGTTCTCCAAGGTCACGCCGTTGTCGATGACCGCAAAGAAGCAGCCACGCCCGGGCAGGCTCACGGTTCGCGCGCCGACAGTGAACGATCGAAAGAAGCTCCCCGCCAGCACCGTGCGGCTGCCGCTAGACTCCAGTACCGGAAGGGACGGCCAGCCACCATCGACGAGGCTCAGTGGCAGTCTCCACCTGTCGGCGCCGGCTGGCTCGCTGGCGACCAGCTCCCAGGTGTTGCCCCCGACCGCCTCATTCTCCACGATCGTGACAATCGCTCCTGCGCTGACGGTCGTTCGATAGGCCCAGGACGACGGCGTGGGTGACAGCGGGTGTGCGGCCACAGGGCCGACCGGGCCGAACTCGGCCACGACGAACGCGCTGGGGACCGCGCCGAGGGTACAGGGGCCAGTACCCGTACAGTCACCGCCCCAGCCTAGGAAGACCTCATCCCCGTCGGGCACGGCGCGTAACGTGATCGGGTCCCACGCACCGCGGAGCTGGTGCTGGCACACGCGGCCACAGTCGATCGGGACGTCGTCGGACACCACCACGCCGCCGCCGCCGTTGGCGACCTGGAGCGGACGATCTGGGTAGGAGCCGTCCTCATCGCCGCCGCAACCAAGTGCAACGTAGAGAAACAGCAAGTGTGCATGGCTGCGCATCGCTACTCCTGGTATTTGAAGAGATGATATCGCAGTAGACCTGATGAATTTGAACTCATTGTCACACTGGAGAACTTTTGCGACGTCGAGCTGACCTGTGTGATCAGGGAAAAGAATGCCCCGGTTGAGTATGTCTTCCTGTGAATCGCATACTGCGTTGTCGTGCCATATCTCTTCTGAGTTCCCAGGTAGAAGCGGCCATCCGCAGTAGAAAACGAGACTGTCGGCGACAGGTCCAATTCTATCGAGGTCTGAGATCGGTCACCTGAGGATTGCCAAATGCCTGCGCTGGACGGGCCACCCTCAATCCACTGCAGCCAGGGACTGGCCTGGGACGTGCTGAACGCGATCAGACAGCGGTCGGGCGCGGTGCTTGTGCGATGGCATGCGACTGTCGGTGTGCTGAAGGAATGGTGTCCAAGAAGAGTTCGCTGATTGGAAGAAAGTGCACTATTGGGGCCGGGCAGTGTGACAACTTGAATTCTGTTGCACGCCGGATCGCAAATCGGATTCTGAGAAACGTCTTCGTCGTCATCATTGTAGAGGACGATGTAGTTTCCCGTTGCCCAGTCGAACGCGGCGGCGACGCCGTCGCGCCTGCTCTGTACGATGTTGTTGTTCACCAGAACGTCAACGACTGCACCCCACGCGCCTGCCGACCTCTCGCGATAGACCAGCTTCTTGCGGTCGTTCTTCGAAGCCGTGCCCGTCGGTTCGTAGAAGTAGAATACTCGCCGCTTTCCGGAGCCGCCATAAGCAGCCGCTGCCTTGGAGTAGTGCGGCTCATTGCCGTCATACAGATCCGACTGCCAAGCTCCGGTCGGAAATTGTCGCATGGCCACCAAGCCTGACAGGTTGAGCGACCCAAACCCCCATGCGAGTTCCGGGGCGCCGGGACCGGCCGGTACACTGGCGCTTCCTGGGAGCGGAAAAAACGTCTGACCGTTCGAGCTGGGCCAAGGCGTGAGCACTCCGAACTGGGTTCCATTGTAGGTACTGGAGAATCCTAGTGGTCGTTGTGTTCCATACTTGCTTTGGAAGAATGTCTTGTCGTATCGCGTAAAGTGGCGTGCCCATATAGGCACCGCCGACTGCATTACTGATGCATTGGTGATGTTGCAGTAGTTGTCTGGGTGCTTTGCCCCAATCGCGTGCCCGAACTCGTGAACCAAGATATTCGTCGGATCAGCTGTGTTGGGGATCGCCGGCGATCCTCCCTGTGGCAACAGTCGAGGGTCCCAGTAATTGTCTTGGCACGTTCCAGCTGTCGTGTCGCCGGTCTTCCTGTATAGTGTAATTCTGCTGCTCGAGATCGAGCCTGGGTTCAGCAGGTTGAAGTTCGTCGACTCGAGTCCGAGGTAGTTGCTGCAATCTTGACTGCCTACCACCACGATTGCTCCGTTGATTCTGGTTTGGGTGGTGGTTCCGGCGTAGTACAGATTGAGGGCGATTCCGCTGTTCTCCCGGAAGATGTTGAGGACGGTCTGTACAATTCGCTCCCATGCTGCCGAAGAGCGTGCCGGGAGGAGGTATGCGCTCATGGTCGCGCTGTTGACATAGACGGGAACGGCGTCATCAGACCAGGCACACGGACAGAGTGGTCCATTCTCGTCACACGCTTCTGCCTTTGAAGCGGTTCCCGAGAGGACGGCGATGGTCACGACCGCTGCCAGAATCTGCGGGTTCATTCGGGTTCGGATCACGGCGATCACGGCAGGTCTCCGGTAGGAGATGCGAGCGAGGGAATGGCCGTTCGTGAGAACGTCTGCCCGTTGTATGTGATAGTGAAGTCTGTGAGTTCGGCGAATCCGAGGTTGTCGTTGGGGGGCGCGAGTTGCTGACCTGTCGGCGCGGACCGTGTCATCAGGAGGTAGTCGCGGCCCACCTTGTATTCAGCTCCATGAGACGAAGTCGTTCGAGTGGCTTGCCAAGTGCCTCCTTCGATGTCGCCTTCGATGGTTGTTGGGCCAGATGAGCCACGGAGAACACTCTTGATGCTGAAGCGAACACGGCTTCTGACGTCAGGGTCATCGCCCTGCGTTGCGGTGTGGAGGTGGGGCGATACCTCGATGCAGGTTGCCACGACCGCAACTTGCGAGCGGCTCAAGAGCGAGCGCAATGCTTCTTGCGCCACCTCGGCAAGGGTCGGTGGCTGTGCCTGATCTTGGCCCATGTTGTCGGCGGAGGACTCGACCAGCGGGGGTGCTGCGTCCACGACTGGTGACTCCACGGCGACATCGAGAACTCCCGGTGAACCCGAGGGCCGGGCATCCATCGCTAGAGGTATGGGAGCGACGTGGGCCGATTCCGCGAGCGTGGATCCTTCGGTTCGTGTGTCGTCTCCGCCATTGATGCCACCGCACCCCCCGAACCCGGCGGCGGTAATGGTTGCCGATATCAGGTAGGCGAATAGTTGGGGGGGCTCGCGGAGTTAGCTCTGCCACTCATGATGGGAGCATCCACGCTTCCCCCTGCGATGCCAAGGACGAAGATCACGCCGGCGCTGGCGCGTCAGGCGCGGACGATGAGGTCGTCGAGGGTGGCGAGGTGGACGTCGCCGACGCGGCGGGGCGCGTCGGCGGCGAGCGAGGGCACGAAGAGGGCGCGGACGACGGGGCGCTTGCCGACGGCGGCCGGGACCGGGCGCGCGGCCAGGCGCGCGGCCTCGGCGCGCGCGACGTCGGCGCTGACGGGGCGGGTGGTGAACCACGCCTCACCGAGGAGGACGGAGCGCGCGTCGAGCGCGTCGGCGACGAGGTCCCATTCGGGCTCGTGGCCGCGCCAGTAGCGCAGGGCGGGTTGCCACGGCCCGAGCCGGGCGAGCGCGCCGGCGCGCACGGTGGCCAGGCTGCGGCGGCACAGGTCCTCCCACGCCGGGCCGAGCAGCGCCGGCCAGTGCTGGGCCAGCAGCGCGGCGCGCGATGCGGGCGTGCCGGCCACCAGGGCGGCGCGGTTGGGGGCGACGACGCGGAACCACGTGCGCAGGAACGGGTCATCGAGCTTGTACAGGCTGCGCTTGCCGCTGCGGGCCGGCTCGCCGTACGGCACCTCGCGCCGCACCAGGCCCATGCCGAGCAGGCGATCGAGCGGCCGCCCGAGTGAGGTCGCCGGCACGCCGACCCGCCCGGCGATCTCGGACAGGCGGTGGGCGCCGGCGCCGATGGCGTCGAGCACGGCGCGGGTGTCCATGGCCGGGGGTAGCTCCTCGAGCAGGAGCCGTTCGGGCTCGGTGAACAGCGGCCCGGTCGGATCGAGCGCGAGCTCGGCCAGGCGAGCCGAGGCGGCGCCGCGCCGCGCCTGCGCCAGCTCCCAGTAGCGCGGGACCCCTCCCCACGCGGCCCAGTGCTCGACCACGGCGGTGGCGCTCAGGGGCCCGAGCGCGGCGCGCAGGTGCTCGGGCCCGAGCGGCGCCAGGTCGAGCAGGACCCGGGCCCGGCCGTACAGCGGGGCGTCGTGGCCGAGCACCAGGCCCTGCATCATGCGCTGGCTCGACCCGGCCAGCGCGACCTGCAGCCCGGCCCGGCCGGCGTCGTGATCGACCCAGCGCTGCAGCACGCTGGGCAGCTCGGGGGCCGACGCCACCAGGTAGGGCAGCTCGTCGAGGACGATCGG
>JAGPCO010000165.1 GCA_018058095.1 Kofleriaceae bacterium
CGGCAGATACCGGATCCGCCGCACCGTCCCACCCTTGCCCGTCTCCTTCTGCCGCTCTGTCGCCATACCCCCACCCGCAGCACATCCCGCGCCAGCCAACCTTTCGCCTCATTCCCGCCACTTGCCAACCCGCCAGTCCGGCCCACCGGACACCACCGTCCGAAACCGTCCGCCGCTCGCCCATCCCGGACACCGCGCCTGAGCGCATTCGCCGGTTTACATAACGCCCCACTCCGCGACCCATCCCCTGATCAGGTCTTCACGACCTGGTCCTCGGGACACCGCGCCTGAGCGCATTCGCCGGTTTACATAACGCCCCACTCCGCGACCCATCCCCTGATCAGGTCTTCACGACCTGGTCCTCGTTTGCACCCTCATCTCCGACGGCGCCATCCGCTGGTTCGGCGCCGGCGTCACCACGGACGCGCCGATTATCGAGTAGGGCGCCTCAGCTCGGCACGTGCCCGGCCAGGATTGCCAGGACCAGGGCCAGCAGCGACAGCGCGACCACGCGCAGGAGGATCTTCTCGGCGTCGAGCTGCATGGGGCTGTGATGCCACGCGGTCGCCCGGCGTGGTGCGACACCGGGTCGCGCCCCGGCGCCGGTGGCACACGGGCCACGCGCGCCGCCCCGGCCCGCGACCTGGGACGGGACCTGGGTTACGTTCGCACCATGTCGAGGCTCCTCCTGGCCGCCGCCATCGTCACCGGCGGCGCCGCCCTCGCCGGCTGCCCTGGCGCCAGCGCGCCGGTCGACCCGAGCCGGCCCGCCAGCGATCGGCCGCGCCCGCGCATCGTCGCCCACCGTGGCGCCTCGGCCGAGATGCCGGAGAACACCATGGCCGCGTTCCGGCGCGCGTGGGACCTCGGCGTCGAGGGCATCGAGCTCGACGTCCGCCTCAGCAGCGATGGCCAGGTCGTGGTCATCCACGACGCGACGACCGCTCGCACCGCCGGGGTCGACAAGGCGGTCGATGCGCAGACGCTGGCCGAGCTGCTGGCGCTGGACGCCGGCGCCTGGAAGGGGCCGCGGTTCGCGGGCGAGCGCATCCCGACCCTGGTCGAGGTGCTGGCGTCGGTGCCCAAGGGTGGCACGGTCTTCGTCGAGCTCAAGTCGGCGGTCGAGACCGCGCCCGCGGTGGCTCAGGTCATCCGCGACGCCGACCCGGCCCGGACCGGCGGCCACGTCGCGCTGCAGGCGTACGACCCGTTCGCGCTGGCGGCGCTGGCCAGCGCGCTGCCCGGCGTCCCGGCCTACTGGACCATCGACGCCCCAACCGACGCCGCCGGCGCCCCGACCTACTACCCGACCACGATCATCGACGACGCCGTCGGCCGGCGCTTCGCCGGGCTGGCGCTCGACGTGCGCGGTGTCGACGAGGCCTTCCTGTCCGCGGCCAAGTCGGCCGGGCTGCTGGTCGACGTGTGGACGCTCAACAGCGCGCCGCTCATCACCGAGTGGCTGGGCCAGGACGTGCGCTGGATCGAGACCGACAAGCCCGAGCTGGCGCCGAGCCAGAAGTAGCCGGCCGTGACGATGCAGCCCGTCGCCGAGCTGGCCGGCCACGCCGCCGAGCTGCGCGGCGTGTTCTCCGACATCGACGACACCCTGACCCACGGCGGGGTGGTCGAGCTGGAGGCCTACGCCGCCCTGGTGCGGGCGCGCGCGGCCGGCCTGCGCGTCGTGCTGGTGACCGGGCGCCCGGGCGGATGGGCCGAGGTGCTGGCCTCGGTCTGGCCGGTCGACGCGGCCATCGCCGAGAACGGCGGCGTGGCCTTCCTGCGCCGGCACGGCCGCCTCGAGCGCGTGTACTTCGAGGACGGCGACCCGGCCGACGACACCCGCCGCCTGGCCGCGGTCGCCGACGACATCCTGCGCACCTTCCCGACCGCGCGCCGCGCCGACGACGGCGCGCTGCGGGTGACCGACGTGGCGTTCGACGTCGGCGAGCACCAGCAGGTTCCGGCCGAGGTCGTCGCCGCCATGACCACGCGCATGCGCGCGCTGGGCGCCCGCACGCTGGTGTCGAGCGTACACGCCCACGCCTTCTTCCACGGCGCCGACAAGGCGCAGATGTCGGCCCGCGTCGCCGGCGCGTTGTGGGGCGAGCCGGCCGCCGAGGTCGCCGCTCGCTACGCCTTCGTCGGCGACTCTCCCAACGACCAGGCCGCGTTCGCGTTCTTCGCGCACTCGATCGGCGTGGCCAACGTCAGCCGCTACGCCGCCAGCCTGCGCCCGCCGCCGCGCTACGTCACCACCGCGCCGTACGGTCGCGGCTTCGCCGAGGCCATCGACGTGATCTTGCGCGGGCGCGGCCCCCGGGCCTGATCGGAGCCGGGCGCCTGATACGCTGCCGCCATGTTCGCCTCGCGCCGCGCGCCGTTCCTCACCGCCGCCCTCGCCGTCCTGCTCTTCGCCGGGCCGGCCTGCAAGGACAAGCACAAGGGCACGCCCGCGGGCTCGGCCGCCGGCTCGGCCGCCGGCTCGGCCGCCGCCGCCGGCAGCGGCGGCGATACCATCGCGGTGTCCGGCGCCGACCGCGACCGCGCCGACGCCGCCAACGCGCTGTGGGCGCTGGCCCCGGCCGGCACGCGGCTGGGCGTGGTCATCACCGCCGCCGGGCTGCAGCTGCTCGAGCGTGGCCGGACCCGGCTCGACCAGCTCGACGGCCCGTGGCGGCCGGCGCTGGCCGAGGCCTGGCGCGGCATCCTCGGCTCGGCCGCCACCCTGGCCGACGCCGGCCTGTCGACCGATCTCGGGCTGGCCCTGTTCGGCCTGGCCGACCAGGCCGGCGTGATCGTGCTGCCGGTGGTCGATCGGGCCCGCTTCGTCGCCAGCCACGGCGGCACCGCGGCGACCAGCCCCGACGGCCACGACCAGGTCGGCCAGGCGACGTGTACCCAGACCAAACACGGCTACGCCTGCGCCAGCGCGGCCCCGCTCCTGGCCCAGCTGGCGACGGGCGCGATGACCGGCACCGTCGCCGTGCCGCGTGGCCAGGTCGAGGTCCAGGCCGACCTGGCGGCGCTGGCCGTCGGCGCCAACGCCCTCATGAGCGCGCCGCGCTGGCTCGGGCTCAGCGTGGTGCTGACCCCGGGCGCCGCCGTCGTGCGCGTGCGCGCCCAGGGCACCCTGGCCGAGCCGTGGGCCAAGCTGGCGACGACCGCGCCGCTGCCGATCGATACGACGGCGCTGGCCGGCTTCCTCAGCCTGGCCGGGCCGACCGACTGGAAGGCGTTCGTCGCCGCGCTCGACGCCCCGGCCAAGGCCCGGGTGGTGTTCGACGAGCTGGCCGGCGCGGCCCAGGTCACCATTCCGGCCGGCTCGTCCGACCTGGTCGGCCGCGTCCCGCTGGCCGGCAAGGGCGGCCTGGTGCGCGGCCTCATCACCGGCTGCGCCGGCCTGCCCGGCTTCGAGATCGCCGCCGACGGCTCGTGCCAGACCCCGGCGCTGCCGCAGCTGGGCCGCCGCCTCAGCCTGTGGATCGACGGCGACGACGTCCGCGTCGGCACCCGGCGCCAGGTCGCGGCCGGCGTGCCGCTGCCGATGACCTCGATCGGCGCCGAGCTGGCCGGCGGCCGCTACAACCTGGCGGCGTGGGGCCGGGGCCTCATGCTCGGGCTCGAGGGGCTGGCGGCGATGGTGCCGGGCGAGATCGCCGACCAGGCCATGCCCTCGCTGCTTCTGCTGCAGCAGATCACCGAGTTCGGGCTGGGCGTGAAGTTCGACAGCGACGCCGTCAGCGGCGTGATCGCGCTGCGCACCGTGTTCACCAATCCCGACGACGTGCTGGCCGCGATCCAGCCGGCGCTGACCGCGCCGATCGGCCCGGGCGCGGCGCAGGCCCGCCTGGCCGCGGTGGAGGCGGCGGCGACGAAGTTCCCGTCCAGCCCGCTGGCCGGCGACGTCAAGGCCGGGCCGTTCGGCATGACCCCGGCCACCTTCGCCCTCGGCGCGGCGGCGGCGGTCGCCATCCCCGCGTTCGTGAAGTACCAGCGCCGCGCCGCCGCGCCACCACCGGCGCCGGGCGGCGAGAGCGCGCGCGACTTCGCCGATCGTCTCGCCAACTCCCCCGACGACGACGACGACGACGACGACGCGCCGGGCTCCGACCTGGGCCGCGTCGGGGGCGGCTCGGCCGCCGGCTCGGCCAGCCCCTCCGCCCCCTGATTTTCGCCCTGACTCCGAGCCGACCGCGAAGCACGCTCACCGGCGCGGCCTGGTCGCCACCTATGACACCGGCGTCGCCCCAACCACGACTGGTTCGAAGCCGGGTTCGGCAGGTGGGCGGAATCTGGCGCCAGCCGCTCGCTCGCGACGGGAACGGGCCGTGCAATGGCCGAACCCATGCGCGGTGCTGTCGTCACGACGCTGTGGCTCGCGGTCAACCTGCTGGCCGGCTGCGGCGACGAGTGCGCGCTGATCGAGCGCCGATGCGCGGGCGGGCAAGTCGTCGAAGAGTGCGTGTTCCTCGGCGACGGGGTGCCCAATCGCAACGTGTGGAGCGACGAGGGCACGCGGTGCGTCGGCGACGCCATCTGCGTCGACCTGGAGGCTGACGGCGTGCAGGGCGCGACGTGCTCGCTGAGCGGGCAGCTCGACCCGCGGTGCGGCGCCGCCCAACGTGGCGCCGCCTGCCTGGCCGACGGGACGCTGCTGGTGTGCGACCAAGGCTACGCGTCGTACCAGGAGACCTGCGCGGGAGCCTGCATCACCCTCGCCAGCGGGGCCGCGTTCTGCGCCGCCCGGCCCGACCCGGCCGCCGCGTGCGCCGGCGCCCAGGGCTCGGAGTGTGATGGAGACCTGCTGGTGCTGTGCCGGGATGGGTACGTGACGGAGGAGCTGCCGTGTGGGGTCGGCGCGACCTGCGTCGAGCACGCCGCCGGCTTCACGGCGCCGACCGGGTACTGCACCGGGCCCCAGGCCTGTACCGGCCCGGACTCGGTGGCCTGCGTCGACGACGGTCGCATGACCGGGTGCATCGATGGCCGGAGCGTCGACGTGACCTGCACGGGCGACACCGAGTGCGCCACGTACTCGGCCGACCCGCGGGATCCCGCCATCTACGTGTCGTTGTGCGAGGAGCGGCACTGAGAATCCACCGCGGCGCACGAGCCTGGGCCGGGGCCGTGCGGTAAGGTCCGCGCCATGAGCAAGCCGATTCGTCGCGTCGCCGTTCTCGGAGCGGGCGTGATGGGTAGCGGGATCGCTGCCCACGTCGCCAACGCCGGCATCCCGGTCGTCCTCCTCGACATCGTCCCGCCCAAGCTGTCGGACGAGGAGAAGAAGAGCAAGGCGGCCCGTGACGGCTTCGCCACCGGCGCGATCGACCGCCTCAAGAAGGGCAAGGGCGCCGCCGCCGGCTTCATGCACGTGCGAAGCGCCCAGCTCGTCACCTGCGGCAACTTCGACGACGACCTCGGCCTGGTCGCCGGCTGCGACCTCATCGTCGAGGCGGTGGTCGAGCGGCTCGACATCAAGCGCGCCCTGTTCGACAAGCTCGAGAAGCTGGTCGCGCCCGGCACGATCATCGCGTCCAACACCTCGGGCCTGCGCATCGTCGACATGCTCGAGGGCCGCACGGCCGAGTTCCGCGCCAACTTCATGGTCACCCACTTCTTCAACCCGCCGCGCTACATGAAGCTGCTCGAGCTGGTGGCCGGGCCCGACACCTCGGCCGACGCCAAGGCCCGGGCCGAGAAGTTCGGGCGCGACCTGCTCGGCAAGGGCATCGTCTGGGCCAAGGACACCCCCAACTTCATCGGCAACCGCATCGGCGTGCACTCGATGATGAGCGGCATCCACCTCATGCTCGAGCGTGGCCTGACGCCGGAGGACGTCGACGCCATCACCGGCGTGCCGATGGGTCACCCCAAGAGCGCCAGCTTCCGCACCGCCGACGTGGTCGGCCTCGACACCCTCGGCCACGTCGTCGACAACTGCCACAAGGCGCTCACCGCCGACGAGGACCGCGCGGTGTTCGAGCTGCCGGCCTTCATCCGCGGCATGATCGAGAAGGGCATCCTCGGCGACAAGAGCAAGGGTGGCTTCTA
The DNA here is from genome assembly GCA_018058095.1 of Kofleriaceae bacterium. GTDB lineage: Bacteria > Myxococcota_A > Polyangia > Haliangiales > Haliangiaceae > JABFXX01. The sequence continues at coordinate 6,055 of JAGPCO010000165.1, forward strand.
CAAGAAGGTCGGGCCCGACCTGCACACGCTCGATCCCAAGACCCTGGCCTACCGGCCCAAGGGCGGCGACGAGGCCATCGCCAAGGCGTGCAAGGGCATCGCCAAGATCGAGGACGTCGGCGAGCGCCTGCGCAAGCTGGTGGCCACGCCCGGCGTGGTCGGCGAGTTCGCGTGGACCACGCTGTCGCGCGGCATGGCCTACGCCGCCCGCCGCATCCCCGAGATCACCGACTCGGTCGAGGCGATCGATAACGCCATGAAGTGGGGCTACAACTGGGAGGTCGGGCCGTTCGAGACCTGGGACGCCCTCGGCTTCACCGTCACCTGCGCGCGCATGAAGCAGGACGGCGTGGCGCTGCCGGCCTGGGTCGACCAGATGCTGGCGGCCGGCGCCACCGGGTTCTACGACGGCGCCCGCATCTGGGATCCGGCGCGTGGTGCGTACGTGGCCCGGGCGCTCGACCCGCGCGAGGTGTCGCTCGAGGCCATGCGCGCCGCCCGCGGCACCGCCCCGGTGCTCAAGAACGCCGGCGCCGAGGCGTGGGACCTGGGGGACGGCGTGCTCGGCCTGACCCTGCGCACCAAGGCCAACTCGATCGACGCCGACGTCATCAAGATGCTGCACGAGGCGGCCGAGCGGGCCGAGCGCGACTTCCGCGCCATGGTCATCTACAACCAGGGCGAGTTCTTCTGCGTCGGCGCCAACCTGTTCGCGGTGCTCATGGCCGCGCAGCAGAAGCAGTGGGACGGCCTGCGCGAGATGATCAAGGGCTACCAGTACGCGACCCAGCGCCTGAAGTACGCCTCGGTCCCGGTGGTGGCCGCGCCGTACAACATGACGCTCGGCGGCGGGCTCGAGCTCTGCTACGGCTGCGACGCGGTCCAGGCCGCGGCCGAGACCTACAGCGGCCTGGTCGAGGTCGGCGTCGGCCTCATCCCCGGCGGCGCCGGCACCCTCAACATGTTGTGGCGCTCGCTCGACGCCATCCCCGAGGGCATCGAGGTCGACACCTACGCGGTGGTGACCCAGGTCTTCAAGAACATCGCCCTGGCCAAGGTCGCGACCTCGGCCGAGGAGGGCAAGGCGCTCGGCTTCTTCCGCGGCAGCGACGGCGTGTCGTTCGACCGCGCCCGCCAGCTGCACGAGACCAAGCAGCGCGCCATCGGCCTGGCCGAGGCCGGCTACCACCCGCCGACCCCGCGCGCGTACAAGCTGCCGGGCGAGAATGGCATCGCCACCCTGCAGATGATGGTCAACACCCTGGTCGCCGGCGGCTACGCCAGCGAGCACGACGCCAAGATCGCCGGCAAGCTGGCGGTGGTCCTGTGCGGCGGCGCGGCCGGTCACACCCGGGCCGTGACCGAGGACGAGATCCTCGAGCTCGAGCGCGAGGCCTTCCTCAGCCTGTGCGGTGAGGCCAAGAGCCTCGAGCGCATGCAGTACATGCTGATGAACAACAAGCCGCTGCGCAACTGAGCCGGCGCCACGCCTCCCCCCTCTTCGTCTCGCCCCACCTGCCTCCCAGGAGAACCCCATGTCCGATCGCGACATCGTCATCGTCGAAGCCGTCCGTTCCGCCGTCGGTCGCGGCCACAAGGGCGCGCTGTCGAGCAAGCGCCCCGACGAGCTGGCCGCCGACGTCATCCGCGGCCTCATGCAGCGCGTGCCCCAGGTCAAGGCGTCGATGATCGACGACGTCGTGCTCGGCTGCGCCATGCCCGAGGGTGAGCAGGGCCTCAACGTGGCCCGCCTCATCGCCCTCACCGCCGACCTCGGTCCCGAGGTCCCCGCCCAGACCATCAACCGGTTCTGCTCGTCGGGCCTGCAGGCCATCGCCACCGCCGCCGGCTCCATCGCCGTCGGCAGCAACGACATCGTGCTGGCCGGTGGCGTCGAGAGCATGACCTACGTGCCGATGACCGGGTTCCACCTGTCGGCCTCGCCCGAGCTGATGGGCAAGCTGCCTGGCGCCAACACGCCGATGGGCATCACCGCCGAGAACGTGGCCAAGCGCTTTGGCGTGTCGCGCACCCAGCAGGACGAGTTCGCGCTCAGGAGCCAGCACAAGGCCAAGGCCGCGCTCGACAAGGGCACCTTCAAGGACGAGATCGTCCCGGTCCGGGCCATCACCTTCAAGAACGGCGAGCGGGTGTACCGCGACTTCACCGTCGACGAGCTGCCCCGGCCGGAGACCACCCTCGAGGGCCTGGCCAAGCTGCCCCCGGTGTTCGCCCAGGGCGGCTCGGTCACCGCCGGTAACTCGTCGCCCATCTCCGACGGCGCCGCCGCCTGCCTGGTCATGACGCGCGGCAAGGCCAAGAGCCTGGGCCTGACCCCGCTCGGCACCTTCCGCAGCTTCGTCACCGTCGGCGTCGACCCGGAGATCATGGGCATCGGCCCGCTGCCGGCCATCCAGAAGCTGATGGCCCGGACCGGCCTGACCATCGACCAGATCGACCTGTTCGAGATCAACGAGGCGTTCGCCTCGCAGTCGGTCTACTGCCAGCGCGAGCTCGGCATCGCCGACAGCAAGCTGAACGTGAGCGGCGGCGCCATCGCCCTGGGCCACCCGCTCGGCTGCACCGGCGCCAAGCTGACCGCGACCGCGCTGTACGAGCTCAAGCGGCGCGGCGGCCGCTACGCGGTGGTGTCGATGTGTATCGGTGGCGGCCAGGGCGCGGCCGGCCTGTTCGAGCGCAACTGAGCGCGCGCGCGGCCTGCCGATGAGCGCGGCCCTGGCCCTCGCCGTCGCCCTGGCGATGGACGCGACCGCGGTCGCCGCGGCCCGCGGCGCCGGCCGGTCGTCGGCGCGCGAGGGTGTGCTGCTGGCGCTGCTGTTCGGCCTGTTCCAGGCCGGGATGGCCGCGCTCGGCTGGCTGGGCGGGGCGGCGCTGGGCGACTGGATCGACCGGTGGGATCACTGGATCGCGTTCGTGCTGCTCAGCGCGCTCGGCGTGCGGATGATCGTCGAGGCGCGCCGTGGTGGCGACGACGCGGCCGACACGCCCCCGGGCTCGCTCGGCCTGTACCTGGTGCTGGCCCTGGCCACCAGCATCGACGCCGCCGCCGCCGGGGTCACCCTGCCGCTGCTCCCGGTGACGCCCGCGGTCAGCCTGCTCGCCATCGGCGTGGTGACCACCGTGCTGAGCGGGGCCGGCTACGCCTTCGCCCGCCAGCTGGGCGCCCGGATCGGCAAGCGGCTCGAGCTCGTCGGCGGCCTGGTCCTGCTCGGCATCGGCATCAGGATCCTGCTCACCCACCTGGGCGCCGGGTAGCGCCACCCGCCACCGCCGCGGGCGACGAGCCGTGCGGTACGCTCGGGGCGTGCCGACCTGGAGCCCCAGCCGGTCGAGGTGGATCCCGGTCGTGCTCGCCGGGTGGTTGCTCGGCGTCGGGTGCGGGCAGGTCGGCTTCGACCGGGCGGGCGGGCCGATCGATGCGTCGACCGGCGGCCACGACGCCGCGCTCGGTCCGCCCGACGCCCAGCTCGCCGCGGATCGGTGCGATCGCGCGGCGCCCGCGGTGCCGGCGCCGACCGGGCGGGTCTGGTACGTCGACCCCGCCGGATCCGACCTGACCGGGACCGGTGGCGCGGGGGCCCCCTACGCCACCCTGGATGGCCTGGGCACGCTGCCGCAGCCGGGCGATCAGGTCCGCCTGCGGCCCGGCGTGTACGGGCGGCAGCGCGTCGGTTTCGACGGCAGTCAGTCGACGCCGATCTCCATCACCGTCGAGGGCCAGGCCGGCGCCGAGATCGACGGCTCGGACGTGACCGGCGCGTTCGAGGGCGCGCTCGACCTCGACGGCCGGCACGACCTGATCGTCGACGGCCTGCTCATTCGCGACAGCGGGGAGCGCGGCATCACCGCCGACTTCGCGACCCGCATCACCCTGCAGAACCTGACCATCCTGCGCAGCGCGACCGACGCCGTGGTGATCGGCGGCACCGGCCACCTGCTCGATCACAACGAGTTCCTCGACTCCGGCACCCGCCACGCCGGCGGCGATGGCTCGGCCGTCGGCACCGGCCTGGCGATCAACTGGAACACCGCGGGACAGGCCAACCAGTCGCTCGTCATCCGCCGCAACCGCATCGCCGGCGTGTGGGGCTTCGGCATCACCGCCTCGCACGTCCAGGACCTGGTCGTGTCCGACAACGTGCTGGTCGACATCGCCTGGGACGCCGTGGTCATCAACCGAGGGAGGTCGGTCGTCCTCACCCGCAACGTCATCGCCCACGAGGGCGCGGGGTACCGCTTCACCAGCGGTGCGCCGAACGGCCTCCTGTTCCCCATCGCCGCCGTGCCCATGCCCTCCATCGAGGCGCCCTTCACCACCCCGAGCCAGGACCTCGTCATTCACAACAACCTCCTGCGCGGCGTGCGCTGGGGGGTCGGCACGTACTGCGACGACGGCTTGCCGCTGGCCGATGCCGCGAACGCGACCTGGGCCAACGTCGAGATCGCCCACAACACCTTCGTCGACGTCGACGAGCCCATCTCGACCAACGGGCGATGCGCGCAGGGCCCCGTCCCGACCTCCTTCGTGGCCGTCGCCAACGTGGCGCTGCGCTCCCCGGGGGCGCTGGCCGGCCCCTGGCTGGTGCCCAGCTACAACTGCTGGGAGGCCTCGACCGGCACCCTGACCGCGCCGACCGACCTGCCCGGTCCGTGCGGCCTGCGCGACGACGCGGCGGCCGGCGTTGGCGCCTTCGCGCCGATGCCCGCCGCCTCGGTGCTGGCGGCCGGGCCGGCCGGCAACACCCTCGACGACCTGCTGTGCCGACCGCGCTCGCCGAGCGCGCCGTCGGTCGGTGCGTACGAGGCCCCGCTCGATCCGTAGTCGCAGGCTGTCAGCTCAGGGGCCACAATCGCCGGGGCAGATCTCGCCGGCGTCGCAGCGCGCGTCGCCGCACCGGGCCGGACACGCGCCGCAGTCGGCGCCGCAGGTGGCGCACGACTCGACCTCGCTGCAGGCGCCGTCGCCGCAACGCGGGCGGGCCGGATCGCAGGCGCGGCCGGGCGCGCAGGTGGGGTCACACGTGGGCCAGCAGTCGGGGTCGGCGCAGCCACCCAGGCCGTCGCCGTCGAGGTCGGCGCCGCTGGTGCACACCTCGGCGCGATGCGGCGCGGCCCAGGCCAGACGCCACTCGTCGTCCGCCGCGCCGCCGGCGAAGCCCCCGAACACGGTCAGGCCCGGGTCGCCGGCGACCGTCCCGGCCAGCAGCGTCACGACGTCGCGCGCCTGCGGGCGGGTCCGGGTCGGATCGACCGGCTGCCACTCGGCGCCGTCCCAGGCCCACAAGTCGCCAAGCTCACCGGCGGCGACGCCGCCGTACAGGGTGATGAGGCGGCGCCAGGGATCGTAGGCCAGGCCGGCGAAGGCCCGCGCCGGCGGCGGCTGCGGCGGCGTCACCTGCTGCCAGCTGGTGCCGTCGAACTCCCAGGTGTCGTCGAGCACGAAGTGACGCCCCGACTGGCCGCCGAACAGCACCAGGCGGTCGCGGCCCGGATCGTAGGCCAGGCCGGCGGCCCAGCGCGCGCTCGGACCAGGGCCCGCCGGGGTCAGCTCGGTCCACGCCACGCCGTCCCACGCCCACAGATCGCCCAGCATCTCGTCGGCGGGCCGCGGAAACTGGTCGTCCGGCAGGAAGACGTCGCCGGTGCCGACGCGGCGGCCGCCGAACAGCAACACCCGCCCGCGCGCCTCGTCCCACGCCACCATCGCCCCGGTCCGCGCCGACGGTCCAGCCGCGTTCACCGCGTGCCAGCCGGTCGCGTCCCAGCGCCAGGTCTCGGCCAGGTCGCCGGTCCGGTAGCCGCCGAACACCACGCCCTCGCCCCGCCGTGGATCGAACACCGCGGCAGCTCCTACTCGACCCGGTGGAGCGTCGGGATCGAACCGCCAGCCCTCGTGGTCCCGGATCCAGGCCTCGTCATCGACCAGGAACAGGTCGTCGAGGCCGGCCCACACCAGACGCCGACCGCGCCAGGAGTCGAACAACGAGACGTGGCCGAACCGGCCCGTGGGGTGGGCCGCGCCGACCAGCCCGACCAGGGCCGGGTCGAGAGCGGCGCCGGCGGCGAAGCTGAAGTGAAGCACGGGCTGACCGCCGGTATCGAAGCCGGTCACCAGGTGCAGGCGCTCGAACCGGTCGACGAACGCCGACGAGGCGTGGACCGGGAGGCCGGCCCCGACCCGCGCCCAGGCCGCGCCGTCCCACTCGAGGGTATCGGTGGCGGCGGCACCTGCACTCGCGCGCAGGCCACCGAGCAGGACCACGCGCCCACGC
>JAGPCO010000063.1 GCA_018058095.1 Kofleriaceae bacterium
GTAGTCGGCGCTGGCGACCGGCCCGGTCGTGGCCTCGACGCGGCGGCGGTGGCCCTCGAGGGCGGCGAACGTCGCTCCGGTGCGCGAGTAGGCGTGGGGCAACCACTCGCTGAAGTCGACCGGCGGATACAGCGCCACCGTGACCAGCGGGGCGACGCGGCGATCGCCGTAGGCGCTGGCGTAGGCCGACTCGAACCCGCCCCACGACCCACCCCACACGCCGACCCGCGCGCGATCGACCCCGGGCTGCTCGGCCAGGAACCACATGCCGGCCTTCATGTCCTCGATGTCGTCGCCGACCGAGCCGCCGGCGTAGAAGCGGCCAAACACGCGCAGGGCGGCGAAGCCGTTGAGCAGGTGCAGGTACTCACCGTCGTTGACCGAGTCGACCGTCGTCGCGTAGTAGGTGACCTGGGCGCTGCCATCGTAGTCGGGCTGCTCCGTGTCCTCGTAGATGCCGTCGGGACGCCCGGCCCAGCGCAGGTCGACCGGGTCGCCCGACCAGCTGATGCCGCCGTACGGGTCGGTGGTCAGCACCGCCGGGTACGGCGCCGCCTGGTCGCTCTGGATCCAGTGCAGGTAGGTGCGCCCGCCGTCGGGTCGGATCACCCGCACCAGCTGGACCGGAAAGCTGCGGCCGTCGCGGGTGAAGATCGACTCGGCCACCACCTCGGCCTGGTACCCGACCGCGCCGTCGGGGCCTGGCCCCACGGGAGCGTCGGGGCCGGTCACCGCCCCGTCGGGACCTCCGGCCCCGTCATCACCACACGCCGGCGCCAGCGCCACCATCGAGACGACGAGCCAGGGCAATGCGACGCGCATGGCGTATTGTGCGCCGCCGCTGCCGCACGCCGCAACCAGGCCGCGCCTGGCCTCGGCGCGGGCGGGGCGCGGCGTCATGTTCCCCCACCGGCGAGGGCTGCTACCGTGCGGCGATGAGCCAGCGCATCCGCGGGTACCTCGCCACCTCGTTCGATGGATTCATCGCCGGGCCGAACCACGAGCTCGACTGGCTCGGCGCTCCGCCGGGAGACCGCAGCCTCCCGGCCGGGGTGCTCGGCTTCGAGGCGTTCATGGCCGAGGTCGGCGCCATGGTCATGGGTCGCACCACCTACGACGTGGTCGAGGCGATGGCGCAGTGGGTGTACGGGGAGGTCCCGGTCCTGGTCGCGACGCATCGGCCGCTGGCGCCGAAGGTGGCGACGGTCCGCGCCGTGGCCGGGCCGATCGACCAGCTGCTCGATCAGGCGCTCACGCTCGCCGGCGGCAAGGACGTGTACGTCGATGGTGGCGCCACCCTCCGCGCCGCCCTCGACGCTGGCCGTGTCGACGAGATCGTGGTGACCGTCATCCCCATCTTGCTCGGCCGCGGCATCCCGCTGTTCGCCGGCCTGTCGAAGCGTCGTCCGCTGCAGATCGTGTACCACCGCGACTTCGGCGGCGGCGCCGTACAGATGCTGGTGCGACCGTCGCGCTGACCTCACCCGGCGACCGCGAGCCGCGGGCTGCGCCGGGCCCGGGTCGAGACGGGCGGGGTCGCCGGCGTGGTCAGCGCGATCGGCGCGCCGTCCTGGCGGCGCCAGCGATCGAGCTTGCTGGCGTGGTGGGCGAAGGCGATCGGGCAGGTCGCCGCGCACGGCTTGACGGCGGCGAAGGCGCGGCGGATGTCGGCGACGCCGTACTCGGCCAGCGGGATCCCCGGGTTGCCGGCGCGCGGCTGGCACAGGTGGACCAGGCCGTCCTCGCACACCAGGAAGGTGCGGGCGCCGGCGCGGCACTTCCAGTCGATGCGGCCGCGGTCGAGCAGCTCCTGCGTGTAGTCGTCGTCGAGCAGCGGCGGCAGGCGCGCGCCGAGGTCGCGGATCTGGTCGTACGCGGCCCGGGTCCGGTCGTCGACCGGGGCGATGGCGCCGCTGGCCTCGCGCACCAGCGAGCAGTTGTTGTCGAAGCCGAGCGCGACCACCGTGCGCGCCACCTCGAGCGCCTCCTCGGGTGGGCTCGATCCCAGCACCGTGTTGATGCGGACCCGGAAGCGGGCGTGTGCGGCCAGCAGCCGCAGCCTGGGCAGCAGCGTCTTGAGCGACTTCTTCGACACCTGGTTGGGCCGCGCGTTGTCGATCGACAGCTGCATCGCGTACAGGCCGGCCTGGTTGAGCCGCTCGACCAGCCCCTCGGTCAGCAGGAACCCGTTGGTGTTGAGCAAGGGCACCATGCCGCGGGCCCGGACGTGCGCCACCAGCGCGGCGACGTCGGGGTGGAGCAGCGACTCGCCCCCGGTCAGGGTCACGAACACCGAGCGCAGGCGGGCCAGGTCGTCGATGCGGGCGCGCAGCGTCGCCAGCGGCACCGGCGGCGACACCTTGTCGTACTCGAAGCAGTAGCCACACGACAGGTTGCAGCGACGCGTGACCACCAGGTGCGTGATGAGTGGCCGATCGGGATCGAGGCCGGCCGCGGCCAGCGTGGCGAGCAGCCGAGCGTCACGAAGGAGGTCGGACATGCCGACCAGTGCTGCAACGGGGGTGCCACGCCGCAAGGCGATGAACGCCGGTGCAAGCGCCTGTCGGCGCACCTGACACCCGGTGGTGCTTCACCGTCGACGGCGTCGGTTGCCAGGTCGTGCCGATGCCAGGTCGTGCCAGCAGGCAAGGCGCGCGGCGGTCACGTCGGCGCCCTGGGCGAGCCCGGTGCGTGGTCGCCCAGCAGCCCCGCCAGCGTGGCGCGCCAGGTCGGCGACGCCCATCGATCCGGGAAGCAACGGGCCAGCAGCTCGAGCATGATCGACACCGCGGTCGACGCGCCGGGCGAGGCGCCGAGCAAGGCGGCGATGGTGCCGTCGGCGCTGGTCACCACCTCGGTGCCGAACTTGAGGTCGCCGCCGCCGCGGCCGTCGCTCTTGATGATCTGCACGCGCAGCCCGGCGACCTGGACGTCCCAGTCGTCGGCCTGGGCGGTCGGGCAGTAGCGCCGTAGCATGGCGACGCGTTCGTCGGTCGACAGCATGGCCTGGCCGAGGAGGTAGCGGGTCAGGTCGAGGTTCTCGAGGCCGGCGCTGACCACCGCGCGCACGTTGTGGATGCCGAGCGAACCGAGGAAGTCGAGGACCGAGCCCTGCTTGAGGAAGCGAGTGGTGAAGCCGGCGTACGGGCCGAACAGCAGCTCCTGCTGCTCGCCGATCCAGCGGGTGTCGAGGTGCGGCACCGACATCGGCGGCGCGCCGACCTCGGCCTGGCCGTACACCTTGGCGTGGTGGCGGGTGATGACGTCGCGGTTGGTGCAGCGCAGCCACTGCCCGCTGACCGGGAACGCGCCGAACCCTCGCGCCTCGGGGATCCCCGACTGCTCGAGCAGCGACAGCGAGTAGCCACCGGCGCCGATGAACACGAACCCGGCTCGCACCGTGCGCTCCTGATCGGCCGCCAGGTCGCGCACCTCGACCTCCCAGCCGTCGTCGACCCGGCGCAGGCCACGCACCTCGTGGCTGGTGCGCAGCGCGAAGCCCGGGGTGGCGTCGAGCCAGGCGAACATGCTGCGAGTCAGCGCGCCGAAGTTGACGTCGGCGCCGCGCGCCATGCGGGTGGCGGCGACCGGGCTGGCGCCGGCGCGTCCTTCCATGACCAGCGGCATCCAGCGCGCCAGCTCGGCCAGGTCCTCGCTGTACTCGAGGCCGTCGAACAGTGGAGAGGTGATCAGCTGCGCGAAGCGGGCCCGCAGGAACGCGACATTCGCCTCGCCCTCGACGAACGACAGGTGCGGCACCGGGCGGATGAAGGACGGCTGGTCGGGCAGATCACCGGCGGCCACCAGCGACCGCCACAGCGCCAGGCTGGTCGCGAACTGGCCGGCGATCGCGTACGCCTTGCCGCAGGCGACGCTGCCGTCGGGTGCCGGCGGCGTGTAGTTGAGCTCGCAGTAGCCGGCGTGCCCGGTCCCGGCGTTGTTCCACGCGTCCGAGCTCTCCGCCGCGGCGCGGTCGAGGCGCTCGAACGCGAGGATCCGCAGCGACGGATCGAGCTTGCGCAGCAGCGTGCCCAGCGTCGCGCTCATGATCCCGGCGCCGATGAGGACGACGTCGCAGCGGCTATCGGGCATCACCGGCTCCCGCCTGGCGCAGGGCCCACGCATGATTCCCCCGTTGCGACCGCGCTCGTGCGACCCTGCGGGGATGCCCGTCGACCCGCCCCGCTTCGCCGGCCACGCCGCCAGGATGGCCTGCCTCACCGGCGGTGTCCTGCTGCTGGGGTGTACGACCACCCGCTCGCCCGGCGAGCCCTCGCCACCCGCGCCCTCGCTCGCCACCCAGGTGTCGGATCTGACCCCCGCCTCGGCCGGTGGCGCCGACCGCGGTCGAGCCGCCGGGCGCGGTCGAGCCAGCATCGGCCGCCCGTTCACCGGTGGTCCTCACCTGCTGGCGCCGCCGTCCGTCGAGGGGCCGGGCACGCTCGAGCTGTCCGCGGTCGCCGCCGAGGTCGACCACCGTCTGGCCGAGCTCGAGTCGTGCTACCAGCGTCGCCTCGTCAGCCAGCCTGCGCTGGCTGGCGCCGTCGTCATTCACTGGACCATCGGCGCCGCCGGCCAGGTCGTCGAGTCGTGTGTCACCGAGGACACCGTCGAGGATCCGGAGGTCGTCGCCTGCGTCAACCAGCTGGTCACCGCCCGGCCGTTCCCGGCTCCGCGCGGCGGCACGGTCAACGTCTCGTTCCCGTTCGTGTTCACCGCGGCCGGCACGACCGGCACCTGAGCCCTCGCGGCGACACGACCGGCGCATCTACACGCGCTCGTTGAAGCCGCGGCCGGCGAGGATGACCTCGGCGCAGCGCTCGGCGCGCCGGGCCCGGGTCTCGCTCTGCTTGGCGCCCGACACGTAGAGGATGTGGCTGCGCTGCCGCCCCGGGGTCAACGCGGCGAAGGCCTTCTTCAGCTTCGCGCTGGCGGCCAGCGCCGCGGCCAGCTCCGCCGGCACCTCCTCGCGAGCGCGCGGGCGCGCCGGCTTGGTCCCCGCGCGCTCGGCCTCGATCGCCTGGGTGATGAACCGGCGGGCGGCGGCCTCCCGCCTGGTCAGCTCGGCCAGCGAGCGGAAGCGCAGGTAGCGCGCGTGGTGCGAGTTGGGCCCCGGCGACTCGAGCAGCCCGTCGGGATCTGGCAGCGTCGCCCCGGCGAAGAAGCTGAGCGCGCACGACTCGCGCAGGCTCACGATCATCAGCAGGTTCTTGCCGTCGTGGGTGTAGCAGGGCGAGCCCCACTTCATCGTCTCGGCCAGGCCGGTGCTCAGCACCAGCTTGCGCAGGCGCATGAGGATCGGCGTCCACAGGTGCACCTTGCACGCCGGCGTCTGGTAGTGCTCGCACCGACCACAGCCGTCCTTGAGGTATGAGTCGACGCTGCCCCGGTTCATCATCGCGGCCCCCTGTTCACGCGGGAAGTGTAGGCCGCCGGCGCGGCCGGCGTCCACGCCACCCGGCCCGCGCGGCGATCCGCGTGGCCCGCCGTCCTGGCATGATCCCGGCGTGGCTCCGGTGGAGGACTCGTTCACGCCCGGCGACCTCGAGGAGGCGCTGCGGGCCATCAGGTCGACCCTCGGCAAGTGCGAGAAGGTCCTGCCCAAGCTCACACCAGGCACCGGTCAGCACACGCTGCTGACCCGCCGCATCAAGGCGCTGACCATCGCCGCCGTGCTCATCGAGCGCGAGCTCGGACGAGCGCCGCGCTGACGCGGCACGACGGAGCAGGCGCCGTCGAGCGTCGCGCTGCGATCGTCAGCGCCCGGCCGCGACCCGCGCCGCGAACGCGGCCATCGACGGAGCGACCACCGGGATCTGGCCGAAGCCGGTCTCGTGCGAGAGGTAGACGATGGCGCCGTCAGCGTCGAGATCGATCAGGTAGTGGTTGCTCTGGCCGTCGCTACCAAAGGCCCGGTACCGCTTCGGCTCGAAGCCGGGCCAGTCGTCGGGCGCATCGTCGTAGGCGTCGCGCCAGGTCTCGTCTTCGCCCGCCACGAACGCGGTCGTGGCGCCGGCCTCGGAGGTGTACGTCCCGCTGCCCGGCGCGCTGGCCAGCCACGCCTTGACCTTGGCCGCGCTGGCCCGCTTGACCTTGGCCGGCGCCGCCAGCCCCGGGATGTCGTGGGTGGTGCCGCGCAGCGCGTGGTGCTCGTACAGCGCCCGCACGTGCAGCCCGAACGGTGTCTTCTCGGCCTCGGCCTGGTAGTTCGGGTGGCAGTCGAGCGGCATCCAGCGGATTCCCGACAGCGGCAGCCTGGCCAGCGCCTCGGCCAGCGCCAGGCTGGCGATCAGCGCGTCGTGGTAGCCGAGCGGCTTGAACAGCGCGCGCCCCGGATCGCTGGTGAAGGCCAACCGCTGCACCTCGTCGATGCTGCCCGCCACCCACTCGCTCATCGTCGCTCCCGAGGCCTCGCGATCGAGGCAGTCTGGCCAATCGGTCGGGTGCAGCAGGAAGTATGGCAACTCGACCGGCGCCCCCTCCAGCGTCAGCTTGATCGGCAAGAACTCGACGTCGGTCGCCCCGAAGTCGACGATGGCCTGGCGCAGGCGGTCGGACACGATGGTGCCGAGCATCGTGGTGAGGACCGCGTCGGCCAGGCGTGGCTTCTTGCGGTCACCGTTGCGCAGGGTCCCGGTCGCGCCCTGACCCCAGCGCGCCAGCAACGGTGCGCTGTTGGTGTGCTCGAAGCTCTGCACGCCCTCGGGCGCCTCGTAGTCGTCGAGGTCCCAGGTGCCCTTGGTGGAGGTCGTGGTGAACAGGACGTACGTGCTCGATAGATCCACGGGCATCGCGGGCCTCCTTGGTCGCGTAGTGTAGCCGCTGGCGCCGGGTCAGGGCGCGGGGAACCGGCACTCGAGGCGCTGGCCGCGGTTGCCGCAGTCGGAGCTCGACGTGATGATGTGGCTCGGCGGCACGTACCCGGCAGACGCGGTCAGCTCGAGGTCGACCACGCCAGCCGCGCTGACCGTGACCCGGTACGGCCCCGCCGCCCCAGTCTGCGGCGGGCTGGCGACCGACGACAGCGGCACCAGCTCGGGTGGCGGCGTCGACAGCACCGAGTTGGACGGCAAGGCCCCGCCGGTGATCTCGAGCGCGAGGTCGGAGCGCCAGCCCGCGAGCGTGGCGGGCGCGTCCTCCAGCACGCGGTCGTAGCGGTAGTAGCACCGGCACGACATGCCGGTCGGGCATGACAGCCAGCCCGGCTGATCGATCAGCGTGCAGGCCCCGGCCAGCTCGGCCGCGGCGCCGGCCCGGCAGGTGCCGTCGTCACACCCAGCATCGGCGTCACACGCCTGCCCGCACCCACCGCAGTGCGCTGCGTCGGCGGCGGGGTCCACGCACCGCGCACCGCAGCGAACCAGGCCGGGCGCGCACACCTCGGCGCACGCCCCACCGACACACTCGAGGCCGGCGCCACAGGGGGTGCCGTCGGCCAGCGGCGCCGTGGCGACGCAGCTCACCTGGCCACCCTCACACTGGGTCGTGCCGGCCTGGCAGGCGACCGCGGCCGCGCAGGCCTGGCCGGCGAGGCAGGCCGCCGCCGCATCGGGCCCGCCGGGGCCGCCGCCGTCCGGGCCCGGGCCGTCGACGCCGCTGCCCGACGCGCCATCGACGGCGTCCGGGGCAAGGCCGGCTCCGTCGCCTTGGGTCCCGCCGCAGCCGGCCGCGCAGGCAACCACTCCCAGGATCCAGCCAGCCCAGCGCACCTTCCGCCTCGGGGCCATGGTGGAGCGGGCGCGAGCGACCAAGACACTGTGGGTGATACGCACCACCGTCCGGACGGAGGCCCCCACCAGGCAGTCGCATGGTCGTGCCCCGTCGTGCCGCCACGTTCCCGGCCGCGCCGTAGCCAGCTGGACTGGATGTAGGTGGCGCCCCCCGTGCAGATCCGTCGAGCCCTCGACGGCCGCGACGATGAAGCGCGTGCAGAAACGACGTCTTGCAGGTTGCTCGGCCCGGGCACGCGCCCTGCACGTCCTGCAGGCATGCGGGTACTCCTCTCGGTGACGGCCCTGTTGTGGGCGGCGTGTGGTGGCGAGCACGGCTCGTGGATCCCCGACGACCTCGATACCTCGACCACCATCGACCGGCTCGGCGCCGCCGGCTACGCCCGGCTGTGCGACGCCTTCGCCGAGCACGTGCGCGACCAGTACCGCTCCGATCGCCTGGTCCAGGCGGCGTGTGTGGCGCACGCGCTCGACACCACCATCGACGCGGTCGCTTGCGGCGAGGCGTCACGCGCCTGCATCGAGGAGGTGCCGGCCGAGGTCGAGACCCTGATCAGCCTGGCCCTGGGCGAGGCCGGCTGCAGCATGGTGCCGATCGATCCGGCCGCGTGCGGCGCCTCGGTGTCGTCGCTGACCCGGTGCCTCGACGCGATGGGCCAGCGCGTCGACGCCGCCCAGTACGGGCTGGCCTGCTCCGCGCTCGGATCCCCGGTCCCACCCGACTGGTACATGCTCGACCTTCCGGCCGAGTGCGCTGCCCTCGGCGACCAGTGCTGACCACGGCTCGTCGTCGTCGGGGCCCTGGCCCGCTCACGGCAGGGCGGCGAACCAGTCGAGGCACAGCTCGCCGAGGTTGGCGTTGTACTGCGAGCAGTGCGGCGCGTCGGGCAAGTGGGTGATGGTGCAGTCGTGGCTGGGCGCGGCGTCGAGCAGGCTGCACAGGTCGGTGAACGGCCCAGCTGGTACGACGTCGCGCTCGCACCGGTTGGCCAGGTCGGCCTCCCAGCCATCACCCTCGGTGATGAGCCGCCAGTGCGGCACCGCGAAGCTGGCCGGGTCGACCCCGAGCGCGAACGCCGCGCCGCCCGGGCCGCGGGTGACGATCGAGTCGAAGTCGACGCAGTCGCCGTCGGCGCAGTCGCCCGGGTAGGCGAGCGCGGCGTGGGCCGGGTCACACGCGCACTGGCCGCCCGGGCTGGCGCCGCAGGCGTGTGTCGCGGTCGGCACCGTGCGTGTGTACGAGCTGGCGACCCGCCGATGCCGACCGGCGCAGCTCTGGCCGGTGCCCTCCCCGACGAACACGTCTTGCGCGCGCAGGTCGATGACGCCGTCGCTCATACACACGCCGTTCTTGCCGGTGCCGAGCCAGCTCGCCTCCTCCGGGTACCGCGCGGCCACCACCGGATATCGAGTCGCCCCCATGCTGCAGCCGCCGTGCAGCAGGTTGGCGCCCGACCACACGCCGAGCTCCCCGCCGGCACGTAGACGAGTCAGCGCCTCGGTCATCACCCGCTGGTCGCGCTCCGGGGCGCCGAGCGAGGCCGGCAGGATCTCGCCGGGGTAGATCGGCTGCACACACAGCATCACCGTGCGCGGGTGCGACCCGAGGAGCTCGGTCGTGATGGTCGCCAGCTCGGGTCGATCGCAGTCGAACGCGGCCCAGTACACGAACAGGTCATCACACGGGGCGGCCGCGGTGCAGGCGTCGCCCCGGTAGCGCACCCGGTACTGGCACGACCCGCACCGCGGATCGGCCGCGGCCGGGCCCTCGCAGCGTCGCGGCAGCGCCTGGCAGTCGTCGAGGTACACCGACGCGGTGTCGACGATCATCGGCGCGCCGTCGACGCCGCCGTCGCCGGGCACCGCCGCGTCGAGGGCACCATCGATGGTCACCGCGCCGTCATCGCCGCACGAGGTCGACGCGAGCACGAGCACGAGGAACACCAGGGAGCGACGTGGCATTGGCGCATGGAACCGACAGCCGACGCTGCGGTCAAGCCCCGCCGCGACCTCCCTACCGCCTGGCTTCGCCCCCGGCCGAGGTGGCAGCGTGCAACGCCTGATCGAGATCACGCCAGAGGTCCTCCACGTGCTCGATCCCGACGCTGAGCCGCAGCAGCGTCGGGGGTAGGTGGTGCTGGCCGGGCACGGCGGCGCGCCGCTCGAGGGTCGACTCGACCGCGCCCAGGCTGGTGGCGTGCTGGATCAGCCCAACCCGGGCGCACACCGCACCGGCGGTGGCCGCGTCACCTCGGACGTCGAACGAGATGATGGTGCCAAAGCCGCGCAGCTGGGTGCGAGCGACGGCGTGGGTCGGGTGGCTCGGCAGGCCAGGGTACCGGGTCAGCGCGACCTGCGGATGTGCGTGGAGCCGGCCGGCCAGCACCATCGCGCTGGCCTGTGCACGTTCGAGGCGGAGCGCCATGGTACGGGCGCCGCGAACCGCCAGGTATGCCTCGAGCACCCCCGGCGTGGCGCCGCCCAGCTCGCGCGCGCGCCGCAGGGCCGCCAGCAAGTCGGGCCGCCGGGTCGCGACCACCCCGGCAAGGAGATCAGAGTGGCCGCCGATGAACTTGGTCGCCGACTGGAAGGACAGGTCAGCGCCGAGCTCGAGGGGACACTGCCCGAGCGAGGTCGCGAAGGTGTTGTCGACGGCGACCAAGGTCTCGGGCCGACGTGGCGCGGCGCAGATGGCGCGGACGTCGGCCACGGTCAGCAGCGGATTCGACGGCGACTCGAGCCAGACCAGGTCGGCCTCGGTGCAGGCCCGACACCAGGCCTCGGTATCGGTCACCGGCAACCTCCGCACCTGCCATCGCCCCTGCGCCGCTCCACGCTCGGCCAGGCCGACCACGCCCTGATAGCAGTCGTCGGGCACGACGACCGAGGCACCGCCGCCGAGCTGGTCGAAGATGGCCGCGGCCCCGGCCATGCCCGACGCGAACGCGACGGCGCGGCCGCCCTCGAGGCGACCGACCAGTTCCTCGAGCGCCTCCCAGGTTGGGGTGCCGTCGTCGCGGGCGTAGGCTCGGTCCGTCCCGTGTACGAAGTTCGACGCTGGCACCAGCGGGACGTTGAGCGACGCGCCGGGGCGCCGGTCGCGCCCCGTCGTCACCAGGAGGGTCTCGACGGCCGACATGGTCGACGGCGGGTGGCGGCTGTCCATGGCCGAGACGATACCTCGCCCGACCTGGGCCCGCCTGAGTCCACGGCACCCCGGCCACGACGCTGACCCCCGGCTGCTACGCTCGCCGCGATGACCCCGATCGATCCGCCCGCGCTGCATGGCGCCTGTCACTGCGGTGACGTGCGCTGGACCTTCGAAGGTGACCCCGGCTCGGCCACGGCGTGCAACTGCACGTTGTGTCGCCGCTACGGCACGCTGTGGATCTACGACTACGAGGGCGAGCGGGTCCGGGTGTCCGGACCGGTCCGGAGCTACACCCGGCGCGACCGACCGAGCCCCGACCTGGAGATCCTGTTCTGCCCGACCTGCGCCGGGGTGGCCGCCTGGCGCGGCCTCGACGTCGACGCGGATGGCCGGCGCCGCCTCGCCGTCAACCTGCGCCTGGCCGAGCCGACCGAGGCGGTCAGCGCGTTGCCGATCGATCACTTCGAGGGCTTGAAGGCGTTCGAGGACCTGCCGCGAGACGGCCGCTGCGTGCGCGACCTGTGGTTCTGACCGGGCCCGCCACGCTCAGCTGGCAGCGACGGGTGCGGCCTGCACCGGCCACGGCGTCGGGCGCGGTCCGGCGGCCCAGTTGTCGTGGCGGCCGTCCCAGTGCACGAACTCGGCCGCGGTCGGGTCGAAGCCGTCGACGCAGCCGAGGTTGATCGACACGAAGTCGCCGCCGAGCTCGGCCAGGTGGCCCTGGCCGTAGCAGTACACGTGGCAGCGGGCGCAGAAGTACCGCGTCGCGACCTCGGGCGTTCGCGTGAAGGTGGAGAGCGACGCCACCGGGCTGCGCAGCGCGAACGCCGCGGGTTTGACCATGCTGCCGGTGACCCCGAGCTTGGTGCACAGGGTGCAGTTGCAGCGCGACGCCTTGCGCAGATCGAGTTCGACGTCGAACTGGACGTCACCACACAGGCAGCTTCCGTGATGCGAGAGGTTGTTCATGTCGACAGGTTGCCCGATCGAGATGACAGCCTTCTGTCAGGTTTGTCAGGGCCGGTCCACCTGCTGGCCTCGGGTCTCCAGATAGGTGGTGACCGCCGCCGCCCGGGCCGCAGGGTGAGCCTGCAGCTCGGCGTGCGCCTGCGCGAACGCCGCCGCCTGGTCGGCGCTGACCAGGGGCTCGATCAAGGCGCGGGCCGCGGTGAACCGCGCACGCGCGCGGGCCGGCTCGTACACCGTCGCCACGACCTCGGCCAGCAGCGTGTCGTAGCGAGCACGGTAGGTCGGGTCGTCGAGCAAGAAGCGGATGAGCGGCCAGCTCGCGTCGACCTCGTCGTGACCGAGGGTCGCGGTCCGGCCCGGGCCGCGCCGCCGGTCGCGGCCGTCGCCGTCGGTGCGCACCGCCGCCGCGGCGGCGGGGCCCGGCGCCGGACCGGGCGGGCGCCCGGTCGCGAAGGCGAAGGAGTGGTCCCACGGGATCCAGCTCAGCTGGCCGCCCCGCGCGGGCCGACCGTACAGGTAGTAGTTGTGCGCCATCTGCCCGTAGCTGTCCCAGTCCTGGATCACGGAGTTCACCGCCAGCCAGCGCAGGAAACCGTCGACCTCGAACCAGCGCCCCAGGCCCGCTCGCCAGGCCACGCGGTCGGTCCGATCGGCGTGCAGCGCGGCCTGCAGCGCGCGCACGTCGGAGAAGTCGGCCGCGGCCTCGTGGTTGTCCTTGCCCATGCTGGCGGCGTCGAACACCGCCAGCGTCGCGCCCTCGCCGTTGGGCTTGTACAGGTTGCCGTCGTCGCTGCCGAAGTGGGTCCGGAGGAACACCTTGTCGCTCGGCACCTCGATCGCGGTGTACACGCCGAGGTCTTCGGCCCCATCGCCATGATCGAGGAAGACCCGGTAGAACGCGGTCGCCGGCGCCGGCAGGCCGGCCTCGCGGAACACGTCGGTGCCGACCTTGTCGCGCACCAGCGACGGGTCACCCCACCCGTTCGACAGGCTGAGCGTCTTGAAGCCGAAGAAGCGCTGGCGCCGGGTCGAGGGGTACCGGTCGTCGAAGTGATCGAACGACAGCCGCAGCGGCAGCTTGGCCTGGCCGGCGCCCCAGCTCGACGCCAGGCTGGAGTTGCCCTTGAAGCGGATGCCGACGTGGGACCAGGTCTGCCCGTCGGCGCGGACCGTACACTCGACGTAGATCGGGGTGCGCGAGACCAGATCGATCGGCGGGCGGACCGCGCCATCACCCGGCGCGCCACCGGGGCCGCCGGGGCCACCCGCCGGCACACAGACCCGGGTCGCGTCGAGGTCCTGGCAGGTGCCGTCGAGCGCGCGCCCCGGCAGCTGCACCGTGCAGGCCGCACCCACGTCGGCCCCGGCGCACGCGGCCAGCGCCTCGGGCGGAGGGCCGCCGCCCGGCGGGCCATGCCCTGGGCCGCCGCCGGGTCCGCCGCGCGGGCGGGCTCCAGCCGGCCCGAGCTGGTCCTCGAGGTCGGACCGCATCTGCGCCCACGCCGCCGGGCTGATCGTCAGGTCGATCCGACCGACGCGGTCTTGCGGGAACGCGCGGGCGTAGTCGGGCCCGGCGCCGCCAGGCGCGGCGGAGCGGGAGGCCCGGCACCCGGCCAGCGCTGCCGCGATCACCACCACCAGCGTGACACCACCCGTCGGTCGCGTGCCTGCGTGCTGCATGCCGACAGCGGACCACACCCACCTGAAGCGGACCTTGCCGGCGCGTACGAGGTCCGTGTGGCGCGGCGCCGCCCTCGGCCGCCTACCCTGGACGGATGCGCATCTTCGCTCGTGTGTTGTCCTCGTTGCTCCTGTTGCTCTCGGCCGCCTGTGGTGACGACGGCGGCGCTGGCGCCGATGCCCGTGCAAGCGCCGACGCTGCGGCCGACGCCGGCGCCGGCGCCGCCGACGCCAGCCCCGACGCCACACCCCCGCCCATGCCGGTCACGGTGCGCGCGCACGACGGCGCCACCGGCCTGGCCGGGCTGCAGGTCGCGTTCCTCGGCCCCGACGACGCCGTGCTCGCGGTCACCACCACCAACGGCGCCGGCGAGGCCTCGGCGGTGGTGCCGTACGGTGGCCAGGCCTTGCTGGTCAGCGCCGACCGCCGCACCGTCTACCTGTGGCAGGGCCTGGCCGGCGGCACGCTCGACCTCTTCGTCGACACCTACGACAGCATGACCGTGCTGGTCCCGCCCGGCCCGGACAACACCGGCTCCTACGAGGTGCAGACCCCGTGCGGCGGCGGCGGCAGCGGCGGCGCCAGCACGTCGGTGCCCATGAGCTTCCTGCGCCGGGGCTGCACCAGCAGCGACGTCGTCGTCCTGTGGCGGGGCAGCCAGCCGGCCCGGGCCTTTCACGTCAGCGGGCAGCCGCTGGTCGCCGGCACCACCCTCGACCTGAGCGCGCAGACCTACCGACCGCACCTCACCCGCGGCATGGTCTTCACCGGCGTGACCTCGGCCCCGCAGACGCTGATCGACCTCGACCTGGTGATGCCTGGCCCGGTGATCGTCGGTGGCCCGGCCGACAACGTCCAGGCTGCCAGCGGCGACGTCATGATCGCCGGGCCGGTGGCCGACCTCACCGGCGGGCTCCTGCGCAGCACCATCGGCCAGCTGCGCGGCGAGCTCACCCACCAGGTCACGCACCTCGGCCCGGTGACCGAGACCACGTTCGCGCCGGGGCCACACTGGTTGCCCGACGTGGGGCCGGCCACGCTCGACGGGCCGACCCGCGAGATCCGGTGGACCCAGGGCGGCACCGGGCAACAGCCGCACGGCGTCGAGATCTTCCTCTCCGTCGACTTGCCCGGCGTGACGCCGCCGGTCGGCACCGCCGACGTGTACTGGCAGATCGTCTCGCCCGGCGAGCTACCGACTGGCGGCGGGGCGGCGCGGGTGCGCCTGCCCGTGCTCCCGCCCGAGCTGGCCACGTTCGACCCGGCGTCGGGCACCCTGGCCAACGCGGCCTCCGTCACCACCTATGCCTTGCCCGGCGGGTACACCGAGCTGCGCGACCGCCTGTTCGGCCGCTACGGCTGGCTGCTGCTCGACAGCGCCGGGACGATGGCCAAGGCCAACAACCGCGGCTCCCTGTGAGGCCAGCGCCGACTCGCCGACGCGGGCAGGCCGGTCAGCGGTGATCCTTGCGCATCGACTCGCCCTCGACGCCGTCGGGCGGCGGCGGCGGCGGCGGCGGCGGTTCGACCTTCTTGCCGCCCCCACCGCCGATGCCAGACAGGAGGGACGAGGAGATGGCCCGGAGCGGCGAGGACGAGGACACCGGCTTCTTCATGATGACCGGTAGTCGAGCAACCGACGTGCCAGCATGAGGCCACGTGATTCCGAGGGCCTGCCGCCGCGCACCACCCACCCGAGCCGCTTGCGCGCACAGTCCGTGCGGTCAGTCAGGGCGTCCGCCGGCCCCCGGCCTGGGTGGAGCGACCGGAGGTTGTCTCGGGTCGAGCCGGATCGGCCTTGGCGCGAGGGTCGCCTCGCCGATCGGCCCGGCCGCGCGTGGCACCCGGGTTCTCCCCGCAGCCTCGACCGCGTGCTGGCGGAGGACGGCCTGTACCTCGACCACGTCGAGCGGGCGCTCGCGGACCGGCCTGGGCTCGGGGTCGAGCCCAGACGGCACCGTGTCGACGGCTCGCCACAGCAGCACCGTCAGCACCAGCACCCCGAGGGCGGCCCCGGCCAGCGCGCGCTGCGCCCAGGGCCGCCTCACGATGCCTCCGCACCGAGGCGGGCGCGCCGACGCCAGCGGGCCAGCGCCAGCCGCCGCCACGGTCGCCGTCGGCGCGGTCGGCGCGGCTTGATCCACTCGATCTCGATCCGCTTCAGGACGGCGTCGGGCGCGGCCCCCGAACGCTGGACCGCGGCGTGCTCGAGCGAGCCCAGGAACTGGTTGAGCTTGTCGTCGATGACCCGCTGGTTGAACGGCAGCGGCCAGCCGCCGAAGAAGCGGGACAGGTACTCGTCCACGTTCCATCCCGGAGGGATCTTCCACTTCGCGCCGTCAGGGACCTTCTCGAAGACCCGGACGTACTGCCGCGACATCGTCCGGCTGTACTCGATCGCGGTCGCCCCCATGCGCGCGTCGAAGGTGCCCTCGCGCAGCAGCTTGTTGGCCATCTGGTACTTCTCGACGATGACCTTGCGCGCGCCGGCGTCGAACGGGAGGTCGGCGTAGCCCTTCCATGGGATGCGCACCTTGAGCACGCCGTTGAACTTGGCGGCCTTGCGCACCGTCTTGGCCACCTTGACGCCCTTGCTCAGCCGCGACAGCGCCTTGGCCTTGCCGAACGGGGACGGCGACAGGATGGCGACGACGGTGAGGAACGGACGCCCGCCGACGCGATCGCTCGAGTCACCCCACCCCATGTTGTCGTCGATGAAGTCGGCCGCCATATCGGCGATGGGGGTTGGATCGACGACCGACAGCAGGCGGACCCCGCTGGTCAGCGGCGCCATCACGTTGTCGACCATCCACCGGTTCATGGCGTTGTCCTCGGCGTCGTGGATGGCCGCGGCGCGCGCCTCCGGGCTCATCCCGGCGTAGGCGTCTTGCTGCGCCAGGTAGGCGTCGAGCTCGTCCGGGGTCGGATCGTTGGCCGTGCCGTCGCGATAGGTTGTCACCGTCAGCTCGCCTTCGGTCCGGACCGATTCGACCGTACCGAGGTCGTCGGGGGCCTCCGGTCCGTGGCCGGTCGGGTCGACCAGGCTGGCCGGGTCGTTGGCGGCGAAGGCGTACGGGTTGAGCAGCTGCGGCTCGAACGGGTCGGGCACGATCGGATCGGCCGAGATCATCTGGCCCATGACCGGGTCGAGGTAACGCGCCCCCAGGTAGGTCAGTCCCGACATCTTGTCGGTCAGGCCGCCAGCGTGGCCGCGTGGCGTATGGGCCTGACCCAGCGCCAGGCGTTCCGCCCCCCAGACGTCGAAGTCCTGCTCCGACACCAGGCGACCAGCGTCGTCGGTGACGGCCCGGACCGAGCCGAGGTGGTCGTGGTGGAGGAACTCGACGCGGCTCGGATCTCGCCGGGCGATGACCCGCCCAAGCGCGGCGACGTAGGTGACCACGCCGAAGGCGGGGTCGTACTCGAGCAGCGGCCCCAGGTGCAGCAGGGTCTGGCCCGCGGTCCGGGTCATGGCCCGCTCACCCCCGGGGCCATACGCATAGCCCACCTGATCCCCGCTTGCCCGGTCGGTGACCTCGACCAGCCGGCCCTCTGCGTCCCAGCGCAGGTCGCGCTGGTCGTCGGTGATCAACTGGCCGCGGTCGTCGTACCCGAAGGTCTGGCCGGTCTGGAACGACGTCGCGGCATGAACGTGACGCGGGTCCGTGTGATCGACCAACCCACGACGGGAATCGGCGACCAGGTTGCCGATCGCGTCATACTCGAGGTCGACCTGGCCCGAGGTGCTCGAGTCGACGTGGCGGAGCCGACGCAGGTCGTCGCGCTGGTAGTGCTCGTCGACGGCGTAGGAGGTGCCAGTCAGGTGAAGGTCTCGAACCGCCCCGGTCGGGTCGCGACCGAGCGCGACCTCGAGGAAGACCTGGCCCGCCCCGGCGACCTGAAGGTTGCCGACCCAGCCGCGGGTGGCATCGCGCTCGCGCTGCTCGACCACGCCGTTGGCCAGGACCGTGCGAGCCTCCCGGCCCCAGGGGTCGTACTGGACCTCCTCGATGTAGCCCGGCACCTTCTGCAGCCGGCCTGCGTCGTCGTACAGGAACTCGACCTCCTCCGACCATGGCGAGCGAACCCCGCTGCTGTCTGGGTAGCTCACGCGGGCCAGGCGACCCGCGGCGTCATGCCCATAGCCGACCTCGGCGCAGATCCCATCGACGCAGCGCACCTCGTCGGTCACCGCCCCGGCCAGGTCCCAGCGCGTCGAGCGTTCGACCACCGCGGCGCTCGACTCGACGCGCTCCCGCGTCGGGCGGCCGAGGCTGGCGCCCGCCGGTGACCCGGTGCGCGGATCCACGTCCCAGCTCGTCTCGGTCCGGACCTTGTCGCCCATGGCGTCATAGGCCATGCGTTCGATCTGACGCCCGAGCGCGTCGTACCGGAACTCGTACCGCGTGAGGGCGTCGTGTCGGCTGCGGACCCTGCCATCGGGGTGATAGTCGACCTCCTCGCACCCACCGTCGGGTGAGCAGTGCTTGCGCCGGCGCGACATCGAGTCCCATCCCGAACTGGTCCAGTTCCCATGGTGGTCGCGGATCCAGGTCAGCCGATCGAGGCCGTCGTAGCCATACGTGGTCAGGTAGCGCTCCTGGCTGCAGATGGCCTCGGCGCTGTCGGTCAGGCAGTCGCGCACGACCTCCTCGACCGCCGCGATCCGACCGTGGCCATCGACGTGCCGGACCGTCCGGGCGCCGCGTTCGTCGATCTCGGTGACCTGACCGATCGCGAACTCGGTGCGACGCCGGTGCTGATCCGGTAGCCGGACCTCGATGACGCGGTCCACGGCGTCGCGCACGACCTGGACCCAGGCCGATGGCGGCCCACCCGTGGTCGGGATCGAGGTCGCCGCCACGCTGGTCCCGGCGCCGTCGTACCGGGTCTCGACCACGTAGCCGTCTTCGCCCCAGGCACGCACCGTGCGGCCGAGCCCATCGAGGCCGCGCCAGACCCGGCGCATGCCATCGCCAGACTCGTCGGTCCCGGCCTGCTCCAGGACCATCCCGGCCGTCCCCCACGTCGACGGGTCAGGGTGGGTCGTGGTCGTGAAGCGCCCCCCGGGCAGGTCGACCCGGGTGACGCGACCGAGCGGATCGTAGCTGGAGGCGACCGTGGCGCCGTTGGCGTCGGTCACGGAGGTGACCCGACCGCGGACGAGGTCCCACCCGGTCTCCGTGCAGGTCTGCCCGTTGCAGGCCTGGACCGGGAAGCGGCCGAAGGTGCAGTCGTACGTCGTGGTCTCGGTCAGGCCGGCCGGCGCGTGGTCGGTGGCAGGACCGACCGCCTCGATCAGGTTGCCCGTCGGATCGTACCGGAACGAGCTGGTGACGAAGTCTCCGGCGACGTCGTCCCAGACCTCCGTCGCGGTTCGCTCACCACGCGGACCGGGTGGCTCCATCGGGTCGTGTTGGTCGTAGCGCCAGCGGCGCGCCTCGAGCACGCGCCAGCTCCAGCTCGAGCCAGCCGCCGTCGCCTCGGACAAGGTCGTCTCGGCCGGCAGGCTGACCACGTAGTCGGCCAGGTTGGGCACGTACGTGGTCTGTGCCAGGCGATCGTCCGACGGGTCGGCCAGGTCACCCTCGTCGTGCACCCACACCTCGTTGCCGAACAGGTCGTGCACGGTCCGCACGCCGGTCACCCGGCACTTGCGTTCCCCTTCACACTCCTCGAAGCGCTCGCGCTCCATCAGACACAGGCGGGGCCCGTCGTCACCAGGCCCGGCCACCAGCAGCGGCTGGGACATCGCGCGCGCGACGAGCACGCCGTTCAGATCACGGTGCTCCTGCGCGATCGCACGCGCGCCGCAGATCGGATCGAGGTCGAACGTATCGAGCGCGCGACCGCGCCGGCGGGTGATCTCGCGCCAGCGGAAGCCGAGGAACCGGTGGGTGGCGAAGTCCCAGGTCGCGCCCCGGTGGGCGTACCGCACGGTGTCGACCGCGGTCGGGCTGAGCCCATCGAAGGTCTCGAGGCTGGTCACCACCGTGGCCAGCGCGCGCGCCGGCAACAGCGCGTGGTGCCCGACGCTCGTGCCATAACTCACGTCGACGCGGCCACCCAGCTCCGAGCGCGCGCTGCGGATGCGGGCCGACGGCACCTGGGCCAGCCAGCGCGGCATCGTCCCTTCGGGTCGGATCAGGTCGAGGTCGCCATCCGCGTCGACGTCCACCACCTGCACCTGGTGGGCGCGGCGGACCGGCGTGGCGAGGCCTGGCACCATCTGAGGCGTGATGCCGGTCGAGGTGTTCCAGCCCAGGACCAGGCCCAGCGTGCCCATCGGCGTGGTGGCGAGGTGGACCACGTCGCTGCGCCCATCGCGATCGACGTCGATCAGCTGAGCGGTGGCGCGATCCTCGAGGGCGTTGGACAGCGGCCCGGTCAGGGCGTCGCCACGGACGTGGAACGAGCCGTCTCCGCGCGACACCAGCCAGCGCACCGACGGGCCCTGCCCGGGCGGAGCCTCGACCAGGCCGAGGTCACCGAGGCCATCTCCGTTGGCGTCGGCCGGCACGTAGCGGCCGGCGTCGATCCGTGGCTGGGTGAGGCGCTGGGTGTGTTCGTCGAACTGACCATCACCACGCGATCGCAGGACCTGCACGATCGTGTTGTGCCCGTCGTTGCTGGCGAAGTCGAAGCGTACGTGGACCAGGTCGTCGCGCTGGTCGCCATCGAGGTCGAGCACGAGGTAGCTGGCCGAGTTGCCGGCGCTGGCGTCGAGCGCGGGCCAGGCCGAGTCGGCGAGCCAGGTGCCATCGCCGCGGGCGCGCAGCGTCGAGACCCGGAGCCGGACACCTGGGCCATGCGCGATCCGGGACACCTGGGCGAGGTCGGACGCCCCGTCGCCGTCGAGATCGAGCGCGAGCCAGTTCGGCACGTCCGGGTCGGTCGGCAGGTCGTGCGCCTTGACCCGCGCGGTGAAGCTGCCATCTCCGCGCGAGAGCAGCGTGGTCACCACCCGGGCCGCGTGGTCGATGACGATCAGGTCGTCTCGTCCGTCCGGCCCGGCGCCGACCGAACCGACGTCGGCCACGAACCAGTCCCCGACCGTGTGGGGGCGCGCCGACTCGGCGCCGGTCGGCGCGAACAACGACTGGCGCGGGAAGACGCTGCCGTCGGCCTGGGTCAGGTTGGCGAACACCTCGATCCCAGGGTTGAGATACCCGACCGTGACCCAGTCGAGACGGCCATCCCCATCGAGGTCGGCCGAGCGCGCCGCGCCTGGGGCTGGCGCGCCGTGGGGCGCGACCCGATCCCTGACGATCCAGAAGTCACCGTCCGCCCAGGCGGCGACGAAGTCCGCTGCGCCGTCGGCGTTGGTGTCGAGCGCGTGGCCGTTGTGCTCCATGTGGTACCCGTCCCATGGCCACGGCACGTCGACGCCCTGACAGCCGACGGAGAGATCGGCTGGCAGAGCGAACCGCCCCGTGCCGAGGCCAAGCGCCGTGAACAGGCGGGTGTGGTGAAAGTCGATCGCCTCGCCACACGCGGCGGCATCATGGCGGAGGTGGACCGACGCCATCAGCAGGTCATCGACGCCGTCTCGATCGGTGTCGCCGACCGAGATCGTGCCGGCGAAGCCGGTCACGCGTTGCCCCTGCGACTCCCAGCGCAGGACCGAGCGGCCGCGCCCGAGCACGGTCGTCAGCCGGGTGTAGGGGCCCTCCATCGTGGCGCCGCTGACCGAGATCAGGAGGTCGCGCCGTCCATCTCCATCGAAGTCGCCATCATGCACGCTGGTCTCCTCCCACGGCGTCCCGATGGTGGCGAAGGTCGGGTCCTCCTGGGCCTCCCAGATCAGGAACGCCGAGCCGCGCGACCGTCCGGTGTGGTAGGCCCAGTGCGGGCAGACCTGCGTCGGGCAGGCCGTCGCGTCGTCGTCGTACAGGTGCAGGTCGACCACCACCGCGTCGTCGACGCGGTCGCCGTCGACGTCGAACAGCCGGAGGTGGTGGGATGACGAGAACGGTGGTGCCGGCGCCCGGCTGAACACGAACCGGCCCGATCCCGCGTTCTGGGCCAGGACCAGCTCCCAGCCGCCGGTGACGTAGCCGAGGCAGGCGAAGTCGGCCAGGCCGTTGCCATCGAGGTCGCCCTGGTCGCAGCGAGGGAGCTCGAACCCGGTGGCGGCGCCGATCGGCTGGGCACCACCTTCGATCGACCACGTACCATCGAGCATGCGCCGGACCGAGATGAGATCCGTCATCGGGGTGACGAGCACGAGGTCCGGGTTGGTGTCGACCCGCGCCGTGAACAGCAGGTCCGAGCGGCCATCACCATCGAGCTCGGCCGCCCGGGCCTGCACGCCCGAGGCTTCGCACCGCCCACTCGGGGTGGGCCATGGCAGGCGCACGGTCGAGTACGCTGGGTCGCCCCGGACGTGGGTGTGGATGGTCAGCTCGGTGCACTGGGTGTCGAGGCTCCAGCTCACCGCGTCGGCCAGGTGGTCGCCGCTCACGTCGGCCGTGACCAGGCCTTGGCCGATCACCGTGGCAGGGTGTGGTGGCGGCAGGGGGACCGCCACCCCGCCCGCCCACACCGATGGCAGGACCGTCGGTCCGGCGGTGAGCCGGGTGACCACCTGGCCCCCGGGGAGCGCCGTGGGACCGTTCAGGCTGGTGCTGGTGCCGACGTCGGACATGAAGCTCCGGTCGGGCGCTCGGGTCCCGCCCAGCACCTCGCCATCACCGGTGATGACCGCGTCGTCCCCGAACTCCTCGACCCGGGTCAGGACCGAGTTGGCGCCGAGCGCGGTGGTGGCGTAGTGCAGGCGATACACCCGCTGCAGCGCGCCACCATGCCGGACCTCGATCGACCGCAGGCGCTGGCGGATCACGATCAGCGCTCCGGCCTCGCCGATCTCGAGCTGGTCGGGCCGTGACTCCCAGTGCAGCTGGACCAGCGCGCCGTCGACGCGCGCGCCGACCGGCACGTCGGGCAGCTCCCCGCAGCTCTTGCCCGCGCCGTAGCGGATCCGCCGGGGGAAGCAGGCGAGGCCATCACACCAGCGCTCGTAGGTGACGACCCGCCCCTGCCGGTCGGTCACGTCACTGACCATCCAGCTCGTGGCCGTCCCTGCCGCCCGCCGCGAGGGTGTGTACCGGGCCCGGGTCCCGTCCGGGCTGGTCAGCGTCCAGGTCTCACCGACCAGCTCGACCCGCGCGAACGTCTCGGCCGAGGCGGCGTGGGTGCCTCCGCTGGCGCAGCTCGGGCCAGGCGTGCTCGCCCCGCAGGCCAGCAACTCCTGCCCATCGAGCTCGAACCGATCGTCCGGGGTCAGCCGGGGGCCGCCACCACCGGCCGAGCGACGCTCGATGGTCGAACCAACGGCGAGCGACCAGCCCAGCCCAACCGGGCCGTTGCCGGCGCGGGAGCGGTACACCAGCGCCAGCGCGGGGCGCGGGCCATCGAAGGCCGGGACCTCGATCGGTACCGCGGTGGTGTAGGACCCGGCCGAGTCGACCTCGGCCAGGGCGCTGCTCGAGCCCAGCAGCGTGACACTGGCGCAGATTGCCAGGAGGAAGGACTGAGGCGGATGGCCCGTTGCCGGGCGCGAACAAGGCGGTCGCATACCGCCAGGAGGTCGGTGGTGCGAGATGTCGCACCGGAATCGCCCTCGTCCTACCGGAACTGCCAGCCGTTGTTGTTCACGCCCTGGTAGCCGAGCCAGTTCACGCCGAGCCAGCTCTGCACGTAGGGGCGGTTGTCGGTGCCGCGCACGAAGACGTCGACCCGGGTGCCCGACGAGTTGGACGCGGTCGGGCTGGCCAGGATCTGGTTGTTGCCGAGCTGGCCGTACCCCGACCAGCCCCAGCCGTTGAACCACTGGGTGTACAGGGCGAGGTCGGTGCCGCGCACGTACAGGTCGTAGATGCCATAGCCGCGCGAGATGACCGACGGCGTGCCCAGCACCGGGTTGGATCCGAGCTGCACCATGCTCGAGTGGCCGCCGCTGCCGTAGCGGGTGAACATCCACAGCGCGCTGTCGGTGCCGCGGGCGAACACGTCGAGGTTGTAACCGTCGCGCGAGGCCACCGCCGGGTCACCGCCGAACAGGGACGGGCCGGTGGACCTCCAGTCCTCCCACCGCCAGGTCACGCCGTTCCAGGAGGTGGTGTACAGGCGGTTGTCCTTGCCACGCACGACCACGTCGACCCGGTTCTGACCGAAGGCCAGGGCCGCCGGCGTGCCGACGATCCGCGGCATGTTGGTGCCGCCGACCAGCTCGTACGGGCCCCAGCCCAGCGAGTCGACGAAGATCTTGCGGTACAGGCGTCCGTCGGTGCCGCGCACGAACACGTCGATGATGCCGGGCGCGCGCGGGATGGCCACCGGCGATCCCTCGATCACGCCGCCGAGGCTCGACCACCCGCCCCACACCCCGTTCAGGCCGCGCTTGGTCCACAGGCCACCATCGGTGCCGCGGGCCACGGCGTGGACGTCGCCGGCCGAGGCCGCGGCGATGGCCGGGGCGCCGTTGATGGTGCCCTGGTTGGAGGTCTCCGAGGCTCCGAAGCTGCTGTTGACCGAGACCGTCTGCATGTTGGCGTTGGTGAGGTCGAGCGCCAGGTCGTGCTCGCCCCAGGCGCGGCGCGCCACCGCGATCGGCTGGTGGGTGCCGTAGAACTTCTGCACGCCCCAGATGTCGGTCGGCGACAGCACGTCGGGCGAGGAGGCCGGGTTGCAGTAGTTCATGACCGAGTTCAGGTCCCACGGCCCGACGTTGGTATCCCCGCTGAGGAAGAAGCCGAGGTCGGTGCACGACGAGGGCGTGTCGAGCCGATCCTGCTCGTGCGCGAAGCCGATCGCGTGCCCGAACTCGTGGACCGCGATGCCGCGGATACACTGGGTGCGCCCGCCGCCGATGCATGCGGAGAACGGCTGGTTGCCCCAGATGTCGCGGAACGCGAAATCGAAGTTGAGCACCATGCCGTTGCGGACGTTGTCGAGCGACTTGCCGAGGCTGAGCGTCATCGGCCACTCGTCGGCGTGGCGGATGCGGATGCCGCTGCGGGTGCTGGCGTTGCAGGTGCCCCAGCCGGTGAAGTGGATGTTGGCCTCGGCCTCCCAGGTCGCGCGCACCGCGTCGCGCACCAGCGCCTTGTCGGCGTCGCGGCCCGGCATCTCCCAGCACACGGGGATGATGCCGGTCGGCCAGATCTGGGTGCCGGCGACGTACAGGTCCTGCTCGGCCTCCGACAGGGAGGGGTCGTCCTCGGCGACGCAGGCGCTCAGCACGAACGGAAGGAGTAGCCATCGTGGTTTGATTTGCATGCCCCCAGGAGGTGGGGGGCGCGCCAGGTCGCACCGAAAAAATGTGGGCCACCCGCCCGTGCTAGCGTCCGCGCGATGACGTCGAGGTTGAACCTGGTTCGGATCGGTGCCGTGCTGGCAGCGACGGTGGCCGGCTGCGGTGGCGGCGCACCGGCCGAGCGCGCCACGTCGGTGGCGACGACCGCGAGCGACTGCGACCGCTACGTGACCCGGGTCCAGCCAGGCCTGACCCGGCTGGCGGCGCGTTCGCACGACGCGGCAGCGGCGCCGAGTGGCGACGAGCTGCGGGCGAGCTGCCAGGACGCGGCCCGTCCACCCGCGATGGACTGCATTCTCGCCGCCGATGACGATGGCGCGGTCGACGCCTGCCTCGAGGCCGAGTACGGCCGGCCGCGCAAGCGGCGGGTCACCGAGGCGCAGCTGGTGGCCAACAGGCTGGGCAAGTCCAGCAAGAACCACTTCGTGGAGATGGCCGCGTACCCGACCGGAGACACCGACTGGACGCCGGCGACGCCGTGCTGCGGGCAAGCCCAGCAGCGCTGCGCGGTCGACCTGGCGGCCTGGCAGGCCGAGCCGTGGCGCAGCCTCGACTTCACCGTGGAGGAGCCGCACCATGTCCGGGTCAAGTACCGCGGGACGGCGAGCGCGTACACCGCCACGTTCTGGACCGACGACGACTGTGATGGCGCCGAGGACCCGGCCGAGCTGCTGATCCTCCGCGGCACCGCCGTCGATGGCAACCCGAGCCTGCAGATCACCGCCGGCGACACCAGCCGCTGACCGCACCGCGCCCACCGGCTCCGAGATTCTCCGAGGACACCCCGCCACACCTGGCGCTACCTCGGTGATAGCCGCGCCCTGTGTCGTCGACGAGGACGGTCGAGTTACCATCCTGCCAATGCGCACCCGTGACACCAAGAGGGGCCTGCCCGAGCGCACGCGCCGCCCTTCGACCCGCCAGCCGCCACCCGCGCCGCCGCCGAGCCCGCCTCGCGCCAGCGCTCGCCAGACCGATGAGCCCGCCTTCTCCGACCGACCGACGATGCGAGACATGACGCCGCTGCCGGCGCTCGAGGTCAACGCGCGCGGCCAGTACAGCATCAGCGCCGCCCGGGGCATCCCTATCGACGTCGTCGCCGGCACGATCGAGCGGGGGCCAGCCCGCGGCAAGCGTCGGTCGACCGCGCCGGCGTACCAGGTCCGCGTCACCGCGACCGGGCCGCGCCAGCTCACCATCGAGGTCGGGGTGCAGGTCCTGACGATCGATCGCGGCTCGGCGCGGGCGCTGGCCGACGCGCTGCGCAAGGCGCTCGAAGAGCGGTAGCGCGGCCCGCGGCAGGTTGCGAAAATATGCTGCAGCCCACTCCGGCCCCACCTGGCCCGGGCTCCTCTAGGGTGCCGGCATGCACCTCCTCTCCGCCGCCGTCCTCACCCTGGCGGCGCTGACTGCCTGCCGCGATCGGACGTCTGACGCACCGGCTCCGAAGCCGCCCGAGCCGCCGGCATCGGTGGTCTCGGCCGGCATCGACGCCGGTCCGACGGCCACTTCCATCGCCCCACTGCCCGCGCCGAAGCCACCGGCGCGGATCCCGGTCGCGTTCGTGCTGACCCCGGGCGCCGAGGTGGTGGACTTCGCCGGGCCGTGGGGCGTGTTCGAGTACGTCCTCGTCGACGGCTACGACCAGTCGGTGTTCCAGCTCTACACCGTGGCCGAGCGAGCCGAGCCCTTCAGGCTCTCGGGCGGGCTGACCGTCGTCCCCGACTACACGTTCGCCAGCGCGCCACCGCCCAAGATCGTGGTGGTCCCGGCGCAGGAGGGTGAAGCGTCCGCCGCCGAAATCGCGTGGCTGCGCCGCACCGCGCCGGGCACCGACCTGACCATGTCGGTGTGCAACGGCGCCTTCGTGCTGGGTCAGGCCGGGCTCCTCGACGGCAAGGCGGCGACCTCGCATCACAACGCGTACGCGCTGTTCGAGGCCACGTTCCCCGAGGTGACGCTCCGACGCGGTGCGCGCTTCGTCGACGCCGACGGGATCTCGACCGCGGGTGGCCTGACCTCCGGCATCGACCTCGCGCTCCACGTGGTCGAGCGCTACTTCGGTCGGGCTGTGGCGGAGCAGACGGCGACCTTGCTCGAGTACCAGGGCCAGGGCTGGAAGGACTCGGCGTCGAACGCCGCGTTCGCGGCCAAGCCGGTGTCGACCCCTGACCGGCCGATCTGCCCGGTGTGCGAGATGCCGGTCGACCAGGACACGGCCTTGCACGGGACCTTTCACGGCCACGAGTACGCGTTCTGCTCCGCCAGCTGCAAGGCAGCGTTCGACAAGGCGCCGGAGCGCTTCGCGCAGGAGGCCAGCCCGGCGGCGCCAGGCGCCCCTGACCCCTCGGGCCAGGGCACTGTGGCGCCCTCGCGTCAGCCGTGAAGCCACGGATGGGGCGCCCTGCGGCCTGATCTCATCACTTACCCGCGATCCTGGCGGGCGTCCGGCCCGGCACCGATCGTGCTACGTGAGCCGCCATGCGCCTGTTTGCCCTCATGTTGCTCGCGGCGGGATGTGGCGGGGCCTCGGCCAGCGCCCGGGTCACCGTCGCCGTCCACGACGACCTCCAGGTCGCGACGTCCGCCCTGGCCGGGTGTGCGCAGGGCGACCTCGCGCCCCAGCTGCAGATCGTGGCCGACCTGCGCGACAGCTATCACGAGATGATCGTGTGCGGCGGGCTGTCGATGCAGTTCAACGGCTCGATCGAGAACGTCATCGCCAACGCCGTGCTGCAGAAGGCCACCGGCAACCCCATGACCTACCGGGGCGACGGCGTGTTCGCGACGCCCAACGGGGTGATGTGGATCCGGACCAGCCTGGCCGGCAGCCCGATCGGCTTCAACGTGCTCGACCCGCACAGCTACCTGGCCGGCCTGACCGTCAACGCCAACGTCAGCGGCGCCGTGTCCGGCGTCGCCGGCGGCGGCAGCCCGTGGAAGATGCTGGGCCGCGCCGCCGCCAAGGCCGAC
The DNA here is from genome assembly GCA_018058095.1 of Kofleriaceae bacterium. Lineage (GTDB taxonomy): Bacteria > Myxococcota_A > Polyangia > Haliangiales > Haliangiaceae > JABFXX01. The sequence continues at coordinate 27,822 of JAGPCO010000063.1, forward strand.
GTCCAGATCAGCTTCCAGTCCGAGGGGCCTGGCTTCGGGTTGCTCGGCATCACCGTGCAGGAGGCTCGCTCCGGCAAGCTCGACCTCGGCAAGATCAAGCGCTCGCTCGGCTCCCTCATCCACGTCGAGAACCGCGTCGCCGTCGACAACAACTACGGCGGCACCACCGTGCGCTACCAGCTGCAGAGCCCGGCCATGCCGATCAACGCCATGACCGGGCCCAACAAGGTGCCGATGCAGCTGGCCTCGATCGAGGCGACCAACCCCGGCCTGGGCCAGACCATGAAGGTCACGACCTGGACCATGGATTACAAGGGCGACGGCGGCACCGTGCTCGACGGCACCATCGGCATGGACATCGACGGCGGCGCCTTCCCGTACCACGTCGAGATGGTCTATCCGCACCGCATGGAGCCGGACATCCGCCTCAGCTGTCGCTAGCAGGCTGCAAAAGCAGCCGCCTGCTAGTCATTTCCGATCGCGACGGTCGTGACCACGAGCGCCGTCGCCACCACGAACCCACTCGGCTCGGCGCCGTCGGGCGTGAACAGCTCGAACACGATGTCGTCGGCGTCGTGATCGGCCCGAGACGGCAGCGGGGCGTCCTCGCTCGCGACCCGGACCCGATAGCCCCACGAGGTCTGCGTCGGCACCTGCAGGTAGCGGGCGTCGCAGAAGGTCAGCGCCCCGTACACCAGGTCGCCCCACTCGACGTGGACGACCTCGAAGCGCACCGAGCCGTCGGCGGGGTCGACCCCGGCCAGGCGCAGGCCGAGCAGGGCATGCCGCTGCAACAGGGCGTTGGCCTCGGCGATCGAGTTCGACGGCGCCACCCCACGACGCTACCGCGAAGCCGGCCTGGGAATCGTGGTACCTGACGGGGACAACCCGTTCGCGCAACAAGGAGACAAGGCGATGACGTTCAAGCACCTGGTCGGGGCCGTGGCGATGAGCGTGACGATGAGCCTGGCGCTTGGCGCCTGCGGCGGTGGCGGCTCGGCCGACGTCGAGGCGTTCATCAAGCTGGACAGCGAGAAGGCCGCGGCCTTCGCCGTCGGCGGTGACGACTGCGACGCCAAGGCCAAGAGCGTGGGTGACTGGCGCAAGGCCAACACCACCAAGTACAAGGCCATGCAGGACAAGCTCAAGAAGCAGTGGCCCAAGGGCCCGCCCAAGGAGGTGACCGAGAAGCACGGCGAGAAGCTGCAGGCCAACAAGAAGGCCGTGATGGACGCCATGCTGACGTGCACCGGCAACGAGGCCTTCAACAAGATGATGGACGACACCCGCGACCTGTAGGCCCGTCGACGATGCCGTGTCGCTCCGTGGTGTAGCCCACCGCCGAGTAACGCGCTGCTACGGCGCAGAGACTCGCTTGAGCCGCCCGGCCAGGCGGGCACGGGCGCGGGTGACCAGGCGGCGCAGACCGGCGTCGCGGGTGGCCGCGAGCACCTCGTCGAGCGCCACCAGCTCGGCGGCGCCGCCTTGCTGGACGATCAGCGCCAGCGCACCCACGTTCCACATCCGCCAGGCGCTCGCACGCCAGCCCCGCAGCGGCCGGGCCGCGACGACCGCCACGTTGGCGCGGTAGCGCTCGATCAACCAGGGCAACACCCGCTCGTCGCCACTGCGGCCGAGGGTGGTCAGCACGGTCCGCGGATCCTGTTCGGGCGGGGTCGCCGGTGCCATCAACCTGGCGACGACATCGACCTCGCCGGTCCGGGTCTGCACCGGGTTGACCCCGAAGGCGGCCAGCACCGGCGCACAGGCAGCGACCGGGCCGGTCGCCGTCGACAGGTCCAGCCGGGCGACGATGGCCGTGCAGGCCGCGACGATGCGGGCCTGACGCCGAGTGTCACCCTCCAGGCACAGGCGCCAGTACTCCGACAGCCGGGCGGCGCGCGCAGGTCTGACGGCGGCGGCCTCGAGCTGGTCGACGTAGCCATCCAGCTCCGCGTCGTCGACGCAGATGCCGGCGCGGCCCAGGCCGGGGCGCGCCAGCAGGACCACGGCGCAGGTGGCGAGGAGGGAGAGGGCGGTGGCGCGGGGCACCGGGTCACAACGCACGGGTCGCCCTCCTCATTCCCGGCGGGCACGCCGCCAGCGGCCGGTGGAGCGCGACGACGAGGGCGCCGGCCGCCAGCGCACCACTGGCGTCGATCCACAGGGTGTTGCGGATCAGCGGGCCCGGCATGGCCCGAGTCTACGCCACCGCGGCGCCCGCCTGCGCCTCGTCCGCGGTGCTGGCATGGCACAGTCGCGGCCATGCCCAGCCTCGCCGCGTTTCCGATCACGAAGAAGTGGCCAGCCCAGCACCCGGACCGGCTCCAGCTGTACTCGCTGCCGACGCCGAACGGGCAGAAGGTCGGCATCGCCCTCGAGGAGCTCGGCCTGCCGTACGAGGCGCACGTGGTCAGCTTCGACCAGAACGACCAGCTGTCGCCGGAGTTTCTCTCGCTCAACCCCAACAACAAGATCCCGGTCGTGCTGGATCCCGACGGCCCGGGTGGCCAGCCGCTGGCGCTGTTCGAGTCGGGCGCGATCCTCCTGTACCTGGCCGACAAGACCGGCCAGCTCATGCCGGCTGATCCAGCCGCGCGCTGGCACACGACGCAGTGGCTGATGTGGCAGATGGGCGGGCTCGGCCCGATGTTCGGCCAGGTCGGCTACTTCGTGAAGTTCGCCGGCAAGGACCTCGAGGACAAGCGGCCGCGTGACCGCTACGTCGGCGAGGCGCGCCGCCTGCTCGGCGTGCTCGACCGCCACCTGGCCGACCGCGCCTGGATGATGGGCGACACGTTCACGATCGCCGACATCGCCATCTTCCCGTGGGTGCGAACCCTGTCGGTGTTCTACCAGGCCGACCAGCTGGTCGGCCTGGCCGAACACACCCACGTCACTCGCGTGCTCGCCGCCTTCCTGGCTCGCCCCGCGGTGCAACGTGGGCTCGACGTGCCGAAGCGCTAGGTCGTCACGGCAGCGGGCCGCGCGCGATCACGCCCTCCTGGCCCGTCACCCACAGGCCGGCGCCGGGAATGCCGACGACGCCGGCGGCCCCGTCGAGGGCGGTGGCGGTGAAGGCGGTGCCGTCCCAGTGCAGGAGGCCACGGCCGTTCTCGACGAACCACACGTCGTCCGGACCGGCGGCCCAGCCGCTGCTGAGGTAGGGCCGCGCCTGCGTGGTCGCGGTGATCGAGCGCCAGCTCGTGCCGTCCCAGTGCCGCACCTGCTGCGACTCGCCAGCGACCCACACGTCGTCAGGGGAGATCGCCACCACCGCGGTCCACACGATCGAGCGCTCGGGATCGTCGAGGTTGACCTTGCGCCAGCTGGTCCGATCAGGGCACGAGCATGAACACCGCCGAGTCATGGTAGGCGGTCGCCAGCGGCAGCCCCGGTGTGGTGTCGCCAGCGCTCAGGCCCGGCAGGCCCCGGGTGGTGTAGGCGCGGATCTGGTAGGGCTGCCCGACGACGAGGACACCCTCGGGGATCGAGAAGCTCGGTCCAACCGCGCTGGACGCCACGAACACCGGCTCGAAGCGCAGCGGCCCGCCGTCGTCGAGGCCGCGGCTGATGGTGATCGTGTAGCTGTCCGCCGTCCCATCGACGACCACGTTCACCTCGATGGGACCGGCGGGCAGGTCCACCATCACCCCGTCGGTCGACAGCGCGGTCCCGTCCATCACCACCTGGGTCGGCACCGCGCCGTCGGCGTGGAGCGAGACCGGCGCGCCCGCGCTGCCCAGGTCCGCCGCGTACACGTAGGCCCCGGTGTAGCTCTTGAACGGCGGCGCCACCCCGACCGTCGTGTCCCGTTCGAAGGTCTGCTGGACGACCACGTACGCCGGCCAGGCGAAGGGGTTGGCGAACGACGTCGAGATCGCCCCGGCGGTGAAGCCGTCGGCGCTCCCGACCAGGCCGAGGCCGGCGAACAGGGCCGGGACCGACCACATCGCGTAGAAGTCCCAGCGCTGCACGCCAGCCGCCGCGCTCGGCGTGGGATCCGCGGCGCGCAAGCGCGCCTCGAGGCCGTGATCGATCACGGTGAGCTCGGCCCGCTGGTTGATCGTGGTCGCGGCCATGGACCCGCTGATGAGGGTGGTGCCGGGCACGAACACCGGGCCAACGTCGACCAGCGCCCCCGCCGTGGAGCCCCCGAGGTAGCGCAGGAGATAGACGAGGTCGCCGGCCTGCGGGCGCGCCGCCGGACGGCCCGAGATCGAGGTCAGCGTCGACCACCGGATCGGACCGGTGTCGAGCGAGAGGCTGCCGGAGTCCTCGCAGCCGGGCACCAGGCCCGACAGCCACGCTCCCGTCACCAGCAGCACGCAGCTCGACACCCCGGCGCCGTCGCGCAGGATGTCGAGCTCGAACGCGTCGCTCTTGCTGGCCGGGATCTCGTCGCGGTGGCCGACGAAGGTCGAGGCCCAGCGCTGGTCGCGCGCCGGCAGCTCGGACACGTGCAGCACGCCCGACACGGGGTCGGGTCGAACCAGTCGAAACCCGGCGCCGACCGGAACCGGCGCGGTGTACTCGCCGACCGCGACCTCGGTCAGCTCGACCCGGCGCGCCGGCACCTGGTCGTCGACCAGCACGTAGCTGCGCCCGAGGTCGAGCGCACCCGGCTCGCGGGTCACCACGGTGGTCACCACGTCGACGTCGATGCGGACCCGCACCAGCTCGGACGAGGGGGTGGCGTCGAGGTCGGCATCGGGGCCGTCCCCCTGACCAGGGTCGACGCCGAACACCAGGTCGCACCCCGCCACGGTCAGGAGGAGCAGGGCCAGGGCACGCATTCGCGGAAGCTTACCCTGCCGTCGCCGCCGAGGTCACGGCGCCATCATCCATCGCGGCCGAGCACAAGAATCGTCAAGATCGCGGGGGGCGCGCTCCGTACCGTACGTCCATGCTCGTTTCCTCGATCCGCTGGGGCCGCGCCGTGCTCGGCGCCGTCGTCGCCGAAGCCACCCAGATCGCGCTCGCCGTGGCGTGGGTCGCCGTGTACAGCCTGGTGCTGGCGCCGGGACAGCCCGAGGCGGCGTACCAGGCGCACGCCCAGGCGTCCGGGCCGTGGGTGTCCATCCTCCTCGGCGCGCCCGTGTTCTACGCCGCCAGCCGGTGGATCGCCCGTGATCTCCGCACGGCGCTCGTGCTGTTCGTGGTGTTCCTCGGCCTCGACCTGGCCCTCCTGGTGGTGGTCCCCGGTAGTAGCCTCGACCCGGTGCTCCTCCTGCTGATGACCACCAGCTACGCGACCAAGCTGGTCGCCTGTGGACTCGGCGGCCGGCACGCCGCCGGGCGCCGTGCCGTGGCGTCAGCAACCGCCGGGACCGAGGCCGCGCCGTCGTGAACCCGGATCGGCTCGAGCTGCTGCCGCTGCTGGTGTACGTCCAGGCGCACCTCGATGAGGACCTCGGCCTGACCGCGCTGGCCCGCCGGGCCGGGCTGTCACCGGCCCACTTCCAGCGGGTGTTCACCGCCGCCATCGGCGAGTCGCCGCGCGCCTACGTGGCGCGGCTGCGCCTCGAGCAGGCCGCGTTCTACCTGCACATCCACGACGACACGCTGCTGTCGGTCGCCCTCGCCTGCGGCTTCCACAACCACGAGACCTTCACCCGCGCGTTCCGCCGACGCTTCCGGGTGACGCCACGCGTGTACCGCGCGCGGGCCCGACGGGACGCCGCCACGCGTGGTGGCGACGCCGCCACGGAGGCGCCGACGCCGACCTCGCTGTCGCCGACCCGGGTGCGCCGCCTGCGCGCGGTCGACCTGGCTTGCCTGCGTCACCTCGGGCCCTACCAGGACGTGCCGGAGGCGCTGTTCGATCGGCTCGAGGCCTGGGCCACGCGGCGCGGGCTCGGCGGGCCTCGCCTGTGGATGGGCCTGGGCCATGACGCGCCGGCCACCACCGCGGCCGACCAGCTGCGCTTCGACGCCGCCCTGGTGGTCCCCGGCCCGTTCCAGGCCGAGGGCGACATCGTGCACGCGCGTTTCCCCGGCGGAGACCATGCGGTCACCACCCACGTCGGGCCCTACGCCGCGCTGCCGGCCACGTATGCCGCCATCGTGCCGCGGCTCGCCGCCCTGCCCCACCACGAGCTGGCCGGGCTGCCCGCGGTCGAGCTGTATCAGACCAGCCGGGTCTGCCTGGGCCTCGAGCTCAACGTGACCGAGGTGTGCCTGCGGGTGCGGCCACGCCCACACCCGGTCCGGCGATGACCGCGCTGGCGCCCCGGATCACGGCGCCATCGGGCACGGCACCGGGTCGGGGCAGCCGTTGCCGGCGTCGCGCGGCTCGGTCTGGGTGCAGTAGCGGATGCCCGAGAACGTGTTGCTGGCGAGGAAGTCGATGTCGGCGTCGGCGCGGTAGCCGCGGTCGACCCCGTTGCTGGCGCTGGTGCGGATCGTCGTGTTGGTGACGAAGGCGGTCGGCGCCACGCCCGGCACCGTCGAGGTGATGACGATGGCACCCATGGTGCGGCTGGAGTCGACCCCGGCCGGGGGCGTGCCGCACGAGAAGCCCGTGCTGCTGGTGCCGGGCGCGCCGGCGTGTTCGATCACCGCGTGGTCGATCGCCGTGCCCGCGTTCGGGACGCCCCGGAAGACGAGCCCGACCCAGTCGCCAGCGGCCGGCGTGGTGGCAGCCGAGGTCATCGTGATCGGCGCCGCCGCCGTGCCGATCGCCACCAGCGAGCCGCCGGCGGCCGCGTCGACGTCGAGCCGGTAGCCCGGCAGCATCGCCAGCGTGGTACCCGGCTCGATGGCCAGGATGGCGGTGCCCGCCGTGCCGACGCCGACCTGCTGGACCGGGTTGGGGTCCTCGGCGGTGCCCATCTGGTACGGCACGCCGCGCGGCTGCATCGACACCGCGAGCACCTGCCCGCTCACGCCGAAGGCCACCCGCGGCACGACGATGGCGTCGAGGCCGTTGCCGGCGTAGGTGCCGGTCGGCACGACGCCAACCGCGCTCGGGTCGAGCACCAGCGGCGCGAGGGCGCTGCCGGTGATCCGCAGGGCGCCGCCGCCGGGGGAGAACCGGGCCGCGCTGGCCAGGATCATCCCGGTCGAGGCCGACCCGACCAGGTCGACCTCGTCGACGCTCACCAGCGCCTGCCCGAGCGGGTTGCCATCGCCACGGACCCGGACCATGGCCCGCGCCGTCACCCCGCCACCGGCGCCCGGCGCGCCGCCGCCCTCGATGCGGGTGTGGGTCAGGCTGAGCGCGCCGCCGCTGACGTCGATCCACCGCCACGGTTGCCCGCTGCTGGCAGCGCGGATCTGGACCCGCCGGGTCAGTTCGCCCTCGGCCAACAGCGAGCCGCTGACGGTGAGCGCCGCGTCGGGCCCGAGCTCGACCACGGCGCACGGCGCGAGCCGGAGCGTGACGCCGGCCGGCACGCCGACCTGGGTGGTGATGCGGTGCGGGCTGTCGGCCTCGGTCCACAGCTCGTCGGCGGCGAGCGCGTTGGCGTGATCGGTGCCCGGCCCGGTCGGCGGCGCGCAGGCGTCGACCACCGCGTCGATCGGCGGCGGCGCCGCGTCGATCACCCGGGGCGCGTCCGGCACCCCGACCGGATCGTCGCCACAGGCGGCGGCGACCAGCACACACGACGACAGGCGCAACACGACGACGCGACTTCCGAGCATGGCGACAGGGTATCAGGAGACGTGGGGAGCCGCCGTCGCGATCACGGCCGCGCCGGCGTCGGCATCGCGCGTCCCTGCAGCCGGCGCTCGAGCGCGGCGTAGTCGGCGTCGGGCAGCTCGGGCGCGGCGGCCAGATCGGCGCCGCGTGCGACGTGAACCCCACGCAGCCAGCGGGTGACCGGCAGCAGCTCGGGTGGCTCCGAGGCGGTGCTCCCCGAGTAGGCGGTCGTCGTGAAGGTCCCGACCGGGGTCTGCAGCTGGTAGGTGTGGGTCACCCCGTCGTCGACCGCGGGGTCCTGGTACAGCGGCTGCAGGCGCGGAAAGCCGGCCGCGACCAGCAGCGCCTGCGCCTCGGCCAGCTCGGCCGGCGCCAGCGTGTAGGTGGCGCGAAAGCGGCGGACCCGCCCGAACTCCTTGTCGCCGGCCTTGCGCAGCTCGGCGCACAGCGCGACGTCGTCGGCTGGTGGACGAGCGCAGTGCTTCTTGACCTGGACGGTCTCCATGCGCGCGAACACGTCGACCACGCGGCCGTCGGAGTTCACCTCCATCACCTCGGTCCCGATCTCGAAGTGGAACGACGAGAACGTGAGCTGGTACGGTGCCTGGCCTTGCCAGCCCGCGGCCACCGGCACCGGCCCGGCGGCGTCGACCGACGGCGCCATGGTGTCGGTGGTAGGCGGGCGCGCGGTCGCGGGCGTGGTCGTGGCCGGCGGCGGCGGGCCATCCGCCGACGAGCCCGCACACGCGGCGATCAGGATCAGCCCGCCCAGCGTCAGTGCGTGTTTGCCTCGCATGCCGCCAGCGTAGCGCGTCGGAGCGTGTGGCGCCGGCGTGAGGACACGTCGCGGTGGTACCGTCGAGGTCATGCGGCGAACCCTCACCTGTGCCGTGCTGTCGACGCTGGCCTGCGACGGCGCCACCCCGGCGGCCGGCGACGCCGCGGCAGGCACCGACGGCCCCACCACCGTCGACGCCGTGGTCGCGCCCGACGCGGCGACCACCAGCGTGGGCTGCCAGACCGGGGCCGGCCTGGCCGAGGGCGAACACACGTTCGAGCTCGACGGCCGGACCCGGCGCTACGTGCTGCGGCTGCCGCAGGGCTACGCCCGCGACCGGGCCTGGCCGGTGGTGCTGGCCCTGCACGGCAACGGTGGTTCGGTCAGCTACTGGGATGGCACCAGCGGCGACCGCAACATCCGGGCGGTGCTGGCCGACGACGCGGTGCTGGTGGTGCTCGAGGCCATCGGCGGCAACTGGCGCGACTACGCCCTGCCCGAGGCGGAGTGGCCGGCCCTGCTCGAGGCCGAGCTGCGTTACGTCGACGCGGTCGTGACCCAGGTCCGGACCGACCTGTGCGTCCGCGACGACGGCCTGTTCGCGATGGGCTTCTCCGGCGGTGGGTCGTTCGCCGGCGTGCTGGCGTGTCGACGCCCCGACGTCCGCGCCATCGCCGTCGGCGGCGCCGTGCTGTACGTGCCGGCCGCCACCTGCACGCGCCCGGTGCCGGCGTGGATCACCATCGGCGCGCTCGAGCTGGTGCCGGCGCGCGAGGAGTACCGCGACACCTTCCGCGACCTGGCCGGATGCGCGGCGACGACCAGCGCGACCCCGCCGGCGCCGTGCACCGCGTACGCCGGGTGTATGCCCGGGGCTCCCGTGCACTACTGCCCGCACCCCGGCGACCACATCTGGCCGTCGTTCGCGAGCGCGGCGATGTGGCAGTTCTTCGCCGCCCAGCTCGCGCCGTGATGGTTGCGCGGGCCGCGCTCAGGCCCCGGCCAGCCGCCACGGCGGGAAGCGGCGCACCTCGCCAGCCTGGTACAGGCACAGGCGATTGCCGGCCGGGTCACGCAGGCGGGCCTCGCGCCATCGCCACGCCTGGTCGACCGGGCCATGCTCGAACGCCACGCCGCCAGCGACCAGCGCCGCGACCCGGGTGTCGAGGTCGTCGCACTCGAGGAACACCGTGACGCCGTCGCCAGCCGCCCCGGCGGCCGGGTCCCCGACCTCGATCGACAGCGTGGCCCCACCCGCGGCCTCGAACCGGGCGTAGCGCGGCGGTGACGCCACCAGCTGGCGCAGGCCGAGCTGGCGGTAGAACGCGACCGAGGCGGCGTAGTCACGGCACGGCACCGTGACCTGGTTGAGGCGAGGGCCGGCGCCGAGGCCGACGTCGAGGCGGACGTCGGCGTGGCCGAGCGGGCCGTGGCCGTGGCCGAGCCCGGGCGCGGCGTGCAGCGCGATCCGCACGAACGTGCGCGCCTGCGCCACCGCGTCGATCAGGCTCAGGCCCTGCCCGAGCCTGGTGGCGACGGCGCTGGCCAGGGTACAGCCGGTGCCGTGGGTGTGGCGGGTGGCGATCGGCGGCGCGCTCCAGCGCGCCTGTTCGCCGTGCCCATCGACCAGTCGGTCGATGATCGGATCACCCTCGCTGCCGCCCTTGACCAGCAACGCGGCGCCGGGCCGCAGCGCCGCCACCAGCACGTCCTCGCCGCCGAGCAGGGCCAGCTCGTCGCGGTTGGGCGTCACCACCCGCGCCAGCGCCAGCAGGCGCGGCAACACGCGCGTGGTCGCCTCGTCGATCAGGCGGGCGCCGCTGGCGGCGACCATGACCGGATCGACCACCACCGGCACCCCGGCCGCGGCCAGCGGGGCCAGCGCGGTGACCAGCAGGTCGACCATGGCCGGCGACGCCACCATGCCGACCTTGACCGCGTCGACGCCAAAGTCGGGCACGACCGCGTCGAGCTGGGCCGCGACCACCGGCAGCGGCACCGGGTGCACCGCGCTCACCCCTTCGCTGTTCTGCGCGGTGATGGCGGTGATCACCGTCAGCCCGTGGCCGCCGAGCATGGTCACCGTCTTGAGATCGGCCTGGATGCCGGCGCCACCGCCAGAGTCCGAACCAGCGACGAGGAGGATGCGGGCGATCATCGCCGTGAGGGTAGCGCCCCGGCGGCGCAGGCGCAGCGCGTCAAGGCGCGGGACGGCGACGGCGCCGGCGGCGCGCGGCTCGACCGGCCAGGACCAGGCCCAGCATCCACGCCGCGCCGGGGCCCCCGCCGTTGCCCGCACGGCAGCCAGCGCTGATCTCATCCTGCCCGGGACCAGCGCCTGCCTCATCGACCTTGCCCAGACAGGCCAGCTCGAGCCGACGGCACACCTCGGCCTCGGCCGGGGCCGAGGTCGGCGGGGACGTCCCCGGCGGCGCCAGCGTCGTGTCGTCGTCGCAGCGCCAGCTCGGTGCCTGGGCGCGCAGGCCGGCCGCGGTCGCGCTCACCAGCGCCGGCCCGACGACGTCACCGTCCCACCGGGTGTCGGCGCCATCCCAGGCGTCGTGCTCGCCGAGGAAGTCGCACGCCTGCAGCGGCGACGGCAGGGTGACCCGCTCGCAGGTCGCGCCGCCCTCGCCGTCGATACAGACGTCGCGCAGCGGCCCGGCCGGCGCCTCGGCCAGCGCCGCCGCCGCCAGCGCCATCACCTCGGCGGTGCGGGTGCTGGCGCAGGCCGCGGCCTCGGGAGTCTCGTCGGGACTGTGCTCGCCGCCGGTGCACACGTCGAGGATCGACAGGTGCGCGTGCTGCGGGTTGGTCATGCCGTGGTGCGCACACTCGTCCTGGACCGTGTGCAGCAGCCGACCCAGCACGACCGCGGCGCCGTCGCCGTCCCCGGCCCGGGCGACCGCGACGAGGCGCGCCGACAGCTGCGCCGTGCGGTCGACCGCCGCGGTCGCGGCCGCACACCGCCCCTGGCCGACGGCGCGCTGGGCGTGCGCCGCCGGCACGTCCCACTCGTGGAGGTCGGTGTCGTGCGCGGCCTGCCCGGCGCGCAGGCAGAACCCATTGGGCAGGCCGGCGTCGTAGCAGGCCGCCAGCGTGACCAGCCGGTGGTGCCACGGCGTCAGCGCTGCGGCCGGCCGGACCGAGGCCAGCACGGCCGCGACCACGAGCACGGCCAGCGCGCCGGAGCGACCGAGGAAGGAACGACACACCACGGCGCATCTCGATTCACGGCTCGGGCCAACCTGGGGCCCGCGCCGAGGTGCACGAACCCTGCACGCCACCATCCCGGCGACGCCAGATCTGGCGCGCCCGGAACAGCGACTGTCGACCTGACCAGCGCGGTCGCCGGCGGGGCGAGGCGTCGGCACGCCGTCGGCGCCCGAACCCGCCTCAGGAGATGGCGCTGGCGACCAGCCGGCCGACCTTGGCCAGCACCTCCTGCTCCTCGGGCCGGGTGTTCTCGGCCACAGCCCGGGTGTCGAGGTATGCGGCCACCACCAGCGGGGCCCGCCCGTCCGGGGGCTCGAGCCAGGCGACGTCGTTGATCTTCGTGGTCTGGCCGTCGCCGACCATGGTCCCGGTCTTGTCGCCGGCGACCCAGCCGGCGGGCCAGCCGGCGCGCAGGCGCTTGGCCCCGGTCTCGGTGGCGATCATCCACTCGCGCAGCGTCGCCCGCGCCGGCGCCGGCAAGCCGCCGCCGTACAAGAGGTGCGCCATCAGCGTGGCCTTGGCCCGCGGCGAGGTGGTGTCGCGTGGGTCGCCCTCGGCCCACTGGTTCATCGCCGGCTCGAGGCGGTCGACCCGGGTCACCTGGTCGCCATGGCGCCGGCAGAACGCGGTCAACGCCTCCGGCCCGCCGAGGTGACGCAGCAGCACGTTGGCGGCCGGGTTGTCGCTGGTGGTCTGGGTCGCGCGCGCCAGCTCGCCGACGGTGGCGGTGGCGTGGGGCAGGCCGCGGGCGGTCGCCGCCGTCAGCAGCGGCTCGGTCACCGGCGCGTGGTGGACCAGGTCGGCCTTGGTGAAGGTGAGCGGGGTGTCGAGCCCGGGCCCACCGGTGGCGGCCCGCTCGAGGACCATGGCCGCCAGCACGACCTTGAACGTCGAGCACATCGCGAAGCGCTCGTCGAGGCGATGCCCGACCACGGCGCCGGTGCCGGTGTCGAGCACCGCCACGCCGAGGCGGCTGGAGCCCTCGAGCTCGGCGATCGCCGCCGCCAGCGTCGACGCCAGCGCCGCCGTCGCCGGGCCCGCGTCACCCGACCCGGCGCTCGGCGCAGCGCCGGTCGCCGCCGGGGTCGGCTTGCCCTTGCAGCCGGTCACGAGCCAGGCGCCGCCGAGGAACGAAGAATGGAGGAAGGTCCGTCGAAGCATCCGCGCCCAACGTACCAGCCCGCGGCGCTATTCCCGACCTGGCGCGATGGCGAACGCGTCGCGCGCCTTGTGTAGCCGCGCGCCTGGTCGACGCCGACAAGCGCGGCCTGGACGTGGAGTACCGCCTGGCCGGCGACGAGATGTGCCGGTTCTCCCGCTACGGCGCGCCCTGAAAGATCGGCAGGCGGGGCGCGAGCTGGGCGAGGATGTGGTGGACCTCGCGCTCGAGCCAGAAGCCGAACGGCTCGATGGCCGCCGGGTCGGTCGGCGTCGGCTCGAGCAGGTCCTCCATCGGCCCGTCGAGCGTGAACGGGGCGATGGCGTGTTCGCCGGTGGTGGTGGCGCTGCGGGTGTCGAACAGGTAGCCGGTGCAACCCCAGCCGCCGTGGAACGGGCGGGCCTGGCCGTAGCCGAGCCCGGGGTGCTCGTCCTCGAGCATCTCCAGGTCGACGTTGATCGCGCCGACCTCGAGGCAACACCAGCCGCCGCCCGACGTGTTGCCGCAGTAGAACATCGCCAGCCCGTCGTCGGCCGCCGACGACACGATCCAGGTGATGGAGCCGTACCGGGCCAGGAAGTACGCGAACGACGAGCGCGTGCGGTCGGGCGGGGCCGGGTCGGCGCCGAGCGCACGCCACCGCCCGAACTTGTCCTCGTGGACTCCCTCGAAGTAGTCGCCGTAGCCGAGCGCCTCCCAGGTGGCGCGGTCCTCGGGCCGCCGCAGCGCCTCGACCACGAAGTGCGCGCGCGGGAACTGCGCGAGCAGCGCCACCACCCGCGCCATCGCCGCGTCGACGGCGGCGTACGGGTCGGGCGACGGCGTCAGCGGCGGCACCGGCAGGTGGCGACGGGCGCCCAGGAACTCGATGAGGCGCAACGCGAAGCCGTCGACCAGGCGGGCGTTGATGAGCTGCTCGGCCCGCGCACGCGCCGCCGCCGGATCGGCGCACGCCTCGACCTGCCCGTCGGCGTGCCAGGCCTTGCCCGGGCCGCCGCTGGTGCGCACCTCGGCACCCTGGATCGAGATGACCCAGAGGTTGTACGCGCCGTCGTCCATGCGCAGGTACTGCCGGTGCACGCGCCCGAACGGCTCGACGTCCCAGGCGTCGATCGACACGAACCCCGGCGGCGCCGGCGCCGGCTCCTGCCCGGCCGGGACCCACTGCCGGTGCAGCGGCCCGTTGAGGTGACAGCGATGGACCAGCGTGCCGTCGTCGGTCACCACGTGCTCGATCGCGAAGCCCCGCCCCGGGTACCACCACAGGCGCCGCGCCCGCACCGGGCCGAGGCCCGACCCCGGCGGCGGTCCCTCGCTCAAGATCTCGCGGCCGTCGCGCGCGACCCGCAGGACGTAGAACATGCCCTTGAGCAGCCGGCCCCACAGCTCGTCGCCGGCCTGCAGCAGGCCCTCGGTGCGCGGGCCGAACACGTCGATGATCTCGCTTCGCATGGGCCGGAGTGTACTTCGGTCGTCGCCGTGCGACGCTCGGGCCATGATCGAGCTCGTCAGGGTGGGCCAGGTGGGTATCGACACGCGTCACGCGCTGGCGGTGAGCGACGACGGCTCCCGCGTGGTGCTGGGCCGGTCGTTCGACCCGCGGCTCGAGCTGGTCGAGGTCGCGACCGGCGCGGTGCGGGCGCAGGTCGAGATCCCCGGCACCCACGGTGGACGGCTGGCGGCCCTCACGCGCGACGGCGCCGCCGTGGCCATCGGCTCTGGCGGCCACCACGAACAGGCGCACCACTTGTTCTGGTGGGAGCTCGTGACCGGCGTCGCGACCGAGCTGCCGACGGGCGACGTCCGCGAGGTGCGATGGGTCGCCCCGCGCGCCGACGGGCGCTACCTGGCCGCCGTCGGCCGCTCGAAGGGCCTGGTGGTGGTCGAGGTGGCCACACGCGCCGTGGTCTTCAGCGCCACCATCGCCAAGCTGTTCCCGCGC
>JAGPCO010000166.1 GCA_018058095.1 Kofleriaceae bacterium
GCTTCTTCGAGCCCGACCGCTGGTCGTCGGGACGATGGCACCCGACGAAGTCGGGTGTCTGGGTCATCGACGGGTCGCCGCCTCCCGCGGGCTCCCCGTTGAGCGCTCCGAAGACCTGGCTCGCGCGTGAGGGCTGGCTCCGCGCTGGCGGGCCGATCGACCCGGCCGAGCTGCTGGACCGACGGCCTCCACGCCCTCCACGCGCGCGATGACGGTGCCCCGCCGCGATGAGGCCTGAGCGAGTCCGGCCGTCGCAGCGCCCAGAATACGGGTTCGGACTCCTGGGCTCAGCGGGTCTTGAGCAGGTCGCGGATCTCGGCCAGCAGCTTCTCCTCGTTCGTCGGGCCGGCCGGCGGCGGGGCCGGCTCGTCCTTCTTGAGGCGGGCCATGAACGCGTTGGCCGGCTTGATGATGAGGAAGAAGATGACCGCCGCGGTCATCAGGAACATCAGGATGGCGGTCAGGATCAGGCCGAAGTCGAAGGTCGAGCCCTTGATGGTCGGGCCGAAGTGGAAGTCGGGCTTGCCGACCACCAGCGCGAGCAGCGGGTTGATGATCGCCGCCGTGACCGCCTCGACGATCTTGCCGAACGCGCCGCCGATGATCACACCGGTCGAGAGGGCGATGACGTCGCCGCGGAAGATGAACTTCTTGAACTCTTGCATCATGGTGGTTCGACCCTTAGCGCGACTGTCGGCCTGGTTACAATCTCCGGCCCCGCCAATGTGCAGCCGGCCGGGGTAGCGGCCGGGGTAGCCGGCGGGATCGCCTGGACGTGCCTAAGAGTTTCTCGGACCACCCTCCCCTTGCGCCGGTTTGCCACACCCGGGCTTGACCAGACCGGCGCAGGTCGCCGTATGACCTGCCCATGGCACACCGCTACCACTTCTTCCGCGCCGGCGCCGTCGACCAGGTCTCGCTCCGCAATGGCGACGACCTCCTGGCCATCCCCGACCTCGACCAGAAGTTATGGGTGGCCCTGGCCATGCCGACCCAGGGCACCGACCTCGACCCAACCACCCTGGCCCTGCTCGATCCCGACAAGGACGGCCGGGTCCGCGTGCCCGACATCAAGGCGGCGATCACCTGGGTCAAGGCCACCTTCAAGACCCCGGCCGACGTGCTCAAGAGCGCCGACCAGGTCGCGCTGACCGCCATCGCCGACGCCAAGGTGCTGGCCGCGGCCAAGCGGGTGCTGGCCGACCTCGGCAAGAAGGACGCGACCGCCATCTCGGTGGCCGACGCCGGCGCGGTGCAGGAGGCCTTCACCAAGACCGTGCTCAATGGCGACGGCATCATCATCGCCGACTCGACCGACGACGCCGACCTCAAGAAGGCGATCGAGGACACCAGCGCCGCCCACGGCACGGTGACCGATCGCAGCGGCAAGCCCGGGATCGATCAGGCCAAGCTCGACGCCTTCTTCGCGGACGTCGACGCCGCCGCGGCGTGGAGCAAGCAGGCCAGCGCCGACGCCGCCGTCCTGCCGCTCGGCGACGCGACCGCGGCCGCGGCCGAAGCCATGAACGCGGTCGCCGCCAAGCTCGACGACTACTTCGCGCGCTGCCGGCTGGCCGCCTTCGACGGCCGCGCCGTCGCCACGCTGTCGGGCCAGGACGCCGACTTCCAGGCCATGGCCGGCAAGAGCCTGACCACCGGCGCCGACGACATCGCCAAGCTGCCGCTGGCCCGCATCGAGGCGACCGGGCGCCTGGCGCTGTCGGCCGGGCTCAACCCGGCCTGGGCCGGGCCGATGGCGGCCTTCGTCGCCAAGGCGGTGGTGCCGGTGCTGGGCGCGCGCGAGGTGCTCACCGCCGACGACCTCGGCAAGGTGCAGGACAAGCTGGCGGCGTACCAGGCGTGGCAAAAGGCCAAGCCGGCCACCCACGCCGCCGGCCTCGACGCCGCCTGGCTGGCCAAGCTGGCTGGGCCCGACGTCCGCGCCAAGCTGGCCGACCTGGTCCGCGCCGACGCCGCCCTGGCCGACGACTACGCCGAGATCGCCTCGGTCGACCGCCTGGTCCGCTACCAGCGCGACCTCGGCCGCATCCTGCGCAACTTCGTCAACTTCTCCGACTTCTACAGCCGCAAGGACGGCGTGTTCCAGGCCGGCACGCTGTACCTCGACGGCCGCGCCGCCCACCTGTGCGTGCCGGTCACCGACGCCGGCAAACACGGCGCGCTGGCCGGCTCGTCGGCGGCGTACCTGGTGTACTGCGACATCACCCGCGGCGGCGACAAGAAGCAGATCGCCGCGGCCATCACCAACGGCGACGCCGACAACCTGTTCGTCGGCCGCAACGGCATCTTCTACGATCGCAAGGGCCAGGACTGGGACGCCACCATCACCAAGGTGGTGGCCAACCCCATCAGCATCCGCGAGGCGTTCTGGGCCCCGTACAAGAAGGTCATCCGCCTCATCGAGGACCAGGTCGGCAAGCGCGCCGCCGCCGCCGACGCCGCCGCCGATGCCAAGCTGCAGACCGCGGCGACCGCGGCCGCCAACGCCGACAAGGCCGCGACCAAGGACGCCGCCGCGGTCGGCGCCAAGCCGCCCGAGCCGAAGAAGATCGACGTCGGCACCGTCGCCGCCATCGGCGTCGCCATCGGCGGCATCGGCGCCCTGGTGGTCGGCGTGCTTGGCACCTTCCTCGGCCTGGGCAAGTGGCTGCCGATCGGCGTGCTGGCCCTGCTGCTCATGATCTCGGGTCCGTCGATGCTGCTGGCCTGGCTCAAGCTGCGCCAGCGCAACCTCGGCCCGATCCTCGATGCCAACGGGTGGGCCATCAACGGCCGGGCCCGCATCAACGTGTCGTTCGGCGCGGCCATGACCGAGCTGGCCAAGCTGCCGGCCGGGGCGCAGCGCTCGTTCGACGACCCGTACGCCGACAAGCAGCGGCCGTGGAAGCTGTACATCTTCCTCATCGTCCTGCTGGTGCTGGCCGGCACCTGGTACGTCGGCAAGCTCGACAAGTGGCTGCCCGAGGGCGCGCGCAGCGTGAGCGTGCTGGGCAAGAGCGCCCCGGCCTACAAGGCCGCGGCCGAGCCCGCCGCCCCGGCAGCGGCGCCGGCCGCGCCGGCCGCACCGTGATCCCCAGCCCCGGGTAGGCCGCCGCGCGCTTGCAGGCGAGCGGTCAGCTGGAGGCGCGCGACGTGGCGTTGACCTCGACGTTGTCGTCGTCGTCGTCGTGGACCTCGACGGCGACGGCGACGGCGAGATTGGCGCCAGTGTTGGCGCTCAGATGGCTCGTCGACCTGCATCCAGGTCCATCGAGGCGTTGGAAGCTGAGCACGGCGGCTGCTTCGGGCCAACGCTGGTCCGGGACTGCGTCAAAGGTGGCGTCCACCTCCACGTCGCCGTCGCCGTCAAGGTCCACGACCATGACCACGACCACGCTGACACACACGCCGGCCACTGGTTCGCGCACGCGACGTGGGCCGGCTACTGGCCACCCCGGCGGTAGCGCTCGGTCAGCGCCCACGCCTCGATCGCGGTCAGGCCGACCTTGCTCAGGCCGTTGTCGAAGGTGCCGCTGGTGAGCACCCGGTCGTCGGGCGCGTTGCCTTGCAGCGGCAGCGGCGCGTGCCACGAGGTCGGCGCGAACGGGTTCTCGTCGACCCGCGCCAGCACCGGCCAGCCGCCGGCGCTGGGCGCGAACCGCTGCCCCGGGTCGGGCCAGCCGGCCGGGTCCGCGCCGCCGTCGACCGAGTTGACGGCCTCACCGGCGCCGGGCGCCCCGTCGAGCCAGGCCAGCACCTGCCCGGCGATCACCGCGGCCCGGTTGGCCGGCGTGACCTGGCCTGGCCGCGGCCCGACGCTGGCGGCGATGCGCGCCGCGAACGCGCGCCGCTCGGCCGCGCTGAAGCCATCGGGCGTGGTGGCGGCGCCGATCCGCGCCACGCCCTGGCCCTGATCGCCCCACCCGGCCGGCCACGCCTCCGGCACCAGCGCCGGCTGGGCCCAGCCCGGCGGGAACGTGCCGGTGCGGAGCGCGTCCTGGCTCGAGAACGACCAGCCGTCGACGCCGTTGCCGCCGACGTGCCCGCGCGAGCCATCGGGCTGGCGCACCGACATCGCGACCACGTCGATCGCGTCGGCGTGGCTCGACGGTCCACGCACCACGAGGTTGCCGACCCAGTTGGTGAACATCGGCTGCGTGTTGGGCTGGGCCGCGTCGTAGTCGTTGACGAGGTCGAGCACACGCGCCACGTTGCCGCTGGTGTCGGCCGGGTCGTAGACCAGGTTGTTGGCGATGGCCAGGTGCAGGGCGGCCACCAGCGGCTGGCGCGCGATGGCGTGGGCGAACAGGTTGCGCTGCAGCGACAGCCGATCCCAGCGGCGGCCACCGCCGAAGATCGGGCCGAAGCCGTGCGACTCGACCACCCCGTCGTCGTGGATGGACTTGTGCAGCGGCTCGGCGAACACGCAATACGCGAACGTCGCCAGGTCGAGCCCGTAGTAGGCGTCGACGATCTCGTCGAGGGTCCACAGGAACGCGCAGTTGAGGTACAGGTTGTGGCTGCCGCCGCCGTCGTCGTCCTCCCGGGCCGACCCCGCGGACAGGCCGTCGCGGTTGCCGGTCGGGATGCCGCCGGCGTCGTCGCCGGGCCGGGCGTCGACGTGCCACCAGCGCTGGTGGCGGGCGGTGGTGGCGCCGAAGGTCACCACCGACGAGCACAACGTGTTGCGGAAGATGAGGCCGTCGCCGGGCGCGAACTGGCCGTACACGTCGCAGTACGAGCCCGGGCGAAAGTCGTCCCGCTCCTCGACGTAGCCCGACCGGACCGGGAGGAGGACCTTGGGCCCGGGCAGCGCGGCGAAGCCCTTGAGGCTGCCCTCGCGGATGCGCTGGTAGCCGTCGACCGCGCGGTCGACCGTGGCCGTCGACAGATCGCTGAGCAGGAACACCGTGACCCGGCCCGGCGCGCCGTCGCGGCCGGACCCGCCGACCGAGTCCATGCCGTACCCGGTCAGGCCCGGCACCGCGCTGACGTAGCCGGCGTCCTGCACCGGCCACAGCGCCGGCAGGCCGGTCCCGGCGTCGGCGCCGGCGTCGCCCCCGGCCGGCCCGGCGTCGACCAGGCCGGCGCCGCCGCCATCGTCGCCGCACGCGACCCCGGCCGCGGCGGCCGCGCCCATCGCCGCCAGCATCTCACGCCGGGTCAGGCCCGGGCCCCTTCGTGCTCCCATCGGCCCACGCTACCGACGACGCCGGGGAGGGTCAATCGACGCGTGGCCGAGCAGGGTGCTGAGAAACGCCGCGCAGCGGCGTTTCTCGCGCCCTGCTCCCGTGCCCGTGCCCGTGCCCGTGCCCGAGTCTGGGCGGTCAGGTGTACACGGGCCACGCCCTGGTTGAAGAACGACATAGGCTGCTCGTCGACCTGCAGTTTCGCCGAGTGCGAGGTGGCCCTCGGCCCGAGCGATCGGGCACGGGCACGGGCTCGGGCACGGGGCAGGTTCTTCGTCCGTTCCTCGCTTCGCTGGTTCGACGGGGCCGCCTTCGGCGATCCTCGTCGGCTCCGCTCGGTCCGGACTAGCCCCCGGCGCGGCGGCGACGCTCGTCGAGCAGGCCCCAGGCCCGCGCCTTGTCGGCGAAGGTCGACTTCGGCATGCCGATCTCAGCCGCGGCGACCCGGATCGATCCGCCGCGCGCCAGGGCGTCGGCCATCAGGGTCCGCAGCTGCGCCGCATACGGAGGCAGCGATGGGTCCGCGCCGTCGCCGCCAGCGTCGGCGGCCATCGGGCCGGCCATGCCGTGGACGGCTCCGAGCGAGGTCGCGCCGTAGCCCCGCGGCGTGGTCGGCACCACCGAGAAGCGCCGGCGCGCCCCGTCCCAGCGCGGCGCCATCGTCGCGAAGAAGTCGGACGGCCCCAGGTCCGGACCACCGAGGGTGGCGGCGCGCGCGACCGCGTGCGCCAGCTCGCGTACGTTGCCAGGCCAGTCGTAGGCGTGCAGCGCCTCCCACCCGGCGTCGCTGATCTGGCGCGGCTCGCCGTCGCGCTCGGCCAGCATGGCGCCGACCAGCTCGCGCAGGTCGCCCTTGCGCGCCCGCAGCGGCGGCAGCACGACGATGACCGTGGCCAGCCGGTGGAACAGGTCGAGCCGCAGCGGCGACGCGGCGGTCCCCAGGCCGTCGACGCGGTGGGTGGCGGCGACGATGCGCACGTTGACCGCGCGCTCGACCGTGCCGCCGAGGCGACGGATGCGGCGAGTCTCGAGCGCACGCAGCAGGTGCGGCTGTTGCTCGAGCGGCAGCTCGCCCAGCTCGTCGAGGAAGAGCGTGCCGCCCTGGGCCTGCTGGAAGTAGCCGTCGCGCTCGACGGTGGCGCCGGTGAAGGCGCCACGCTCGTGCCCGAACAGCTCCGACCCGACCAGCTCGCGCGGGATGCCGCCACAGTTGACGGCGACGTACGGCCCGGCCGCGCGCGGGGAGCCCTCGTGGATGACCCGGGCCACCAGGTCCTTGCCGGTGCCGGTCTCGCCGAGGATGAGCACGCTGCAGTCGGAGCGCGCCGCGCGCTGGGCCTGCTCGACCGCCTTGCGGAAGGCCGGGTCGTGGCCACGCAGCGCCTCGAGCGCGGTGGCGGTCGGCGCGCCCCGGCCGCGCGCGGCGACCGCCACCAGCGAGGTGCGGCCGATCATCAGCACCGCGCCCGGCTGCAGCTCGGCCCGGTCGACCTGCACGCCGTTGACGAAGGTGCCGTTGCGCGACTGCTGGTCGCGCACCACCAGCGGTCCGCCCGGCCGCAGGCGGGCGACCACGCAGTGCAGGCCCGACACGAAGGCGTCGCGCAGCTGGATGTCGGTGCCGGCCCGGCCGCCGATGCTCCACTGCTCGCGCTCGCCGGCCAGCGGGTACTCGCGACCGGTCGTGAGATCGCGCAGGGTGACGACCGCGCCGACGCTGCGCGAGCGACTGGCGATGGGGTCGTCGGGGGACATGAGCTCGGTGACGTTGGGGTTGAATGCCATGGGTGCCTCCGCGCCGGCGTATCGTCGGCCTCGTCGCCTGGTTTCGTTCGCCCCGGCGCCATCTCACGCCACGGCTCGACCTCGGCGATTTCAAGCGACGTGCCGGACGGCAACCACGCGACGTCACACGGGGCGTGGGCGACCGCCGCGTCCGGATTGTCCGGCTGGCCGGACCGGGCGCACGGTGGCCGGACAATCCGGACACCCCGTCGCGGCGCCAGCCGGGCGCGCCGGATCCACCGGCCGCGGTCCGGAAATGAAAAAGCCCGCCGGGTGGCGGGCTCCTTCGAGGCTAGCGAGCAGCTAGCCGGTCGCGATCAGTGACTCAGATGCCGTCCTTGCGCCAGCTCTTGATGAGCTCGTCCATCTCGCCCTGCGGCAGGATGAGGTTGAGGCCGTAGTCACGCGCCGACGGGCGGCGACCACCGGTGAGGGCGGCCGGGATGGTGCTCGAGTCGGTGCAGCCCCAGGCCCAGGCGGCGTCGACCGGGTTCATCGGGTCGGCCGCGTTGGCGACCAGGGTGCGGCAGCTCGGCCACGCGGTGTCCGGGGTCATGTCGTTGTTCGAGTCGTACTGGTAGCGGGTGTAGTCGACGCAGAAGCCGTAGGCGTCGCTGGCCGCGCTGATCGGGGTCTGGTTACCCTCGAACCACCACAGGTACCGGCACTGCTCCGACTGCGCGGTCGCGCCCTTGTCGGGGCACGAGTGCGGGCTCATACCCTGCGAGGTGGCGACGGTCGCGCCCATGAGGGTGTTGACCGGGTCGCAGTAGGCGATACACACGGTGGTCATCGAGCCGGTCATCTCGCGCAGCAGCGGCACGTAGCCCGGGGCGCAGCTGTTGAGGAAGATCGGCGCGGTCACCGGCGAGCGGTGGCGCAGCATCGGGTCACCAGCGCCGGTGCAGGTGAAGTTGGTGGCGGTGTTGTCCTGCGAGGCGGCGCCGTAGCAGCCGCGGGTCGGCATCATCGGGTCCATCGAGCCGCACGCCGGGGCGTTGTCGGACAGGCGGACCTGGGTCAGCGGGTCGCAGGTCGGGTCACACACGCCGGCGGCCGGCATGGGGTCACCCTCGTTCTCGAAGAAGCTCGAGTACGCGCCGCAGGCGAAGTTGGTCGGGCAGGCCGCCGACGCGGTGGCCTCGGCGAGGTCACAGATGGTGCGGCAGGTGCCGGTCGCCATGTCGGTCGCCGAGCTGGCGAGGCAGACCAGGCCGGCCGCGCAGTTGTCGTAGCCGGTGGTCGCGCCCTGCGCGCCGTAGGCGCACTGGCCGTCGACCGCCACCGTGCCGTTGGGCACGCAGGCGAGCTGGCCGAGCTGGGTCGCGGCGCTGACCTGGACGCGGACCCAGGCGCACTTCTCGCCGGCGTCGCAGCCGGTCTGCGTCAGGATGTTGCACGCGCCGCTGGGGGCATCGATGCCACCACCACCACCGTCATCGCGAACGATGATCCGGGCGTCCGGAGACTCGTCTCCACCCCCGCAGGCAGCCAGCAAACCAAACATCGCACCAAGGACAAGCTTCTTCATCGGTTCCAACTCCTCTGGTCTACCTTACGTAGGTTTCTCGAACGGCCGCGCGGCACCCGCGCTGGAACGAAAATCTCGCGGACCCTAATCGCGTTGTCACATCAGGTCAAGCCTGTTGTCACCTCGGAACCCTGTCCGCATCAGGGCCCGAACTGGTCGTACCGCGCCTCGTTCCCACCTGGATCGGGCCGGCCCTAACAAGACCTACCGCGCCTGCGAGCCGGGCTCATCGCCGCCCGCGGCCGGCCTTGGTCCAGGTCACAGGACCGCCGGCAAGCACCCGGAATCGCCCCGTCTGCCTGCGATCGCGCGCCGGTCGCGCATGGTCACATCGGCACCGGCGACGAGGCCGACCGCCGGTGCGAACTGTGATCAGAACGACAGCCGGAGCGTGACGGTGCCCGGCGGCAGCGAGCCTGGCTCGTCATCGGCCCGGCTCAAGGCGTAGCCGATCCCGGCGGCGCCGGCCAGCACCACCCCGGCCGCCGCCACCACGTACCAGCGCCCGTACCACGGCGCCGCAGCGACCGGGTCGCCGGGCCCGACCGGGAGCTCGAGCGGCGCGTCGGGCGAGCCGATGCGGCCGAGAACTTCGCCGCCGACCGCGCGGGCCTCGACCACGTATTCGAGCACGTAGCCGCGGGCCGAGGCCACCAGCGGCACGCTGGCGCGCCAGCCCTGGCCCGGGCGCGCCACCCCGGGCGCCTGCGCCACCGTCTCTCTATAGAGGAGCTCGCCGCGCCGGCGCGCCAGCACCAGCATGCGGGCGACCCGGTCGCCGGCCCGCACCACCCGCACCTCGAGCTGCAGGCGCTGGCCGGCGCTGGCGCCGCGGGGCGCCGCGTGTTCGAGCTCGACCCCGGCGGCCGGGTCGTAGCCCGGCACCAGCTCGCGCTTGACCCCGGCGAAGAAGCCACGCAGCGCCGGCGAGCCCGAGCGGTCGCGCAGCTCGTAGCCGGGGTCGATGTCGAGGATGCGCTCGAACGTGGAGCGCGCGGCCGCCTGGTCGCGGCGGATGAAGTGGGCCAGCGCCACCAGCTCGAGCGCGCGCAGGCGCTGGCTGCGGGTCGCGCGTACGTCGCGGCTGATCGCCGCCAGCGCGGTGATGGCCTGCCCGTAGGCCTGCTGGTCGAACAGGCGGCGCCCGTCGGCGATCCGCACGTCGATGGCGTCGGCGCTGGCGGTCGGCGTCGGGGCCGGACCGGGCTGCGCCCGCGCGACCGCCCCGGGCCAGGACAGGCCGGCGATCGCCGCCAGCGCCAGCGCCAGCACCCGCGTCGTCACGGCGCCAGCCACGCGACTCCGGCCGCGCCGGCGATGACGACGTCGCCGGCGCCGTCGTCGTCGAGGTCGACCAGGACGACCGAGCCGCCGGCCGGCCCGGCCCCGGCCGCGTCCAGCCGGCCGCCGTCCCCGCCGCCGCGCAGCAGCGTGGCCCCGCCGTCACCGGCCAGCACCGCGTCGGGGGCACACGCGTCGTCCCAGCTGCCGACCGCGAGCGCGCGCGCCCTCGGCGCCGGTTGCGGCAGCAGGGCGAAGCTCTGGTCGTCGAACAGGCCGGCCCGGTTGCCGTACAGGCGGGTCGGGGCGGCGTCGACGCCGACCCACAGATCCGGATCCAGATCGCCGTCGGCATCGGCCAGCACCAGCGCGGTCACCGTCAGCGGCAGCGCCGGCAGGGCCAGCGCCGCGGCCAGGAACGTGCCGGCGCCGGCGCCATCGCCGAACAGCGCGCGCAGCGGCGCCCCGGCCTGCCCCACCACCAGGTCGGGGCTGCCATCGCCGTCGAGGTCGCCGCTGGCGAGCGCGGTCACGTCGGTGACCAGGCCGGCGCTGATGATGGCGCCGTCGACCAGGGCGAACCGGCCGGCCCCGTCGTTGCGGTACAGCGCGAGGTCGGGCCCACGGCCGGTGATCAGGTCGGCGTCACCGTCGCGGTCGACGTCGGCGGCGGCGACGGCGGCGGCCGGGCTGGCCCCGAGCGCGCCGGCCTCGCTCACCACCGCGCCCTCGACCAGCCACAGCGCCGGCGGCGCCGATGGGTCGACCACCACCGCGTCGTCATCGCAGTCGCCGTCGAGGTCGACCGCGACGATGGTGCGGACGCCGGGGCCGGGCGGCGCCGGGGCCGGCGCCGAGGTCCACGCGCCGGCGGCGACGTCGAGCAGCTCGGCGCTGGCGGCGCCGACGGCGAGCACCTGCCAGCCGGTGCGCCCGAGCAGCGGCGCCAGCACGGCCCCTGGCGGCCCGGCCTGCCCGGCGCGCGGCGCCGGCGGCCCGGCCCGTCCGCCGCCGCACCGGTCCAGGCGCAGCGTCAGGTCATCGCCGAAGTCGGTGCGGGCCTCGGCCCGCGCCACCGGCACGCCGCCGGTGAAGCCGACCGTCCACACCCGCGCGGCGCTGGCCTCGCCGGCGTCGATCCGCAGCGACTGCGGCAGGGTCGCGAACGCGCCCGCGAGCCGGGTCACCGCGCCGTGGTGGCGGCCGGCCGGGTCGTCGTCGGCCGCGCCCAGGCAGATCGCGTCGAGGCCCCCGACCTGGCCCGACCCGACCGGCCGATCGCTGGCGATCCGCACCAGCACGCTGGCGTCGGCGCAGGCGCCGGCGGCGACCAGGGTCAGGGCGAGGGCGCGCCGCACGCGCCGTCGATACCACATCGCGCGCTCACGGGAGCCGGACGAACAACCGGGTCTCCTGCCCGGGCTTGATCGTGACCGCCCGCGTGACCTTCTTCTTGCCCGGGTGCTGCAGCACCAGCGTGTGGGTGCCGGCCGGCAGCACCAGCTCGGCGAACGGGGTCTGGCCGAGGTGGCGGCTGCCCAGGTACACCTCGGCGTAGGGGTCGGTGCGCAGGGTCAGGCGGCCGCTCGCCGCGGGCGCGCCGGCGCTGGCCTTGCGCAGGGCGATCTCGACGGTGCGGCGCTCGCCGGGCGCGACCTCGTAGCGGCGTTCGGCCGGCACGTGACCGGCCAGGTGGATCTCCAGCTCGATGATGCCCGGGTCGACGGTGAACTGGGCCGGGGCGCGGGCGCGCGCGCCGCCGATCTGCACCTCGGCGCCGGGTGGGCTGGTGATGACCTCGAGCACGGCGCGCGCCGGCGCGGCGTCCACCCCGACGGCGTCACTCCGGCCGACCGCGAGCGCGGCCGCATCCACGGGTGAGGCGGCGACGAGCTGGCCCGCGCTGGCGTCGACCGCGGCGGCGCGAGCGAGGAGCCCGGCGTCGTCGGGTGCACGCGAGCGGCCGGGCGCCAGCAGCAGCCACAGGCCGGCGGCGGCCACCGCCAGCCCGGCGAACACCAGCAGCATCTTGCGGACGTCGGCGCTGGCGGCCGGCCGCGGCCCGAGCTGGGTCGCCTCGTACGGGGACAGCGGCCCTGGTGGCTGCGACGGCCGGACCCGGACCGGCTCGGGCGGCCGAGACGGTCGGACCGGCGCGGCCGCAGGGCCCGGCGCGGACGCAGGGCCCGGCGCGGTCGCATGGGCCAGCGCGCCGGTTTCGGCCAGCGGGCCGGCCACCACCGTGGCCTCCCCGGGCGCGGCCACGGCGACGGGCGGGGCCATCGGCGCGGTCGGCTCTCGCGCCGCCGCCGACCCGGGCAGCTCGAGCCGCACGGTGCCGATGGCCTGGGCCGCGCGCAGGTGCGGCGCCCGGTCGATGGTCTCGTCGTGCTCGAGCGCCGACGGCAGGAACGCGGTGGTCGGCTCGCCGTCGGCCAGCTCGGCCAGCCCGGGATCGCGGGCGGCGACCCCGAGGGCGTCGCCCCCGGCGCGGCCACGCCCGGCGGGGGGCGCGGTCGGCGCGGCCGCACGCGCCGGCGCGGGCAGGCC
>JAGPCO010000064.1 GCA_018058095.1 Kofleriaceae bacterium
CCAGCCCGACGATCGTGTGCTCGGCGAGGACAGCGTGCAGATCGACGAGCCCGAGCTGCGCCAGCCGGCCCCACGCGCCGCCAGCCGGCACGCCCCAGATCCGGCACCCGCGCCGGCGGCGCCCGCGCTGCGCCTGCCAGCGCGACCACGCCCCACCAGCGCCCAGCTCGCGGCCGCCAACCAGCCGACGGCGCGGCCGGAGCTGATCGACCCCCGCCTCGTCGCCAGCCCGGCGCCGACCCCGGCCTCGGTGCGGCCCACCGCGCGGGCACAGCCGGTCGTCGCGGCGATGCCGACCGCGGCGGCGGTCATCCCGCCCAACCCGCTGGCCGACCCCGGCCCGCCGATGGCGCTCTACCCGCCGGTCGCGGCTGGGCCGCCGGCCATGCCACAGCCCGCGCCCGGGGCCGTGTTCCCGGACGGCGCGGTCGCGGTCGGCGCGCCGATGCCGTCGTGGGCACGCGCGACCATGGTCGTCGGCACACCGACGCACCAGGCGGCCCAGCAGCTGCAGGTCGGCGCCGCGCCGCTGCACCCGACCGCGGGGCCAGGCCCCGCGCTGCCGGCGCCGGCCGCGGGTTATCAGGCCGCGCCGAGCATGCCGATGGGCGGGGTCCGCAACGAACTCAGCGGCATCCTGGTCGCCGGTGCGGCCCCGGTCGAGCTGCCGGCGATCGACGCCGGGGAGCCGCGCAATCGCACCTCGATCCTCGGCCCTCGTCGGCGCGCCCGCCTGGTGGTGTGGCTGGCGCTCGGGGCGCTGGTGATCGGTGGCGGGGTGTTCGCCGGGTTCGAGATCCGCAGGATGCGCCTCGATCGCCAGGTCGCGGCGGCGCTCACCACCGCCAGCAACGCGGCCCGGAGCGACACCTGGCTCGGCTGGGTCAAGGCGCGCGATGGCCTGGCCGGCATCGTCGCGGTCAAGGACACCGCGGCGGCACGCGCCCGCCTGGCCCGGGCCCGGGCCGTGCTGGCGGCCGAGTTCGGCGATGACCTCGCTGGCGCCCGGGCCGCGGTCGAGGCGCTGGGCGACGCGCCTGGCGTCGACGCGGCGCTCGCGCGTGGGTACCTCGCGCTGGCGTCCGGCGACGGCAACGCGGCCCAGCAGGCCGTCGACGGGGCCGGCACCAGCGCCGATCCGGGCGTCCAGCACGTCGCCGCGCGGGCCGCGCTCCTGACCGGGCGCTGGGACGACGCCGCACGCGCCGCCGCCGCCGCCGCCGAGGCCGAGGCCCGGCCCATGTACCTGGTGACCCTGGCCGAGGCCGAGGCGGCCCGCCAGCAGTTCGTGCCGGCCCGGGCCGCCGCCGAGCGCGCGCTCGCCCTGGTGACCGATCACCCCGCCGCGCTCATCGTGCGGGCCCGGGTGCTGGCGGCCAGCGTCGACCTGCGCACCGAGCTCGGGTCGGAGGTGCTGGGCCAGCTCGAGCGCGTGTGGGGGGAAGGGGCGCGCTCGGCCAGCGCCCAGACGCTCGGGGTGTCGCCACGTCAGGCCGCCGGCTCGGCGCTGGCGAGCGCGCGTGTCTACCTGGCGCGCGGCGATCGCCAGGGCGCGCGCGCGGCGATCGATCGCGCCCAGCGCGGCAAGCCGGACGACCTGGCCTTCGCCGAGGACCTGATCGAGCTGTGGCTCGGCCTCGATCAGCCGGGCCCCGGTCGTGAGGTGGCGGAGCGGACCCTGCAGCGCTGGCCGGCCAGCGTGGTGGCGCGGGTGGCGCTGGCCGAGCTGCAGCTGGCGGCGGGGCAGGCCAGCGCGGCCCTCGAGCTGGTCGGCAAGATCGCCGAGCTGCCGCGTCGGCCCGACGCCCTGGCCGTGCGCGGACGGGCCCACCTCGCCCTGGGTGACCTGGCGGCGGCGCGGACCGACCTCGACGCTGCGCTGGCGGTGGCGCCGACGCTGCTGTCGGCCAAGGTGGCGCGGGCCTGGGTCGACCTGCGCTCCGGCAACACCCACGCGGCGCTGGCCCTGCTCGAGCCGCTGGTCAAGCAGGAGCCGCGCCGCCCGAGCGCGCTCATGACCGTGTTCGCGGCGGCGCTGCGCGGCAACGGACGCCAGGACGAGGCCCGCAAGTACCTCGAGTCGCTGGTACAGACGGCGACCGGTGCCGACCTCGGGCTGGCCCAGCTCGAGCTCGGCCGGCTCGAGCGCGAACAGGGCAACTTCGAGGCCGCCAAGGCCATGCTCGGCCGGGCCATGGCCACCGGCGGGGTCGCGGCGCGCCTCGAGCTGGCGCTGCTCGCGCTCGACCTGTCCGACCCCAAGGGCGGGCGCGAGACGCTGGAGGCCCTGTACAAGCAGGCGCCCTCGGACGCCCAGCTGGTCATCGAGCTGGTTCGCGTGCGAACCCTGCTGGGCGATCTGGCCGGGGCCAGGACGCTGCTGGCCGAGGCCGAGAAGCTACCGGGCATCCCGGCCTGGCAAGTGGCGCGCGAGCGCGGCCGGCTGCAGATGCGAGCGTCGGACTTCGCCGCCGCCACCATCAGCCTGCGGGCGGCGTCGGAGCAGGAGGCCGACGTCGAGCCGGCCCGCCTGCTGGTCGACGCGCTCAGCGTGCAGGGCGCGCTCGACGAGGCCGACAAGGTGGTCGATCAGATCGGGATGAAGTTCACGCGCGCGCCGCAGCGGCTCACCGCGCGCGGCTGGGTCTTGCTCGCGCGCGAGAAGCCGGAGGTGGCGATCGAGACCTTCCGCAAGGCCGAGGAGGAGATGCGCTCGACCCGGGCCGCGCCTCGCCTCCTGGCCGACGCCCTGTTCGGCCGCGCGGTGGCGAGCCTGGGCACGCCGGCGGCCGCGACCTTGCTGGCGCAGGCGCTCAAGCTCGATCCGACCCTGGTCGACGCCGAGGTGCTCCTGGCCGGCGTGACCACCGACAAGGCGGCCGCGGTCCGCCACCTCGAGCGCGCGGTCGAGCTGAACCCGGAGTACGCCGACGCCTGGTTCATGCTGGCCGAGGCCGCCGCCGGCACGGGCGATCCGCGCAAGGCCGCCCAGGCGGCGACGAAGTACCTCGCGCTGGCACCGACCGGGGCCCACGCCGCGCAGGCGCGGGTGCTGGCCGGGACCTGACACGCTGCTGAAGAAGCAGCCTGCTGGTCATCCTCGCTCGGCTGGTTAGCGCGACAGCAGGAAGGCCAGGGCGCCACCGACGACGATGGCCAGCGCGACGAGGCCGAGGATGAGCGGCAGCTTGCTCTCGCCCGGCTTCTTGTGCACGCCGGTGCGCTCGGGCTCGAGCATCTGCGACAGCTCGACGTCCCCGCCCCCGGGGCGACCGGTCTGGCGCGGCGGCGGGCGCGGCGCCGGCGCGGCTGGCCGTGCCGGCGGCGCGGCGCGCCCGGCCGTGCCGGTGTCCTGGCTCTGCAAGCCGAAGTCGCCGGCCCACGCCGCGGTGTCGACGAACTCCTTCGGGTCGAGGCTCATCGAGCCTTCGCTGCCCTCGCCGGTCTGCGGCGGTCCGCCCTCGGCCTCGAGCAGCGACGTCATCTTCTGCATCTCGTCCTGGATCAGGGCGTCGATGAGCGATTCCTTCGGCTCGGCGGCGCGCTTGCGCATCGCCTCCATCTGCGTGTCGCGCACCAGGGTGGCGATGTCGCGCGCCGTCACCTTCATGCGGCGCGAGAACAGGTACTGCGCCAGGGCGTCGGCCAGGTCGGCGGCCGAGGCGTAGCGATCGTCGGGCTCGCGCGCCAGCGCCTTGCGCACCACCTGCTCGAGCTCGGGCTCGATCTCCGGGTTGAGCGCGGCGACCGACGGCACCCGGGCCTGGCGCACCAGCTCGACCGTCTGGTAGTCGGTGTCGCCGTAGAACAGGCGGCGCCCGGTGAACAGCTCCCACAGGATGATGCCGACCGCGAACACGTCGGCGCGGTGGTCGACCACCAGGCCCGACGCCGCCTCCGGCGACAGGTAGCTGAACTTCCCCTTGACCACGCCCGGGTCGGTCGACTCGATCTGGCTGTTGGCCTTGGCCAGCCCGAAGTCGACCAGCTTCACCTCGCCGTTCTTCGACAGCAGGATGTTGGGCGGCGAGATGTCGCGGTGGACGATGCCGAGGGGCTCGTTGGTCTCCGGGTGCTCGAGAAAGTGGGCGTAGTTGAGGGCCTTGCAGCACTCCATCATCAGGTAGATGGCGTGCGCGACCTCCATCCGCTTGTTCTTCTGCTTCTGGCGCTCGATCAGGTGCTTGAGGTTGCACCCGTCGACGAACTCCATCACCAGGAAGTACGCGTTGTCGGGCGTGCGCGAGATGTCGAAGACCTGGACGATGTTGGCGTGCTGCAGGAACAGCGACAGCCGCGCCTCGTCGAGGAACATCGAGACGAACTTCTGGTTCTTCGTCAGGTTCGGCAGGATGCGCTTGATGGCGACGTTCTTCTTGAACCCCTCCATCGACTCCGCGACCCCGCGGAAGACCTCGGCCATGCCGCCGTGATCGAGCCGTTCGGTGATGGTGTATCGGTCGCGCATCGTTCTAACTGAGCGTTTTCACTATACCAGGTTGCGCGATCGGGGGGCAAACTCCGGGCGACTCACTCCTTGGGCTCGTCGGCCTCGACCTGCTCGGCGGCGGTCTTGCACTCGAAGCACAGGGTGGTGACCGGGCGGGCCAAGAGGCGCTTGTAGCCGATCGGCTCGGCGCACTCCTCGCACTCGTCGGCCTGGCCGGCCTCGAGCCGCTTGATGGCCGCCCGGATCTTGCCGAGCAGGAAGGTCTCGCGGTCGTGCAGGCGGAGCTGGGTCGAGTACAGCTCCTCCTCGGTCGACTCGTCCATCGAGTCCCGGCCGACGCGGTCACGGTCGCGGTCCATCGTGTATTCGAGGGCGGACTGCGCCTTGCTGGCCAGGCGATCGAGCTCGGCCTGGAGCCGTTCGCGCAGCGTGGACGTCTGCTCGGGCGTCAGCATGGCCGCATGATAGCGCAACCGCGGCCGGGCGCGCCGCGACGGGGCGCGCGATCGGCGCCGCCGGTGATCGGCGTCGGCGCTTGCTATTTCGCGCGCGCCTACTCGTCGACCATGGCCGGCACGCCGTCGCCGTTGGTCCCGCCCTCGGGCGCCAGCGGCGGCGGGGTCGGGGCCCGTTCGCTGGCCAGGCCACCAGGGCCGAGCGCGGCGGCCTGGGCCGCCAGCGAGCGGGTCAGGCCCTCGAGCAGGGCCTCGGCCAGCTCGCTGTCGTCCTCGCACAGCTCCTGGAAGTCGTCGCAGCGCAGCAGCATGGCGCGCAGGTCCCGCTTGACCACGTACAGCCGATCGCCCGGCAGCGACGGCCGCCCGACCACCAGCGACTCCGGGTAGAGCAGGGCGCCCGGGCCGACGACGCGCCCGTCGCGTTCGGCCTCGCCGTCGAGGACGATCCACGCCACCCGATCCGACAGCAGGTGGGCCGGCACCTTGTCCATGGCCGGCAGGTCGCGCTCGACCGCGATGCGCAGGGCGCGCATGCGCCGCTGCGGTGACAGCCCGCTCAGCAGCGGGCAGGCCGCGGCCGCCACGTCGTCGCGGCGGAGCTGATCGGCGGCGCGGGCGCTGGCGCCGGCCTCGAGCACCCGCAGCACCACCGCGGTGGCGTTGTCGTGGCCGCCGCGCTCGAGCGCGCGATCGACCAGCTGCTGGGCGGCCCGGGCCGGGCTCGGCGCCGTCGACAGCACCTCGCCGACCTCGACCTCGGTCACGTACTCGCTCACCCCGTCGCTGCACAGCAGCAGGCGATCGCCGTCGCACAGCGGGATCATCGTCGTGCTGGCCTTGGGCGCCTCGCCGATGCCGAGCGCGTTGGTCAGCATGGTCTTGAAGCGGGCGCCGTCGCCCTCGACGTCGACGTCGATGCCGGCGGCGAGCAGGCGCGACAGCAGGGTGTGGTCCTCGGTCAGCTGGACGGCGATGCCGCCCCGGACCAGGTAGGCGCGGGAGTCGCCGGCGTGCGAGACC
This sequence comes from Kofleriaceae bacterium, assembly GCA_018058095.1. Lineage (GTDB taxonomy): Bacteria > Myxococcota_A > Polyangia > Haliangiales > Haliangiaceae > JABFXX01. The sequence goes on from JAGPCO010000064.1 coordinate 5,929, forward strand.
ACGGCGTCGCCGCCGCTGACCAGGACGCCGACGAAGGTGGTGCCCATGCCGCGCTTGCGCTCGTCGGCGGCGGCCTCGCTGGCGATGGCGCCGTGGGCCTGGTGCACGCCGTCCCGCACCGCGCCGAGGAGGGCGCGGCGGGCGTCGGCGGTGCCGGTCTCGTTCCAGGCGGCGATGGCCCGGGTGGTGGCCGGGTCGAGCCAGCGCTCGCGCACCACCGCCACCGCCAGCGCCGAGGCGACCTCGCCGGCGGCGTGGCCACCCATGCCGTCGCACACCATGAACACGCCACGATCGGCGTCGATGAAGCTGGCGTCCTCGTTGTGCTCGCGCACCTTGCCCACGTCGGTCACGGCGGCGGCGACGATGGTGGCGCGGGTGGTCATCGGGGCTCGGGGGGGCGCTTGGGGGATGTGGTTATCACAGCCAGTGGCGTCGGAACCATTCCATCAGGCCGGCCGGGACGGCGACCAGGGTGGCCAGCATGAAGGCCAGGGCCCAGCCGCTATCGTACGGCAGGCCGTGAAAATTCTGGCCCCAGAAGCCGACGATCACGCCCAGCGGCAGGAAGACCGCGGAGAACACGGTCAGCTTCTTCATGACGTCGTTGGTGCGCTGCACCTGCAGGGTCTGGTAGGCGCCGATGGTCGACAGCGCGACCTCGCGGGTCTCCTCGGCCAGCTCGACCAGGCGCTGGACGTGATCGCCGAGGTCGCGCAGGTAGTGCCCGGTCCGCATCGAGATGCGGTCGTCGGTGCGGCGCGACAGCAGGCCGATGGTGTCGCGCAGCGGGCGCAGGACCCGGCGCATCGCCACCGCGGTGCGCTTGATGGTGAACAGGCGGGGCAGGTCGACCCCGAGCCCGTCCTCGATCACCGCGCGCTCGAGGTCGTCGAGCTGATCGGCCATGGCGTCGACCAGCGGCATGGCGGCGCCGACCATGGCCTCGGCCGCCAGGTACAGGGCCCAGCTCGGGCCACGCGTGAGCACCGAGGGGTCCCGGCTGGCCCGCTCCCACACCGCCTCCTGGGCCGGGATCGGGTTGTCGTGCACCGTCACCAGGTAGCTGTCAGACAGGAAGGCGTGGATCTCGTGGATGCGGACGTCGAGCGGGTCGTCCGGCGCCTCGGTGAAGGCGTGGATGACGATGAACGAGTAGCGGTCGTAGTCGTCGACCTTGGAGCGCCGGCCATACTCGGCGCAGTCCTTGATGGCCAGGCTGTCGAAGCCGAACCGCTCGCGCAGGACCTCGAGCAGGGCGGCGTCGGGCTCGACCAGGTCGATCCACCGCAGCACCCCGGCCGGGGGCGGGGCGATGGCCTCGGCGGAGGCGTCGGCCTGGGCCCGTGGGGGGCCGTCGCTGGGCAGGTCGAGCACTCGCAGCACGCTGGCGCAGCATACCGGGATCGCCATTGTCCTGTCCCGGCGCGCGCTTGCTGGTGTACGTGTGCGCCCCACCCGGGTCGATCGGGGGCACGAACCAGGTGGCCAAACCCTTTGCCCATCGCGGCGAACATGCAAGAATCGGCCTGGTCCCGATGGAAGAGTTCCATTGCTCCTTCTGCGGCAAGCAGCGCCGAGAAGTCCGCAAGCTGATCAGCGGCCCGCGGGTCTTCATCTGCGATCAGTGCGTGACGCTGTGTAACGACATCCTCGCCAAGGAGGAGTCGACCGAGCGTCCCAAGTACCCGCCGCCGCGCGCCATCGTCGAGGAGCTCGACCGCTACGTGGTCGGCCAGGCCGCGGCCAAGCGGGCCATGGCGGTGGCCGTGTACAACCACTACAAGCGCATCGGCCTGCGCGGCAAGCAGTCCGACGTCGAGCTGCAGAAGGGCAACATCCTGCTCATCGGCCCGACCGGCTCGGGCAAGACCCTGCTGGCCCAGACCCTGGCCCGGAAGCTCGACGTCCCGTTCGCGATCGCCGACGCCACCACCCTGACCGAGGCCGGCTACGTCGGCGAGGACGTCGAGAGTGTGGTCAAGGCGCTGTTCCGGGCCGCCGGCGGCGACGTCGAGAAGACCGCGCGCGGCATCATCTGCATCGACGAGATCGACAAGATCGCGCGCAAGGGCGGCATGCCGTCGCCGACCCGCGACGTGTCGGGTGAGGGCGTGCAGCAGGCGCTGCTGAAGATCCTCGAGGGCAAGACCGCGACCATCACTCCCGATGGCGCGCGCAACCGCCCGCAGCAGGAGCTCATCCAGATCGACACGACCGACATCCTGTTCATCTGCTGCGGCGCCTTCGGCGGGCTCGAGGACATCGTCCGCCGCCGCACCGGCAAGCGCGGCCTCGGCTTCGGCGCCGATATCGCCTCGGCCGACACCGACAAGGACGAGCTGCGCCGCAGCGCGCGCACCGAGGACCTGATCAAGTTCGGCATGATCCCCGAGTTCATGGGCCGCCTGCCGGTCATCGTCTCGTGCGACGCGCTCGACGTCGACGCCCTGACCGAGGTGCTGTGGAAGCCGCGCAACGCGCTGGCCAAGCAGTACCAGCGCCTGTTCGAGATGGAGGGCGTCAAGCTGACCTTCCGGCCCGACGCCCTGACCGCCATCGCCGAGGAGGCGGCCCGCCGCAACTCCGGCGCGCGTGGCCTGCGCGCCATCGTCGAGGAGGTCATGCTCGAGGTGATGTACGAGATCCCCTCGCTGTCGGGGGTCAAGGAGTGCGTGGTGACCCGCGACGTGGTCGAGCACCGCCACCGCCCCGAGCTGGTCCTCGAGAAGGCCGCGTCGTAGCGCCGCGCCGCAGCGGGCGCTACGGCCGCTGGTAGTCGGTCAGCTCGATCACCACGTCGCCCAGCTCGGTCCCGGCCGACACTCGCAGCGGCACCCGGTCGGCGTCGTCAGACAGCCAGACCGTGAACGTGCGCGGCTTGCGCCCGGGCTCGAGCGAGAGGTCGGGCTTGGCCCGGTAGGCCACGCCGTCGAGCCGGACCGCGGCGCGGTTGCCGACCCGGGTCGTGAGCGTCTCGGTCCCGACCAGGGTCAGGTCGGACCGCCACAGGCGGCGGCCGCCGACCACCCACACCGTCTGCCGGGTCCCGGCCGGGGCCCGCCACATGCGCAGCGCGGCCATGGCCGAGTGCGAGTCGTGGGCGATCGCGTCGCCGAAGTCGAACCCGACCTTGCGCTCGACGTCCTCGCCGACCTTGTGCCAGCGCACCGCGACCTTGCCGCCGGCGAAGGCGGCGCTGGCCTGGTAGCGCTTGTCGCCGAAGGTCACGTCAGTGTCGAGCTGGACCGGGTGGCCGGTGCCGGCGTCGAGGGTGGTGGTGGCGTCGTCCTCGACCCGCTTGAGCAACGCCGCGGCGCCGGCGGTGGCCAGGCGCGAGCGCACCGCGATCAGGCGGCGGCCGTCGACCTCGGTCACGTCGCCGACCGAGAACGCCCCCTCGCCGGCGAGCAGGCCGCCGACGGTGACCTCGAACGTCATGCTCTCGCCGGCGAACACCCCGAGCACCGGCGCGCTGGGGCCGACCGGCTCGACCGGCGGCGGCGTGGTCACCACCGCGCCCTCGGCGGTGGCGGCGCAGCCGGCGCCAGCCGCCGCCAGCACGGCGACGCCGAGCGCCCCGGCCCGGGTGGCCCGCGCCAGCGCGAGCGGGAGCACGTGGCGGGTGGGCGTGGTCATGCCGGTTGGATGGGGCGGGCGCGCCATTCATTCAAGCGTAGCAGGCCGGCCGGGCCGGTCCGGCGCTATCGTCGGGGCGTGACCGACGCCGCATCCAGGCCCGACCTGGCGCTGACCCTGGGCGACCCGACCGGCATCGGGCCGGAGATCACGCTGGCCGCGCTGGCCGACGCGCCGGTGCCTCTGCGTCGGCGCTGCCGCGTCTTCGGCCACCGGGCCGCGCTCGTCGCCGCCGTCGCCAGCCTGGCCCGCACCCGCGCCCGCGCCGAGCTCGAGCAGCTGGTCGACGAGCTGGTGCTGCACGAACCGGCGCTGCCGTGGTCGGCGCTGGTGCCCGGGCAGCCGGGCCCGGCCAGCGGCGCGGCGGCGCTGGCGTACCTCGACGACGCCATCGCCGCCGCCGGTCGGGGCGAGGTGGCCGGCCTGGTCACCGCGCCGCTGTCCAAGCGCTGGGCCAAGGCGGCCGGGCTGGCGTTCCTGGGCCACACCGAGCTGCTGGCCAGCCGGCTCGGCGCCGCCGAGGTGGTGATGATGTTCGTCGGCCCGCGCTTGCGGGTGGCGCTGGCCACCACCCACCTGCCGCTGGCGGCGGTGCCGGCCGCGCTGGCCGATGGACGCCTCACCCGGGTCATCGAGCTGACGGCGGCGGCGCTGGTGACCGACCTCGGCCTGGCCAGGCCGCGCCTGGGCGTGGTCGGGCTCAACCCCCACGCCGGCGAGGGCGGTCTGCTCGGGCCCGAGGAGGCCGCGCTCATCGCCCCGGCCATCGCCGCGGCCCAGGCCGTGGTCGGCCCGGTGACGCTGACCGGGCCACTCGTGCCCGACGTCGCCTTCCGCGACCACGCCGAGGGGCGCTACGACGGGTTGGTCGCGATGTACCACGACCAGGGCCTCATCCCGGTCAAGCTGCTCGACTTCGACGACGCGGTCAACGTCACCCTCGGCCTGCCCATCGTGCGCACCTCGCCCGATCACGGCACCGCCTTCGACCTGGCCGGGCAGGGCCGGGCCCGCTCGCGCTCGATGCAGCAGGCCCTGCAGCTGGCGGCGGCGCTGGTCGACCGGCGCGCCGCCGCCGCGGCTGCGGGGTCGGCCGCGCGCTGACCGCGGCGGGCGCCGATCACTCGAGCTCGAACGGCGCGGTCACCAGGGTCGGGGCGCCGGTCGACGGGAAGTCGAAGCGCGCGGTGGCGCGGCGGACGCAGGGCAGCAGCCCCTGCTCGTGCATGTAGCGGGGCGCGTTGACCCGGACCTTGCCGACCTTGCCATCGCCGCCGACCAGCATGCGCACCGTGATCGTGCCCGACAGGTCGGTCCCGGTCGCCGCCTTGACCATGCAGTCGATCGCGCCGTCGCCTCGTCGCGACACGGTCGACCCGATCTCGCCGTCGTCGAGCGGGCGCGCCTCGTCGCCGCCCTCGGTCATGTCGAACCGGCGCGGCGGCAGGCTGACCGCGTCGCCGCGCCACTCGAGGCGGCGGTCGGCGTCGGTCAGGACCGGCGCGGCCACCTCGGCGCCGCCACCCGCGCCGGCGCCGCCGGCCTCATCACCGCCACCCGCGCCGGCGCCGCCGCGGCGGCGCTTGCCGGCGCGCTTGGCCTTCTTGCCGGGGCGCGTCGGGCCCACCCCGGCGTCCTGCTCGCCCGGCGCCATCGCCACCTCGTCGCCGGCGTCGTCGGCCCCGGCCCATGGTGGGCGCAGCACGAGGTACATTGCGCCGGCGCCGAGCGTGGCGCCGATGCCGAGGCCGATGACGCCACGCACCCCCGAGTTGTACCAGACCACACCCGACGACGGCGTGATCACCACGCCGCCCGCGGCCGTGCCGGCCGACCTGGTGGTCGGCGTCTTCGCGGCCGCGGTCGCGACCTACCTGGCCCTCATGCTCTTGACCCGGCAGGTCCTGGTCGCCATGCCCGTCGGGCTGGTCGCCGTGCCGGTCGTGCTGCTGCGCTGGCTGCACGCGCCGGCCCCGGCGCCGTGGGGCCAGCTGGCGCCGGCGCTGGCGCTGCGCCGACCGCCGGCCCGCCTGGTGCTGGCCGCGCTCGTGCTGGGGGCGACGTTCTGGCTGGCCAACCTGCGCCTGGTCGGCCCGCTCATCGACGCCCTGGGTGGACGCGACGCCGGCAGCGAGCTGGTGGTGTTGTGGTCGCCGCGGCCGTGGTGGCTGCTGGCGGTCGAGGTCGTGGTGGTGCCGGCGCTGGCCGAGGAGCTGGTGTGTCGCGGGTTGCTCGCCCACGGCCTGGTCGCGCGGCTGGGCCGGGCCGGGGCGGTCGGCGTGTCGGCCCTGCTGTTCGCCCTCCTGCACCTGGCGCTCGCGCGGGGCCTCGCCACGGTCGGGCTCGGCCTCGTGCTCGGGCTGATGGTGGTGGTCGGGCGCAGCGTGTGGCCGGCGGTGCTGCTGCACGCCGTCAACAACGCGGTCGCGCTGGCGGTCGGCACCGGCCGCTGGCCAGCCCTGGCCGGATGGATCGACGCTCACCCCGACCTGGCCCTGGCCGCCTCGTTGGGCGGGATCGCCCTCGGCGGCGCCTTGCTGGGAAGCGTATCCGCGCCAACAACGCGACCGCCTCGTGCAAGCTCTGCTACGGTTTGCCGGTGACGGACGTCAAGCGAGTCGTCTGGTACCTGCGCAAGATCGCGTTGTTCGCCGACCTCGGTGGCGAGACCCTGGCGCGCCTGGCCGAGAAGGTCGAGATGCGCGAGGTGCGCCGGCGCGAGGTGGTGTACCTGCCGGGTGATCCGGGCACGTCGCTGTTCGTAGTCAACGGGGGCCGCGTCAAGATCTCCAAGGTCACGCGAGACGGCAAGTCGCTGACCCTGGCGTATTGCGGCCCGTCCGAGCTGTTCGGCGAGACCTGCCTCATCGACGGCGGTCCCCGGGCGGAGATGGCGGAGGCGGTCGAGAACGCCCTCCTCACCGAGATCGAGCGGGCCGACTTCGAGCGCCTGGTGGCCGCCACGCCGAGCCTGGGCCTGGCCATGACCAAGCTCATGGTCAGCCGCCGGCGCGACCTGGAGAACAAGGTCGAGGCGCTGGTCTTCCGCGACGTCACCTCGAAGCTGGCCGAGCTGCTGGTCAAGCTCGCGCTCGAGTTCGGCGTCGACGACGCGCGCGGCACCATGGTGGCCCTCAAGATCACCCACCAGGAGCTGGCCAACCTGATCGGCTCGACCCGCGAGACGGTGTCGCTCACGCTGTCGCAGTTCAAGCGCAAGAACCTCATCACCACCGAGGGGCGCAAGGTCATCATCGCCGACGCCGAGGCGCTGCGCGCGCTGTTCTGATCGCGCGGGCCCGACGGCGGCCTCGACGTCGTCGACCATCGTGAGCGGGGCCGACACGCCCACCCTACGACCACGTCGATAGGTGCTTATCGAAGCGGCCCGGGGCCGGCCTCGCGCGTCGCGGAGCGCCGCTACTTGATGGGCTGGTGCTTCTGGACGATGAGCCGGAAGCGCTTGTAGCCGGCTTCCTTCTGCTTGGCCGAGTAGAACACCCGGTGCAGCACGCCGTACGGCGTGGTCTTGTCGGCGATGATGAACAGCTCGAGCTCGGGCGGCTTGCCGCCCTCGAGCGCGGCCTGCTGCGCGGTCAGCGCACGCCGGTTCTGCAGGTAGGACGTCAGCTTGGGGATCTTGAGGCCGAGGGCCCCGCCCTCGAGCTCGGACGCGTCGACCTGACCGTCGCGGATGGTGGCCAGGGGCAGGCCGTCGACCAGGATGGCGCTGGGCGTGATGATCATGCCGAGCGCGTCCTCGGGCAGCGGCTCCTCACCCATGGCGTGCGGCGTGCGCTGGATCTCCGGCGGCAGCGTGGTGAACGACACCTGGAAGATGAAGGCGACCAGGAGGATCGTCATCATGTCCATCATCGGCATGATGTTGAGGTGGCGGATCTCCTCGCCCTCGGGCACGCGGCGAACCGCCTGCCGGACCAGCTTGCGCGCCTCTTGGTTGGAGTAGCTCATCCGCCCGTGATCTCCAGGAAGGCGACGTCGTGGAACAGCGCCATCGTCTCGGGGTCGTAGTTGGCGCGGGTCGGATCGAACAGCTTGAGCACCTTGTTGATGGGCTCGGGCTGCTTCTTGAACTCCTCATCCTCGGTCGGCAGCAGGCAGCCTTCGGACTTGGCGCCGAAGGCCGGCAGCTTGCACCGCATGGTGCTCATCACCGCGATGATGGTGCTGTACGGGATGGCGTAGTCGACGTTGAGGAACGCCTGGAAGGTCTTGATGCTGCGCGGCTTGCCCAGGTACCGGCGGGTCGCGATCTCGATCAGGGCCTTGTTGAGCTTCTCGTAGTTGAACGCCGGCGCCGGCGGGTCCTTGCTGGCGACGCACTTGCCGGCGCTGCAGGCCCCGCTCTGGCACATGTAGTCGCCGTCGCACGGGGAGTCGTTGCCGCCCGACAGCTCGATGACCGCCTTGGGCGCCGCCAGCGTGCCCTCCATGCCCGACAGCGACCACAGCACGATGGCGTCGCGCTTGACCGAGATGACCAGCTGCAGCGGGATGTCGTCCGGGTTGGTCGGCGGTGGCGGGGTGGTCGAGTTCGCCGGCGGGCCGCGGTCGGGCAGGACCGTGTTGATCTGCCCGAGCATGAGGTTGGTGCTGACGGACATCAGCAGGAACAGCATGAGGTTGGTGACGATGTCGAGGTAGGGGACGAGGTTGATCTCCCCGGCCTCCATCTCCTCTTCCTCGAGCACGTCCTCCCTCCGCTTGACGGAGGACCGAACCTTGCTGTGTACGCGGTGCGCGTCCATGAGCGAACCTGGGCCTAGCCGCCCACGTTCTCGTCAGCGTCGACCGGGGCGCCGCCAGCCTTGGCCGGGGCTCCACCACCGGCCGCGCCTTCGCCGACCAGGTTCTCGAACCGGAGGGTGAAGGACTCGAGATCGGCCACCACCTTCTTCATCGCCGTCGACAGCAGCAGGTGGGCGATCATGCAGATGAGGGCGATGGCCAGACCGAACGCCGTGTTGTACATGGCCTCGGCGATACCCTCGGACAGCTTGGTCGCGCGCTCGGTCGCGTCCTCGCCGAGGGCGGCGAAGGTGGCGATGAGGCCGGTGATGGTGCCGAGGAGGCCGGTCAGCGTGGTGATGTTGGCGAGCGACCAGAGCGAGCCGATGCGGGTCTTGACCTCCGGCATCGTGTCGGTCATCGCCTCTTCCATCGCCTGGGCCACGGCGGCCTCACCACGGTGAATGCGGTTGAGGCCGGCCTTGGCAACGCGGGCGACCGGCGCCTGGGTCGCGTCGCACAGCTTCTTGGCGCGGTCGACGTTGTTGGCGGCGAGCAGGCGCTTGATCTGCTCGAGGAACGCCTTGGCATTGAGATGGCCACGCCCCAGGAAGTAGATCGACCGTTCGACGATGATCGCGATCACCACCGCAAGGAAGAAGGTGTTCACGATGAAGAACGGCCCACCCTTGCTGAACGCTTCGCTGAGAAAGCCCATGTTCGATGCCTTTGGGGGCGGCCCCCCTCGCTAAGTTCGAGTGCTGTTGTATCCGCCCGCGCGCCCGGGCGTCAAGGTAACGGCCAGAAATTTCCGGTGCGCGATCGAGACCTTGCGGTCGATCCCGCGCGGGGCACCCGGCGCCCACCAGGCAACGTCAGCGCGGGCAGCGCATCACCACGGCCCAGCCCTCGTGCAGGTAGGCCTGGCGCAGGGTGCCTCGATCGCCGCAGGTGGACGGCCCGGTCAGCAGGCACAGGGTGCGGCGCCCGGCGGCGGTGGACAGCGCCGAGCGGGCGCCGGCCGCCACCTCACCCAGCGGCTCGCCATCGACGTAGACCCGGACCGGATCGGGGCAGCCGCGGTTGTCGACCACCATGGCCACCCGGCGCGGCGGGGCCGGCGCCTTCTTGCTCGGCCGGGTCGGGGCCCGGGCCGGCGGGGCGACGGTGGCGTACCGGCGCGGGTCGGCGATGGCGGCGTCGAGCAGGGCCGGCGAGCAGCGAGCGGCCGTCAGCTCGCGCACCACCCCGGTCTGCCACATCGCCCGCAGCTCGCGGGCGTCGGCCAGCGCCAGCCGGTAACGGGTCCGGGCCTGGGCCAGCGTGGCCCGGCGGTCGGGCAGGAGGCCGTCGGCCTCGCCCAGCTGGTCGTGCCGCTCGAGGACGCGCGCCACCTGCTCGAGCTCGGCGCCGACGAGCAGAAACCGGCTCAGGGCGGCGCGCCCGTCAGCGAAGGGGCGCACGACCCGGGCCAGCGGGCACTGCCGGACCCGGGCCGCGCCGCGCACCTTGGTCGGGCCCTCGCCGAGCGCGCTCAGCACCGCCAGGGCGTGGCGCTGCACCTCGTCACGGGCCGCCAGCGCGCGCTGCTCCACCGCCGCGAACTGATCGAGGCCGCTGGCCAGGTCGCGCGCGTCGCCCAGCGGCAGGTCGAGCGGCAGGTCGATGGCCAGCCGTACGTCGGCGCCGACCTCGAGGGCCGACAGCGCGGCGCGGGTGGCGACCGCGGCCGGGTCGCCGGCCAGGGCCCGCTCGAACGCGACCCGGGCCGCGGCCCGCTCGTCGCTCATGACCAGGCGCACGCCGTCGAGGTAGCGCAGGCGCGGCTCGTCGGGCCAGGCCGCCAGCGCCGGGGCCAGCTGCACCGCCGCCGCGCTCGGGTCGCGCCGGGCCAGCTCGGCGGCGATCACCGCGACCCGGCTGGCCACCACGCGCGGCTGCAGCCCGACCGCGCGCCGCAGGTACCAGGCCGCCTCGCTGGCCCGGCCGAGCCGAAACGAGACGACGCCGAGGGCGTGGTAGGTCGGCCCGAGCAGGTCGGCGAAGCGCTGGGCCGCGCCGAGCACCCGCTTGCCGTCCTCGAGGCGGCCACGATCGACGTGGAGCCTGGCCAGCGCGTAGTAGCCGCGCGGATCGTCCGGCGCCAGCTTCATGGCCCGGCCGTACCAGGCCACGGCGGCGTCGGCGTCGCCGGCCCAGCGCGCGACGTCGCCGATACGCTTGGCCAGGCTGACGTCGACCGGGCGGGCCACGCTGGCCCGGGTCAGCGTCGCCAGGGCGCGGGCGTGGTCGCCCTGGGCGGCGTAGGCGGCGCCGAGATCGAGCAGCAGGGCGGTGTCGTCGGGGGCGAGCGCGATCAGCGCCTCGAGGTCGGTGATCAGCGTGGCGGTGTCGCCGCGGGCGGCGTGGATGAGCACGCGCAGGCGGCGCGCGCGCTGATCGTCGGGCCGGCGCGCCGCCACCTGGTCGAGCTGGCGCAGCGCGCTGGCGGCGTCGCCGGTGCGCCACAGCGCGTCGCCGAGGGCGAGGCGGGCGTCGAGATCGAACGGGCGGGCGATGACCAGGTCGCGCGCCAGCGCCTGGGCCTGCTCGGACTTGCCAGCGGCGGCGGCGGCGGCGGCGGCGGCGCGCAGCGCGGCCGGGTAGCCTGGCGCGAGCTCGAGCGCCTGGTTCCAGCGCCCGGCGGCGCGGCTGGTCGCGCGCGGGTCCTTGCGGTCGGCCAGGGCCAGGTCGCCCAGGAGGCGGTGGGCCGGCGCCAGGCCCGGATCGATGAACACCGCCCGCTCGAGCTGGTGGCGGGCGCTGGCGAGGTCGACCGGCTCGCCGACCCCGGTGGCCGCGGCCACCCCGCGCCCGAACAGGGTGAAGGCGTACAGGTCGCGGCTGGTCGACGCGCGCAGCACGGCCTCGGCCTCGGGGCTGGCCCGCCAGCCGGCGTGGCCGGCCAGCTCGAGGCCGAGCGCGCCGAGCAGCTGGTGCACCTCGGCGAACGGTCCGGTCCGCTCGGCCCGGGCGACCTCGGCGGCGCCGGCGTGGTCGACCCGCCACAAGGTGACGCCGACGCGGAGCTGCCAGCTCGGCCGCTCGACCCATCCGGTCACCACCCAGCGCGCGCGCGCCGCCAGCGCCGCCGCCGCCACCCCGGCGGCGCTCGACGGGTCGGTGCCGGCCCGGACCACCCACGGCCCGTACGCGGGGTCGAGCTGGTAGGCGCGCTCGAGCTTCTCGGCCAGCTCGAAAGGGGCGGCGGTGAGCAGGTAGTCGAGGGCAGCGATGGTGGTGCGGTTGGTGAAGGGCAACACCTCGAACCGGTCGGGCGGCTGCGCCGGCAGCTCGGGCACGGCGGCGCCGGGGCGGCCGGGCTGTGGCGCGAGCCGCGCCGACGGTGCCGCGGTCGGCGCCGGCGCGCCGCCGGTCGGGCCTGGCGCGGGCGCGGTCGCCGTCGGCTGCGCTTGCGCCAACGACCCGAGCACGAGCACCAGCACCAGCGCCAGCAGGAGCGCCGGGCGCCGCGCCGGGCCGGTGCCGCGCCGGGGCGGCGCGACCGGCGGCATCGGCATCGGCCCGGGCGTCAGCATATAGTGAGTGTACGCGATGCTCGCCACCTCGGGTCCCGTCCGCCGCCCGCGCCGTCGCCGCCTGCGCCTGCTGTCGGCGTGGCGGCTGCTCGCCCTGCTGCTGGTGTACGGGGCCAGCCTGGCCGGCGCCGGCGGGTACTACGTCATCACCACGGTCATGAGCGACCTGCCAGACGACCTCGGCTCGCTGCTCGACTATCAGCCGTCGCGCAAGAGCACGGTGCTGTCGTCCGACGGCGAGGAGGTCGGCGCGTTCTCCATCGAGAACCGCAAGGTGTTCGCGCTCGACCGCCTGCCGGCCCACGTGGTGGCCGCCTTCCTGTCGGCCGAGGACCACCGGTTCTGGGAGCACGGCGGCTTCGACCTGGTCGGCATCGCCCGCGCCGCCATCGCCAACTTCCGGTCCGACGCGGTCAGCCAGGGCGGCTCGACCATCACCCAGCAGATCATCAAGCAGACCCTCCTGGCCGACGCCGAGAAGGTCGACACCAGCGGCATGACCGACGACGAGGCGCGCGAGCTGCGGCTCATCCTCAAGTACCAGCGCAAGATGAAGGAGGTCATCCTCGCGGTGCGCATCGAGCGCGAGCTGACCAAGGCCGAGATCCTGTCGATCTACCTCAACCACGTCTACCTCGGCCACGGCGCCTACGGCGTGGCCGCCGCCGCCGAGGCGTACTTCGGCAAGGACGTCGAGAGCCTGACCGTGGCCGAGGCGGCGCTGCTGGCCGGCCTGGTCGCGGCGCCCGGTCAGTACGCGCCGCACCTCGACTTCGGCGCGGCCCGGACCCGGCAGCGCTACGTGCTCGGGCGCATGCGGGCCGACAACTTCATCGGCGACGGCGAGCTGGCGACCGCGCTGGCCGAGCCGATCGCCATCGTCGACGCGGGCGAGCTCAACCACCTGGCCGCGCCGTACTTCGTCGAGTCGGTCCGGCAGCAGGCGACCCGGGTCCACGGCCAGACCAGCCTGTTCCGCGGCGGCCTGCGCTTCTACGCCACCGTCGACACCGGCATGCAGGCGGCGGCCGAGGCCGCGCTCCGGCGTGGCCTCGAGGCGGTCGATCGCCGGCTCGGCTTCCGCGGCCCGATCGGCCGGGTGCCCGAGGCCGAGCGAGCGGCGCTGCGGGCCGGCCCGCCCCACACCTTCCGCGCCGGCGCGGCGCCGCTCGACACCGCGAGCGAGCGGCTCGAGCCCGACGACACCTACGTCGCCATGGTGGTGGAGGCCGGCCGCGGCGTCACCGTCGACCTCGGGCCCGAGGAGCTGGCGCTGAGCGCGGCCGACGTCGAGTGGATCGGCCGCTGGCAGACCGACGGCAAGAAGCTCGCGGTCGGTGACCTGCTGCCGGTGCGGTACCTCGCGCCGGCGACGGAGGGCGGCCCCGGCGGCGTGGCGCTGGCCCAGCCGCCCGAGCTGCAGGGCGCGCTGGTCGCCATGGATCTGTCGGGCCGGGTCGTGGCCATGGTCGGCGGCTACGACTGGTCGGCCTCGCAGTTCAACCGGGTGGTGCAGGCGCGCCGGCAGATCGGCTCGGCCATCAAGCCGTTCATCTACGGCGCGGCGCTGGCCAGCGGCCGGACCGAGGTCGACCGCCTGTACGACGGGCCGGTCTACGTGCCGACCGCGAGCGGGACGTGGTCGCCGTCGAACTACGACGAGAAGTTCACCGGCTGGACCACGCTGCGCTCGGCCATCGCCCGCAGCCTCAACACCATCTCGGTCCAGCTGCTGGTCGACGTCGGCCTCGACCGCGTGCTCGAGGTGATGCGCGGCTTCGGCATCACCTCGCCCATCCCGCGCCACGTGTCGATCAGCCTGGGCACCCCCGACCTGACCCTGCTCGAGGTCACCGCCGGGTACGCCGGCATCGCCGCCGGGGGGCGCCAGGTCACGCCCCGGCTGTGGGACCTGGTCACCACCACCAGCGGCGACACCGTCGAGGATCTGCGCGGGCGCGGGCCCGGCCCGCAGGTGCTGGCGCCCGACGTGGCGTACGTGCTGACCGACATGATGCGCGGGGTGGTGACCGAGGGCACCGCCAAGGCGGCGCAAGCCCTCGGCCGCCCGGCCGCCGGCAAGACCGGGACCTCGGCCAACTTCAAGGACGTGTGGTTCGTCGGCTTCACTGCCGACCTGGTGTGCGGCGTCTGGATCGGCCGCGACAACTCGCTGCCCATCGGCGACAAGATCACCGGCGGCGGGGCGGCGGTGCCGATCTGGCTGGAGTTCATGCAGCGGGCCCACCCGGCCACCCCGGTGCGTGACTTCCCGGTCCCGCCCGGGGTGACGTTCGCGCGCTCGGATCGCTGGAGCGGCGACCCGGCCGGGCCGGGCGCCGACGCGGTGTGGGTGCCGTTCGCGCGCGGCACCATGCCGGCCGGCTACGCGCCGCGGGCGGCGCCGTCGTTCGACGCGCTGGTCCCGGCGCCGCCGGCGCCGTGAGCGCGCCGCACCCGGTGAACGATCTTCCGCCTGGCCGCGCCGGCGCGTGTGAGCGTGACCACGGCAGCGTCGGCGACGCCATGCTAGCGTGGTCGAGCCCATGACCTCGACGCGTGTGCTCCTCGCGACCTCCTCCCTGGTGCTGGCCGCCGCCTGCGGTGACGACGGCGGCAGCGCCGACGCCGATCCATCCGCGCCCGACGCCCGCGTCTCGGCCAAGTGCCTCGAGGCGCGCGATCACTCGGACCTCGACTGGATCCACACCGAGATCATCGTGCCGGGGTGCGCGTCGTTCCAGTCGTGCCACATGGGCACGGCGCTCGAGGCCGGCGGCCTCAACCTCGAGACCAAGGCCAACGTGCTCACCCTGGTCGGCCGGCCGTCGCCGCTCTTCCCGCAGTTCCAGGACATCGTGCCGTTCTCGCCGTCGACCAGCTACCTGATGATCCTGCTCGGCAAGTACACCGGTCCGCTCGATCCCGACGTCGGCACCATGCCGTACGCCAGCCCGCTGCTGTGCGACCAGAAGCGCGACGCCATCGATCGGTGGATCCTGGCCGGCGCGACCGACGGCGCCCCGGCGGTCGACGCCGCGCTGGCGCAGTAGCAGCGTGCCGAAGACCGCGTGCTGGCGGCCTTGGCCGCCGGGGGCGCGCTCATCGTCGACGGGTCCTTGGAGCGCGTGGTGGGCGTCGCTCGAGCAGCTCGGCCGGGTCGATCGGCCCGCCGGCGCGCAGCCAGCCCTCGCGGGCAAGCCAGGTGCCGGGAGCACCCAAGGGGGAGTCGCCTGACGGCGGCGTACCATCGATGGCGGAATGGCGACGAGGGGTGCAGACGCCGGCGGGGGGTGTGCGGCGTGGACCGGCCCGGGCGTTGGCTGAAGCCTCCTGCTGTGGACAGGCGCAGGGCGTGGCGCGGGTGGTGAAGGGCGTGGAGAGGGGCGGCGCCTGCCCACAGCAGTCCGCCCGGGCCTGGACACGCGGCCCCTGATTGGGGTGATTCCACCCTGGCCCCGATCTTCGACGCCAGCCCCCGGGGAGACCGCTGTGGGCAGGCGCCGTCCGCGCTGGCGTGCCAGATGCCTGGCTTCGCCGGGCGCCTGTCCACAGCGCGAGGCCGAAGGCCGACCCCGGGGGCGATCCTGACACCCGGCTTCGCCGGGTGGCGTTCAGGTCCGGGTCGGGACTCGCAGGGACATGTTGCGGGCGCACAGCTCGATGGCGGCGGCGTCGCCGACGACCGCGGCCTCGGCCGCCAGCCAGGAGAACAGCGCGTGCGCCAGCACGAACTCGTCGCGCCGGTTCCACAGCCACACCGCCACCTCGGTCGCGGCGTCGAACACGTGCGGGAAGGCCAGCCGGCGCAGCTCGAGGCCGGCGCTGGCCCCGGCCCGCTCGTACTCGGCGCGCAGGGCCAGGAACTGGCGCCACTCGGCCAGGGCGGGCAGGGCGGCGTCGGCCCGGGCCCGATCGTGCCAGGCGGCGAAGCCGAGCTCGAGCGCGCTCAGGCGCTCGTGGCGCGAGGCCCGGCCGATGGCCGCGGCGAGGTGCCCGGCCGCCGCCGGAATCTCGACCCGGGCCGCCTGCGCGACCGTGGCCAGGTCGGCGCTGGCACGCTCGCGCACCACCCGCAGCGCGGTGTCGGCCGCGCCGGCGTCACATCCAAGTTGACCGGCCCGCTCGTGCAGCCAGGCGCTCACCGCCGGCTCGGCCAGGGCCTGGTCCCACGCCTGCGCCACCGCCCCCAGCTCGGCCGCGGTCACCGCGCCGCCGGCGTGCAGCGCCGCGTGTCGCGCCAGCGCCGCTCGCAGGTTGCTGTTGCTGTTGCTGTTGCTGTTGCTGTTGCTGTTGCTGTTGCTGTTGCTGTTGCTGTTGCTGTTGCTGTTGCTGTTGCTGTCGGGCACCGCCGCCCGCCCGCGCGGCGCGGCGATCGCCGCCGCCAGCATGGCCCACGTGCCGCGCCGGCCCGGGGCGAGTGCCCAGCGCGCGCGCAGCTCGCCGGCCGACGGCGCCCCGGCCGCGCCGGTCAGGCGCTGGGCGCAGCCCTCGAGGAAGAAGGTCAAGCTGGTCGCCGGCCACCGCCCCGGCGCGCTGGCGCGGGCGGCGATGGCCGCCCACTCACCGGCCTCGGCGTCGAGCACGGTCAGCGCCTCGGTCGCCAGTTCGCGCGCCGCCGGGTGCACCTCGACCAGCAGGTCGACGCTGGCCAGCAGCTCGCGCGCGGCGCGCGGGTCGCCGTCTCCGAGCGCCAGCAGCCCGTCGGCCGTCACCTCGCAGTCGCCGATACGCCCACGCGCCGTCAGCCGCGCCCGCACCCACGCCGCGCCGGCCGGGCTCGGCCGCACCGCCTGGGCCCACGCCGCCACCACCAGGCCGTAGCCGGCCGGGTCGGCCCCGGCGCCGGCGGCCTGTTCGCCGACGATCGCGGCGGCACGGACCCAGCCGCGCCGGACCAGGACCGGGCGCAGCAGCAAGGGCGCCGCGAACGGCAGCAGCGCGACCACGCCGACGAAGGCGGCCAGCAGCCACGACAGATCGGCCAGCACGACGACGAGCGCCAGCGCCAGCACCAGGGTGACGGCGACCGTGGCGCCGGCCAGGAGGCTCCAGCCGAGGTGACGCCCGCGCTGACCGCGCCGGCGGGCGTCGAGGGCGCGCCGGTGCAGCCAGTGCAGGGCGATGAACCACAGGCTCCTCACGGCGCCTCCGCCGGCTGCGCCGGGCCTGGCGTCACGGCGTCATCGTCGCCCCGCGCCGGGAGGCCCCAGCCGGTGGCGGCGCGCGCCCCGGTCCACGGCGGCGCCCCGTCGTCGACGCGGCCACCACGCGGCGAGTCCGCCACCGTCACCGTGGCCGGCGCGTGCCGGGCCCACAGCTCGGCCACCAGGCGCCGGCGCGGGTCGCGCAGCGCGGCGACCGCGGCTCGCACCGCGTCGGCGTCGCGCCGGTGCTCGCCCAGCGGCGAGCGGTAGCGGGCGGCGTCGGCGAAGCCGAGCTCGAGCATGCCGAGCAGCTTCTGCGCCTGGCGCTCGACGGCGAGCCGGTCGTCGTCGGGGCCGACGCCGAGGACGAAGAACGGGTTGTCGACCAGCTCGCGCATGCAGGCCGGCGGGCGGCTACTTGATCTTCTTGATCGAGTTGCGCGGGCCGGTGCGCGCGGTCTTGGTCTTCTTGGCGGTGAGCGGGCGCTTGTAGGTGACCGTGTTGCCCACGCCGGACACGGCGATGCGGTCGACCTGCTCGACCGCGGCCGTGTTGTTGGCGCCGCTGATGGCCAGCCGGGTGGTGGCGGCGATGGTCAGCGTGTTGCCGGCGCCGCTGACCGCGACCTTGGTGCAGGTGCCGGTCAGGGTGATGGTGTTGGTCGACCCGGAGATCGCCACCTCGGGGTCGCTGCCGCAGTCGTGGTCGACCGTGGTGGCGCTGGCGGTGACGGCGTGTTCGGCCCAGGCGACGCGGGCGCCCGCGCCGACGCCGGCGAGCGAGGTGACGACGGCCAGGACCAGGGAGGTGCGTAGGATCATGGCCCGAGCATACCCCGTCAGCGCACGCCGGAGTCGAAGCCCTTCTTGCGATCGGCCGGGTCGGTCGGCAACAGGGTCCACAGCTGGCGCACGATCTTCTTGAGGGCCTCGGTGTCGTCGCGCTCGAGCGCGCCGCGCCCGGCCGCGACCAGGTCCTGGGCCCGGCGCAGGTCGCTGGCGCTGTGGGCGTCGCCGGCGGCGTCCTCGAAGTACCAGCGCCAGGCCTCGGGCGAGCGCTGGTGGGCGGCGCTGGCCAGCCGGCGCATCAGGCGCAGCTGGCGCTCGAGCTCGGCCGGGTCGCGCCGGCGCCGGGCCTCGTCGACCGCGGCCATCACCTCGTCGAGCAGGCCGCGCTCGGCGTCGGTGCCGTGCAGGCTGATGGCCGACGACGCGCCGATGGCGACCTGGCGCGCCTCGGCCTCGAGTTCGGGCCAGCGGTGGGTCAGCTCGGCCTCGGCCAGGGCGGCGTCGACGTCGAGCAGGGCCCGGCGCGCCTTCTGCGCCGCGTCGGCGTCGCCGCCGTGGCTGGCGTCGATGTCGCGCTCGGCCTCGGCCAGCCGGACCTCGAGCTGGTCGAGCCGCTCGATGGCCTTGATCTGGCCGTGGCGAAAGGCGTCGGTGCGGACCGTGGCCAGGTGCCGGCGCAGGTCGGTCAGGGCGGCGTCGAGCGCGGCCGGCGCGGCCTCGGGCACCAGCAGGTGCACGACCTGCTCGAACACCTGGTCGATGGCCGGGATGAGCGCGCGCGCGGTCATGCGGCCGCCGCGATCGAGCTCGATCGTGACCTCGACCGCCGAGCCGGTCGGTACGGTGGCCCGCAGCGGCGCGCCGCCCGGGCCGGGCACCTCGAGCACGCCGACCAGGCGGCACAGGTGAGCGGCGGCGAACTCGCCCTGGACGATGGGGATGCGCAGCACCGACTGCTCGGCGCCGGCGGCCACGGTCTCGACGGTGGTGTGGGTGTACGACCGGCGCGCCGGCAGCGGCGTGCCGCGCTCGACGTAGACCTGGACGTGGTTGCCGGCGGTGGCCACCCCGACCGAACGCGCCAGCGGCGGATCGCCGATGGTCAGGCCCTGGACGATGGTCAGGCTGCTCGGGCTGACCGCGACGGCGGCGCCGGCGGCGGTGCGGGCGTCGATGGTGAAGGTCGAGGCCCGGCGCGGCGGCAGGCTGGCGGTGGTGATGAACGTGCCATCGGCGCCGACCGGGCAGGGTGGTCCCTGCCAGCCGCCGTCGGCCCGCACCAGCTGCACCGTGGCCGCCGCCTCGGCCGCGCCCGGCTGGTGGGCGACGAAGCGGCCGAGCACGTGCGGCGTGAGGTCGGCCGACACCGGCGGGTACTGCAGCCACAACGCGGCGCCGGCGGCGGCCGCGCCCGCGGTCGACGTGCTGGCGGCGCGCCCGTCGAGGCCGGCGGTGGCGGCGTACAGCGCCGCGCCCTGGGCCACCAGCGTCATCGGGTCGAGGCCCTCGGCCAGCGCCGCCTCGAGCCGGCTGGCGACGCGAGCCCGCACCATCGGCATCACCGTCGGCCCGCCGACGAGCACGACCCGGGCCAGCCGGCCGGGCGCCAGGCCGTGGCTGGTCAGGAGGCGCAGGCACACCTCGAGGCTCCGCTCGACCAGCGGCGCACACGCCCGCTCGACGTCGGCCCGGGTCAGCTCGAGGTCGACCTCGAGCGCGGCGCCGTCGACGGTGAGCGGCTGCGCCAGCGTGAGCGGGGCCCGGTCCTGGCGCGACAGCTCGATCTTGGCGTCCTCGACCGCGCCGCGCAGCGTGCGCAGCGCGTCGGCGTGGCCGGGCTCGCGCCGGTCGAGGCGCGGGCCGCCGCCGGCGGCGAGCTGGGCCAGCACCAGCTCGGTGATGGCCCAGTCGAAGTCGCGCCCGCCCAGGAAGTTGTCGCCGTCGTGGCCGATGACCCGGAGCAGGCCGTCGCGGGTCTCGAGCAGCGAGGCGTCGAAGGTGCCGCCGCCGAGGTCGTACACCAGCCAGGCCCCGGCGTCGTCGTCGGCGCGCCAGCCGGCGGCCAGGGCCGAGGCGATCGGCTCCTGCAGCAGCTCGACCCGGTCGAACCCGGCCAGGCGGGCCGCCTCCGACGTGGCCGCGCTCTGCGGCAGCTCGAACAGCGCCGGCACCGAGATGACGGCGCGGGTCAGGTCGACCCCGAGCTGGTCGCGCGCGTCCTGGCGCAGCGCGCGCAGCACCTCAGCCGACAGCTGCTCGGGCGTGCGCGTCACCCCGGCGGCCGGGAACGACACGGCCCGGCCGGTGCCGATGAGGCGCTTGAACTCGCTCGCGGTGTTGGCCGGGTCGCTGTCGAGGAAGCGGCGGGCCCGCGCCCCGACCGTGGTGCGGCCGGCGCGGTCGATGCGCACCACCGACGGCGTGATCGTGCCGCCGCTGCCGTTGCGGATGACCGTGACCCGCTCGCCGTCGAACACCGCGGCGGCGGAGTTGCTGGTGCCGAGGTCGAAGCCGGCGTACAGGGGCGCGTCGGGCATGGCGCCGAAGGTAGCAGGCCGGCCGGGGCGGGGCAGGGGCGCTGCCAGCCGTCGCCGCGCGAGGCCGCTACGGCTGCTCGGCCGTGCGGATCAGCGCCGGGTCGGGGCCGCCGCGCCAGCCGTCGGGCCAGGGCGGCCGCTCGCGCGCCTGCTCGGGCGAGGTGCAGGCGCTCATCGCCATCAGCCGGCGGTCGACCTTCCACAGGGCCGTCGGCAGGTTGCCCAGCATCACCAGGCGCACGTCGGTGGCCTCGGCCGGCAGCGCCACCTCGGCCAGCAGCATGCCGTCGCCGCGGTACTGGCGCAGCCACGGCTGGCCGCCGCGCGTGAACATCACGCCCATCCGCCCGCCCAGGCTC
Source organism: Kofleriaceae bacterium (assembly GCA_018058095.1). GTDB lineage: Bacteria > Myxococcota_A > Polyangia > Haliangiales > Haliangiaceae > JABFXX01. The sequence continues at coordinate 26,727 of JAGPCO010000064.1, forward strand.
TCGATCTGCACCGAGTCGGCGTCGCCGAGCTGACCCAGCGCGAGCGGCGGCCCCAGCACCGCGTCGTTGGCCGAGGTCCACACCAGCGGGCGCCACGTCCACGTGCTGTCGGCAGCGGCGCTGTCGCGGGTGATGAAGGCGATGCCATACGCGCGCGACTGCACCGCGAACGCGCCGTGGCAGTCGTCGAGGTCGGGCACGCCGGTGACGGCATACGGGAGGATATTGTACGGCAGCGACGTGAGGAGCCGGCAGCGAGGAGGATCGGCCAGCGTCTGCGCGACCGCGTAGCCGTCGATCCGGTAGTCCTCGCGGATGTGGAACACGTGATGCGCGTGGACCGGGATGCCGGTCGAGAACGGCCATCCCTCATAGATCCGCCCCATATCGGTGCCCGCCTCGCCGAGCCCGACAACACCGGTGTCACGGTGGGTCGTCAGTTGCGAAGTCCGCTGACTCGTCCACTTGAAAGCCAGATCGAGGATGCCAGTCGTGGTCGAGCGGAAGTACTCAGTCAGATCGCCGTCGATACGCAGCCACATGTTCTGCGCCAGCCCACCCTCGTCGGTGGCGACCATGATGTTGTACGTGTCGTTAGCGTCGGCCAGCATCATGCGGCCGCGGGACAGGTACGGCACCCGCTGCCACATCACCGTCTCCCACTGCACGAACACCCAGGGGTGAATGAACAGCATCCGCGGCACCGGATCACCCACGCTGCGATCGAGCGCCACCACCGCCAGCCCCTCGACCCAGTCCGTCACCTCCCAGTCCGTCGCCACCAGGTCGTCGTGCAGCAGTCGCGGCTCACACGGCGGCGCCATCGGCGCATCGGCCACCGCATCCGGGAACGTCCACACCTTCTCCGCCTCGCATGCCACCCCCAGCGCCACGGCGATCGCCAGCGCGCTCGCGCTCCACGAACCAGCCCTGTCGCCGACCTGCTTCACATCAACCTTCCAGTCCTTCGTACCACTTACCGACCACGTCCCGGCAACCTTTCGTCTCATTCCCGCCACTTGCCATCGCGAGTGTCCGGCCCACCGGACGCCGCCGTCCGAAACCGTCCGGCTCCCGTCCTCACCGGACATCCGGCCCGAGTCGTGTCGCCGGTTTACATAACGCCCCACTCCGCGACGCGGCCCCTGATCACGTCTTCACGACCTGATCCTCCGGGCGCGTCACCCCGGCGGCCGGGAACGACACGGCCCGGCCGGTGCCGATGAGCCGCTTGAACTCGCTGGCGGTGTTGGCCGGGTCGCTGTCGAGGAAGCGGCGGGCCCGCGCCCCGACCGTGGTGCGGCCGGCGCGGTCGATGCGCACCACCGACGGCGTGATGGTGCCGCCGCTGCCGTTGCGGATGACCGTGACCCGTTCGCCGTCGAACACCGCGGCGGCGGAGTTGCTGGTGCCGAGGTCGAAGCCGGCGTACAGGGGCGCGTCGGGCATGGCGCCGAAGGTAGCAGGCCGGCCGGGGCGGGGCAGGGGCGGCGCCAGCCGTCGCCGCGCGAGGCCGCGAAGCGTCGCTAGAACGAACCGGCGACCGACACCCCGGTGGTGCCAGGGCCGACCATTGGTGCGATGGCGGTGCGCACCCGCGCCCGCTCGTTGGTGCGACGCGCCGCTTGCGGCGCGTCGACGATGTCGTACACGCTCAGCGCCAGCTGGGCGCCCAGGCCGGCCACAAGGCCCTCGGTCGAACCCGCGTACACCGCGCCGAGGCCGATGGCTAGGCGGAGGCCGGCGGTGACCGCGCCGCGCCCGGGCTCGCCGGCCCAAACGTGGCCTAGGCTTGGTCCGAGGCTGAGCGGGATCATGGCCAGCGCCAACCGCCCGCGCAGGTCCTCGTGTGCGGGCGCGTCAGGGTCTCGCCCGAAGTCCTCCATCGCGAACGCCGCTGCTACCCCAGCGACACTGCCGCCGAGCGCGAGGCCGAGAGCGACCGCTGGCGATCTGTCGTCTTCGTGAGGCGCTGGCGCCGTGGGAGCGTCCGCGGACGGTGCGGCAAACGCGGGGGCGGCCAGGGTGAGCAACGCGGATGCAGCGAGGAGGCGGAGGGTGTTGTGGTGCATGGGTGACTGGGCAAGACGCAAGGAGCGTTCCACCGCGGCCCCGGGCGCAAGGCCACTAGATGCTTGGCTCGATCCCTAGCACCGCGACCCAGCAGGCAAGGTCATCTGCCGGCTACTCTAGTTGCATAGTATTGCTAGTATTCTCGGGGCGCCGACAGCCTGACGGACCATGAACAGCGAGTACCGGCCCGGGCCTGGCCGCGACGCTGGCCATGGGGATGGCAGCAACAGCCATGGCCAGCTTGCGGACCCGTACACATCCGGTTCGGCAGTTCCGTTGCTGGTCGTTGATCCCGCGCCGTAGGGGTTGGCGAAGGCTCGCCCCTACTGCGTGAACTCGTGCGGCGTGCGTCGGATGCGGGCGACGTACAGCGGCAGCATCTCCTCGGCGATAGCCCCGAATGCCTCGTCGAGAGGGCCCAGATGGGTCTCCTCGTAGGAGGCGGAGAAGGCCTCGATGGTGCCCTCGTCCTCGTACTTCTTCATGGCTGCCTCCTCCTCGGCGCGCACCTGATTGGCCTTGCGCATGATCGCGGCATGCTTGGTCGCGCCGAAGTACTCGAACGCGGCTGGCGCCTCGGCCGCGTGGGCGCCCGCCGAGTTCCAGTAGTACTGATTGAAGCCGCCGTTGGCGACCTCGAGTTCGACGGTGTAGGCCACCCAGAAGGCGCGCAAGCCGGGCCTTGCTGTGGCCAGCAACCGTCGCTCTCCCTCGAGGTTGGGCCCCATCTGCTCGAGCAGCGCGTAGTGGATCAACTCCGTCAGGGCGTCGTCTGGGGTGCGGGCGATGGCGTCCAGCGTCAGGGCGGCAGGTCGGTCGGCCCGGAGCGAGTTCGCGTCGATCATGGTCGGCGGCGACGCCGGTGGCAGCGCCGCCTCCGTCGTTGCTGCTTCGGCGACCACGCCGAGTGGCAGGGGCCGTCCACACGCACACGTGATGAGCGCCAGGGCGACGCCGAACCTGGCCGGGCGTGATGGGGCGTGGCGACGCATGGCCCGAGGGTCGCGGTCCTGCACAGAACCTGCAAGGGCAGGGGAGCGTGACCAGCCGCCGCCGAACTCGCGCACCGGGTGCGCCCGGGGCGGGAACGGCCGCGCGCGCCGGCACGCTGTGCGTGATGGTGGCGGCGGCGTGTGGGGGCGAGCCCGAGGTGGCTCGGCCGGCGCCGCTCGGGCCGCTGGCGGGAGCCGGGGCGGTCGACACCGACCGGTTCGTCGACGCGGCGGCGTGTGGGCAGTGCCACACCGCGAGCGACACCGCGCTGCGCGACCCGGCCGGGCGCGACGTGTCGCCGGTCGCGCTGTGGCGGCCGTCGATGATGGCGCTGGCCGCGCGCGACCCACTGTACCTGGCGGTGCTGGCCGAGGAGCGGGCGCGCGCGCCGGGCGACGCGGCGACCGTCGACCGGATCTGCCTGCGCTGCCACGCCCCGGCCGGCAGCGAGGAGAGCGGCGGCGCGCTCGGCTTCGACGAGCTGGTGGCCGGCGACTCACCGGCGGCGCGGCTGGGGCGCGAGGGCGTGACCTGCACGTTGTGTCACCAGATCGCCGCCAGCGGGCTGGGCCAGGAGGCGTCGTTCACCGGCGGCTTCAGCGTCGGCTACCAGCGCGAGATGTTCGGGCCCCACGCCAGCCCGTACGCCGACCCCATGCGCATGTTCGTCGGCCTCACCCCGGCGCTGGGTGAACACGTGATGCGGTCGGAGCTGTGCGCGACCTGCCACACGGTCATCGTCGGCGACGTGGTCGAGCAGGCGACCTACCTCGAGTGGCGCAGCTCGTCGATGGCGGCGACCCTGCCGTGCCAGGGCTGCCACGTGCCGCCGATCGACGCCGACGCCGTCCCGCTGCGCACGCCCATCTCCAAGTACCCGGCCGGCCTGAGCGCCCGCGCGCCGGTCGGGCGCCACCGCTTCGTCGGCGGCAACGCGTACATGCTCCGCCTCATCGCCGGCGCCGAGGCGTGGGCGACGACCGGGCTGGCCCCGGGCGAGCTGGAGGCGGCCGCGCTCGAGGCCGAGCAGCACCTGGCCAGCGCGGCCCGGCTGACCGTGACCCCCCAGGCCGAGGCCGGGACGACCGCGCTGGTGGTCGGGGTCGAGAACCTGACCGGGCACAAGCTGCCGACCGGGTACCCGTCGCGGCGGATGTGGCTGCACGTGACGGTGCGCGACGGGGCGCGGGTGCTGTTCGAGTCGGGCGCGGCGGCGGCCGACGGCTCGCTGGCGGGCGACGTCGCGCCGCCCCACCGCGATCGCATCGACGACCCGGCCCAGGTCCAGGTCTGGCAGGCGGTGCTGGTCGACGGCGACGGCGCGCCGACCCACCGCGCGCTCGACGCGGTCGGCTACGGCAAGGACAACCGGGTGCTGCCGGCCGGCTGGGCGCCCGGCCCGCTCGACGCCGCCCGCGTCGCCTCGGTCGGGGTCGACGGGGACACCAGCTTCGTCGCCGGCAGCGACCGCGTGACCTACCTGGTCGGCGCGCCGCCGCCCGGCGCGGTGGTCGAGGTCGAGCTGCTGTACCAGTCGCTGTCGCCCGGCCTGGTCGACGCCATCGACGCCGGTCGCACGCCGATGGGCACCCGGTTCGTCGACCTGGCCCGCGCCGCCCCGATCACGCCGATCGTGATGGCCCGGGCCCAGCTGGTGCTGTAGGCGAGGGCCGCGTCGCGCCGGGTCGCGCCGAAGTCGTCGCTCGGCGGCTCACAGGGGCTGGAAGCCGGCGTCGACGCTGTCGTCGGCGGCGCCGACGAAAACCCGAGGAGGCGTCGCCAGCGTCTCCTGGTCGAAGTCGCTGTCGACCAGATCCGATCCACCAGCGTCGGTCGTGGTGAGGACGTAGCCGGCCGGCGCGATCGCCTCGACGTAGTAGGTCCCGGCCGGGACGCCATTGAACCCGTAGCGGCCGGTGGCGTCGGACGTGGCGACCGCGACCAGGGCGCCCGACGCTGTGCGCAGCAGGAAGACCACCCCGGCCAGGCCTGGCTCGCCAGCGTCCTGCACACCATTGCGGTTCGTGTCGCGCCAGGCGCGATCGCCGACACAGCCGTCGTCGACGGCGCCGTCGCAGTCGTTGTCCACGCCGTCGCCGCAGATCTCGAAGGCAGGGCCGACGGCGCCGACGCAGACGCCATACCCCGAGCCGTCGGGCAGGCAGGTCTGGACGCCGGCGGCGCACGCGCCCACGCCCCCGGTCCCGACCGGGCCGTCGTAGCAGGCCGCGGCCGCGCCCGGGGCGCACACGCAGCCCTCGTCGACCGCGCCGTCGCAGTCGTCGTCGACGCCGTTGCCGCAGGCCTCGGCGGCGGGGCCGACGGCGCCGACGCAGGCGCCGTAGCCGGAGCCATCGGCCAGGCAGGTCTGCACGCCGGCGGCGCACGCGCCCACGCCCGCGGTGCCGGCCGGGCCGTCGTAGCAGGCCGCGGCCGCGCCCGGGGCGCACACGCAGCCCTCGTCGACCGCGCCGTCGCAGTCGTCGTCGACGCCGTTGCCGCAGGCCTCGGCGGCGGGGCCGACCGCGCCGACGCAGGCGCCGTAGCCGGAGCCATCGGCCAGGCAGGTCTGCACGCCAGCGGCGCACGCGCCCACGCCCGCGGTGCCGGCCGGGCCGTCGTAGCAGGCCGTGGCCGTGCCCGGGGTGCAGACGCAGCCCTCGTCGGCGGTGCCGTCGCAGTCGTCGTCGACGCCGTTGCCGCAGGCCTCGGCGGCGGGGCCGACCGCGCCGACGCAGGCGCCGTAGCCCGAGCCGTCGGCCAGGCAGGTCTGGACGCCGGCGGCGCACGCGCCCACGCCCGCGGTGCCGGCCGGGCCGTCGTAGCAGGCGGTGGCCGCACCCGGGGCGCACACGCAGCCCTCGTCGACGGTGCCGTCGCAGTCGTCGTCGACGCCGTTGCCGCAGGCCTCGGAGGCCGGGACACAGGTCGTGCAGCCGTCGTCGACCACGCCGTCGCAATCGGTGTCGAGCTGGTCGCCGCACACCTCGGGCGCGGGCACGATGGCGCCGACACACTCGCCGTAGCCCTGACCGTCGGCGCTGCAGGTCTTGGTGCCACGCTGACAGGTGCCGATTCCGTCGGTCTCGATCGGCGCGGGGTAGCAGTCCCATTCCTCGTCGGGCGGGCACACGCACGGACCCGCGCCGTCGCCGTGGGCGAGGTGAGCGGGCAGCGCCGCCTGGGTGACGCTGATGGTGTGGGCGTTGCTCGGGTTGCCCGGCGGGAGGTGGCAGATCTTGACGCGCGGGCTGGCCACACGCGTCGAGGCCTCGTCCGCAGGCGCCTCGGCCGGCTCGCTGACGAGGCACGCAGAGACCAGCACGACGGGGAGATAACGCAGGTGGAAGACGAAGCGCATCGGGGCCTCCGAGGGGAAGGCCACTTGTACAAGATCTTCTGAGTGGCCCGCCAGGCCTTCTTCGTGGTGGATCCCGCGCCGGCCGCGCCGATGGTCGGTCTACGGCTCGAGACAGACGGTCTCGCCGGTGACCGTCCACAGGCCGAGGTCGTCGCGCAGCCACACCAGGTGCAGGGCGTTGCCGTCGAGCGAGGCGTGCAGGATCGACGACCGGGTGACCGTCGGCCCGGTGAAGCGTGTCCGCCCCAGCTCGCCGTCGGGGCTGACCTCGACCACCTGGAACGGGAAGTCGCCCCGCGGCTGGAGGGCGAACACGAAGCTGGTCCCGGTCGCCACCACCGCCGCCGCGATCGGCGTGTCGTCGAGGTTGACCAGGCGCGGCGTGCCGCCGACGGAGACGACGGCCTCGCCGTTGAGGCCGCTGAACTTCACGAAGCCGATTGCCTCGCCCACCTTCGCGGTCGACGAGATGTGACCGCCGGTGCCCGTGTAGATCTCGGCGCCCGGGCCCGCGCCCTGCGGCGAGATCGCGAAGGCGGCGTAGGTCGCGCTCGGGGCGGAGCTGTAGGTCACGGCGAAGGCCTCGTCGCCGTCGACGCCGAACGCCTCGACCTGGGCCATCAGCAGGCCCACATCTCCGGCCGGGTTGGGGTTCTCCACCAGGCGCGTCTCGGTGCCGCCCAGCACCTTGGCGAAGGCGTTGTACGTGAAGTAGGTGTCACCCGGCTCGACCCGCATCTCCGACCAGCCCAGGGCGAACTGATCGGCGCCGCGCAGGTAGCCGAGGCGGGGTGCGTTGGCCTCGACCGAGTTGAGGCCGTAGGTGGCGCGGGTCTGCACGGAGGCGGGCCTCAGCGGGGTGCCATCGCTGGCGAACTCGGCCACCGCGACCTGGGTCAGGCGCGGGGTGCTGTCGTCGCGCCGCACCTGGTTCCAGGCGACGGCCAGCTTGTCGCCGCCCTGCGCGAGCGCGAGGTGCGGCGGGGTCTCGCCGCTGTCGGGGTACGCGGCGGCGCCGGCCTGCGCTCGCCAGCGTTGACCGGCGGCGTCCAGCACGGTCACCTCGATCAGGTAGTCCGTGTTGGCGCCGCGCGCGGTGGCGACGGCCAGGCGGTCGCCGTCGAACACCGCGGCGATGCCGTCGTCCCAGGCGTGCTGGACCATCGACGCGTCGAAGGTCACGCGCCGTTCGGTGCAGGCCGCCGGCGCGGCGTCGAGGTCGCCACCACCACCGTCGCCGCCGCCGCCGCCGCCGTCGTCGCCGCCACCACACGCGACCAGGAGGCCAAGGCTACCCGCGAGTGAGATCAGGTCTCTTGTGCGAAGCATCATCTGCCTCCGGTAGCACCCCTGATCTTCGGCCGGGAAGAGTGTCTAGTTTGCGACGTGACCGGTCGTTCACAGGCGACGTCGTCGGCACGTCGTGGATGTGCGCGGGGCGTCGGGATCCAGGCGCGTCAGGAATGGAGGGGCCGGCGCGGGATCGTCCGCACCCTGCTAGCAGGCTGCTGAAGAAGCAGCCTGCTAGCAATTTTCCGATCTCGCAGGCTGCAAGAAAAACACAACGCCCGTCCCGTCGGCAGGAGCCGCCGGCACGGGTTTTTCAGCAGCCTGCTAGAGTCGACGCCGTGGTGAGCCGCACCAGCGCACGCATGTCGGGGAGCTGGCTGGTGCCGACCCGGCGGCCGGCCATCCCGGCGCGGGCCGCGGTCAACCTCGACTGGCTCATCCGCCTGCGCTGGGCCCAGATCGTCGGCCAGGCGGTGACCATCGTCGCCACCCACGTGGTCGCGGTGCCGGTGCCGCTGGCGCCGCTGGCGGCGCTGGTGGCGGTCGGCCTGCTCGCCAACGTGGTGCTCGGGCTGGTGGTCGCGCCACGCGCGGCCAGCGGCGCGCTGCTGGTGCGCGACGTTCACCTGGCCGGGGTGATGGCGCTCGACATCGGCCTGCTCACCGGCATGCTGTACCTGACCGGCGGCCCGCTCAACCCGTTCGGCTCGCTGTACCTGGTGCAGATCGCGCTGGCCACGGTGGTGCTGCCAGCGGCGTGGGCCTGGGCCCTGGTCGCGCTGTCGTTCGCCGGCTTCGGCGCGCTGCTGGTCGAGCACCGGCCGCTGCTCATGCCCGACGCCACCCGGATGATCGGCATGTGGGTCGCGCTCGGGGTGGCCGCCGCCTTCATCGTCTACTTTCTGTGGCGCATCACGACGGCGCTGGCCGAGCGCGAGGCCGAGCTGACGCTGGCGCGCAACCTGACCGCGCGCCAGGAGAAGCTGGCCTCGCTGGCGACCATGGCGGCCGGGGCCGCCCACGAGCTGTCGACCCCGCTGTCGACGGTGGCGCTGGTCGCCAAGGAACTCGAGCGGCACCTGGCCGGGGCCGATCCACAGCTGATCGAGGACGCCCGCCTCATCCGCGGCGAGGTCGGGCGGTGCCGGGTCATCCTCGACCAGATGGCCGGCGGCGCCGGCACCATCGGCGAGGGCGTGCAGGACCTCACCCTCGACGCGCTGCTCGACGAGGCCCTCACCGGGGTGCGGGCGGCGCCGGCGGTGGTGCGCCGGGTCGCGCCGGCGGTGGCGGCCACGGTGGTGCGGGTGCCGCCGCGGGCCATCAGCCAGGCCCTGCGCTCGCTGGTCACCAACGCCCAGGACGCCTCGGCCGGGGCCGAGGTCGCGGTCAGCGCGGCCATTGCCGCCGGCGTGCTCCGCCTCGAGGTGAGCGACCGCGGCGCCGGCATCACCCCCGACGTGCTGGCCCGGCTGGGCGAGCCGTTCTTCACCACCAAGGCGCCCGGGCGCGGCATGGGCCTGGGCCTGTTCCTGGCCCGGGCGGTGGTCGAGGGGGTCGGGGGCCAGCTGGCGATCGACTCCCGACCCGGGCGCGGCACCACGGTGGCGGTGACCGTGCCGCTCGACGTCGGCGCGCCGGCGGCGCGCGGGCGCGCAACGACCGCCCCGGCGGTGGTATCCAAGGCGCCATGAGCAGCGACAGGCCGTCCATGCTGGTGGTCGACGATGACGACGTGTATCGGGCCCGCCTGGCCCGGGCCTTCGTCGATCGCGGCTACGACGTGCGCACCGGCGCCGACTACGCCGAGGCGGTGGCCCGGGCCAAGGACGACTCGCCCGAGTACGCGGTGGTCGACCTCAAGATGCCGGGCGGCACCGGGCTCGAGCTGCTGACCGCGCTGCACGAGATCGATCCGGCCACCAAGATCGTCGTGCTGACCGGCTACGGCAGCATCGCCACCGCCATCGACGCCATGCGCCTGGGCGCGACCTACTACCTGTCCAAGCCGGCTGACGCCGACGACATCGTCGCCGCCTTCGCCCGCGGCGAGGCGCCGCCGCTGACCCCGCCCGACACCGACTACAAGGCGCCGTCGCTGGCCCGGGCCGAGTGGGAGCACATCAACCGCGTGCTGTCGGACTGCGGCGGCAACATCTCCGAGGCGGCGCGCCGGCTCGGCATCCACCGCCGGTCGCTGCAGCGCAAGCTGCAGAAGTACCCGCCCAACAAGTAGCGGGCCGGACGCGAGGGCGCATGCGGCCGGCGGCGATCGCCCCGTTCGTGCTGGCCGCCACCCTGGTGGCCGCGGTCGAGGGCGCGCGCCTGGGCCAGCCCGCGGTCGCGCTGGCCCTGCTCGGGTTGTTCGCCGGCACCGGGCTCTTGGCCGGGTTGCTGGTGGCCGGCGCCGAGTGGGCGGCGGCTGGCCTGACGCGCCGGCTCGGAGCGCGGCGCGGCGCCGGCGCGCTCGCCGTGCTGGTGCGGGCGGCGCCGACGCTGCTGGTGTCCGTGCCGGTGGCGCGCGGGCTGTTCGACGGCGCGTTCGCGGCCAGCCTGCCCGGCGCCGGCGCGGCGCCGGTGCTGGTGCCGCTGCTCGGCCTGGGCGCGACCGCGCTGGCGCTGCACCTGGCGGCGCGGCTGGCGGCCCGACGGGTCGGCGTGGTCGTGCTGGTGACCCTGCTGGTGATCGCGACGGCGCTGGCGTGGCTGGTCAACCGGACCTGGCTGCGCGCCGGCTACCTCGATCTGCACGCGGCCATCACGGTGGTCGAGCTGGTCGCGCTCGGGGCGGCGCTGCGCCTGGCCCGGCCGGCCTGGCCGCGTGTGCTCGCGCTCGCCGTGGTCGGGCTCGGCGCCGGCGCCGGCGTGCTGGCGCTCGCCGCCGGCCTGCGCGCCGCCGAGGATCGCCTGCTGCTGGCCAGCCGGGGCGACGACGGCCGCTACCTGGTCCGGGTCTGGCGCCTCGTGCTCGACCGCGATGGCGACGGCGCCTCGGCCGCGCTCGGCGGCGGCGACTGCGACGACGGCGACCGGCGCCGCCACCCCGGCGCGCGCGACCTCGCCGGCGATGGCCTCGACCAGGACTGCGACGGCGTCGACGCCATCGCGCCGCCGCCGCCGCCGCCGCCGGTCGACGACCGGGCCTGGCGGGCCAGCCCGGAGGTGAGCGCGGCGCTGGCGCCGCTGGCCCGCGCCAGCGTGCTGGTCATCTCCATCGACGCCCTGCGGGCCGACGTGCTGGCGGCCGACGCGCCCGACCGGGCCGACTTCCCGCACCTGGCCGCGCTGCTGGGCGGCAGCACGTGGTTCACCCGCGCCTTCTCGCCGGCGGCCGGCACCGACATCGCCATGGCCACGCTCCTGACCGCGCGCTGGAACCCGTACCAGCGGGTGTCGGTCACGCTGCTCGAGGCGGCGCGCGCCAGCGGCCGCACCACCACGCTCGTCGTCCCGCGCGAGGTGCTGCGCTACGCCGGCGAGACCCTGATGAGCCGCGGCGTCGACAGCGTCGAGCGGGTGGTGACCGATGGCACCCAGCGCGACGTCGGTGACCACCCGACGGCGGAGGCCACGACCGACCGGGCGCTGGCGGCGATCGCCCGCGCCGGCGACCGCCCGAGCTGGGTCTGGGCCCACTACTTCGACGCCCACGAGCACCGCCAGATCCCGGTCGACGAGGCGGCGCTGGCCGCGGTCTCGGCCGGCACCGCGCCGCGCGCCCACCGCTACCGCGCGCTGCTGGCGGGCATCGACCGCGCGGTCGGCCGGCTGCTGGCCGAGCTCGAGCGGACCGGCCGGGCGTCGTCGACGGTGGTGGTGTTCCTGTCCGACCACGGCGAGAGCCTGGGCGAGGACCCGCGCCTGCCCGACAACCACGGCAACGTCGCCTACCACGCGTTGACTCACGTCCCGGTCGCCATCCGCGTGCCGGGCCAGCCCGGCCGCGTCGTCGACGCCCCGATCGGCCTCATCGACGTCGGGCCGACGGTGCTGGCGCTGATCGGCGGGTCCGGGCTGGGCGAGGTCGACGGCGTCGATCAGCTCGCCCACGTGCTGGGCGGGCCGGCCAGCACGTGGCCGCGGCCGCGCCCGCTGGTGGTGCACGAGGCCGAGCAGTGGGCGGTGATCGACTGGCCCGACAAGTTGCTGGTCCGGCCCGGCGACGACGTCGCCGAGCTGTACGACCTGGCGGCGGATCCGGGCGAGCGCGCCGACCGCGCCGCGCGCGAGCCGACCCGGGTCCGCGCGCTCAAGGCGCGCTACGCCGAGTTCCCGGAGGTGCGGCTCGATCGGACCGCGGCGGGACGAGCGTGGCGAGAGCGGCAAGCGCAACCACGCCGCACGCCTGGGCCACCATGAGGAACAGCGGGCTGACCCAGGCGGTGTAGCGCGGCACCACCGGCGCCGCGGTGGCGCCGACGAACACCACCTCGCCGCCGCACACCAGCAGCGCCGCCAGCAGCGCCGCCGCCGGCAGCGCCAGCTGGGCCGCGACCAGGCGCAGCGGCGCGCGGTCGCGCGCGGCCAGCCCGGCGCCGACGGCGAGCAGGGCCAGCGCCGGCCAGAACGCCAGGTACAGGTCGCGCCCGGTCGGCTTGTAGATGAACGGGGTCGACAGCGTCGGCGTGCCGAGCGAGATCAGCACCAGCCCGAGCGCGAGCGGGAACCACCACGGCGCCGCGCGCAGGCGGCCGCGCATGCCCCACGCGGTGGCGCCGACGCCGAGCGCCAGCAGCAGCAGCGCCAGCGCGACGCGGCCGATCGGCAGGGTGGGCAACGCCGCGAAGCCGGGGTGGGCCAGCGCCTCGGCCAGCGGTCGCCCGCGCGCCGCCGCCGGCAGGACGGCGCCGACGGCGTCGGCCAGGTCGCGCGCGACGTCGACCAGGTGCACGGTGGCCGCGGCCGCACCGGCGGCGACGCCCGGGCCGACCACGCAGGCGCGGACCACGCGCAGGTGCTCCTCCTCGCCGCCGTGGCCGCCGCCGGGCAGGTGGCCGTGGTCGCTCAGCACCAGCCAGCGCACCGGCGCCAGCGCCGGCGCCGGGTCGCCGCCGGGCGCCGGCGCGCCGCCAGGCGGGGCGGCCTGCGCGCTGGCCTCGGCGGCGGCGACCAGCTCGGCCAGGATGGCGTCGGCCTCGTCGACGGCGGCGTGGTACTCGGCCGAGGCGCCGCCGAACTTGTGGCCGGCGGTGTCGACGCGGAGGATGTGGACGAAGGCGAGCCGGGCCGGGCCGGTCACCGCCGCCAGCGCGCGCTCCTGCCAGGCCGCGGTCCAGGCCGCGTCGACCTTGCTGCCGGTGAACTCGGCCGGCTCGGTGCGGGCGAAGCCGAGCGAGTGGACGATGTACGGGTAGGCCTCGGCCACGGCGACGCTGCCGGGCACCTGGGCCGGGATGGCGGTGGCGCCCAGCGGCGGGTCGAGCCGGGCGCCGGAGTGGAACACCACGCCGGTCTGCTGCTGGACCAGGCCGGTCCACAGCACCGACTGCACCGGCAGCGACACGGTCGGGAAGCCGACGTCGACGGTGAGGGCCTGGCCGCGCGCGCACAGCGCCCGCCAGGCCGGCATGCGGTCGGCGCTGGCGCGATCGACCCCGTCGATGAGCACGACGCGGACGCGGCTGGGCGTGGGCGCGGCGACCGTCGCCGGGGTGGGCCCGCGCGGCAGGTGGGGCGCGGCGTCGGGCCGGGCCACGCCGTCGGCCGAGACCACGGCCTTGATGAAGGCGCGGCGGGCGTCGGGCAACCACCAGTACGCCGCCAGCAGCGCCGCCGCCAGCGCCAGCGCCAGCGTCACCCGTGCGGCGCCGCCGGCGCGGATCGACGCGGGAGGTGTGCTCACGGCCGCCGCCCCGGCGCCACCGGTGCCAGGCCGGCGTCGGGCGCGGGCAGGCGGCCGAGCGGCGCGCGCCACGGTCCGGCCGGGAGGAGCTCGCCGCCGAGCAGGCGGATGAGCGCGGGCAGGGCGACGCCGCCACGGGCCAGCGCCATGTGATCGAACTGCGAGCGGACGTAGACGTGCCGGGCCAGCATGGCCTCCTCGGGCCAGGCCTCGTCGGCCGGGCCAGGCTGCGGCACGAAGTCGAGCACGACGGCGTCGGGGTCGGCCGCCGCCGCGTCCTCGGTCCAGCGCACGGTGTCGTCGCCGACCTCGATCAGGCGGCGGGGCCCGCGCGGGCACGGCGCCCCCGGCGCGCACGCCTCGCGCGACCAGGCGTCGAACTCGGGCAGGTCGCCGTAGCGGGCGTCGAGCAGCACGACGGCGTCGAGCATGGGCTCGTCGAGCCAGGTCGACAAGGTCCGGTAGGCGCCGCTGTGGCCGATCGCCACCAGCGGCCCCGACGGCCGCACCTCACCCAGGGCGACCTCGAGCGCGCGCACCACGGCGCCGACGTCGCGCACCGCCACCGCCTGCTTGCCGCCGCGCGGGGCCGGCACGGCGACGAACCAGGCGTTGACGGCCGACAGCGCGAACTGCGCCGGCAGCTGGTGCTCGAGCCACGCCGCGTCGACGTCGGTGTAGTAGCCGTGGACGTAGACGATCAGCTGCGCGGTGTCGGCGTGATAGCCGGCCGGCCGCCACAGGTGGACCGGCCCTTCGGCCAGCTCGACCCGGAGGTGGCTGCCGGCGGCGGCTGCCGCGGCGACCGGATCGTCGGGTGTGGTGGCCGCGTCGCTTTCGTCATCACGGGCGGGGGAGGGCGTCGGGCCGGGACCGGCATCCCAGGCGCGGGCGAGCACCAGGGCCGCCAGGCTGGCGATCACCCCCGCTGCCAATCCGGACGCGACCCACCGGCTCACCCCGGCAGCATACTGGTAGGTCGACCGCGCTCCAACTGGTTGATCCGACGTCCCGACCTGTCAGGCATGGTGGTGGTTCGACAGCGAGACTACGTGATTCCGTATGGTTAGAGGTGGCACGACTTTCGAAAGGTCCGACCAGTGTCATGAACCGCAAGCTGCTGCTCACCCTCGCCGTCCTCGCCACCACCACCGGGCTCACCGCCTGTGACCACGGCTCGATGGTCGTCAAGCGCCCGACCCAGCCGGCGGTCGACGCCGCGATCACCTCGATGTGGACCGAGGAGATCCGCCGGGTCGCCCAGGACGGCGACTGGATCCTGACCCGGTCTTACTCGATGGCCGGCGACGCCATCAGCACCTTCACGCCGGGCGTGGCGCTGTCGCACGCGTCGATGTACGACGCCGGCCGCGGCACCATCATCGAGGCGTTCCGGCCGCTGGTGCGCGAGTCGCGCCTGCAGGATCTGGTCGCCCGCAACCACTACGTGATCATCGTCCGCCCTGGCCAGCTCGACGAGGCCGCGCGCCACGCCTCGCTGGTGCGGGCCCGCAGCAAGCTCGGCACCCGGTTCGACGTCGGCGGCATGTTCGGCTTCGACGACCCCGAGGAGTGGTACTGCTCGGAGCTGCTGTTCTGGGCCGCCGGCGTCGGCACGCGCACCGGCGACGAGCCGCTGGTGGTGACGCCGTCCGACCTGCTCAAGTACGGCCAGGT
This sequence comes from Kofleriaceae bacterium, assembly GCA_018058095.1. Classification (GTDB taxonomy): domain Bacteria; phylum Myxococcota_A; class Polyangia; order Haliangiales; family Haliangiaceae; genus JABFXX01. Next base: position 41,963 of record JAGPCO010000064.1, read on the forward strand.
CGTGTACTGGAGCGGCGAGCGCACCAACCCCGAGGTCATGGCCGACGCCGCCGGCCGGGTCGCGCGCAGCCGCGAGGTGGTGCGCTACGCCCACGACCTCGGCGCGCCGCGCGACCAGGTCGCGAGCCGGCACTAGGAGTCCGACTCGCTCAGGCCTCGTCGAGGCGGGGCACCGTCATCGCGCGCGTGGAGGGCGTGGAGGCCGTCGGTCCAGCAGCTCGGCCGGGTCGATCGGCCCGCCGGCGCGGAGCCAGCCCTCGCGCGCGAGCCAGGTCTTCGGAGCGCTCAACGGGGAGCCCGCGGGAGGCGGCGACCCGTCGATGACCCAGACACCCGACTTCGTCGGGTGCCATCGTCCCGACGACCAGC
>JAGPCO010000065.1 GCA_018058095.1 Kofleriaceae bacterium
GCTACGCGCGCAATGGCGACGACTGGGACTTCAATCGCGATGGCCGCATGGGGGGGCCTGCGACCACCGTCCTGGTCGACACGTCGCCGCTGCTCAAGGAGTACACGCACTTCTGGCCAGATGCGCTGCGGGCAGTCGGTGCCGACGGCGACCTTCCGCTCGGGATCCCGGGCGTATGCGCTCCCGGCGCCGACGGCGCGTGCCACCCTAGCGGCGGCGGCGCCCTCGCCGCCGTCCCCGTCGACGCCGATGGCTCCGGTCGCGTCAGCAACGTGTACGCGTACGTGCCGTACCTGCACGCCGATGATGGTCGCTACTACCCAGACCAAGCCAGCCTGACCGAGGACGTCGACAACACCACCGTGACCGCGTGGTCGACCTTCAGCCGAGGCGTGTCCTTCGCTGGCAGCGCCAAGGGCGAGGCCGCCGCCGCCACGACGGTCGTCGGCACCAGCCCGCGCGTGCTCCTGCTCTTCCCCGACTACACCGGTCGGCTCAACTTCCGTCACTTCAACCCGAAGTCGCCGGGCACCGCGCCGTGGCAGCCCATTCCCAACTGGCCCGCGGGCGTCAACGCTCGTCACGCCTCGATCGCCACCACTGGAGCTGCGTGGGGCGGCAACGTGGTGGTGATGTGGCAAGACATGTCCGCCATCGACGGCTCACCGAACATCTGGGAGGCGTGGTTTGACCCCATAGCGCAGTCATGGACCAGCCCGAACCTGACCCCGATCGTTAGCTACTTCACGCCAGGTGTGGCTGGAGGCCCGGACGGCAACCTCTACGCCGTAGGCCTCAACAAGGTCAGCAAACAAGCACAGGTCTACCGGCGGATCGCCGGCGGCACCTGGGCCGCTGTTGCCGAAAACGGCTCGACCGTGACGGCGCCCAGGTTCGACAGCTCCGTCCTCACCGTAGACAATGCTCTGACCGGCAGGCTGAACCTGGTGTTCGTCCCGCTTCGGGACGGCGCTGGGAACGTCTTCAGCGACGGCAGCGCGCAGATGAACGTCTTCTACACGACGATCGGAGTCGCAGACGAGAACCCTCAGACCACTTGGTTCTACCGACGAGCGACTCAACAGGGCTATGTGAGCCCAACGACGTTCCAGCTGACAGGCTGGTCCCTTCGCCTGCAAGGAGGAATCGATCGGCCGCAACCCGGTCACAGCGTCGCGGCGACCCGACGATGGCGTGACGTGTCGGTCTTGTACTCCGCCATCAACTTCAATGCCGTCACGCTACGCACCGCCAAGTACGTCCCCTATGCCAACGGCAGCGTGATTGGCGCCAACGGCCATACGGACCACAACGACGCCGGGACGATCGCCGCCAACATGTGTGTCTCCAACTGGCGGCTGGTCTATGGCGATGACGCGAACTGCTACTGCGCGAGTCGATCGTTGTGCCCCTCGCCGGCGGGAAAGATGCCCCCAGCGATCGGCTCGGGCGTGTGTCCCGCGCCATGAACTCCGCGTCCAACAGGTCAGTGCGTCTCGTCGCCAGCGTGCACCTCACACTGATCGCCTGCGCAGGGCCAGGTTCGGCTCCCATCGACGCCCGCGCGGACGCGGCCGTAGATGCAAGCTTGTGCGGCGACGCCGCGGGCGGCTGCGATGCGCCACCGCCCCAGGAGATCGTGTTCGAGTGGGACAAGGCCGTTGGTCGGCCTCCGGATGGATACTTCGATCTCCACGTGGCCTCGGCGCACAAGGTCGGTGCATATCTGGTAGTGAACACGGATCGATGGCTCGCGACGACCGACCTCGAGGGCGGGTCGCCTCGGCTGTACGCGAACTTCCTCAACTGGCCGCTGCACCTTGCAGCCACCTTTGCGCCGGATCGCATTGCCGGAATGCAGGGGCAGCTGATGCGTGAGTATGACCTTGACGACGCAAGCCAAGCGAGCTGGGCATTCCGCGGATCGTGGTCAGACTTCGATACGGTGCTCCCGGTGTTGCACCCTGAGGGCACAGCTCTCTTCATTTCCGGTGCTCAGAAGCAGCTGGAGATGCTCAACTTGGCAGGTGAACTCCTTGGAACTACTTCAGTGGGTTCGCAGGTCGGTTTCGACATCCCGATCGGGTTCGATGGCCATTTCTTCGTGGGCTCATCGCAGCCGATCGGCGCATCGTGCATCACTCGCGTCGACTTAGGCGACGCCCGAACCAGTGCTGGGGCGCCGACCACGAGCGGGTGCTCACTCATGCGGTCTGCCGATGGCTTCTGGGCGGCAGTCGATCAGCCCTCCGGCACCCAGACCATCCTGCGCATGGACCCCGAAGGAAACGAGATCGAGCCACGGCTCGAGGGCGCGTCGATCTACACGCCCACGGCGGTGGAGTGGGGTGAGTACGTGCTCCAGGCGACCCACCGAGGCGTCATCGTCAAGAACCAGAGCGCGATCCAGGATGGGACCTTCGCCTTCCTCGCGTTCTCGCCTGACCAGTACATCGGCGACGAGGTCTTCGTGGTCGCCGACGGAATCGACGCCTGGGTGATCTACAAGCTGGTCGGGCCCGACGAGGTCCACATCCAGAAGCTGGTCTACCCGCCCACCTTCCAGCCGCTGCGGCAGTAGGCAGCACCGCCGACCACTCGCCAGCTCAGCTGGCGGCCGCCTTGCGGCGCCGGGTCAACGACGAGACTGACCGAGCGGGCGACACTCGCCAGCTCAGCTCACCTCCGCTCAGGCCAGCTCAGCTCAGCTGGCGGCCGGCTTGCGGCGCCAGGTCAACGACGAGACAGGGACGTGCGGGGCGTGACCGAGCGGGCGACGCTCGCCAGCTCGCCAGCCCAGCTCAGCTGGCGGCCGGCTTGCGGCGCCGGGTCAACGACGAGACTGGGACGTGCGGGGCGTGACCGAGCGGGCGACGCTCGCCAGCTCAGCTCAGGTGGCGGCCGGCTTGCGGCGCCGGGTCAACGACGAGACTGGGACGTGCGGGGCGTGACCGAGCGGGCGACGCTCGCCAGCTCAGCTCAGCTGGCGGCCGGCTTGCGGCGCCGGGTCAACGACGAGACTGGGACGTGCGGGGCGTGACCGAGCGGGCGACGCTCGCCAGCTCAGCTCAGCTGGCGGCGGGCTTGCGGCGCCGCGTCAGCGCGGACACCGGGACGTGGGGGGCGTGACCGAGCGGGCGACGCTCGCCAGCTCAGCTCAGCTGGCGGCCGGCTTGCGGCGTCGCGTCAGCGCCGACACTGGGACGTCGGGGATCGAGCTGGCGACCAGCTCGGCCACGTCGAGCACGCTGATCTTCTCCTCGACGTTCCGGGTCTTCATGCCGTCGGTGATCATGATGTTGCAGAACGGGCAGGCCACGGCGACGGTGCCGGCCTCGGTGGCGATGATCTCGTCGGTCCGGTTCACGTTGACGCGCTCGCCGTGCTCCTCCATGAACATCCGGCCGCCGCCGGCGCCGCAGCAGAAGCCGTGCTCGCGCGAGCGCGCCATCTCGACCACGCCGCCGGGCGCGCCGACCGCCTCGACGATCTTGCGCGGGGCGTCGAACTCGCGGTTCCAGCGGCCGAGGTAACAGCTGTCGTGGTAGGTCACCCGCGTCGACACCTTGGTCTCGGGCGTGATCTTGCCGGCCTCGAGCAGGTGGGCGATGAGCGTGGTGTGGTGGATGACCTCGAAGTTGCCGCCGAACTGTGGGTAGTCGTGCCGCAGCGTGTGCAGGCAGTGCGGGCACGAGGTGATGACCTTCTTGGCGCCGGCACCCTGCAGCGTCGCCACGTTCTGCTCGGCCAGTGACTGGAACAGCATCTCGTTGCCGGCGCGCCGGGCCGGGTCGCCGGTGCACGCCTCCTGGTGGCCGAGCACGGCGTAGTCGACGCCGGCGGCATCGAGCACCTTGACCATGGCCCGGGTCTGCTTCTTGATGCGGTCGTCGAACGCGCCGGCGCAGCCGACCCACAGGATGTACTCGGGGTCGGGGTGGTCCTCGATCGTCGGCACGTCGAGATCCTTGGCCCAGTCCATGCGCTGGTCGGCGGCGATGCCCCACGGGTTGCCCTGCCGCTCCAGGTTGCGGAACGTCCGCTGCAGGTCGCTCGGCGTCTTCTCCTGCTCGAGCACCAGGTTCTGCCGCATCTGGATGATCTTCATCGGGTGCTCGATGAAGACCGGGCACACCTCCTGGCACGCCCCGCACGTGGTGCACGCCCACAACGTGTCCTCGGCGATGCGGCCGCCGGTCAGGCGCGGCATCTCGGCCTCGGCGGTGCGGGCCACGGCCAGGGCCTGCCGGGTCGCCACCAGGTCGGGGTGCGGGTGGGCGTCGTCGTGGCCCGAGCGCGCCGCGTACTCGGCCAGCGCCGCCTCCTCGCGCTCGAGCCCGGCGATCTGGTCGCGCACGCCGACGCGGTCGAGCATCTCGTAGCGGATGTCGTGCACCAGCTGCATCGGCGACAGGTTCTTGCCGGTGCCATAGGCCGGGCAGTAGTTGCTGCAGCGCGCGCACTCGGTGCAGGCGTAGGTGTCGAGCAGGCTCTTCCACGAGAACTGCTCGAACTTGCCGACGCCCCACTGGGTGTCGTCCTCGAGGTTGATCTTGGGCAGGTCGAGCCGGCGCTCGGACCGGTTGCGCGTGAAGATGTTGGGCAGCGCGCCCAGCAGGTGAATGTGCTTGGAGTACGGCAGGTAGTTGAGGAAGGTGAAGATGATGACGACGTGGCACCAGTAGGCCAGCGTCGCGCCGCGGCTGGCGGCATCCGCAGCGATCGGGTCGAGCCAGCCGGCCACCACGTTCGACACCACGGTGCCGGCCACCAGCGGCTCACCCGCGGCCAGGCGCAGCGCGCCGTGATAGCCGTGGTAGAGGAAGTGGGTGACCATCAGGCTGCCGATGGCGCCGAGGATGAGCCCGGCGTCGAGGCTCCACGGGATGAGCTTGGGCCGCACCAGCGTGCGCCGCGCCACCGCCCACAGGATCATGAGCAGCACGACGAGGTTCATCACGTCGATCGCGAAGTACAGCGGGTTGTAGAGCACGTCGGGCAGGAGGCGCAGCGACAGCCCCGGCACCACGCCGCTGACGATGATGTCGACGGTGGCGATGGTGATGACCAGGAAGCCCCAGAAGATGAACAGGTGATGCTTGCTGGTCCGGTGCAGCGGCCCCTCCTCGGCCACCTTCTTCTGGCCGAAGAAGTAGATACCGACGTCCATCAACCGTCCGCCGAGCTCGTCGAAGCGCGGCCGCGGGTCGGCCACCCCCGCCATGACTCCCCGCCCAAACAGCCACGTGGTGCGCGCAAAGAAGGTCAGCGCACCTGCCAGCAGGACAATGAAAATTACTGTATTCATTGGTCTTTTCGCAGTTGACCCGCGGCAGGGGCGAGCCGGTTCCTCTCATATCACGGGCCGCAAATGCCTGTCCTTTCGCGCCCCCGGCTTTCGCCGCGGCAGTCGCCACCGTGATGTGCGCAACATGTTGCGCAGGCCAGGTGCGAAACCCGTTGCGCATGCGAATCGAATGCGCCAGAGTGGAGTTATCCAAGTTAGCTCAAGACCTTGAGTACATCTGTGAGTGTCGTTCAACAAATGCCTGGTGGGCGCCCCCACAACCTGCTGGTGGTGAGTGATCTCCACCTGGGCGAGGAACTGCTGCCGGGCGCCAGCGCCGACCGCCGCCACGCGGTGGCCCTGGCCGCCGGCGCCTTCATCGAGTTCCTGCGCCACCACCAGCGCACCCGGCTCGACGGCCGGCCGTGGCGCCTGGTGATCAACGGCGACCTGTTCGACTTCATGTCGGTCGACCGTGGCCCGATCGCGCCCGGCGCCGATCGGCTGGCGCGCACGCCGGCGCAGGCGGTCGTGCAGCTGCGGGCCATCGCGCTCCACCACCGGGCGGTGCTCGGCCAGCTGGCGAGCTTCGTCGCCGCCGGCCACCGGGTCGACATCATCGCTGGCAACCACGACCGCGAGCTCATCTGGCCCGAGGTCGGCGCCGCCCTGCGGGCCGAGCTGCTGGCGCTGGCGCCGCGCGGGCTCGGCGCGGCCGAGCTCGAGGCACGGGTCGGGGTCCACCCGTGGTTCGTGCACGAGCCCGGGGTGGCGTGGATCGAGCACGGCGACCGCTACGACGAGCAGTGCGCCGCCGAGTACGCGCTGGCGCCCGAGGACCCGCGCACCGGCGCGCTCGGCGAGAACGTCGACTACGCCGCGTTCTGCACCCTCGGCCACGCCGCGCCCGATCTCGACATCCACGGCACCGAGGGCTGGAGCTTCGGCGGCTTCATGCGCTACGGCTGGGGCCGCGGGGTCCGCCCGCTGTGTACGCTGCTCGCCAGCTACGGCCACTTCGTGCGCCGGCTGCTGGCGGCGCGCGGGCTGCACCGCTCGCCGCGGCTGCGCCGGCAGCGCGCCGAGCGCCACGCCCGGGCCCGCGCCGCCCTGGCCGGCCAGGCCGGGCTGCCCGACACCACCCTGGCCGCGCTCGACGAGCTGGCCAGCGCGCCCATCACCGCCAGCGCGCGCCGGCTGGCCCGGCTCCTCATGCTCGACCGCTGGGTGGCGATGCTGGCGACCGTGCTGGCGCTGGTGGTGGCGTTCGTGGCGCTGACGCCGGCCCTGGCCACCGTCACCTCGGCCCTGGCCGGGCTGGCCATCTGGACCGGCGCCGGGCGCCTGGCCGGTGGCGACCTCGCCTCGCAGCTGCCGATGCAGCGGGTGCCCGCCGCCATCCGCGACCACGTCGGCGTGCCGGTGGTCGTGTTCGGCCACACCCACGCGCCGCTGCGTCAGGTCCTGCCCGGCGGCGGCGTGTACGTCAACAGCGGGACCTGGCTGCCGGCGATCCGCCCCGGCCTGCTGCGCGCCTTCACCCACGTCGCCATCGTCGGCGGCGTGGCCGAGCTGCGGCAGTGGCGCGACGGCGCCTCGCGCCGGTTCGAGCCGCGCGACCCGACCCCCGTCCCGCGCCCGGTGGTGACGCCACGCCCGGTGCCGGTGCGGCGCCCGGCGCCGGCCGCCGCCGCGGTCGCCGCGCGCTCGCTCGACGCGGCGTCGGCTCACGACGTGGTCGAGCCGACGTCGGCGCCCGCGCGCGCGGCGTAGCGCCTGCGCTGGCGCCAGACCAGGCGGCGCCGGCGCGGATTGGCTACAATTTCGCCCGATGAGGAAACCGCCCTGGCCTGGTCCACGTCTCGCTGCGCCGCTGCCCCTGCCCCGCGCCCGCCGCGCCACCGCCGCGCCGGCCGTGGTGCTCGGCCTGCTGGCCCTGGCCGGCTGCGGCGAGGACGCCGGCACGCGTGCGGTGTGCGCCTCGGGCGGCGTGCTCAACGACTGCCCCGACGCCGAGCTGACCGCCCTCGACGCCTGCACCCGCATGGTCGAGTGTGGCGCCATCATCCTCGACAACCCCGACGGCGGCGGCGACTGGGCCGACTGCGTCGACCGCATCGACCGCCGCCTGGCCGAGGCCGAGGCGCGCTTCATCATCGCCTGCATCTCGGCGTCGTCGTGTGACGAGCTGGGCGCCGGCTACTGCGGCGCGTTCGGAGAGCCGCGATGAGCCGCCTGCGCCTGACCGGCCTGGCCGCCGCCCTCGCCGCCGCCACCACCACCCTGGCGCCGCCGGCCGTGCCCCCCGCCTGGGCGCAGCCGGCCGCCGACGTCCCCGGCTGGATCAGCGTGGTCGAGCGCCAGCCCGACGGTATGGACCGGGCCGAGTGGAAGGAGAAGCGCCGCGAGGCGGCCCGCAAGCTGGGCGCCAGCCGCGACAAGCGCGCGGTGCCGGTCCTCATCAAGCTGGCCGAGAGCGAGACCTTCGACATCATCGGTGAGATCGCCATCGACGGGCTCGGCGCCCTGGGTGACGCGTCGGCGGTGGCCGCGCTGCAGCGTATCGCCGCCGACAACGCGCGCGACCGGGCCCAGCGCGACCTGGCCCGCAAGGCGCTGGCCAAGCTCGGCGCCAGCGCCGACGGCGGTGGCGGTGGCGGTGGCGGCGACGGCGACCCCGGGCTGGGCCGTCCTGGCGACGGCGACGGCGACGGCGTCGCGGTGTCGACGGGCGGCGCCACCACCACGACCACCACCACGACGCCCGACCCGGCCACCGGCGGTGGCGGCGCGAGCAGCAGCGGCGGCGCCACCGACCGCCCGACCACGCCGCCGACGCTGTCCGACGACACGCTCGCGGCCTACGAGCGGATCACCCTGGCCGCCGGCGCGGCCAACCTGTCGTTCGACACCCTGCGCGACGAGGCCAGCTTCGACGCCGACCTGGCCGGCCGCTACCAGCGGCGGCTCGAGCGCCAGACCATGGCCTGGGGCGTCGACGCCGGCGCCCGCCTGGTGACCGGGTACTACAACCCCGAGGGTGACCTGTCGGCGCGCGGCGCGCTGCTCAACGTCGACGGCCAGGGCGAGGCCCGCTTCTACAGCGGGAAGGTCTACGGCATCGGCCGCCTCGCCGCGCAGGGCGTCATCACCTACATCTCGAGCGAGAACGTGGTCGACGTCCGCAACGCGGTCGACCTCGAGCTCGCGCTCGGCGCCGGCTACGGCCGCGTGCTCGACGTCGGCGCCAGCCTGCGCGTCAAGCGTATCGCCGCCGCGCTCGAGGCCGCGCGTGCGCTCGGCCGCCCGATCGACGCGTCGCTGGCCAACAAGCTGCAGCTGGCGTGGTGGAGCCTGCGCGGCAGCCGCAGCCTGCACCCGCTGCTGACCCGGACCGTCGCCATCCTGCGCGAGGCCGGGGTGCTGCTGGGTGAGCCCGACGCCGGCCTGACCTACGAGCTGCTGCAGGTGCTGGGCGACGGGCTGCTCGACCGCCGCCACAGCGGCGTCGACGCCTACCTGGCGTTCGGCGAGGGCTACCTGCTGCGCGAGGACGACCCGCAGGTCGACGAGGGCCGGGTCGAGCAGCTGCTAGCGCGTGCCGCCTACGCCACCCAGCTGCCGGGCAACACGGCGGAGGTCTCCGGCGAGGGCTACGCTCGCCTGCGCCTGTTCGTGGCCGAGGGCCAGCCGTCGCCGTGGGCGCTCGGCGCCACCGCGCGCTGGCGCAAGTTCACCTACACCGATCACTTCGATCCAGTCGGCGCCATCGACGTCGCGGCCAGCCTGGCCGTGTCCGACGACGGCGGCGACATGTCGGAGATGGCCTTCCGCGTCGGCGGCGAGGTCGGCTTCACGTTCGTGCCCAACCGGGCCTCGGCGCTGCGCCTGGCCGCCAGCGCCAGCTTCGACAGCGGCGAGCTGATCGTCGGCGCCAGCCTGGGCGCGCGTTACGGCCTGGCCGACGGCAGCGTCAGCGGCCTTTGAGGTCGGGCGCCGGCGGCGACGAGCCGCCGGTCGAGCCGAGCTCCCGGTCGACGTCGAGGTCGACGCCGCGCAGCGCCGGCCGGGTCACGACCAGGTGGGCCTGCTTGGCGGCGTCGACGTAGCCGAACCGGAACGGCAGGCGGCGGCGCGGGCTGCTCCTCCACAGCGCACGGAAGTCGTCGGAGTGGCGCTTGCCGTAGGCCTCGGCGCCCTCGAGGAAGGCGCCGTCGAAGCGACCGTACGGCACCTGCTCCATGCCGGCCTTGCGCGCGTACGCCGGCGGGATGCCGGTCGAGTCCGACAGCATCCAGGCCAGGTGATCGAGCATGTACTGGCGGATGAGCGAGAACCCGCTGTTCCACAGCAGGTAACTCGCGCCCTTGGTCAGCAGCGTGACCTTGCCCTTGGCCTCGAGGTGGCGCAGCAGCTGCGGCTTGGCCCGCAGCGCCTCGTCGCCCAGGTTCCACGCCAGGTGGCGGTGCACCCGGACCCCGGCCTCGCCCGGGCGGCGGTACTCGATCTCGACGTTGGCGAAGGCGTCGGAGAAGTTGGGCGACTTCCAGGTGTTCTTGCGGCTCTTGGCGCCGCCACCGCGCCGCCCGGTCTCGGCCTCGCTCGCCTCGATGCCGGCGATGTCGGCCTCGCTCAGGTAGGTCACGGCGCCATCGTCACCGAGCCGGAAGTAGCGCAGGCCGACGACCTCGTAGCCGCCGGTGACCAGGGCGATGAGGAACGACGAGGTCTGGGCCGGCAGGTCGTTGCGCTGCGACGCCGACAGGTTGGCCGACGTGTTCGAGCCGACCGAGAGCAGGCCGCCGATCTCGACCGACAGCGCCGACAGGCTGCCCTTGAGGCGGCGCTTGTCGAGGCCGGCCAGTCGACGCGGGTCGCCCGACAGCTCGAGCGAGATCGTGGTGATCTCGCGCGCCTCGGGGAAGGCGACCAGGGCCGAGATGAGGTCACCGCCGCCGAACGGGTACACCACGGTGGCCGGCACGTCGTCGGGCACCAGCTCGTCGAAGAAGGCCCGCGCGCCCTCGAAGTAGGCGGCGCGATAGCCGGCCTTGCGCTTGTCGAGCCGGGCGCAGTGCGCCGCCACCACCGCGGCGTCGAGCGGCGGCGCGACCGGCTCGGCGCTGCCGCAGGCGGCGACGCGGACCAGCAGCTGGGCGGCGGCCAGGAAGTCGGCCCCGCCCTTGGCCACCGGCGCCGGTGCGGCCGGGACGGTCGCGGCCGTCGCGCCGGAGCCGGCCGCGCCGGACCCCGCCGCGTCGACGGCCGCCGGCCCGCCCGCGACCGCGGCCGCGCCCGACCCCGTCGTCGTCGTCGTCGACGACGTCGTCGTCGCGGCCGAACCTGCCGCCAGCGGCGGCGCGCTGGCGCCGGCCGTCGGGGCCGCGCCGTCGCCGCGCGCCCCACAGGCGCCTGCGGCCAGCACGGCCAGGTACAGCGCCGCGGCGCGTCCGGCCCACCCGGCGCGCTCGCGCCAGCTCCTCGCGCGCATCGGCATCCGCATCCTCTGGGCCGGCAACGTGCTGGCCGCGCTGGTTGTTCCCACGAGCTGCCGGGTCACAGGTCGGCGACCGCGCCCTCGTACATCTTGTCGAGGAGCTCCATGTACTTCTTCTCGACCGCCTTGCGCTTGACCTTGAGGCTGGGGGTGAGCTCCCCGGCGTCGATGCTCAGGTCCTTGGGCAGGATGGCGAACTTCTTGACGGTCTCGTACTTGGCCAGCACGGTGTTGATCTGGTCGATGTACGGCTTGATGAGGGCCTCGGCCTCGGCGCTGGCCACCACCTCGGCGTAGCCCTTGCCGGCCAGGCCGTGCTCACCCGCCCACTTCATGATCGCCTCCTCGTCGAGGGTGATCAGCGCGGTCACGAAGTTGCGGCGATCACCGTGGACGATGACCTGGCTGACGTAGCCGCAGTTCGCCTTGAGCTTGCCTTCGATCGACTGCGGCGCGATGTACTTGCCGCCCGAGGTCTTGATCAGGTCCTTCTTGCGGTCGGTGATGCGCAGGAACCCCTGCGCGTCGATCTCGCCGATGTCGCCGGTGCGCAGCCAGCCGTCGCTGGTCAGGGCCTCGGCGGTGGCGTCGGGCAGGTTGTGGTAGCCGCGCATGATGCCCGGCCCCTTCATCAGGATCTCGCCGTCCTCCGGCGCCAGCTTGACCTGGGTCCCGGGCACCGGGAAGCCGACGCTGCCGAAGGCGTACTTGGTCGAGCGGTTGACGAAGCTGGCCGCGCTGCTCTCGGTCAGGCCGTAGCCCTCGAGGATGAGGATGCCGCAGGCGTGGAAGAACTCGGCGATCTCGCGCGACAGCGGGGCCGAGCCGGAGATGAAGTAGCGGACCCGGCCGCCGAACCGCTGCTTGAGCTTCTCGAACACCAGGCGCCCGGCCAGCTTGTTCTTGAGGCCCAGCATGCCACCCGGCTCGCGCCCGGCCTGGCGCTCGGCCGACACCTGCCGGCCGACGGCGATGGCCCAGTTGAAGATCTTCTCCTTGAGCCCGCCCTGCTCCTTCACCCCGGCGATGACCTTGTTGTAGACCTTCTCGAAGATGCGCGGCGCGGCGGCCATGATGGTCGGCCGGATCACCGCCAGGTTGTCGATGATCTTGGGGATGCGGCCGTCGACCGCACACACCGAGCCCGACACCAGGTGCAGGGCCATCAGCACCTTGCCGAACGAGTGCGACATCGGCAGCCACAGGTACTGCACGTCGTCGGCGTTGGCCAGGCCGAGCGCGTCCATGGCGTCGGCCTCGTAGGCCCAGCACTCGTGGACCAGGCGCACGCCCTTGGGCTTGCCGGTGGTGCCGGACGTGTAGATCAGCGTCGCCAGGTGCTCGGCCTCGATGCCGGCGACCTGGTCCTTGATGCCGGTCGGGTGGGCCTTGTTCCACTCGGCGCCGCGGGCCTCGAGGTCGGCCAGGGTCATGACCCAGTCGCCATCGACCGCGTCGGGCTTGCCGTCGAGCAGCACGACCTTGAACACGTCGCCCAGCTCGCCCTTGTGCGCGCGCAGCTTGGCGACCTGGCTGGCGTCCTCGGCGAACACCACCCGCGTCGCCGAGTCGTGCAGGATGAAGGCGCACTCCTCGGCGGTGGTCGACGGGTACACCGTGGTGGTGGCGGCGCCGGCGGCGAGGATGCCGAGGTCGATCAGGATCCACTCGACCCGGGTCTGGCACAGGATCGCGACCCGCTGCTCGCGCTCGACGCCGAGGGCGCGCAGCCCGCCGGCCACGGCCAGGGCGCGATCGCCGGCGGCGCGCCAGGTCATCGACCGCCACTCGTCGGCGACCGGGAACCGGAAGGCCTCGCGGTCGGGCGTCTCGGCCAGGCGGCGCAGCAGCAGCTCGGGCAGCGACTTGGTCTTGCGGATCAGGCGCTCGGGCGCGGTGGATTCGGCCATGGCGCGCATCTTGCCGCCGATCGTCGACGGCAGCAAGCGAGGTGACCCGGCCTCGGCGCGGTTGCGGCGCCGGCCCGGCTGCGCCACCCTGCGGCCATGGGCGACGACCGCTGGGGCGCGCTGGCGGCGCTGTGGCGGCGCGAGCGCCAGGCCGCGCGCGACCAGTTCGTCGCCCTGCGGCGCGGGTCGACGGTGGCCGAACGCGCCGCGCGTGGGCTGGCCCTGACCGGCCTCGAGGTCGGCGAGGAGCGGGCCGCGCCGCGCGAGCGCAGCCGGGTCCGCCTGCAGGTGCCCGACCGGGTCGACCTCGACGACCTCCAGCTCGGCCCGGGCGATCCGGTCGTGGTCTGGCGTGATGGCCCGGGTGGTCCCGACGGCGACGGCGCCGTGCGCGGGGTGCTGGTCGGGCGCGAGGGCCAGGCGGTCTGGGTCATGCTCGATCGCTGGTTGCCAGACGCCCTCGGTCCGCTCCACCTCGACGCCGAGGCGGCCGAGGTCACGTTCGGCCGCGGCGACCAGGCCCTCGCCGCCGTGGTCGCGGCCAAGGCCGACAGCGCGCTCGGGCACCTGCGCGCGGTGCTGGAAGGCGCCCGCCCGCCGGTGGCGCGCCCGGCCGCGCCGGCCGTGCGCCTGGGCGACGACCAGCTCGACGAGCTGCAGCAGCGGGCGGTGGCGCTGGCCCTGGCCGCCGTCGACGTCGCGCTGATCCACGGCCCGCCCGGCACCGGCAAGACCCGGACCCTGGTCGAGATCGTGGCCCACAAGGTCGCCGCCGGCGAGCGCGTCTTGTGTACGGCGCCGTCGAACACTGCCGTCGACAACCTGGGTGAACGCCTGGCGGCGCGTGGCCTGCCGGTGGTGCGGCTCGGCCACCCGGCCCGGGTCGCGCCTGGCCTGGCCGGCCTGACCCTCGACGCCCAGGTCGACGCCGATGGCGCCAGCGCGCTGGCCCGGCAGTGGCGCGATCGCGCGCTCGCCCTGCGCAAGGGCGCGCACGGCCGCACCGCCGAGGCCCGGGCCCGGCGCGACGAGGCGCGCGCGCTCGATCGCGACGCCGCCGCGGCGCTGGCCACCGCCGAGCAGGCGGTGCTGGCGCGGGCCCGGGTGGTGCTGGCGACCTGCGTCGGCGCGGCCGGCCCGGTCCTGGCCGACGCCCGGTTCGGCACCGTCGTGCTCGACGAGGCGACCCAGGCGCCCGACCCGGTCGCGCTGTGCGCGCTCGGCCGCGGCGGCGTCGCCATCCTGGCCGGCGATCCGTGCCAGCTCGGGCCGACGGTCATCGACCCCGGCGCGGCGCGCGCCGGCCTGGCCAGCACCTTCTTCGAGCGCCTGCTCGCCAGCGCGCCCGCCGCCAGCGTGATGCTCGAGCTGCAGCACCGCATGCACGCCGACATCATGGCGTTCCCGTCGCGGGCCAGCTACCACGGCCGGCTGCGCGCCGCCCCGGCGGTGGCCGGGCACGACCTGGCCCAGCTCGGGGTCCGGGCCGATCCGGACCGACCCGGCGCGTTGTGGCTGTGCGACAGCGCGGGCAAGGACTGGACCGAGGAACAGAGCGACCGCGCCGGCGCCGACCCGTCGACGGCCAACCCCGGCCACGCCGTGCGGGTCGCGGCCGAGGTGCGGCGCCTCTTGTCGCGCGGGCTGGCCCCGACCGACCTGGCGGTGATCGCCGCCTACTCGGCCCAGGTCCGCCAGCTGCGCCACCTGCTCGGGCCCGAGCGTGCGGCCGGGCTCGAGGTCGGCACCGTCGACGGCTTCCAGGGCCGCGAGAAGGAGGTGGTGGTGGTCGACACCGTCCGCAGCAACGAGCACGGCGAGCTCGGCTTCCTGGCCGAGACCCGGCGCATGAACGTGGCGCTGACCCGGGCCCGCCGCTTCCTCCTGGTCGTGCTCGACTCGGCCACCGTCGGCGGCCACCCGTACTACGGCGCGCTGCTGGCCCACGCCGACGCGATCGGCGCGCACGGCAGCGCCTGGGCCGACGAGGCCGAGCCGCTGTAAGGGGCCGGGAACGGGCAACTCGGTCGCGCGCGCGGCCGATCCATCCCCGGGGGCTTCGTTGCTCCTCGGTCACGTACCGACGGGTATGCTCCCTCGTCGCGCCTTGCCCGCGGGGCGCCTCGACCGCGCGCATCGATCGACTTGCCCGTTCCCGGCCCCTAACGGCGACCGCTCGGCGTCCGCCCTCAGGCCAGCGGCAGGCGGACCACGAACGCCGCCCCGCCGAGGTCGCTGCTGCCGACGGTGATGGTGCCGCGGTGCTGCTCGACGATGTTGCGGACGATGGGCAGGCCCAGGCCGGTGCCCTTGCCGTCGGGCTTGGTCGTGAAGAACGGCTCGAAGATGCGCTCGCGCTCGAGCTCGGGCACGCCGGGGCCGGAGTCGGCCACCTCGACCTCGATCGCCGCCGGCAGCCGCACGGTGCGGACGCGGATCGTGCCGCCGGCCTCCTCGACCGCGTGGGCGGCGTTGGTGACCAGGTTGATCAGCACCTGCTCGAGCTGGCCCGGCACGGCGAGCACCGTGGGCAGGGCCGGCGCGAGCTCGGCGGCGGTGACGATCTGGGCCCGCTCGAACAGGTGCTCGCAGATCGCCAGCGACTGTCCGACCACGTCGTTGACGTCGACCGGCTCCACGCTCGTCGCCGCCGGCCGACCGTACTGGACCAGATCACGCGCGAAGCGCTGGATGCGCTGGGCCGAGGCGCCGATGCGCCGCAGCTTCTCGAGGTCGCCCGCCTCGGCCCGGCCGTCGAGCTTGCGCAGCAGGTAGTCGGCGTACACGGTGATCGAGGTCAGCGGGTTGTTGAGCTCGTGGACGACGCCGGCCGCCAGCTTGCCCAGCGTGCCCAGCCGCTCGGCCCGCACCATCTGCGCCTCGAGCTCGGCCAGGCGCGACTGATCGGCGCCGACGGCGACGACCGCGCCGATGGCCGCGCCGGGCCCGGCCGCGGCCTCGCCGACGGCCGGCTCGGCCGGCTCGCCCAGCGCCGACACGTTCCACACGGTGCGGACCCGGCGCCGGTCGGCCGCGGCCAGGACGATCTCGACGCCGAGCCGGTGCTCGCCGGCCAGGCCAGCGGCGAAGGCGGTCGCCACGTGCTGGCGCTGGTCGTCGGGCACCAGCTCGCGCAGGTCGCGGCCGACGACGTCGTCGCGCCGGCGCCCGAGCAGGGTCAACAGGGCGCGGTTGGCGGCGGTGACCCGGCTGCGGCGGTCGACCGCGAGCACCAGCGCGTCGGCCTGGTCGATCAGGCGGGCCTGGTAGTCGCGCAGGTCGCGCACCTCGCGCTCGGCCCCGACCGAGCGCACCACCGCCGCCAGCTGGTTGGCCACCGGCCACAGGCGGGCCGCGCGCGCCGGCATCGGCATCGCCCGGGGCGCCGCCGCCGGCGGGTCGGCCACGTCGATGATCCCGAACAGCTCACCGCCGCTGGCCAGCGGGACCGAGAAGCCGGCGCCGGCGCCGACGAACGGCGAGTCCCAGCGCGCGCCCAGGCGCAGCCGTGCGCTCGACCCCACCGCCGGCTTGAGCGCCGCGGCCAGGGCCGCCTCCGCGCTCACGGCCAGGCGCTCGCGCTCGAGCCCGCCGCGCAGCACGCCGTGCCGGGCGTAACACCGCACCGCCTCGCCTCCCCGCAGGCCCCCGACCCGGACGGCCAGGGCGCAGCCGGGCTCGAGCCGGGCCAGCGCGTCGAGGACGCGACTGACCAGGGTCGGTTCGTCGAGGTCGAGGTGAAGATCGCGCGCCAGCAGCAGCACCGCCGCCGCGGCGTCGAGGTCGAGCCCCGGCTCCGGCGCGGTCACGACGCGGCTCCGTCGTCGAGGGAGACCACCAGGGCCGGCGACGACTCCCCGGTCTGGTCGTCGTCGCCTGGCTCGGCCTGGTCCGGGTCGGCCCCACCCGGCTCGGCCCCTGGCACCGGGTCCGGCAGGACCAGGTTGGTGTCGCTGCTGGCCGAACGATCGAGATCGAGCATGCGCGCCCCGCCGACGTAGTCGGTCGTCTCGTACTTGGTGATGCGGCCGATGTTCTTCACGATCGCCGCCATCCGCTCCGACTGCTCCTGGATCACCCCGATCGCGCGCAGGTGCGACGCCCCGGCCGGAGACTGCCGCTGCACCAGCTCGGCGTAGGCCATGATCGAGGTCAGCGGCTGGTTGAGCTCGTGCGCGGCGGCGCCGGCCAGCTCGGCGACCAGGGCCTGCTTCTCGGTGATCTGCAGCTTCTGCTGGGCCTGGAGCAGGCGCTGCTCCATGCGGATGCGCTCGCGCAGGTCGGTCAGGATGCCGACCGACGCGACCTCCCGCCCGTCCTCGTAGATGATCGACGCGGTCAGGCTGACCGGCACGATCACCCCGTCGCGGGTCCGCACCTCGCGCCGGCTCTGCTCGAGCCGGCCGACGCCGCCGTACGAGGTCGAGCGCAGCATCCGCATGATCTGCCGGGCCACGCCGTGCTCGTACAGGTCCCACACCGGCTTGACGCCGATGACCTCGCTGGCGGCGTAGCCGAACAGGCGCTCGGCGCCCTGGTTGAACAGGAGGACGTTGCCGCGCAGGTCGGCGGCGATGATGGCGTCGACCGTCGAGTCGATCAGGCGCTCGAGGAACTCCTTGGTCGAGCGCAGCTCCTGCTCGAGCGCCCGCTCGGCCGAGACGTCGCGGAAGGTCAGGATGACCGCTCCGGCGTCGGCCAGCACCGTCGAGGTCGAGGCCGAGACCCAGACCGGCGCGCCGCCGGTGGTGGTCAGCTGCAGGTCGAACGGATCGAGGTTGTCGCCGGCCAGCACCTTGGCGATCACGTCGGCCAGCAGTTGGCGCCCCTCCCCGGCCACCAGATCGCTCAGCTCGGTCCCGAGCAGGCCACCGTCGGCGAAGCCGGTGATCTGCTCGGCCGCCCGGTTGACGAACAACATCCGGCCGCCGTCGTCGAGGACGACCACGCCGTCGGCGCCGGCCTCGAAGTGCTCCTTGAGCGAGGCGATGCTGCGCAGGCGACGCTCGGCCTCGTAGCGCGCGCGCGACACCCGGTGGGTCTGATCGCGCAGGCTGTCGAGCACCGCGCTGTGGCGCAGGTAGGCGCCGACGGTGCTGGCGACCAGGCGCCCGCACTGCTCCTGGTCGGGCGCCAGCCCGCGGCGCGGCAGCGGGCTGCGCAGCAGGATCACGCCGACCGGGCGCCCGCGCCAGGTCGCCGGGAACACCGCGAGCGAGCGCACCCCGACCGCGACCAGCTTGTCACCCAGCGGCGCCGTCAGCGGCGCGGTGGTCACGTCGTCGATGAGGACCGACTGCGCCGTGCGGATCGCCTCCGCCACCTCCGGGTACTCGGCCACCACCAGGGTGAACTGGGCCCGGCTGGGCGCGTCGGTCGCAGCCACCACGTAGGCGTGGGCCGAGCCGTCGATGTGGGCGATGAGCGACGCGCGCGGGAAGCCGAGGATCTGGGCCACCAGGCGCAGCACCCCGACCAGCGCCGCGTCCTCGTCGGCCTCGCCGGCCAGGATCTCCCCGACCTTGGTCAGGACCGCGCCGAGGTCGGCCGCGGCCTGGACCCGGGCCAGCCGTAGCAGCAAGCGGCAGCGCGCCCCCAGCACCGCCGCGGTCACCGGCAGGCGCGCCACCTCGTCGGCGCCGGCCGCCAGCGCCTCGGTCGCCGCGGTGTGGGGCACGCCGGCGACGACCGCCATGATCGGCACCGCGCCCAGCCCCGGCAGCTCGCGCGCCTCGGCCACCAGGTGGGCGGCGTCCCCGCCGGTGACCACCAGCAGGTCGGGTCGGGCGCCGTCGGCCGCGCGCCAGCTCGGGGCCGACCGCACGCCCAGGCCGGCCGCGCTGATCTGGTCGCCCAGCGCGGTCCGTTCGCTGTCGCTGCCTCCGATGAGGAGGATGTCGGCCCGCGCGGTCACGCGTGCACGTTAGCACCCGGCCGGCGCCACCGTGGCCCGGCCCGGCCCGTCGCGAGATCCGTCGGGCGCACGGGATGCGCCTCGCTCAGGGCCCTCAGCCCAGCTGGGCGGCGTACCCGGCCAGGGCGGCGGCGTAGACCGCCTTGAGGGGCGCGCCGTGCTGGCGCGCCGCCGCGGCGCAGTCGTCGTGCTCGGGCGCGGCGTTGACCACGACGTCACCGTCGAGGCCGAGCTTGATGCGGATCACTCCGTACCGGGTCGCGACCTCGACCCAGCGCCGGGCCAGCGTACGCCGCTCGACGCGGTCGAACCGCACGCCCAGGCTGGTCGACTCGCGCAGGATGGCGGAGGCGACGGCGTCGCGCCGGTGGGTCGCCGCCAGGGCCGACAGCAGCAGGGCCGGCCGGCTCTTCTTCATGACGATCGGGGTCCACCACACGTCGACCGCGCCGGCCGCCGCCGCCGCCTCGGCCGCGGCGGCGCACAGCTCCGGGCTCATGTCATCGAGGTTGGTCTCGATCCGCCACATCGCGTCGGGGCCATCGTCGATCGCCGGGCCCGGATCGAGCGCGACGACCCGGACCACGTTGGCGCGGTCGGCCAGCTCGGCGTCGCCCGCGCCCCACCCGACCCGGTGCGGGGTCCCATCCGGGGCCGGGCCCCAGCGGGTCACGCTGGCCGCCAGGATGGCGGCCCCGGTCGGGGTGCACAGCTCGCGACCGACGCCACCGTCACAGGTGCGGCCGCCGACCGCGCGCAGGATCTCGAGCGCGGCCGGCGACGGGACCGGCAGCACGCCGTGGGCGCAGCGGATCGTGCCGTGGCCCATCGCCACGCGGTCGCACGACACCGCGACCGGCGCCAGGTACGCCAGCGCCGCGGCGGTGCCGACGATGTCGACCACCGAGTCGATGGCCCCGACCTCGTGGAAGCTGACGGTGGCGACGTCGGTGCCGTGGATGGTGGCCTCGGCCCGAGCCAGGTGGTCGAAGATCGCCAGGGCCCGGCCCTTGGTGTCGGCGTCGAGCGACGAGCCGTCGAGCTGGGCGCGCAGGGCGGCGTAGTGAACGTGGTGCCCGTGCTCATGCCCGTGCCCGTGCCCGTGCCCGTGCCCGTGCCCGTGTTCGTCGTGCTCGTGCCCATGCCCGTGCTCGTGCTCGTGCTCGTGCTCGTGCTCGTGCTCGTGCTCGTGCTCGTGCTCGTGCTCGTGCTCGTGCTCTAGCCCGAGCCCGCCCGAGGTGTCGACCTTGACGTCGACCGCGGCCAGGCCGCGCTTGACGACCCGCGCCACCTGCAGCCGGTGTCCGCCGACCCCGGCGCGATCGAGCGCCGTGGTCACCACCTCGACCGGCACCCCCAGGTCGATCAGCGCGCCCAGCGTCATGTCGCCGGCGATCCCGCTGGCGCAGTCGAGGTGCAGGTGCAGCCCGCGCCGCACCGGCGCGCCCGCGCTCACGGCGTCCCGTCCCGGGGCGGCGCCTGGCCGGCGCCACCCTCGCCCCGCCCGGCCCCGGCCAGGCGCGCGATCTTGGCGGCCATCACCCCGGCGCCGAAGCCGTTGTCGATGTTGAGCACCGCCAGCCCCGGGGCGCAGCTGCTGAGCATCGTGCCGAGCGCGGCCAGCCCGCCGGCGCCGACGCCGTAACCGACGCTGGTCGGCACCGCCAGCACCGGCGCGCTGACCAGGCCGGCCACCACCGACGGCAGCGCGCCCTCCATCCCGGCCACCACCACCACCACGTCGGCGGCGCGCAGGCGCGGCAGCCGCTCGAGCAGGCGGTGCAGCCCGGCCACGCCGACGTCGACCACACACTCGACCTCGGCGCCGAGGAACGTCGCGGTCACCGCCGCCTCGTCAACCACCGGGAGGTCGCTGGTGCCGGCGGCGACGATGGCGACCCGGCCGCAGCGCGGTCGCGGCCGGGCCGGGGCCAGCTCGAGGACGCGGGCCCGGGCCTGGTACACCGCCGCGGGCAGGGCGGCGCACACCGCGGCGGCCTTGTCGGCGTCGACCCGCGTCGCCAGCGCGCCGCGCCCACCGGCGGCGAGCGCGCCGAGGAGCTCGACCAGCTGAGCGGCGCTCTTCCACTCGCCCAGCACCACCTCGGGCACCCCGGTCCGCCCTTCCCGCGCATGGTCGAGCACCGCGTCGGCCACCGCCACGCCGGCGCCGAGCTGGGTCGCGGCCTGGTCAGCGGTCACGTCGCCCCGGCCGACGGCGGCCAGCAGCTCGAGCAAGGCGGAGCGCTCCACCGCGACCTTCTAGCACGGCCCGGCCCGGGCGGGGCCACCACGCCGGGCGGCGTCACGACCGCAGCGCGCGCACCATCACCACCGCCGCCACCAGCGCCGCCGCCACCCCGAGCGCCCCGAGCCAGCCAAAGCCGCCACGCCCGGGCGAGGCCGGGCCGCGCAGGCCGGGCGCCGGCGCGCCCACCGCCGGCGCCGACTGCGGCACCGGCGCGGTCGCGCTGGCCGGGCCGGCCGGCCGCGGCGGTTCGCCCCAGCTGATCGTCTCGATCGCCGTGCCATCGACGCGGATGGCCGAAACCTCGACCTGGTCGCCGTGCAGGTGGACCCGCAGGTAGTGCAGCACGCGCTCGAACGTGACCACCGCCTTCTTGTCGAGCGCGGTCGCCCGCTGCGAGCGCGGGTACAGCGGCGCGCCGCCGCCGCCGGTGACGAAGTAGCGGATGCCGTTGTGCTCGGCCCGCGAGTAGACGTGGTCGTGGCCGGAGAACACCGCCGTGACCTGGTACTGCTCGAACAGCGGGGTCCAGCGCTCGCGCAGGTCGCGCTGCCCGCCGTGCAGCGAGATCGAGAACGGCGGGTGGTGCATGACCACGAAGATGTGGCGGACCCGGGCGTCCTGGCGCGCGGCGATGAGCTCGCTCTCGAGCCACGAGGTCTGGTCGGTCAGGGCGAAGCTGTGCGAGTTGGAGTCGAGCACCAGGAAGCGGGCGTGGCCGTAGGAGAAGGCGTAGTAGCGCTCGGGGTTGGGCGAGTTCTCGGGCACCGCGAACAGCGCGCGGTAGGTGTCGGCGGTGCGGCCGCGGCCCTGCCGGTCGTGGTTGCCCAGCGACGGGAACAGCACGTTGTTGCGCAGCACGTCGCGCTCGACGTCGAAGTAGGTCTGCCACTGGTCCTCGCGGTGGCCCTCGTCGACCATGTCACCGGTGCCGAGCACGAAGTCGGGGATCTCGGCCGCGGCCCGGTCCATCACCCGACGGTGCGAGTCGGCGTTCGAGCGGGTATCGCCGAACACCACGAACGACAGCGGGCCCGGGGTCCCCAGCGGCGGCGCGGTCGCGAACTCGCCGGTCAGGTTGGGCTTGCCGGACGGGCCGTCCCCCTCGAACTCGACCCGGTAGGTGTAGCGGGTCGCCGGCTGCAGGCCGTCGACCACCACCTCGGCGATCTCGTCGCTGCCGCTCCGGACCCGGCGCTCGCCACCGCCGCCGGTGACCACCACCGTGGCCGGCACCCGCTCGTCGACCTCCCACATGACGGTGATCGAGCTCGGGGTCAGGTTCTGCAGGTACGGCCCCTTGCGCAGGCGCGGCCCAGCCTCGGCCGTGCCGCCCACGAGCACGAGCACGAGCGCACCCACGGCGCCGACCAAGGCGGACCTGCCCATCGAATACAGGATAGAGAGGAGCGCGGCCGCCGCGCAAGTTCCGCGGTCGGTCAGCTACCGGTACCGGGCCGACACCAGGGCCCCGACCAGATCACGTGCCGACTCGCGGCTGTAGCCGAACCGCTCGCGCAGGGTCAACTCGGCCCGGGTCGCCCGCTCCCGCGCGTCGGCCGCCAGCTGGCCCTCGTTGCCGGACAGCACCACCAGCAGCTCCCCCACCCCGGCGGCGATGGCCTTCTTGTGCCGCTCGTAGTAGGCGTCGCGCAGGCGCCCGACCAGGTCGGAGAAGATCTCGGCCACCGGCGGCTTGCCGGCGCTGCCGGGCGCGCGCCGCTCGGCGTCGATGGTCCACGCGCCGATCTTGGCGATGAGGCCGCCGCGGAAGTCGTCCGGCTTGCCGGTCGCCTCGATGGTCTTCTCCACCTCCCGCATCATCGCCTCGTCCGGGTCGTCGAGCCGGCCGGTGCCGGGGTTGCGCACCTTCTCCTTCTTGATGGCGTGGGTGACGTGGTTGATGTAGCGGTCGAACACCCGCTGGTACTCCGACTCCTCGATCAGCCCGAGCGCGGCGCGCACGTCGTCGTCGACGCGGGCGAGCAGGCGCTCGCGCGCCACCTCGATCAGGGCGCGGTGGTCGTGGAAGCCGCCGGCCTGGACGTCCTGGCGCAGGAACTCGTACAGCGAGGCCTGCTTGCACAGCTCGGTCAGCTCGTCGAGCAGGACCAGCGGCGACACGTAGCTGGTGCGGGCCGAGCCCACCGTCGACAGGATGACCGCCTGCATCTCGCGCGGGCTGGCGCCGATCCGACCCTCGTAGATCGGGTAGGTGTCCGACTCGTGCCACAGGTCGGCGGTCAGCGCGGTCAACTCGCGCGCCTTGTCGCCCAGCTCCGACGGGATGCGCCCGTGTGCGTACAGCTCGACCTTGTGGACCGGGGTCAGCTTGTTGATCATCTCGCTGACCGCCGGCGAGAAGCGGTCGGGCTGCGGCTTGCGCATGCGCGACATCACCGCCCACAGCGCGGCGACGTAGGCGGTGTGCGGGGCGACGTGGCGGCCGCCAGCGGCCTCGCGCAGGCGCTCGCGGTACAGCGCCTCCTCGTGGCGGACGTCGAGGATGTACGGCACGCGGATCAGCTCGAACCGGCCCTTGAAGCTCTGGAAGTCGGGCATCTCGCGGAAGGCCGACAGGTGGATGTCGTTGCAGCTGGCGATGAACACCAGGTCGAGGAACAGCGTGGTGTTGGCCATGGCCAGGGCGCCGCGCTCGACCGTGGTGAGCAGATACTTGTAGGCCTCGAGCGGCCGCTTGAGCAGGTCGTCGTACTCGATCATGCCGCGGTTGGCGCCGACCACCTCGCCGCCGTACTCGAACAGCGCGATCGAGGCCAGCGACGGCGGCAGCGCCGTGATCGAGCGGTCGGCGGTGATCTGCCGCTCGGTCGCGTCGACCGACAGCTGCGGCTCGACCGTGACCCAGCCGGTGCGGTAGCGCTGCGAGATGTAGAAGCGCTCGACCTGGACGTGGCGCAGGACCTGGGCGTAGTCGCCCTGGTAGCCGGCCAGCAGGGCCTCGTAGATCGTGCGGTTCTTGGCGGCGAGCGAGCCGGTCCGCAGGTAGTCGGCGACCGGGAACGCGCCGCCCAGCCCGGCCCCGGCCAGCACGTCGTCGATCCACGGCCCGCGCAGGTGGGCCGGGATGAGCAGCAGCGGGTGGTCACGCAGCTCGTCGACCAGGCGGGCGTCGATCTGATCGTCGGCCAGGCTGGCGAAGCTGTCGGTCAGCGCCGGGCCGCCGTCGGCCTTGCCGCCGAAGCCGATGCCGCCCCGCCCGGCCTTGGCCTTGGGGAAGATCCAGTTGAAGCGGTAGATCGCGCCGTCGTCCTGGGTCGAGTAGTGCTCGACGCCGCGGCCGAGGCAACGGATGAAGGTCGACTTGGCCGACCCGTTGGGGCCGTGCAGCATGACGACCTTGCTGGCCACGCCGTCGCGGACGAAGCCGCGCAGCACCTGGTACACCGAGTTCTGCACCGCCTCCTGCCCGAACAGGCATCCGTCGCCGCCCGCCCACGGCGCGTCGAACAGGCCGAAGCGCTGGACCTGGCCCCACGGGTAGCTGACCTCGCGCGTACCGTAGTGGTCGAAGGCGTCGACCAGGTACTGCGCGGCCGAGCGCAGCTGCAGCCGCGGCGCGCGCGCGACCAGGTCGAGGTACTCGGCGAACGACATCACCCGCCGGTTGCGGACGAAGTCGGACCGGACCGCCTCGGTCAGGGCGTCGAGCGAGCGCCCGCTGGGGTCAGAGCTTGGCATCGCCCCCGACGTTACTCGCCTTCCGCGGTGGGCGGCTACTTGGCGGTCAGATCGATCGCCACCTGCTGCTTCTTGGGGTCGCAGGTGGTGGCGGTGCACACCGCGAACTTCAGCTCGGCCGGGACCTGGTAGCTGCCGGCGGCCGACGCGGTCAGCGGCACCTCGAACGTCAGCTCGTGCTCGTCGAGCTTCTGGACCGGGGCGGCCGCGGTCACCCCGCCGGCCGGGGTCACCGTCAGCTTGGTCGGGTAGTCCTTGTTCATCTTGTAGCCGGCGCCCGGCGTGACCGAGACCTTGGCCATGACCGGGGCCCCAGCCGCGCCGGCGACCGGGCTGACCGCGACCGCGTACGAGGTGTCCGGCCCGCCCCGCGCCGCCCCGCCGCCGATGCCACCCTTGTCACCACCCTCCCCGCCCGGCACGGCGATCTTCTCGCCACCCGGCGCGCCGGTCCGGGCCGCGCCGGTCGCCGCGCCGGTCGCCGCGCCGCCGCCCGGGGGATCGGCCGGCGGGGTGGCCCGCTTGCAGGCGGTGGCGGCGAGCGCGAAGGACAGGCCAAGCGAGAGGCCGAGGGCGAACCGAGTCGAGCGCAGAGCGAACATGCCGTCAGTATAGGCGGCATCCGCCCGGCGCGCACGCCGGGGGCGGCCCGGCCCAGCCGGCCGGCCGGCCAGCCCCGGCGTGGTAGGCTGGCCCCGTGCGGAGGGCGCAACAGCTCGGGCGCTACCACCTGCTCGACCGCATCGCGTTCGGCGGCATGGCCGAGATCTACCGGGCCAAGACCTTCGACACCGCCGGCCAGCCGCACCTGGTCGCGGTCAAGCGTGTGCTGGCCCACCTGGCCGAGGACGACGACTTCATCCAGATGCTGGTCGACGAGGCCAAGATCGCCAGCATCCTGCGCCACAACAGCATCGCCCGCGTCTACGAGTTCGCGCGCGCCCACGGCGAGTACTTCATCGCCATGGAGCACGTCGACGGCAAGGACATGCGCACCATCCTCGAGCGGTGCCGGCAGAAGAAGAAGCCGGTCCCGCCCGAACACGCCGCCTACGTCGCCGCCGAGATCTGCGGCGCCCTGCACGCCGCCCACAGCGCCGTCGACGGCAAGCGCCGGCCGCTGCGTATCGTCCACCGCGACGTGTCGCCGTCGAACGTCATCTGCTCGTACGCCGGCGAGGTCAAGCTGTGCGACTTCGGCATCGCCAAGGCCACCCTGTCGAAGGTGCAGACCAAGACCGGGGTCATCAAGGGCAAGGTCAAGTACATGAGCCCCGAGCAGGCGCTCGGCCGCAAGCTCGACCACCGCTCCGACGTGTTCTCGCTCGGCTCGTGCCTGTACGAGATGCTGACCCGCATCCCGCCCTTCACCGCCTCGCACGAGATGGACCTGCTCATCAAGGTGCGCGACGCCAAGTACCGCCCGGTGTCCGACCTGGTGCCGACGGTGCCGCCCGAGCTCGAGGCCATCTGCGACAAGTGCCTGACCCGGAGCCGGGCCCAGCGCTACCAGACCGCGGCCGAGGTCGAGCACGACCTGCGCGCCTTCCTGCGCAAGTACATGCCGAACTACTCGCGCAGCCACCTCGGCCGGTTCGTGCGCAAGATGTTCGCGACGGAGATCGAGAAAGAGCTGCGGATGCTCGAGGAGTACGTGCTGTCGGAGCAGGTGTCCGACGACGTCGGCGAGAACCTCATCCGCCCCGACGCCGACTACCAGCCCGACGACGTGCCGTTCCAGCCGCGCCCGACCGGCAGCCACTTCGCCGCCCCGGCCAGCGGATCGGAGTTCACCGGCTCGAGCAACATCACGACCGCGCCGCAGGCGCAGGGCCGCGGCTTCGACATCCACGGCGCCGAGACCATGATCCTGCACAGCCACGACCGGCGCCTGCGCCGCCCGTCGCCGCCCGCGCCCACGCCAGCCGCGTCCGGCCCGGCGTCGGGCGCGGCCACCGCGCCGCGACGGGCCCCGACCGCGGCGCCGGCGCGCACCGGGCCGGCGGTGGTGGCCCGGCCGCGACCGCCGACGGCGCCGCCGCCGACGCCAGACTTCGACGAGGAGCTGCACGGCGCGCCGACGATGATCATCGACATGGCCCGCATCCGCCGCACGCGCTGAGGCGATCACCACCACGGTCCGAGGGGCCCGAACCTCCCGCCAGCGGCGTGAACCCGCGGCCGGCAGGTGCTACCCTGCCGCGGTGGAGCAGGCTCCTTCGGAGCGTCGCTGGCGGGCGCTGGCCGACGGGGTCGCCGCCAGCCTCGGCCTCAACGTGTGGGTCTCGGTCGTGCTGCTGCCGGCGCTGTTCATCGGCCAGACCGGCGGCAACGACCTGCTGCTCGGCTTGATCCCGCTCCTGGTCCTCGGCCTCGGCCTGTGGCGCCGCTCCGAGGCCGTGCTGCTGCTGGCCTACCCGGCCGCGGTGCTGGTGCCCATCGCCGTACACCCGGTGATGGCGTCGGCCCACGTGTACGGGCCGATCCGCTTCGTCACGGTGGCCATCGGCGTCACCGCCTACCTGGTCGGCGTGTCGTTCTTCACCAACTTCCACGAACCGACCCCGCCGGTGTCCATCCGCCCGCTGTCGTCGGCGCTGGCCGGTCCGCCGCAGCGCTGGCGCCGGCGCGAGCGGGTGTACTGGGAGCTGTTCGCGCTGTCGCTCATCATGCCGGTCAGCCTGCTGCTGTGGGTCAACTACGCGCCCGAGGTGCAGGGCTACCTCGGCGAGAACTACCCGGGCCGGGTCGCCGCCATGACCACCGTGCTGGTGGTCGGGGTCATCGCCCTGTGGCTGGTCATCTTCCACGTCGCGTTCCTCGGCGTGCTGCGCCCGCACCGCACCGGTGACCGCGACCTCCTCACCACCCTGGCCCAGGCCAAGGCCGACGCCCGCACCGGGCGCCCCCGCACCCCCTTCTACGTCGGCGTCGTCGCCGCGCTGGCCGGCATGCTCGTGTTGCTCCTGCTCCGTCACCTGTGAGGTCCCGTGCGCCGCTACTTCTTCGAGATCCTCGCCATCACCCTCATCGGCGGCAGCCTGTTCTTCTTCCGCGAGACGCTGTCGTACCTGGCCCGGCGGGACTACGTCGGCGCCCTGGTCGTGCTCATCATCGGCGTCGCGGTGATCTCGGTCGGCAAGGAGATGGCGCGCCTGGCCCTGGTGCAGCGCGACTGACGATGCGCCGCCTCGCCCTGTCCCTCGTCCTGCTCGCCGGCGCCGGCTGCGCCGATCGGCGCGCCGGTGGTCCGGCCGGGCCGAGCGCGGCCAGCACCGCCCCCATCGCCGATCCGCCGGCCGAGCCGGGCGACCTGGTGGTGGCCACCGTCGACGGCCTGCCGGTGTGGGCGTCGTGCGTGCGAGGCCACGTGCGCGCGCGCGGCGTCAGCGTCGACCAGGCCCTGACCGACTGCGTCGATCTCGAGCTGCTGGCGCAGGCCGCGGCCCGGCGCGGCGCCGCGGCCGACCCCGAGGTGGCGACGCAGCGCCGGGTCGCGCTGGTCGACGCCCTGCTCGCGCGCGAGGCGGAAGGCCCGCTGGCCAGCCCGGCCGGCCTCACGCCCGAGGTCCGGGCCCAGGCGCTGGCCAAGGCGCGCCACCTGCTCGACGAACCCGAGCGCCGGCTGTGCGTGTACGTGCGGGCCACCGTGCCCGACGACGCTCCCGCCGGCGGCCCGGCCGACCAGGCCGCGCGCGCGCTGGCCGAGGCCATCTACGCCGAGCTCGGCCCGCAGCAGGGCGTGCTGCCCGACGAGCTGTTCGCCGCCGCCGAGCGCCTGGCGGCGGGACGGCCGCTCGATCTCGGGCGCCAGCCGTACGCGACGCAGCGGCACGGCCAGAGCGACGAGGCGTTCGCGGCCGCGCTGTTCGACATCGCCGACCGCGGTCAGGTCTCGCGGCCGGCGCGGACCCGGTGGGGCTGGGACGTCATCTTTCTGATCGACGTGCGCCCGGCGCGGCAGCGCAGCGAGGACGAGGTGCTGGCCGAGGTCTTCCCGGCCCTGCGCCAGTCGCTGGTCGACGACTGGGCCCTGGCACGCCGGCGCGCGGCCCGGCCCCAGGTCTGGCCCGAGCGGCTGGCCGCGTTCGAGGGCGAGCCCGACGACGGCGGCGCGCCAGCCCGCACCGGGCCCGGGGCGCCGCGGCCATGAGCACGCACCACCCCCTGTCGACGCCGAGCGGGCTGACCGTGCCGGTGCCGGCCAGCGCGTTCGCCCGCATCCTGCAGGACGCCGTCCACGCCACCCCGCGCGCGCTCGGCGGCGCCTTCTCGGCGCGCGACGGCGAGCTGGTCGACGCCTACCTGCCCGGCGACGGCGACCCGTACCAGCTGGCCGTGCTGACCGCGCACTACGGCGTCATCCTGGCCCACCTCGAGGCCGCGCTCGGCACGCTGCACTTCGGCGGCGTCGAGCAGTGCATCTTCGAGCACGCTGGCCTGGTCGTGCTGGTGCAGCCGGTCGCCGAGGGCTACTTCGCGCTGATGGCCATGCCGCCGCCGGCGCCGCTCGGGCGGGCCCGCACCGCCATCACCCGGGCCGCCACCCGCCTGCGCACGGAGATGGGATGAGCCGCCGCCGCCCCACCCGCGCGCTCGTGCTCGTGCTCGGCCTGGCCGCGCTGCTGGCCGCGCCGCGCCCGGGCCGCGGCCAGGACGGCGACAGCGGCGACTACGATCCGGCCAGCCGGGCCTGGAACGGCCTGTCGACCCTGGCCGGGCTGGCCCGCGGCGCCGGCTACGAGGTGGCGACGGTGACCGGGCTAGACTGGAGCGAGCTCGGCGCGTCCGACCTGCTGGTCCTCCTGTACCCGCTGCGCCGGGTCGACCCGGGCAGCCTCGAGAGCTTCATCGCCGCCGGTGGCCACGTCGTGCTGGCCGACGACTTCGGCCAGAGCGCCGACGCCATGGGCCAGCTGTCGCTGCTGCGGGCCGAGGTCGGCGCCGCCGACGCCGACCGCTTCCACAAGGGGCGCGCCTTCGCGCCCATCGCCACCCCGCAGGCGACCCACCCGGTCGTCGACGGCGTGACCGAGGTGGTCACCAACCACCCGGCGGTGCTGACCCGGGTCACCGGGGCGACCGGCGTGCTCGGCTTCCGCGGCCAGAGCGTGGTGGTGGCCGGCCAGCGCGGGACCGGGCGCTTCGTCGTCCTGACCGATCCCAGCATCTTCATCAACCGCATGCTCGAGTTCCCCGGCAACCTGCGCCTGGCCAGCAACATCCTGCGCTGGCTCGACCGTGGCGGCCGCATCCGCCGCGTCGTCCTGCTGCGCGGCGACGTGCCGATGTTCGGCGAGCCGCAGGCGTTCATCGACGACGCCGGCGCCGGCCCGCTCGGGCGCTCGATCGCCAGCCTCAACAACTGGCTGCGCCAGCGCTCGGAGTGGCTGCTCACGCCGACGGCGATGCGGGTGGTGGCGGCGGTGCTGGCGACCGCGCTGGTGGTGCTGGTGCTGGCGGCGATGCCGCCGCGGCGCGCGCGCGGCTCCGACGGGCGCTGGCTGGCGCTGACCCGGCCGGGCCGGCGCGACGCGGTCGACCGCATGGTGGCCGACGCCGAGGCCGGGCGGGACTTCCTGCCAGCCGCCACCCTGCTGCGCGACGCCGCCCAGCGCGCGCTGACCCGGGCCACCGGCCTCGACGATCCGCTGTACGCGGTGAGCGAGGCGCAGCTGACCGGCGCGGTCGGCCAGGCCCGCGGCGCCGACGCGGCGGCGGCGCTGGGGCGCGTGTACCGCCGCCTGCGCGCCCTGCCCAGCCGCAGCCAGGCGGCGGCGCCGTGGTCGGCCACCCGGCTGGCGCAACGCGAATTCGACCGCCTGCATGACGATGTGACCGAGCTGTGTCGTACGCTCGGCGAGGAGAGCTGACGACCATGGCCGCGCCCGGTATCGCCCACGATCAACTCGCCAGCGTCGGCCAGCTCAGCCGCGCCGTCATCGACGCCGTCGGCGCCGCCTTCATCGGCCCGCCCGCCATCACCGAGGCCCTGCTCACCTCGCTCGTCGCCGGCGGCCACGTCCTCATCGAGGGTAACCCCGGCGTGGCCAAGACCACCCTGGTCAAGGCGTTCTCGTCGGCGCTCGGCTGCAGCTTCCGCCGCATCCAGTTCACGCCCGACCTGTTGCCGTCGGACATCACCGGCACCTACATCCTCGACATGCGCAGCAACACCTTCGTGCTGCGCGAGGGCCCCATCTTCTGCAACGTGCTGCTCGGCGACGAGATCAACCGCGCCCCGGCCAAGACCCAGTCGGCCCTGCTCGAGGCCATGGCCGAGCAGCAGGTCACGATCGAGGGTGAGACCCGCCCGCTCGGCGCGCCGTTCATGGTGCTGGCCACCCAGAACCCGATCGAGCAGGAGGGCACCTACCCGCTGCCCGAGGCCCAGGTCGACCGCTTCCTCATCAAGCTGCGCATGGGCTACCCGGAGTCGGCCGACGAGAAGCGCATGCTGCTGGCGTACGACCGGCCGCCGCCGCCGGTCAAGCCGGTGCTGAGCCCGACCGACATCCTGCGCATGCAGGCGCTGGCCGAGGGGGTGTACCTGGCCGAGGAGCTGATCGACTACGTGCTGGCCATGGTCCAGTTCACGCGCGGCCACGGCAAGGTCTACCTCGGCGCCTCGCCGCGGGCGGCGCTGGCGCTGACCCGGGCCGCCAAGGCGCACGCCCTGCTGCGCGGGCGCGACTACGTGTTGCCCGACGACGTGCGCGCGCTGGCCCCGCTGGTGCTGGCCCACCGCATCATCCTCACCCCCGACGCCGAGCTCGAGGGCGGCAGCGGCGCCGCGGTGGTGGCCGAGGCCCTCGACAAGGTCGCCTACCGCACGCCGCGGCGGGCCTAGGCATGCGCGGCGTGGTCGACGGAGGCGCCGCCCGGTGATCCCGCGCCTGGCCGCGCGCGGCAAGCTGGTGGTGGCCAGCGCGCTGCTGTTCCTCTTGGCCGGCGCGCTGCACGGGGCGCCGCCGCTGGTCGGCATCGCCGGCGTCGTGTTGTGTGCGCTGCTGGCCGCGTACCTGGCGTTCTACCCGACGGCGATCTTGCTCCGCCGCAAGAAGATCGAGCTGTCGTGGTGGGTCCCACCCGGCGACCAACCGGGCGGCGCGCTGGCGGCGGTGCGGCCGTTCGCGCTGCACCTGGCCTTCCGCAACCACGGCAGCCGGCCGCTGCGCATCCTGCACACGCAGATCCTGGCGTCGTCGGGCCTCGACGTGCTCGAGCGACCGCAGGCCTCGGTCGCGCCCGGCAACCAGGTCGAGATCACCGCCCAGGTCCGGCCGCGCCACGCCGGCTACCAGGTGTTCCACGGCGCCGCGCTCACCCTGGGCGACCCGCTCGGCCTGTTCGACGTCGAGGCGTACTTCCCCAACCCGATCGCCATCAAGGTCTTCCCGCGCGCGCTGTCGGCCCGGCAGCAGGCGGTGCGCCCGCTCGGCGGCGCGCTGCACGAGGCGGTCGGCCTGCACCAGGTCAAGCGGCGCGGCCACGCCGGCGAGCTGCGCGAGCTGCGCGAGCACGCCCACGGCGACCCGTTCAAGTTCATCGCCTGGAAGGCGACCGCCAGGAAGCGCCGGCTCATGGTGCGCGACGTCGAGTCGGAGATCGTGGCGACGCAGACGCTGCTGGTCGACATCGGCGCCAGCATGCGAGTCGGCCCGCCCGGCACCACCCCGCTCGACTGGGCCATCGACGCCGCCTCGGCCCTGGCCCGCGCCGCCGCCACCGGCGGCGATCGCGTCGGCCTGTGCGCGTTCGACACCCGGCGCACCGTCGAGCTGCCGCCGGGCTCGGGCCACCACCACTGGCTGCAGCTGGTCGACCGCCTGCTCGACGCCCGCTCGATCGTCGACGACGACCTGACCGACGTCACCGCCGGCGAGCTGGTGGCCCAGGTCGCGCGTTACCTGGCCCACCAGGAGGCCATCGACCTGCGCGTGCGTATCGCCCCGCCGCTCGACGACCCGCGCTGGAACGGCATCCAGGCCGGGCCCGACGGCCAGCTGTACGACCTCGCCGCCGGCTCGCGCCTGGTCAAGAAGCTGCTCGAGGCCATGAAGCTCGACCAGCGCCGCGTCGCCGTGCCGGGCTGGTGGTGGGGCCGGGCCCAGCAGCACGCCGAGGCCGACC
This sequence comes from Kofleriaceae bacterium, assembly GCA_018058095.1. Lineage (GTDB taxonomy): Bacteria > Myxococcota_A > Polyangia > Haliangiales > Haliangiaceae > JABFXX01. The sequence continues at coordinate 32,692 of JAGPCO010000065.1, forward strand.
CGCAGCTGGCGCCGCTGCGCCTGTTCTGCCGGCTGCGCGGCATCGAGCTGCCGTACCGCACCATCCCCGAGCACGGCGCCCGCACCCGCGGCCTGGCCCAGGCGGTCGAGCACGTGGTCGCGGCCGGCCGGCCCGACGCCGTCATCCTGCTGTCGGACCTGGCCGGCCTGGCCGAGGACGCGCCGGCGCTGACCCGGGCGCTGGCCCGGGCCCGCCGGGTGGCCGGCTCGGTCGTCGCCCTGGTGCCCGACCCGGCCGCGTTCCTGCCGGCGGCCAGCTCCGAGCTCGGCGCCCGGGTCCGGGCCCTGGCCGTGCGTGACGCCCGCGCCCAGGCCGAGCTGGCGCGCCGCCTCCTGGCTCGCGCCGGCGTGCGGATCGTCGACGTCGGCCCATCCGACGTGCCGAGCCGCCTGCTCGGCCGCGGCCAGCGTGGCCCGGGCGGCCAGACGCGCCGGGCGGCGTGAGGGCCGCGTGACCACTGCCGGCATCGTCATCATCGGCGACGAGATCCTGAGTGGGAAGTTCGTCGAGGAGAACGCCGCGTTCCTCATCGGCGAGCTGCGCGCGCTCGGGGTGGCGCTGCGCCGCATCAGCGTCATCCCCGATGACGAGGCCGACATCGCCGCCACCGTGGCCGACTTCGCGGCCCGGTTCGATCACGTGTTCACCTCGGGCGGCGTCGGCCCGACCCACGACGACCTGACCATGGCCGGCATCGCCCGCGGCTTCGGCGTCGACGTCGTGCGCGAGCCGACCCTCGAGGCCAAGGTGCGCGCCTACTGGGGCGACCGCCTGGCCCCGGCCAACCTGCGCCTGGCCGACGTGCCACGCGGGGCCGACCTGGTGTACGGCCAGGACGCGGTGTGGCCGGTCGTGTGTTTCCGCAACGTGTACATCCTGCCCGGCGTGCCGGCGCTGTTCCGCAAGAAGGTGCTCGATCTGCGCCCGCGCCTGGTCGCCACCCCGCTCACCCTGCACCGCGTGTTCCTGCGCGGCGACGAGGGCGAGCTGGCGCCGCACCTCGACGCCGTCGTCGCCGCCCACCCCGCCGTCCGCGTCGGCTCGTACCCGCGCTTCGACGAGCCCGACTTCCGCGTCATGGTCACCCTCGAGGGCGAGGCCGCCGCCGCCGTCGACGCCGCCACCGACGCCCTGCTCGCCCTCGTCCCGTCGCTCGTCGTCCGCGTCAGCCGCGCCGGCTGAGCCGCCCGCGGCGGGTCGCCGCGCCGACCGTCTCGCCGCAGGCGACGGGCGTGGCCTGGCAGGCGACACCCGCCGCGACCGCGCGGCCGCAACCACGCGGAAGGGCACGTGGCACGTCGGTTGCTCATTCCCTGCCCGAGATGAGCGAACGGATCCTCGGCGGTGCGGTGGTGGCGACGGCCCTCGTGGTCGTGCCGGTGCCTGGCGCCGAGCCGGGGCTGCAGAGCGCGCTCAAGCTGGCCGTGCTGGCCGGCGCGGCGCTGCTCGTGGTGGTCGCCGGCCACCCCCGCCGCGACGCGCTGGCCACCACCACCAGCGAGTGGTGGCTCGGCGCGCTCGCCGCCGGCGCCCTCGCCTCGGCCGCGCTCGGCCCGGTCGCGCTGACCACGAGCGCCCCCCTCCTCATCAGCCTGCTGTGCGCCTTCGTCCTGGTGCGCGCCGCGCGTGGCCAGGCCGACCGCCTCGGCCCGGCCATCGCCTGGGCCTGCGCTGGCGTGGTCGCCGTGGCCAGCCTCGAGCTGCTCGGGCTCGACCTGCCGTGGACCTGGGACCGCCGGCCCGAGAGCACGCTGGGTAATCGCAACCACGTCGCCGAGTACCTGATCATCGCCCTGCCCGTGCTGGTCGCACGCGCCGCCGCCGCCAGCCCGCGGCTGCGCGGCGCCGGCCGCGACCGCCGCGCCGCCCTGGTGCTGGTCACCGCCGTGGTCGCCGTCATCGTCGCCACCCGCTGCCGCACCGCGTACCTGGCCGGCGGCGCGGCGCTCGCCGTGACCCTGGCCTGCCACGCCCGCGCCGTGCTGCACCGCCGCGTCGTGCTTGCCGCGCTGCTCGGCGTGGCGCTGGGCGCGCTGCCGTGGCCGGGCGTGAGCTTTCGCGCCAGCGCCGGCGACGCGCTGACCCGGGTGTTCACCGTCGCCGGCTCGGGCCAGGCCCGGGTCGAGCAGCACCAGCGCGGCGCGGCGGCGATGACCGGCGCACACGCCGCGATCCTCGGCGCCGGCCCCGGCGGGTGGGCCCAGCTGTCGGCCGCCCACGCCCACGCCAGCGGGGCCCACGCTCCGCGCAGCGCGACCGCCACCGTCCCCAACTCCGAGTGGCTGCGCACGCTGACCGAGCAGGGCGCGCTCGGCGTGGCCCTCCTGGTCGGCTTCGCCATCGCCGCGATCGGCGCGGCCCGGCGCGACCCCGACCGGGCCCGCCGCACCACCCGCCTGGCCACGCTCGCCGCGGTCGGGGTGGTCGGCACGTTCGACCCGCTGCTGGCTCGGCCCGAGCTGGTCGTGCTGCTCGCCGTGCTGCTGGCCGGGCCCACCTGCGCGCTGACCGCGCTGTCCCCGCCCCGGCGCGTCGGCCGGTGGGCCCTCGTCGTCGCCGCCTCCGCCGCGACCGCCCTCGCGCTCCTGCGCGGCGCCTCGTTCGCGGCGTCCACCGCCGGGCACGAGGCGTGGGCCGCCGCGCTGTGGCCGCGGCCGCAGCTGCTCGAGCGCCAGGCCCAGCGCCTGGCCCGGCGCGGCGACTGCCGCGCCGCCGAGGCCACCCTCACCCGCGTCGGGCCGACAGGCACCTACGCGTGGGGCCCGCGCCTGGCCGTGGCCCGCTGCTACGCCCGAACCAGTGCAACGAGCGACGCGCGCCGGATGTGGCACGCGGCGCTCGCCATCGAGCCGCACCTGCGCGCGCTCGTCAACCCTGCCCCGGAGAGACCATGAAGACCATCGGAGTGCTGCTGTCGTTGAGCGTCGTGACCGTGACCGCGTGTGTGACCACCGATCTGTCGAGCCAGGCCCAGGAGGTCGGCTGCGACGACGGCGTCGAGTCGTACGTCGACGAGAACGGCGAGGAGGTCATCTGCGTGCACACCGAGGAGCCGTTCGATCCCGACCCCGGCGCCGACCCGGGCGACCCCGGCGAGCCGTGGGACTGGTGCAGCAGCTTCCCGGAGATGTGCCTGGGCGACGAGCCCGAGCCGCCGCCGCCCGACCCGACCGACCCCGGCGGCGAGCCCGAGGCCGCCTGCTGGTTCGCCACCACCTACCAGGGCCACGGCAGCTACCCGGTGTGGGAGACCCCGACCCGCACCCTCGCGGAGGCCTACACGATGGCCAGGAACGACGCCAAGCTCGAGGCGATCAAGGACGCCGAGAAGAACTGCACCACCTCGTTCACGCCGTTCCCCTACTGCACCGGGCATCCGACCATCACCGGCGTCGGGGGCACCGGCTGCGTCGAGGAGGGCGAGGCCCCATCGCGCCACGTCACCTGCTACGCGACCGCCAGCGCCGCGTGTAACTACAGGTACTGAGCCGCGCGCGCGGCCGGATGCGCACGAGGGGTCGCCGACCTCGTCGCCCGCCGCGGCGACGCTGGCGCCGCTGAGGAAGGTCGCCTCCACGCGGCGACGAGGTCGGCGAGCGGGCTACGGGCGGGCCGGCAGCCACAGCCCCGCGTGGAATGGCCGTCCGTTCCTTGTCCGCCCCGGGCGCCACCGTATAGTGCGGGCCGGACAAGCCATGGCCAAGCAGAACCCAAAACTCAACCAAGTCCTCGCCATCGAAAAAGGCATCAAGACGCGTGTCTACGCGGAGTTCACCGAGCTCCACCAGGCCACGCAGAAGCCGGCCCTGATGAACGGGTTCCACAAGTCGTACCAGCCGCGCGACGAGAACGGCGAGACCTACCCCAACGAGAGCCAGAAGGTTCAGTTCCAGGCCGCCGAGGTCATCGACCGGGTCGCCAAGACCCTGGCCGAGCTGTTCGACGTCACCGCGACCAAGGACTGGGCCAACTGCAGCGCCAAGGCCAGCGTCAGCGTCGACGGCCGCGTCTTGATCGCGGACTGCCCGGCCACCTACCTGCTCTTCCTCGAGAAGCAGCTGTCGGACCTGTCGACCTTCGTCGCCAAGATGGTGGAGCTCGATCCGAGCGCCGACTGGGCGGTCGATCCGGGCACCGGCCTGTTCAAGACCGACCCGATCTCGACGCAGCGGACCAAGAAGGTGCAGAAGCCCATCACCCTGTACGAGGCGACCAAGGAGCACCCGGCGCAGACGCAGCTCATCACCGAGGACGTCATCGCCGGCTCATGGCTCACCATCAAGTACTCGGGCGCCATCGCGGTGCCGCGCAAGAAGCAGCTGCAGCAGCGCATCGAGAAGCTCGCCAACGCCGTGAAGTCGGCGCGCGAGGAGGCCAACAGCCTGGAGGTGACCGAGAAGAAGCTCGGCAAGGAGGTGTTCGACTACCTCTTCGCCGAGTAGCCGCCGCGGCGGCGACTACCAACGATTTGAGCAAAGGGAGACACGCTGAGAGCTGAATCTCAATCTGACAAGTTGGTGCACGAGGCGTGAAGGTTCGACTCCTTCCGGGGCCACTCCACATATGGCTCCGTGGTGGAACGGTAGACACGCTGCCAAAATCGGTGGTGTCTCGTAGCCAGATTAAGCGTCATGCCTATCTCCCAATCTCAAACCGCCGAGTTCGTTCTCTCTAAGCGTTTGCGACAATTGCCCAAGATGCCGGTTCAAATCCGGCAGAAATCTCCATCTGATTTCTTGGACTAATGGCAAGTCGTGGGTACGCAGACATAAGCGCAAACAACCTGCCGTGAACGAACAAGCCCGGCACCCCCGGCAGCGATGCCGGGGCCAGACACCCGAGTCTAGGATACAGACTCGGGTGTCGCTTTTTTCGGGGCCGCGCGCCGCCCGCCGCCCGCACGTCGCCCGGGCCCTGCTCGCCGTCGTCTCGGCCCTCGGTCGTGCGCGTCACCCGCGCCGGCTGGGCCGCCCGGGCGGTCCGCGGCCGCGGCAACGATCGTGGCCTTGAACACGGGTTCGGTCATGTCGAGGCGGCGAGCCTGTGCTGCGCGCGTGAACATGTCCGCGCCGCTGGCGCCTGGGCGCGGCCACCATCAGGGCGAGTGGGCTACGCTCTCCTCACCGTGCCTGCCCCCTCGCTGCGCTCGCAGATCGCGCCGTTCGTGCGCACCGACGCGCCCGGCCTCCAGCGCCTGCCCCGTGAGGCGTGCGAGCACCTCTGGGACACCTGGATCCTGGGTGGGCGCGGCAATCCCCGCGTCGAGCGCCACGGCATGCGCCTCGACGCCCACGCGTGGCCGAGCACCCGCGGCCTCGTGGTCCCGATCCCGCTGTCGGCCCGCTGGTGCACCCCCTCGTGGTGGGTGTTCTTCTGGATGCGCGAGCGCGCCGCCGCCGTCGCCGGCGCGCACCTCGCCCGTCGCCTCGACGACCTCCTCGACGAGGACGACGAGGCGGTGATCGGCATCAACACCGACAACCTCGACTCCCTGCAGAGCTGGGGCGGCCGCCGCCAGTGGATCGAGGTCCAGCGCCCCAGCCTCGACCCTCCGTGACTCACCACGCGACCGCCTACGCTTGCCCGGCCAGCGCCCCTCGCCAGGACGTCTTGGCCAGCGCTGCCTGCAATGACGCCATCGAGCCGAGCCGCGCGGGCAGGCGAGGCCAGCGCGCCCCGCGGCCATGGCGTGGGCGCGGTACGCTCCGCCCGTGAAGCTCGGACCAACACCTCCCGCCGGACGAGACCGTGAGCTCTGGCTACAGCACGCTGCCGGCTACATCCTGTTCCGGGACGTACGCGACGCTGCCCTCGAGCGGCTCAGCGACGAGCTCAACCCCGCCGAACGGGTCGCCGCAACCCAGGCAGTGGACGCCGCGGTGTACGCGCTGATGCAGGTCCTCGACGGCGTCACCGGCGGGCTCACCGATGGCCCGCGCAGGGTGAAGCTCGCGACGACCGTGTCGCTGATCGAGGACGGCGAGATCATCGAGTCACTCGACCTCTTCGATGGCGACGGCATGTGTATGGGATTCCACATGTGGCGCGCCGGCGACTTCGGCGAGAGCCCCGTCACGTCAGCCACCTAGATGCGTGGCGGGGTGGACAGCATGCACATGTCCCGCAGCGCAGACCATGCCCAATCCTGCTGCGTCGCCCCTGCACCCGCTTCGCCACGTTCGTGGAGTCCCGAGGGCCAAGGGCGCCTGATCATCAGGCGCGCTCGCGCCTCGTGAACATTTCGATGTCGCTCAGCGCATCCTCCACCCTGCCTGCGGTCCGCGCATCCGCGCTGAGCCGTCGAAGCAACGGCACCAGGCGCGGCGCGTCGACGGCGCGATGGACTCGCGCGACGTGCCCCACGCACGTGGCCGCCACACCACGCACCCAGGCATCCGGCGCTTGAAGGTGGATCGCAAGCATGTCCTCGACGAACGCGCGATCAGGCTCGTGCAGCGCCAGCCGGACGAGGGCGCACGACACCCGTTCGGCATCGCCCGACTCCAGCTCGAGCCGGGCCTCCTCACGGTCCATGGGCGACAGGGTCTCGTGTTGCACGTGTTCGCTCCCGCTCAGGTCGCCGCTGGCCCCGCCGCCGCCCCGCTGACCACCGCGATCAGCATCACTAGGCGGTCCGGCCACACCATGCCCAAGCCTAACGTGCTGCGCCCCGGCCTCGGCACCCGCCGTGCCAACGATCGTGGAGCCACGAGGACACCGGAGCCTCGACCTTTTCCATCTTCCCGCCCACTTGCGCCACGCCCTGTCCGACACTCGGCCATCCGTCGTCCGGCAACCGGCCGCCGCCCTCACCTTCCGATGCATTGTCGGCCGCTTACCTGCCGACCGCCCTGCCCGGATCACGTCGTCACGACCTGATCCGAGACCTGATCCGAGAGGTTCTGACCACGGCCACGGCCAGCGCATCGCCCCGATCACTCGGACAGGAGAAGCTCGACGAAGCCTTCAAACGTAGGCGAGATCATGCGCACCTCACCAGCATCGTGATCAGAAATCCACACTTCGCCGTCGTCATTGATTCCGATCGGATTACCGCCCAAGTCCACCGAAATCACGACCCACTCCGCTGTTGGCGTCCAGCCATCCCGACGAAACCACTCGGTGACGTCGACGAATGAGTAGTCGCTCCCCATCACTGCCGCCTTGCGCAAGCCCAGTATCGGCAGGCTGCCAACCACCGCCCCTCCATAGCGGGCAACAAACTGCTGAAAGTCCTCGGGCAGCTTTACCCCCACCCGCTTCTCCGCCGCGTGCAAGCCTTCAATTGGTACCGCACCGGCTACCAAGACCGGCGTCCGCGCGAAAACCTTCTCAAGGGCGTCCCATGTGGCCTGCTTCACAACGATCCTCTCTTCGCCAGTTCAGCCATCGCTCGGGCCTTCCAGTACTCCACTCGCCACGCATTGAAGTCGGCTCGCTGCGCCGGGGTCAGGCCACTTCCTGGTGCGTTCCCGAATGGATGCTGCCGAGGGTTTCCGATCGAGTGATTTTGCCTCGGCATCTCGATGACTGGACCAGCGGGATTCTGCTCATGGTGATGAAGCACTAGAGGTCGCCCCTTGGAATCCTGTGCGGCAAACCCCTTCTCCGCTTGCGCTCGTAGCGTCGACTCTGCCGTGGTCATGTCGTCACGACCCTGATCAGACCCTGATCATGGGGCCGGAACGACGCCAAGCTCGAGGCGATCAAGGACGCCGAGAAGAACTGCACCACCTCGTTCACGCCATTCCCCTACTGCACCGGGCATCCGACCATGACCGGCGTCGGGGGCACCGGCTGCGTCGAGGAGGGCGAGGCCCCATCGCGCCACGTCACCTGCTACGCGACCGCCAGCGCCGCGTGTAACTACAGGTACTGAGCCGCGCGCTCGAGCGGCTCGCGGCCACCCTCGAGGCGAGTGAGCTACGCTGCCGTCACCGTGCCTGCCCCCTCGCTGCGCTCGCAGATCTCGCCGTTCGTGCGCACCGACGCGCCCGGCCTCCAGCGCCTCGCCCGTGAGGCGTGCGAGCACCTCTGGGACTTCGCGTGGTTCAAGTCGTCACGACCTGACATCGGAAGTAGCCTCGCGGAGTCGCATTGACACGTGCCGCAACCACGACCTGGTGCTCATGCCCTCGCCTCGAGGATCGAACTCACACCAAAGGTCCGCATGCAGCGCATACTCAAGTTCTGCCTCATCGCTGTACGTGTCTTGGAACGCATCAATCAACGAGGCAAGGCTGTTGAGCTTCCCTGAGTCCGCGCTGTCGTTGATGAACCGATCGATGACGCCATCAGGGCCGGACTCATCGAGATCCCAATCCTGATGAAAATATGCGCCGAAGAACTGACGCAAGGTGTCGATCTGCCCCTGGGTCATGGCGTCGGATACCCCGTGTGAATGCGCCAGCCTCCACCACCGGTACCACGTAGCACTACGGTAGCGTTCGTGGCCGGCACAACCGCGGTGGCGCCGCGCTGCAGCACCGCGCCCCCGGTGAAAGGAGCACGAAGGACGAGCTGGCCCCTGGCGCCTGAGCTGACCCAGGTCGCAACCTCACTGGCACGCGCGTCGAGAACGGCGGACACACCAAGTTCCGCTTCCGCGCGTGTGAGAAAGGTTGATGCTGCGGTGATCCGTGGCTCAGCCGTGAGCCTGGCCAGAAGCTGCGATTCGGTCCAGGACACATGGCGCGCAAGAAGATGCCCACCGGCGGCTTCATGTGCCGCGAGACCGCCACCGGGCACGAGGCGACTGTAGGTCTGCGCTGAGGTGGTTGACGTCCTGATCGGCGCCGTGAAAGGTGGCTTAGCGACAGCCCCGTTGGCAGCCACAGGGAGGATGTTCCCCGCCATGAAAGTCATCAGGCGGAGGAACGACGTGTTGCTATCCGGGTCGAGTTGGCCAGGACTCATCAGCCAGCTCAGGAACGGCGGGCCATCGAACTGGGGAATCTGGCTCAACGCCAAGTCCTCTGCTGCCTGCATGCGGCGTCGTTGCACCTCGTCGTGCTTGGTCTCCCGGGACCAACCAGGCGACACCCCGGAGACGTCGAGCATCACGTCTGTCGTGGACGGATCAAGAAGGTCAAATTCAGGAGCGGCCATGTTCACCCGGCCATCCGAGTCGAGGCCAAACGCGCCACCGGATCTGGGGCATCCCTTGCACAACCCCCACGGATCCCGGTAGCTCAGCACCGCGCCGCCGACGAACGCAAATCGGTTCGAGCCATCCACCAGCCCGAGCGGGTCCGGCGACACGAAGCGGCCCCAGCTCGGCCGGTAGACCCGGAAGCGCATGTCGACCAGCCGCGTGGCCAGGTCGTGCGGCGCCCCGTGGTAGCCGTATGGCATCAGCGTCGGGCTGGCGTTCACGATGTTGCCGACGACGTCGCGCACGGT
>JAGPCO010000066.1 GCA_018058095.1 Kofleriaceae bacterium
GCCCGGCCATCGGCCTACCGCTCGGGCGTGGCGCCGACCAGGTCGCTGTCGAGGATGGACGGGGCCTCCTCGGCGTCGGACACGCCGGTGATGGCCTGCAGCTCGCGGATGGTGGCCTCGGTCTGCGACATGCCCTCGGCCACGGCGTCGACCTGGGCCGAGATGGAGTCAGGGTCCTGGTGGCTGATGGCCATCTCGGTCAGGGCGTGGATCTTCTGCTCGATGCGATCGAGCTCGACCGCGACGAACTCGGCGTTGCGCGAGGCCTTGTCGAAGTTGTCGACCCGCAGCTCGGCGGTGGCGATGCTGTCGCGCAGGGAGCGGACGATGCGGACCTGGCTCTGGTCGGCGCTGATGTCCTCCACGTCCTTGTCGCCCAGGCCGCGGCTGGCGGCCGCCTCCTTGCCGCGCAGGTCCTCGAGCGCCTTGCGCAGGGCGGCGCCGTCGGCCGCGCGCAGGAACCGCTCGAGCGCCTGCTGGCTGAGCAGCAGCTTGAGGAACACCCAGAGCAGGCGGTCGAGCGCGGGCGCGCGCAGCTCACCGGCCGCGCCGGAGGCGTCGCGGGTCTCGCCGCGCACGGCGTTGGCGATGCGCTGCATCTCGACGCAGCGTGCGCGCAGGCGCAGGAAGCGGTTGCGCCGCTCCTCGGCCAGGCCGCGTAGCACGTCGAGCACGCGGTCCTTGCTCGACTGCGCCGACTCGGGCTCGCTGCTGCGGCCACCACCGGGCAGGCCGCGCTCCTCGGCCCGGGCCTTGGCGTCGATGGCGGCCTGGAAGCGCGGGATGGTGGTCAGCCCGGCCAGGTACGTCAGCTCGCCGGCGGCGACCAGCGGCAAGGCGATGTCGGCGTGGCCCGACAGCACGGCGGCGGCCGCCGCGCCGCCGAAGATGAGCAGGTTCCAGCGGTACAGGAACGCTTCCTGGACGTAGCGGAGCCAGCCGGCCTTCTTGCGCGCCATGGTGGCCTCAGTCTCCCGCTCGCTTGGAGGACTCGAGCTTGTCGATGATGTCGCGGATGCCGAACACCACCTCGAGGAACTTGGGGTCGCGCTGCATCACCGTCGACGGACGATCGGGCGGCGGGACTCGGAGCTCCTTGAGCACGGTGCCGGGCGAGTTGGAGAAGATGAGGATGTGATCGCCGAGGTACACCGCCTCCTCGATCGAGTGGGTGATGAAGAAGATGGTGGGCGACTGGTCGCGCCACAGCTCGACCAGGTTGTCCTGCATGCGGGCCCGGGTCGGCGGATCGAGCGCGCCGAACGGCTCGTCCATGAGGATGATGCGTGGCTCGAGGATGAGGGTGCGGGCGATGGCGACCCGCTGCCGCATGCCGCCCGACAGCTCGTGCGGGTACTTGTCGGCGTCGTTGCGCACCGACAGCCCGACCTTGTGGATCCAGTGGCGGGCCCGGTCGAGGCGCTCGCTCGTGCCGACCCCCCGGCACTCGAGACCGAACGCCACGTTGTCGAGCACCGACCGGTTGTCGAACGAGGTGTAGTCCTGGAAGACCATCCCGCGGTCGGGGCCGGGCCCCTCGATCGGGTGGCCGTCGACGAGGATGCGGCCGCTGCTGTGCGGGAACTGCGGGGTCAGGCCGGCGATGAGCCGGATCACCGTCGACTTGCCGCAGCCCGACGGGCCGAGGATGGACACGAACTCGCCACGCCCCGGGTGGTCGTCGATCTTGAACGACACATCCTTGATCGCGGTGAAGTCGCCGTAGCGCTTGGTCACGCGGTCGAACATCACGACCGGCAGCGGCTTGGCCGGGCCCAGCTCTTTCATGCCGACGCCAGCACCGGCCTCGACCCGGGGCGCGGCGCTGGCCTTGGCCGGGAGCGGGGCGGCTGGCGCGCTCGGCGCGCTCGGCGCAGGGGCGGCCGGGGCCGCCGGTGCCGCGGCCTCGCCGGCCAGCTCGGCCTCGAACGCCGCCAGCGCGGCGGCGGCCGCGGCCGGGTCGACCGGGGCGGCCGGGGCCGCCGCGCCGGTCGGGGCGGGCGCCGGGGCGGCCGGCTTGTCGTCGTCGGGCTTGCTCACGGCGGCGGCCTCACAGGTCCTTGCGGTACGGGAAGAACCCGCGCTGCAGGTAGCGGATGGTCAGGTCGATCAGGAAGGCGATGCCGGCGATGACGATGAGCAGCATGTAGTTCTGCTCGATCAAGCCGCGGTTCTGCCCGGTGTTGAGCATGGCGCCGATGCCCTCGTCGGTGTTGATGGCCTCGGCCAGGGTGATGTAGCCCAGGGCCAGCCCGAACTGAAAGCGCAGGCTGGTCACGATGTCGGGCAGGGCCAGCGGCACCAGCACCTTGCTGATGACCTGCCAGCGGCTGGCGCCGAGAGTCTCGGCGGTCTCGACGAAGCGCTGCGGCACCGACGAGATGGCCTTGACGGTGTCGGCGAAGACGAAGCCGACCACCGCCAGGAAGATGAACATCCACTTCTGTCGCTCGCCGATCGAGAACAGGATGACCGTCAGCGGCAGCATGGCGCCCATCGGCACCGAGCGCAGGAACAGCACGAACGGTCCGACCGCGGCGGCGATGGCCCGGAAGGTGCCACCGATCACGCCCAGGGTGACGCCGACCAGCGCAGCCACGCCGATCCCCTTGGCGACGCGGGCCATGGTCGCCAGCACGTTGTCGAGGAGGTCGCGATCGATCAACTTGCCGAGCGCGCCGAACACCGCGCCCGGGCTGGGCAGCTTCGACGGCGAGATCCACGCCTCGGTCGCGCTGCCGCGGGTGATGAGCCACCACCCGAGCAGCAGCACGCCCAGGCTGGCGCCGCCGATCCCCAGCCGCAGGGGCAGCGGGCCGTCGACGCGCAGGCTGCGCCACCACGCCGGCGGTGGCAGCGGGCTGCCGTCGCTCGAGATCTTGGCGGTCGGCTTCGGCGTGCTCACCTTGGCCGCCACCTTCGGCGTGCTCGGCTTGCCCGGCGTGGCCGCCCGCGCCGGTGGGGTCACCGTGGCCGGCGCGCTCGCCTTGGGCTGCCCGGCCTGTGCCTCGGGCGCCGCGTCCTCTCTCTTCGGCCCAGCCGGCGGCTGGTCGCCGCCTGCGCTCACTGTGCCTCCGCCGGCACCACCTTGATCTCGACCCGCCGGTTCTTGGCGTGGTTGTCGACGTCCTTGGGGTCGGCCGGGCGGTCCCAGCCGTAGCCGGCGGCGGCGATCTGGTTGGGCTGGATCTTGAACTGGTTGACCAGCGCCTCCTTGACGGCGTTGGCGCGGTTGAGCGACAGCTCCCGCACCAGGCGCTCGTCGGCGACGCCGCGCATCGACCCGTCGGTGTGGCCCTCGATGACGATGCGGGCCGCGCCGAACTGGCCGGCCATCTTGGCGATCTCCTCGACGGTGTACTTGACCTGCGGGTCGTACGCGACCTCGCCGCCACCGCTCTTGGCCGGCACCATCTTGAACACCTCGTACGAGTTGGGGAAGAAGCTGATGACCACGCGCCGGGTCAGGACCGCGCTCTCGACGTTGATGGCGTCGGCGGCGACCGGGGTGAACTTGAAGTCGTACGTGCTCTTCTGGCTGGCGTACTTGTCCTCGCCACCCAGCTTCTTGATGACCGAGAAGTCGGCGATCTGGTCGAACGGGACGCGGTCGGACACCACGCCGATGGCCTTGTACAGCAGGAAGGCGGTGTTGTAGGTCCGCTCGAAGTTGGTCGGGTTGTTCTGGTTGAGGAAGAAGTCGCGGTTCTCGGCGTAGTTGGTCCAGTGGGCGTCGGCCAGCATGCTCTGCCCGGTGCCGGGCGGCAGGTCGTACACGTCATCCATCATCTTGGCCGACTCGGCCTTCTTGGCGTCGTCGGCCGCAAGCTCCGACGTCGCGTCGAGGATGCCGCGGACCAGGCCCTCGATGATGTCCGGGTTGTCGCGCGCGAAGTCGGCCCGGGCGAACCACACGTCACCGATCAGCTTGTTGGCGGTGCCGGTGGTGATGAGGATCTTGTTGCCCTGGACCTTCTCCAGGTTGTAGATGTCCGGCGCCCACGACACCACCGCCGACAGGCTGGGCTCGGCGTTGAACGCGGCGGCGGCGGCGAAGGCGTCCTTGACGAACTTGGTCTTGACCTCCGACGGCTGCACGTTGGCGTTGAGCAGCATGTTGAGCAGGAAGTAGTGCGACGGCGAGTTCTGCGCCAGCACCACCGTCTTGCCGCGCAGGTCGGCGACCGACTTGATGGTGTCGCGCACGACGATGCCGTCGCCGCCGTTGGACCAGTCGATCTGCTGGAACACGCGCGGCATGGTGCGCGGGTCACGCCTCAGCCGTTGCACCACCAGCGGCAGCATGTCGACGGTGGCCCAGCCGAGGTGGATCTTGCCGGCGGCGAAGGTGTCACCCATGTTGACCGGGTCCTCGATCTTGACCAGCTCGACCAGGAAGTCGCCGCCCTTGGCGTCCTTCCACACCTTCTTCGGCGCCTTGCCGCCGTTGGCGTAGATGATCGGGGCCCAGCCGGCCCAGGTGTTGATGGCGAACTTGACGACCCGGGTCTTGCCGAGGGCGGTGTAGTCAGCCGAGCCGGGCACCTCGGGCAGGCGCTGGGCCGGCTCGAACGCGTACTCCTTGACCGTGGTGATGCCCTCACCGGACGGGTTCTCGGCGGTGCCCTGGCCGCTCTGCTGCTTGATCTGATCGAGGTCGACCTGCTTGGTCGCCGCGGGCTTGTCGCTGCTCTTCTTGGCGTTGCAGCGATACAGCGACAGGCCGACCAGGCCGGCGGCGATGGCCAAGGCGGCGATGAAGAAGGCGGGTTTCGGCTTACCAGCGTTGGACATGACGTTGCTCCGGTGGCTGCGTGAGGGCGCGGCGCGGCGTCAGGCCGGGCGCCGCGGGGGGGCGAGCTACTGCGTGACCTTCTCGGGCTCGGCCGGGCCGAGGTCCTTCTGGGTGTCGGCGACCGGCGTGGTCTCCGGCGCGCGCATGCCGAGCTCGACCTCGAGCTCGCGCAGCGCGTCCTCGCCCATGGCCTTCTCCATGCGCTCCTCGGCCTGGATCTCGGCGACGCCGTCCGACGACAGATCGGCGGCGACCCGGGCCTTGCCGCGGTTGCCGTCGATCTTGCGCTGGATCACGTCCTCGAGCTGACCGAAGTCGGTCGTGAGGTTCATGTTGAAGCTCTCCGACAGCTTCGCGATCTCGGCCTCGGCCTCGCTCATCTTGAGCTCGGCGTCGTACTTGTGGATGCGGTCCTTGACCTCGACCAGCTTCTTGTTGGCGTGCTGGATCTTCTTGAGGTTGTTCTGGTAGGCCGCCTCGTGCATGGCCAGCTGCTCCTGGTTCTGGGCCAGGCCGGTCTTGGCCTTCTGCAGCTCGAGGGCGAACTTGGCGGCGGTCTCGCGCTCGCCGGCCTTGAGGTAGGCCTTGGCCTGGGCCGCCAGCTTGCCGACGTGCGCCTCGCCCTCCTTGACCTGCCGCCCGACCCGCTCGACCAGGCCGCGGTACTGCTCGAGGCCGACCCGGCCCTCCTTGAGCTGCTCGACCGCGAGGTCGTACTCGTACTGCATCTGGGCGATGGGGTCGGCCTCCCAGAAGAAGTTCGCCAGCTTGTTGAGCTGACCCTTCATCGAACCCCAGAACTTCTTGAAGATCATCGCGCTCTCCCGCCGGCGGGCTGGCGCCTGGCCGACCCGGCCAGGCCCTCCGCAGGTGGCGCGACAGTAGCCGCGCCGGGGCGAGCGCTCAAGGGACGCGGCGGCAAGAACCGGCCGGCCGCGGCCACCGCGGCCGGCCCGCCGGCACGGAGCTACAGCGAGGCGCCGAGGCCGAGCATGAAGTACATGGTCCGCTGCTGGTAGGTGCCGGCCATGTCGGGGTTGCGGCTCGGGGTCATCGGGTCGGCCGTGCGCGGCGCCGTGGTGCGCTCGAGGTAGGTGGCCAGGCCGAGGGTGGAGCTGGCCAGCCACCGGCCCGACTGCCAGCGCGCCCCGAGCTGGGTGATGATCTTGTCCTGGTCGATCAGCGCTGGCTCGAGGGTGGCGTCGGGCACCGCGTTGCTGTCGTACAGCACGCCGCCATTGAGCTCGAGGGTGTCGGTCAGGTCGTAGGTGCCGCCCAGCTTGACGCCGAAGGTGTCCTGCCAGTCGCGCGGGATGTTGACCAGCACGCCGTCGGCGCCGGCGGCCAGGCTGCCGTCGGCGTTGAAGTCACAGCGTGCGCCGGCGAAGTTGCGGTCGACCAGGCACTGCCGCTCGAACTTGCTCCAGCGCTGCCACTCGACCACGGCGTGCAACGAGGCCCGCCAGAACGCGTTCCAGGTGCCGCCGACCCGGACCACGTCGGGCAGGGTCTGCCGCATCTGCACGTCGACCGGCGCCTGGGCCGGGGTGGCGCCGAACTTGTTGGTGAGCGTGCCGTCGACGGTCATCTCGCCCAGGCCGGGCGAGGCCTGGTACGAGATGCCGACCCGCGAGCACGGGGTCGGCTCGTACATCAGGCCGGCCGACAGCGACAGGCTGGTGTCGCTCAGCTCGAGCAGGCTGCGGCCCTCGGCCACGTTGCCGCCAGCGTCGACCACGTCGTCGGTGCCGTCGATGCGGCGGGCGCGGATGAGGTTGATGTCGGTCGAGACGACGTTGACGCCGACCCCGATCGCGAGCCGGGCCGCCGGGATGCGGTAGCCGGCCGCCAGCGTGTAGTACAGGGAGCGCTGCTCGCCCTCGATCGACGACCAGCGGGCCGGGCCATCGACCGCGCCCGGGTACATCGTGTTGCCGGCGAAGCGGTCGTCGGCGTCCCAGCTCGACGAGCCGCCGAACGGGGCGTACACGGCGAGGGCGACACCCAGCCCGGGCACGCCGAGGTCGGAGGCCAGGCCGAGGAACGGGCTGGCCACCAGGTTGCCGAGGGTGGCGGTGCCGGAGTTGACGGCGTTGTCGGGCGTGCCGGTGCCCGGGTTGTCGATCGCGCCCGGGTCCCTGGTGTAGTCGACCGTGCGGTAGGCGAGCAGGCCCTCGAGGTAGCCGCGGTGGCCGCGCTCGTAGGCCAGGCCGGCCGGGTTGTAGAAGGCCGCGGTCACGTCGGTGGTGGCGGCGTGGCCGTGTTCGCCGCCGAAGCGGGCGACCGAGAAGCCTCCGGCCTGGGCCCGGCCGGGCATCAGCGCGAGCAGGGCCGCGGCCACGGCACCGCAGCTCAGAAGAAGGCTGACGACGGGACGCGGTGCTTGACGGCGGTGCACGGTGGGGCGAAAGTCTGCGGCGATGACTCAGTCGTTGTCAATGCGGATGCGGGTGACGACGCTGGTCCCGGGTACGTTGGTGCTGCTGGCCGGATGTGTCGATCCACGCGGGCGCTTCGACGACTTCGCCGATCGCACCCCGGCGCCACCTGACGCCGACAGCACGGACGCCGCGGTCGTGACCGACTTGCCGGACGTCGACGGCACCTTCCTGCTCGCGGTCAACCCGTCGATCTCGCCGGGCAACGCCGTGCAGTACCTGGTGACCTGGGACCTGACCGAGCCAGGCACCGCCGGGGCCGCGGGTGATCTCGACGGCAGCTACCAGCCGTTGCGCACGTTCGGCCTGGTCTCGAACTCGCCGGAGCGCACCCCGGTCGGCGCGCCGCTGGTGGTGGGCGACGTCGCCGTCGACAACACCGCCTCGTTCTCGGCCCGCCTGATGGGCACGCTGCCGGGTATGGCCAACTCGGTGACCGGGCAGACCCGGCCGTACAACATCGTGCTGGCCGGCGTCATCCGCAGCCCCGACCTGGTGTGCGGCACCGTGACCGGCATGGTCGACGTGGTCGACGTGGCCGGCTCAACCTTCGCCGCCATCCGGGTCACCGACACCACGCCGGCCAACCTGCCGGCGCCGACGCTGGCCTGTCCGTAGGGCCCGGGTTACGCACCGACGTAGCACCGGCGGCGCGCTGGACGGAACGCGCCGTGGTGGGCTACCGTGCCGCGGTGACCTCCCGATCGATCGTCGCCCTGGCAGCTGGTAGCGCCCTGGGCGTGGTGGGTGCGACCGCCGCACCCGCCGTGGCCGGCCCCTTCACGACGGTCCCGTCGGCCGCCGATCCGGGAGACCCGATCGACCTGCACCTCACGCTCGACTGGGAGCTGCGCCTGGGCCGCGGCCAGATCACGCGCGAGCGGGTCGGCATCGCCTCGGTGGCGCCGACGGACCCGATCCCGGAGGTCCGGGACCTGCTGCTCGAGAGCTCGCGCCACACGCTGCGCGCCGGCGCCGAGCTCGGGGTGTTCCACGACACCTGGCTGTCGCTCGGGCTGCCGATCGTCATCTCCGATCAGCGCGCGCTGTTGTTCGACCAGCAGGACACGCCGTGCTCGTTCGCCGGCGCCGGGGCGACCTGCGTCAACGCCGACAACTCACCGACCGTGCTCGACGGCCTGCTGCCGGCGCGCGGCTACGACGCCGACGATCCCGGCACCGGCTTCCCCATGGGCGAGGACATGATCTTCCGCGGCCCGGGCCGCAGCGGGCTGACCCACGTCGCCCTCGGGCTCGGCGTGGCGCCGATGAACCAGCGCCGCGACGACACCAAGCCGACCTGGAAGCTGGGCGGCGAGCTGCAGCTGGCCATCGGCACGCTGGCCCGGTTCGACCGCGACGCCCCCGACGCCTCGGGTGGCCTGTCGACCGGGGTGCACGAGCTGCGCGTCTACACCAGCGTCGGCAAGCGGGTCGGCTGGGCCGAGCCGTACGTCCAGATCGACTGGAAGACGCCGCTGTCGGCCAAGAGCGGCTCGCCGTTCGAGGACCCTGGCTTCGGCGCGCGCCGCTCGCTGACCATGCCCGAGGGCAGCCTGCTGTTCGGGTTCGAGGCCATCATGGTCGACCGGCCCGACGATCACACCCGGGTCAGCGTCGATCTGTCGACGGAGATCCGCGGCTACTTCGAGGGCCGGGCCCACACGCCGATGTGGGAGGTGCTGGCCTACGCCGGGGACAGCCGCTACGGCGGCCCGCTCATCCTCGACCGCGATCCGGTCATGCCCGACGTCCAGGCCATCAGCCACCCCGGCATCTCGCTGGTCGAGAACTACCTCGAGCTGACCGCCCGCTTCGCGGTCCGCGCCGAGCTCGGCCCGCGCGTCCACCTGGGCGCCGTCGGTGGCCTGTCGTTCGCCAACGACCACACCATCACCTTCGACGACGCCGGCGTCGACCTGCCGACCTGCGACGGCGGCAGCACCGGGTGTGAGGTCGAGCAGAACGACCTGGTCAACCCGGGCACCGCCGAGGTCAACCCCAACCACGTCCCGCTGGTCAACCTGGTCGGCCACCGCTACCGGCTCGAGGACGCTCTCGGCGTCCAGGTCGGCGTCGAAGCCCGCATCATGTTCTGACCGGCGGCGGGCGTCCTCACTCGGGCGCAGCCGGCGGCAGCAGCTCCAGCGTCCGGGTCACCCCGCCGAAGGTGGCGGTCACGCGCGCGCCGGGCAGCGCGTACAGGTAGTCGACGCAGTTGGCGAGGGCGGTCGGGGTGAGGGTGACGTCGACCGCGCCGCCGAGCGACCAGCCCTGGCCGATCACCGGCTGGCCCCCGGCCTCGGCGTGTACACACAGGCGGCCGGCGGTGCGGCCCGGCTGGTCGAGCTCGAGCACCAGGGTGTCGACCTGGTCGACCACGGTGACCGGCAGGGTGCGCACGCCGAAGGCGTCGGCGCGAAGCCGCAGGTCGAACTGGCCGGCGGCGGCCGGGGCCGAGATCACGTCCCAGCGCGCCTGGGTGAAGGCCGGATCCGACCAGCCGTCGACGGCGAGCGAGTGATCGATCAGGCGGCGGCCGCTGGCGGACAGCAGGCGCAGCTCGAGGGAGGTGGTGCCGGCCAGCACGGCGGCGTCGTCGGCGCCGGGCCGGCCTTGCACGCCGGGGACGGCGAGCTCGACGCGGTCGAGCGTGTCCACCTGCACCAACCACTGCCCCGCCGATGCGCCCGCGGACAGCTCGAGGGTGGCCTCTCCGTCCGCGACCCCACGTACGGTCGCGCCACGCCACGCCCCCTCGGCCGGGCCCTCGACCACGGTGGCGGCGGCGCCGGCGCTGCGGATCGACGGCGTCACGCCGGTCCGGGCCCACACCCGCAGCTCGAGCGCACCGCCGACGGCGACCGCGGCGAGCTGGTTGCCGCTCGCCTGCGCCCCGCTCGGCAGCTCGGTCTCGACGGCGAAGGGGTCGGGCACCACCGGGCCGGGCGGGTCCTCGCAGTACTGGCCGAGGCACGAGTCGTTCACGCCATCGCCGTTGCTGTCGTAGTCGGTGGCGCAGGCCGAGGTGGCCGCGGTGGCGAGCAGGAGGAGGACCAGGGACGAGCGCATGGTCCGACCAATCTGCACGGCCTGGACCAGGCAGGACGGTTAGTAAGTTCAGATGGTTACGCGCGCCCGTCTGGCAGGAACCTGACACTGCATCGACGGTTTGTCAGGTCGTCACAGCCGCCAGGCCAGGGTGGCGTCGATGGCCGGGAACGGCGTGCTGCTGACCCGCTCGGGGCCGGCCTCGGGATCCACCGCGACGCGGAGGTACTGCGCGCCCAGGCCCAGCCGCAGGTCGAGGCGATCGGTCAAGCCGATGGCCCAGCCGACGAACACGCCCGCGGTGATCGCCAGGCCGCCGGCGTCGTCGTCCTGCGCGCGCACCGCGGCGGCGCGCAGGTACGGCGTGACGTACAGGCCGCGCCCGCTCGGGTCGGCCAGCCAGGTCGCGCGCACGCCGGCGCCGACGCCGATGGTGTCGTCGCCGAGATCGAACCACGGCAGGAAGTAGGTGCCGAACACGAACGCCTCACCGGCCACCGCCCAGTGCTCGGCCAGCGGGTGCTCGTAGGCCGGGCCGATCACGGTCAGCCCGCCATCGACCTGCAGCTGCGGGCGAGGCCGAAGGCGCGGCAGATCGGCCGCGGCTGGCGCGGCCGCGCCGGTCACCAGCGCGGCGGCGAGCGACGCGGAGACCACGATCGGGGGCGTCGGCGAGCGGGGCATGGCGTGGGCCCGGCGCGGGCCGTCAGGCCTCGCGGTCGCGCAGGCCGAAGTCCTTCATCTTCATCTGCA
Organism: Kofleriaceae bacterium; assembly: GCA_018058095.1. Classification (GTDB taxonomy): domain Bacteria; phylum Myxococcota_A; class Polyangia; order Haliangiales; family Haliangiaceae; genus JABFXX01. The sequence continues at coordinate 11,038 of JAGPCO010000066.1, forward strand.
GGCTCTTGCGGCTGATCTTGAGCAGCTTGGCGGCCTGGGTCACGTTGCCGTGGGTCTCGTCGAGGGCCTTGACGATGAGCTCGCGCTCGACCCGGCTGGTCTCGGCCCGCACGATCTCCTTGAGCGAGGTGTCACCCGACAGCTCGCCGGTCGGCTCGCCGTCGCCGTCGTCGCCGTCGTCGTGGTCGCTGTCGGGGTCGGCGGCCGTGGCCGCGCTGGTGCCGGCGCTGCCGGGCGCGGCCAGGGCCGGCGCGGCGGCGGTCAGCTCGTCGGGCAGGTCGGCGCGGTCGATGACCTCGCTCTTGCCGAACAGGATGGTGCGCTCGAGGACGTTCTCCAGCTCGCGGATGTTGCCGGGCCAGGTGTGGGCCTCGAGCACCAGCAGCGCCGCCTCGGAGATGCCGGTCACGCTCTTCTTCAGCCGCTCGTTGAACTTGCGGATGATGTGGCGGACCAGCAGCGGGATGTCACCCCGCCGTTTGCGCAGCGGCGGGATCTGCAACGGCACCACCGCCAGCCGGTAGTACAGATCCTCGCGGAACGCGCCGCGCGCGATCTCGGCCTCGAGGTCGCGGTTGGTGGCGGTGATGAGGCGGACGTCGACCTTGATGGTCTTGAGGCCGCCGACCCGCTCGAACTCCGACTCCTGGATGGCGCGCAGCAGCTTGACCTGCATCTCGACGGGGATCTCGCCGATCTCGTCGAGGAACAGGGTGCCGCCGTCGGCCAGCTCGAACCGCCCCGGCTTGGCGCTGGTGGCGCCGGTGAACGCCCCCTTCTCGTAGCCGAACAGCTCCGACTCCATCAGGTTCTTGGGGATGGCGGCGCAGTTGATCTTGATGAACGGGCCGCCCTTGCGCGACGACTGCTCGTGCAGCGCCTTGGCCACCAGCTCCTTGCCGGTGCCTGACTCGCCGGTGATGAGGACGGTGGTCGGGGTGTCGGCCACGGTGGCGATGACGTCGAAGATCGCGTGCATCTCCGGGCTGTCGCCGACCAGGCCGTAGCGGCCGCGCGCCTCGCCATCGCCGTCGTCGCCGGTGGTGTACAGGGCGGCGCGCGGGGCGGCCCGGTTGGCCATGGCCTGGCCGACCGCCTTGGCGACGATGGCGCGGATCTGGTCCTGCTCGAATGGCTTCTCGATGTAGTCGAACGCGCCGGCCTTGATGGCCTCGACCGCCTGTCCGACCGAGCCGTAGGCGGTGACCATGATGACCGGCACGTGCGGGATGGTGCGGGCCGCGGTGCGCAGGACCTCCATGCCGTCGGCCTTGGGCATGCGCAGGTCGGTGATGACCACGTCGAGATCGTGGTCGAGCATGGTCAGCGCCTCGCCGCCGTCGCTGGCCTGCACGACCTCGTGGCCGTCACGGCGCAGCAGCGCGACCAGCACCCGGCGCAGGTTGACCTCGTCGTCGGCGACGAGGATGCGGGCGCGTTCGGCCATGACCTGGCTACCCTACCACCATCACCCACCCACCGCCTTCGCCGGCGGCGAGGCGTCGGCGGGCGGTGAGGCATCGGCTGGCGACGCGGCCTCGGCCGGCGGCGAGGTGTCGGCCGGCGGTGCGGCGGCGGCGCCCGGGGCCGGCGTGGGGTCGGCGCGCGTCGGCAGGTCGTGCCGGCCGGTGGCATCGGCCCGGCCCGGGCGATCGTGGCGCCCGGTGCTCATCGCGTCGCCGACCGCGGGCAGGAAGACCGAGAAGGTCGAGCCCTGGCCCAGCGTCGACCGCACCTCGATGGTGCCGCCGTGCTGGCTGACGATGCGCTGGGAGATGGCCAGGCCCAGGCCGGTGCCGCGCTGCTTGGTCGTGTAGAACGGGATGAACAGCTTCTTGAGCTTGTCGCGCGGGATGCCGATGCCGGTGTCGCGGAAGCGGACCTCGGCGAACTGGCCGTAGCCCAGGCGCGAGCGCCGGCGCCGGGTGGTGAGGATCTCGAGCGTGCCGCCCTCGGGCATGGCCTGCAGGGCGTTGAGGCCGAGGTTGAGGAACACCTGCAGCAGCGCCTCGGGGTCACCCGCCGCCGGCGGCAGCAGGTCGTCGATACGCACCCGCACGTCGACGTTCTTGCTGTCGTCGGACTGCTGCAGCAGCTGCACGGTCTTGCGCACCACCGCGTTGACGTCGACCCTGCCCTGGTCGTCGCGTTCGGTCCGCTCCGACCGGACGTAGTCGAGGAAGCGGGTGACCACGTTGTTGAGGCGGTTGGCCTCCTCGACGATGATCTCCATCAGCTCGACCGTCTCCGGACCGGACTCGATCGGCTTGCCGTCGGGGCCGACCAGCAGCTGAGCCGCGCCCTTGATGGCGCCGAGCGGGTTGCGGATCTCGTGGGCCAGGCCGGCCGCCATCTCGCCCAGCGCGGCCAGGCGGTCGCGCTCCTTGACCCGCTCGTAGGCCTGGCTCGACTCGATGACCCGGGCCGCCGCCGCCGCCAGCTGGCGGAACATGTCGATGTCGTCGAGGTCGAACGCGCCGGCGGCGCGGTCGTCGCGCACCGCCAGCAGGCCGAGCAGCCACGGCCCCTGCTCGGTCTCGGCCGAGCCCAGCAGCGGGAAGATGAGGGCCGCCCGCATGTCGTCGGCCCGGCTCAGCAGGGCGGCCAGCGCGGCCCGCTTGTCGGCGTCGCCGCCGCCGCCGAGGGCGTCGAGCTCGCGCTGGGTCAGCTCGGCGTCGAAGTAGGTGGCGCGGATGGTGTCGAGGAAGGTGCGATCGGTGCCGGCGTCGAGGCGCTCGGCCGGGGCGTCGCCGAAGAAGCCGGCGCGGTCGAACCCGGCGCCATCGGGATCGAGCAGGTAGACCGAGCCGTCGGTGACGCGCTGCGACTCCTCGAGCGCGGTGACGATGCGGGTCACCATGTCGGGCACGTCGACCACCGCCGGCAGGTCGCGCCGGAGCGCCTCGAGCCGGCCGCGCAGCTCGTGCCGCTGTCGCACCAGCCAGCGGTTGATGCCGTTCTCGAGCCGGCTGCGCACCGGCTCGAACAGGATGAGGATGACGAACGACGCGACCAGCGCGTTGAGCAGGTACAGGCCCTCCTGGCCGCCGCCGATCCAGTACAGCAGGAAGCCGTACACCGCCCACAGCAGCACGACCAAGAGGCCGAGCACCGCCATCTTGCCGACCAGCTCGTTGACGTCGATCAGCCGGTTGCGGAACAGCGTCTGCGACAGGAAGTACAGGTAGAGGACGGTGAAGACGTTGCCGATGGTCGGCCAGGCCACCCCGAAGCGCGGCAGCACGTCGGTCAGGGCCAGGGTGGTGGCGACGAAGCCGCCCAGCGCCAGGTAGCGGACCCGGGCCCGTTCGACCCGCTTGGCGGTCGAGCGGTACTGGATGTACAGGTCGTACACGCAGCGGTACAGGCCGCCGAAGACGTAGGCCCCGAACGGGACCTGGAAGTAGATCTTGTCGTGGATGGGGAAGACGATGGCCGAGTAGATCAGCGCGACGTAGGCGAGGAAGGTCCAGGCCAGGGTCACGCGCGGGCCGCGCCGCTGCCCGCCGATGGACGGCTGCGACAGGAACAGGCGGAAGAAGGCGATGGCGGTGGCCGGCACGGTGGCCGCGGCCCACAGCGCCAGCCAGCGCACCAGCTCGCTGTCGATGGCGTCGGCGATGAAGGTGGCGGCGTGCCAGGCCGACACGACCATGGTGAACGCCGCGAACGAGGTGAAGATGCGGTCGCGCCGGTTGCGCAGCAGCACCGAGGCGCCGATGGCCAGGGTGAGCAGCGCGGCCAGCAGCGCGGAGACCGCCTGGACGTTCACGGGAGCCAGTCTACTGGAAAGGACCGGGGCGCCGGCGCCGGAGGTGGGGCAGATGGCGCTTGCCGGGGCCGGCCGCGCCGTGACAGCGTCACGCCATGTCGCCGCGGCCGTCCTGGACCCTCGCCTTCGCGCTGTCGACCTCGCTCGTCCCCCTGCTGGCCAGCTGCGACGACCCGTCGGCGTCGATCGACGCCGGGCCGGCCGGCGGCGCCGACGGCGCGGGCGGCGCGGCGGTCGATGGCGCCGTCGACGCCGACGCCCTGGCCTGCACCGGGGCCGACGCCTGCGCCTGGCTCGACGACTACCTGCGCGAGCTGGTGTCGGCGCTGGCCGGGCAGGTCGAGATCGCCCCGGGCCTCACGGTCACCGGGCGCGAGACCCTCGCCGAGCGCAGCGCGGCCCGGACCTACCTGCGCGACCAGCTCGCGCGCTGGGGCGCGGTCACCGGCCACACCTACGCCACCGGGGAGAACGTGGTCCTGACCCTGCCGGCGACCACCGCGGCCGGCGCCGCGGCCGCGCCGCTGTTGCTGGGCGCGCACTTCGACAGCGTCGCCGCCGGCCCGGGCGCGGCCGACAACGCGACCGGGACCGCGCTGGTCGTCGCCGCCGGCCGCTACCTGGCCGGGCTGCCGCGCCGCGATCGGCCGGTCATCATCGCGGTGTTCGACGAGGAGGAGCTCGGCCTCATCGGCAGCCGGGCCTACGCGCGCGATCTGGTCGCGGCCGGCACCGCGCTGCACAGCGCGCACTGCTTCGACATGCTCAGCTACGACGGCGACGACGACGGCGGCGTCGAGCTGTGGTCGCCGACGACCGAGCTGGCCGCGCTGTACCAGCGGCACGGCCAGGCCCGCGGCGTGCCCATCGCCGCCTTCACGTTCACCCGGTCGGATCACCAGGCCTTCCTCGAGCAGGGCCTGGCCGCGGTCGGTGTCGGCGAGCAGTTCGTCGGCGGCGATCACACCAGCCACTACCACCGGGCGACCGACACCTTCGACAAGGTCGACTTCGACTACCTCGGCGCCGCCGCCCGCCTGGCCCTGTCGGTCAGCACCGACGTCGTCGTCGACTGAGTCGGGCCTGCTGCCCGCGGTCGGCGACGGCTGCGGTCCCCGGTCGGCGCGGTGTCGCCGAAACACGCCGCGTGTCGATCGACGCGCGCGTGGCTGAATCGCGCGGTGGGCGGCGCGTCGGAGCCGGCATAACGCGCCACGTGCGCACCTGCTGGAGGAACTCGATGATGACCACCGCCGTCCGCTCCCTGTCGCTGCTCGCGCTCCTGTCGTCCACCCTGTTCGCCGCTGCCTGCACCAGCGAGCCACTCGACATGAGCGGGTCGTGGGACCTGGCCTTCGAGCTCGGGGCCGGCGACTGCTTCCAGATGCCGCCCGGCAACCTCGAGTTCGAGGTGCTCGGCGACGGCTCGGCCTACACGTTCGAGACCGACTCGGTCGACGAACTCACCGCCGACTGGCGCTGCGAGGTCGACAACTGCACGCTCGATCTCGAGGTGTCGTCGTCGGGTGTCTCCGCCGGAGGGCGGGCCTACGATGGCACCCTCACCCTCGACCTCGTGGTCGACGAGGCGCTGGCCGTGACCGGCGACGCCTCCATCGTCTTCACCGGTGACATCTCGTGCCGGCACGAGATGACGGTCGACGGCACCATCCGCTGAGGTGCAGCAGCCGGGCGCGCGTGCCCGCTCAGAACGGGATCGACGGCTCGAGCTGGAGGTCGAGCGAGACCGGCTCGGCGCCGACGGTGAGCCGGCGGGTGATCGTCTGGTAGCCGGCCATGCGCACCGTGACGGTCACGGTCCCGGGACGCAGCCGCTGGTTCCACGGCGTGGTCCCGCGCCGCTTGCCGTCGACCAGGACGGTGGCGCCGGGGGTGCTGGTGAACACGAACACCTCGGTGCCCGCCCCGGCCGGCACGGCGCCACCCGGGCGCGTGGTCGGCTTCGACCCGGCGTCGGCCGGCTGCGCCCGCGCGACGCTCGGCGCCCCGGCGTCGACCGTGGGCGGCGGCGCCTGTGGCCCGGCGGCATCGACCGGCGCCAGCGCCACGACGGCCTGCGCCGGGTCCACGGCCAGCGCGGCGTCGACGGGCCGGGGCGGCGCCGCGAGCGGGTGGCCGGCGTCATCGCCGCGGCCGAGCCCGAGCGCGAGCGCGCCCGCGGCCGCGCCGGTGACCGCCAGGACCAGCAACGGGGCGCGCCAGGACCAGCGCCGGCCCCGGCCACCCGGCTCGACCGGCGCCGGCGCCGGTGCACGTGCCGGTGGCGACACCGGCGCCGGCCGGGGCGCCGGCCGGGGCGCCGGTGGGTGCGCCGCCTCGACCGCCGCGACCGGGCCCGACGCCGCGCCCTGGGCGGCGCGGGGCAGCGGGCGCGATGGCACGGTGTCGGGTGCGGGCGGGCCGCCGCGGGCGGCCGCGGTGGCCGCCGTGCCGGGCTCGGGCAACACCCGCGTCGAGTCGGCCCCGTCATCGGCCCCGGCCGGCGGCGCCGGCGCGGCGGCGCTGGCGGGCGCGACCACCCGCGCGGTCGCGGCGCCCGGGATGGCGAGCAGCGCCTGGCGCATGGCCGTGGCCGAGCGGAAGCGCCGGGTCGGCTCCTTGGCCAGCGCGGTGAGGATGACCTCCTGCAGCTCGGTCGGCACCTCCGGGCGCAGCGCCCGCGGCGGCGGCGGCCGCCGCTTCATGTGGCCGTCGAGGATCTCGAACGTGCTGTCGCCGTCGAAGGGGCGGCGCCCGACCGCCATCTCGTACAGGATGCAGCCGACCGCGTACAGATCGGACCGTGCGTCGACGACGCCGCTCTTGATCTGCTCGGGCGCCATGTACGCTGGCGTGCCGATCATCGCCCCGGTCATGGTCAGGCGCGCGGCGTCTGGATCGAGCAGCTTGGCCACGCCGAAGTCGAGCACGACGACCCGGCCGGTCCGGGTCAGCAGCACGTTGTGCGGCTTGAGATCGCGGTGGATGACGCCGGCGGCGTGCGCCACCTCGAGCACGGCCAGGATCTCGACGGCGATGGCCAGGGCCTGGTCGAGCGGTAACCGATCGGCCTGACGCAGGTGGGTCGCCAGCGCCTCGCCATCGAGGAAGTCCATCACCAGGTAGGGCCGGCCTTCGGGCTCGGTAGTGCCGACGTCGAGCACGCGCGGCACGCCCTCGTGCTCGACCCGACCCGCGGCCAGCGCCTCGCGCAGCATCCGCTCGCTGGCGCGGGCGTCGCCGGTGAGCTTGCCGGCCAGCACCTTGATCGCCACCCGGGTGCCCAGCACGATGTGCGTCGCCAGGTACACCTCGCCCATGCCGCCGCGCCCGAGCTCACGCTGCAGCGTGTACTTGCCGATGGTCCGGCCCACCAGGCTGTCGACCGCCGCCATCGCTCGGATCATATCGCGCGCGGCTGATCGGCGCGCGGGCGGCAGCGGACGCAGTGTCCGACCGGTGGCGCCCCCGCCGGTCAGAACGGTGGCGGCGTGATGCCGGCGGCGCGGGCCTTGGCGACCGAGAGGGCGAGGGCCTGTCGGTTCTCGAGCAGCTTGCCGACGAAGAGCTGCTTGAACTGCAGGTCGCCCTGGCGGCGGGCCTGGTCGAACGTGCCGGTGCCGATGAGCGCCACGTCGAGGTAGTAGCGCTTGTCCTTGCTCTTGTCGGCCGCCGTCGGCTCCCAGCCGACGAAGGCGTGGCCGGGCAGGAAGACCACGACCGGCCGCAGGCCGATGGCCTCGAGCAGGGTGGCGAAGGTCAGCGTGGCCTCGAGCGCGTGGGCGTTGCCGGTGGCCAGCACCTCGGCCGGGACCCGGGTCCGCTTGACCTCGGCGGCCTCGGCGAACACCTCGGGGTCCATCACGACGCTCAGGCCACGCGCCTTGAGCTCGTCGAACAGCGCCTTGGCCTGGGCCAGGCTGGCCGCCTTGGCCCCGGCGAAGCTCTTGCTGCCCTTGACCCGGGCCTTGGCCTTGGTCAGGAAGGCGTCGATGGCCGGATCGGTCGGCGTCAACCATGCCATCGCGGTGTCGCGCCGGTCGAGGGTGCGGTCGGAGCCAACCCGCTCGGCCAGCGGCAGGTAGTCGCGCGGCAGCACCTCGATCGGCTCGCTCTCCTCGAGCAGCAACTCGCTGCCCTCGGTCACCCGGATCACCAGCTGCGCGGTGCGCGGGGCGCGTAGCTTGCCCGGCTCGAAGCTCATCGGCAGCGGCGGGGTCAGGGCGGTGTCGACCTGCTTGCCCGGCGCGACCGAGACCGTCTTGCGCATCGGCTCGGTCACGCCGCCGACCTGGACCTCGATCCGGAAGGTGCGCGGGGTCTTGCGGTGGTTGATGAGGCGGACCAGGACCAGCGGCTGCCGATCGATCTTGCCGGCGGCCTTGAGGTGGTAGGTGCCGAGGGCCAGCCACTTGCCGGCGTCGTGGTCGATGAACACTCCATCCTTGCCGACGCGGGCGGCGCGGTCGGGCAGCGTGAGGAATGGCGCGGCGGTGGCCTGCGGCAGGCGGCGCAGCGCCGGCGTGAGGTCCTTCCACTGCGCTTCGAAGGCGGCGAGGTCGCCGATGGCGATGCTGGCGACCATCGAGAACACCCCGGCCTCGAAGGCGTCCTCGCTGGCACCCTCGGCGCGCGCGGCCTGGCTGGCCCGGGCGGTGGCCTTGGCGCAGGCGCGGTACTGGCCGACCTCACACACGTACAGCGACTCGGCCAGGGTCAGCGCGGCCTTGCGGTCGGGGTACAGCTTGGTCAGCCGCTTCAGCATGGCCAGCGCCTCATCGCGCCGGTCCATCTTCAGCAGGGCCCGGATCAGCAGCTCGGGGTTGGCGTGGGTGGGATCGAGCGTGAGCAGGGCGTCGGTCGCGTAGGCCAGCGAGCCCCAGGCCTTGGCTTTGCGCGCGCACTGCTGCAGGCGGACGGTGCCGTCCAGGCGCTCCTTCGCGGTCAAGGCCGTGCCGGCGCGGACCAGGGCCGCGGCCAGGGCGGGCGGCCCGCCGCAGGCCTTGCTGCCGAGCTGCGTACGCACCGCGGTGGCCGCCTCGACCTCACTCGGCTCGGGTGCGGCCGCGCCCGGCCGCGACGTCGCCGTCACCAGGCCAGCCAGGCCGACAGCAAGCACCCATGCCCTCGTGACTCGCCCCATGCCACACAGGATACGCGCCGAGGCGGCGGCTATTCAACGTGGCGCGGGCCCGCTTGTCTGCGACCGGCAAAGGTGCCAGCGTCGGCAGCCGATGTCCGACCTGCTCCGGCAGCTGCCCGCGGTCCACGAGCTGGCCGACGCCGCCGCGCGGCTGTCGTCGGCGCCGCGCTGGGCCGTGGTCGAGGCGGCGCGGCGGGCGGTGGCCGAGCGGCGCGGCGCGCTGCTGGCTGGCCAGGCGGCCGAGCCGGTCATCGCCCCGGGGCCGGTCGCGGCCGCGGCCGAGCGCCTGGTCGGGCGCTCGCTGCGCCGGGTCCTCAACGCCACCGGCGTGGTCATCCACACCAACCTCGGTCGCGCGCCGCTGGCACCGGCCGCGCTCGACGCCGTGGTCGACGTCGGCCGCGGCTACAGCAACCTCGAGTACGACCTCGGCCGGGGCCAGCGCGGCTCGCGCCACGACCACGTCGGCGCGCTGCTGGCCGAGCTGACCGGGGCCGAGGCCGGGCTGGTCGTCAACAACAACGCGGCCGCGACGGTGCTGGCCCTGGGCGCGCTGGCGGCGGGGCGAGAGGTGGTGGTGTCGCGCGGCGAGCTGGTCGAGATCGGCGGCTCGTACCGCATCCCCGACATCCTGGCGCTGTCGGGCTGCCGCCTGGTCGAGGTCGGCACCACCAACAAGACCCGCCTGGCCGACTACCAGCGCGCCATCGGCGCCGACACCGCGCTCTTGCTCAAGGTGCACCGCTCCAACTTCGCCATCGTCGGCTTCACCGAGGAGACCTCGGCCCGGGCGCTGGCCACGCTGGCGCAAGAGCGTGGCCTGGCCAGCATGGTCGACCTCGGCTCGGGTGCGCTCTTGCCGTCGGCCGAGCAGCGCCGCCTCGGCCTGCCGGTCGAGCCGTCGGTCGGCGAGGTGGTTGCCAGCGGCGCCGACGTGGTGTGTTTCTCCGGCGACAAGCTGCTGGGTGGGCCGCAGGCCGGCCTGCTGGTCGGCAGCGCGGCGACGATGGCCCGGCTGCGCGCGCACCCGCTGATGCGCGCGCTCCGGCCCGACAAGCTCACGCTGGCGGCGCTCGAGGCGACCCTGCGCCTGTACCGCGACGGCCAGGCCAGCGTGGTGCCGGTGCTGGCGGCGCTGGCGGCGCCGGCGGCCGAGGTCGCGGCCCGGGCCGAGGCGGTGCGGGCCGCGGTCGGGGTTCACCCCGGGGTGACGCTGCAGGTGTGCCCGTCGGTCGCCACCGTCGGTGGTGGCGCCATGCCGACGTCGGAGCTGGCGTCGTGTGCGCTGGTCGTGCGCGGGCCCGGGCCGGACGCGCTCGACGCCCGGCTGCGCGCCGGCAGCCCGCCGGTGGTGGGCCGCATCGACGACGACGCGCTGTGGCTCGACGTCCGGACCATCGGCGATGACGACGTGCCCGCGCTGGTCGCGGCGTTGACGGCGGCGCTGCAGGGAGCGCCGTCGTGAGCGCGCGCTGGCCGGCGACGCCGCGGGTGGTGGCCCTGGCCTCGGGCAAGGGCGGCACCGGCAAGAGCCTCATCGCCGCCAACGTGGGCGTGTACCTGGCCACGCTGGGCAAGCGGGTCATCGTCGTCGACGCCTCGTTCGGCGCGCCCAACCTCCACCTGTTCGTCGGCGTGCCGCGACCTGGCCGGACGCTGTCGGAGTACACCGGCGACGCCGGGCCGGTCCGCCTGGCCGACCTGGCGGTGGCGACGCCGACCACCGGGCTCCGGCTCATCGCCGCCACCGCCGATCCGGCCACCGCGGCCGACCCCGACCCGGCCTGGGTCGCGGCGCTGGCCGGCGAGCTGCGCGGCTTGCCGGCCGACTGGGTCATCGTCGATCTCGCGGCGGGCACCCACCGCGCGACGCTCGATCTCCTGCTGGCGGCCGACCTGCCGGTGCTGTGCGCCACCGCCGATCCGACGGCGATCGAGCTGATGCACCGGCTGGTGCGCGCCGCGTTCCTGACCCGCCTCGATCGGGCCGGGCTGGGGGACCTGGCCGGCCTGGCGGCCGAGGAGGCGCGGTCCGAGGAGGGCGGCATGATCTCCGCGCTCGACCTGTACCTGCGCACCACCGCCGCGGCCGACCCTCGCCTGGACGAGCTGCGCCTGGTCATCGCCGGCTTCGCGCCGCTGCTCGCGGTGAACCAGGTCCGCTCGAAGTCGGACATGGAGATGGGGCGGGCCGTGGCCTCGGTCGCGCACCGTCGGCTCGGCGTGCCGATCAGCTACCTCGGCCACCTCGAGTACGACGAGGCGGTGTGGGCCTCGACCCGGCGCCGCCGCCCGCTCCTGGTCGAGCACCCCGAGACCCGCGTCGCCAAGTGCTTCGAGCGAGTCGCGCGTGGCCTCCTGGCGGCGCGGCCGCCCGACCTCGGCGCCGGCGTCATCCCGTCGGACAACCACTACGACCTGCTCGAGGTGGCGCCGACCGCCAGCTTCGAGGACATCCGCCGCGCCAACCGGCGCATCCGCGACGTGTACGGCACCGAGTCGGTCGCCATCGCCGGCCTGTACGACCCGCCCAGCCTCGAGGCGGTGCACCGCCGGCTCGACCTGGCCTACACCACGCTGATGGACGCGGCCAAGCGCAAGGAGTACGACAGCGAGCTGTTCCCCGACGGCGTGCCGCTGCCACCGGTGGCCATCGACAGCGGGCCGATCGTCCGGCCGGAGCGGCGCGACGACAGCCAGGTCGGCGTGGTCCGGCCGCCGATGCCGCAGCTGGGGCCACGCACCGAGTACACCGGGGCGCTGCTGCGCCAGGTCCGGGAGGCGCACGGGGTCGAGCTGCGCGAGGTGGCCGAGCGCTCGAAGATCGGCATGGGCTACCTGCTGGCCATCGAGGAGGAGCGCTTCTCCAAGCTCCCGGCCACGGTGTACGTGCGCGGCTTCCTCGGCGAGATCGCGCGCCTGCTCGGGCTGCCGGCCGAGCGAGTCAAGGAGAGCTACCTCGAGCGCATCCGCGCCGTCCGCGGCGCGACCGAGCCGCCCGACGACGGCGGCAAGCGCAAGGGCTAGCGCTGGCCGATGACGAAGCGCTCGGCGCCGTCGGCCAGGGCGAAGGCGTGCAGCCCGGTCCAGGTCGCCAGCACGACGAGCTCGTCGGTGGTGACCAGGCCGGTCGGCGTGAACGACCCGGTCACGCCGAGCTCGCGGTCCCACAGCCGGGCGCCGGTGTCGAGCGCCAGCGCGGTCAGGCGCGGCCGCGCCGGCGACGGCGGCGTGTACAAGGCGATGGCGGCCCGATCGGACAGGGTCACCAGCTTCTCCTCGCTGCGGCTGACCAGCGGGTCGATCGCCGGGATCTCCGCGACCCACGCCGTCACCTGGCCGTTCACCGCGGCCAGCATCGGCACCGACGTCCCCGGCGACTTGTAGCCGATGCCGACGATCGGCCCGCCCGGGCGCCGGATCCAGCGCCGGACCGTCATGCCCGGGGTCGGCGCCAGGTCGTCGCTCCAGCGCTCGAGCGACAGCAGGCCGACGGCGCGCCGCCAGCTGTCGTTCCCGATCGGCAGGCACACGTCGGCCGGCAGCTCGGCCCCTAGCGCGGCGAAGCGGGCGCCGACGCCGTCGCGGGTGTAGTCGCGATCGAACCGCACCAGCGGCTTGCCGGGCAGGCGCCGCCCGTCGGCGTCGACCAGCCACCAGGCGTCGTCGGCGGTGGCCACCACGACCGCGCCCGGCTGGCCGGCCGCGCACAGGTCGGCCACCTTCTCGCTGAACGGCGTCTGCCAGCGCACCGCGCCGGTCTTGCCGTCGCGCCCGCTCAAGGTGCCGCGCTCCGACGCCACCAGGACCTGGTCGCCGACCACGGCCAGCTCGAGCTGGCCCAGGCCGCTGTAGCTGCCGAGGGACTCGCTCTGCCACAGGCGCTGACCGGTCCGGCCCGAGTACGCCGCCAGGTGGGTTCGATCGCCGTCGAGGACGTAGCGCACCACGCCGACCACGTCGCGCGCGCCGTCGCCGTCGACGTCGAGCAGGACCGGCAGCTCACCGGCCCACAGCAGCTTGCCGCCGCCGAGGCCGAGGCGCCCGCGCATCGTCGCCGCGACCACGCCGCCGACCACCACCACCATCATGACGAGGAACGGCATCATCGCCAGCCACGAGAAGCGCTGACGGGCGACCGGCCACGACGGCGGCGTGGTCGGGCCGGTCGGCATCGGCCGCGGCACCTGCAGGATCTTGCTCCGTCCCTGCACCCGTGCGCTGGTGCCGCAATACGAACACGTCACGGTGGCGGCATCGTCATCGACCTGCTGGCTGGCGCCGCACTGCGGGCAGCGGACCGGGATGAGGCGCACGCCTGGACCTTATCGCAGCTTTCGCGCTGCACCCCTTGCGGCGGGCCCTTGGAGTCCCCACCTTCGGGCTGTCTCCAGCGCACCGGATCCTCTGGTTCCGGCGACCTACGGGAACCCCCGCGGGCTCACGACACCCGGCGCATTCCCTGCGACCCCGACCAATCGGGGCGCAGGATCTGCGCATTCTCGACATATCCTACCCCTCGATCCAACCAGAAAGCACGGAGACCACCATGGCACGGCAATCGCTAAGGAAGACCGCCAAGGAGAACTCCGTGGGAAAAAACGGCCGCATCCTCGTGGTAGACGACGAAGCCAACGCGCGAACCGCGCTGGCCGAGCTCTTGCGCGACGAGGGCTACGACGTCGAGACCGCTGCCGATGCCTTCAAGGCGCTCGGTAAGTTCGAAGACTTCGCACCACACATCGTCCTGACCGACCTCAAGATGCCGGGCATGGACGGCATCGAGCTGGTCAAGAAGCTCAAGGCCTCCGAGGACCCGCCCACGGTCATCGTGATGACCGCGTTCGGGGCGGTGCAGTCGGCCATCGACGCGCTGCGCGCCGGTGCCGCCGAGTACCTGACCAAGCCGCTCAACTTCGACGAGCTGCTCATCGTCATCGAGCGCGCGCTCGAGCACGCCGCGCTCGGTCGCGAGGCCCGGCGCCTGCGCCAGCGGGTGACCGACAAGACGCTGCCCAAGAACATCGTCGGCGTGGCGCCGCCGATGCAGCGGGTGTTCGAGATCGTCGATCAGGTCGCGCCGTCGAAGGCGACGGTGCTCATCACCGGCGAGAGCGGCACCGGCAAGGAGCTGGTCGCCAACGCCATCCACGAGCGTTCGCCGCGCACCGGCGGGCCGTTCGTCAAGCTGCACTGCGCGGCCCTGGCCGAGACCCTGCTCGAGAGCGAGCTGTTCGGCCACGAGCGTGGCGCCTTCACCGGCGCGGTCGGGCGCAAGGACGGGCGCTTCCAGATGGCCGATGGCGGCACGCTGTTCCTCGACGAGATCGGCGAGATCTCGCCGGCGGTGCAGGTCAAGCTGCTCCGCTTCCTGCAGGAGCACGAGTTCGAGCGGGTCGGCGGCACCCAGACCGTCCGCGTCGACGTCCGGGTCATCGCCGCGACCAACCGCAACCTGGTCGAGGAGGTCAAGGCCGGGCGGTTCCGCGAGGACCTGTACTACCGCCTCAACGTCGTCGCCATCGAGATCCCGCCGCTGCGGGATCGCCGCAGCGACATCCCGGCCCTGGCCAAGTTCTTCGTCGATCGCTACGCCGGCGACAACGGCAAGAAGATCGACGGGCTGGCGGCCGAGACCATCGATCTCATCGGCAGCTACGACTGGCCCGGCAACGTGCGCGAGCTGGAGAACGCGATCGAGCGTGCGGTCGTGATGTGCACCGGCAACCTCATCGAGCCCAAGCACCTGCCGGCCTCGGTGGTGCCCAACCGCCGGACCATCGGCGGCGCGCCGGTGGTGCCGGGCGCGTCGATGGCCGACCTCGAGCGCTACGCCATCCTCGAGACGCTCAAGGCGACCGGCGGCTCGACCTCGAAGGCGGCCGAGATCCTCGGCATCAGCGTGCGCACCATCCAGTACCGGTTGCACGAGTACAACGCGGCGCCGCGGTCCGACGCGCCGGTGGTCAAGGGCGGGTCGCGCACGCCCCACCCCGGGACCCCTGGCAGCCCGGCCTGACCCGGGAGCGGGCGGGCGTGCCGCGCTGGCGACCCGCGGGCATGCCATAGTGCGTCGGCCACGGCCATGGGCGAGTTCTTCGACGAGATCAAGCGGTACATCGGCTTCACGGCCGAGGACGCCGCCACGCTGGCGCGGCTGCACGCGGTGCTGTCGCCCGACTTCCGCACGTTCGCCGAGCACTTCTACGACGTGATCGAGCGCCACCCGCGGGCCCGGGCCGTGTTCGCCGGTCCGACCCAGGTCGAGCGGCTCAAGGGCACGCTGGTGGAGTGGATGGAGTCGGGGCTGATCGGGCCGCACGACGAGCGCTACTACGAACGCCGCTCGCGCATCGGCCGGCGCCACGTCGTGATCGGTTTGCCGCAGGAGTACATGTTCACGGCGATGAACGTGCTGCGGCTCGACTTCCACCGCAGCATCAGCCACGGCGTCGCCGATCGCGCCGCCGCCTGCGCGGCCACGGCCGCGGTCGACAAGCTGCTCGACCTCGAGCTGGCGATCATGCTCCGGCACTACCAGGTCGACTCCGAGGAGCGCCTGGTCGCCCGCGAGCGCCGGGCCCAGGCCGAGAAGCTCAGCGCGATGCAGACGCTGACCGCCGGCCTGGCCCACGAGGTGCGCAACCCGCTCAACTCGGCCAAGCTGCAGCTCGAGCTGCTCGAGCGCCGGCTGCGCCGCATCACCGACGATCCCAAGCTGCTGGGCAGCAGCGCGCTGGTGAAGTCGGAGATCGAGCGCCTGACCGAGCTGCTCAACGAGCTGCTGGCGTTCGCGCGACCGCAGCAGCTGAGCCTGTCCCTGCACGACCTGGTGTCGCTCCTGCACCAGGTCATCGAGCTGGAGCGAGCCACCGCCACCGCCAAGGGGGTCCAGCTCGTCCTCGTCGGGGATCACCAGCCCCTGCCGATGTCGATCGACGCCGGCAAGGTGCATCAGCTGGTGCTCAACCTGGTGCGCAACGCGATCGAGGCGGTCGGTCCCGGTGGCCACGTCGAGGTCGAGGTCGCCCTCGACGAGGTGCGCGCCACCATCCGCATCCGCGACGACGGTCCGGGAATCCCGGAGGAGGCCCGGGCCCGCATCTACGAGCCGTTCTTCTCGACCAAGGAGAGCGGGACCGGCATGGGCATGGCCATCGTCCACAGCCTGGTCAGCCTGCACGGAGGCGCCATCGACTTCACCACCGGCCCCACCGGCACCGAGTTCGTGATCTCGCTGCCGCGGTAGCAGGGCGGCGAGAAGCGCGTGCCCGTGCCCGATCTGGGCGACCCGGCGTCCCGCTGGTGGTCAGGCCCTCGCCGCGTTACCGTGGGGCATGCCCAGGCGCGATGACCTCGACGAGCCGCCTGGCAGCGGCGCGGGTCCGGTCGTGCCGGTGGGAACCACGGCGGCCACGCCGGTGGACGAGCCGCCCGTGGTGGCGCGGATGGTCATCGAGATCCGCAGCGACGGACGGCGCACCATCGCCCGCGGCGCGCTCGAGGACGTGGCGTCGGGCCAGCGCACCGCCATCGAGGCCCGCGGCTCGACCCCGGTCCAGCTCGCCCTCGAGCTGGCGCGGGTGATGGTCCGGCTGCCCCGGCTCGTGGTCGGCCAGGTCCGGCGGCGCGGCCTGCTCGGCCGCGGCCCGCGCTGAGGCAGCCGAGGCTCCTCCGCTGCGGCAATCCGCCGCAGCGGGTGCGCGCGGCGCAGTCGATGCACCTGTGCGGCGAATTGTCGCGAACTCGGGGGATCTCCGGCCTGGAACGGCCGTGGGCGCGCCGTCGAGACGTTTTGCCGCAGGCCAACTGGTGGCGATCGCAGTGGAAGCCGGCATCTGATGCGCACTCCGGCGCGGCCCACCCCCTGCGCCCCTCATCTCTCCCCGTGATTCGAAACCACCGAGCAAACCTTGCGAAACCACCTGACTCTGTGGTCTTTCACGACCCCAACGGCCTGTGCCGGTGAACCGCCGCTTGCTGTGATTCCCGTCCCCGAGGAACCACCATGTCACGACTGATCTTCCCAGAGTGGACCGAGACCCTCAAGAAGTGGGTCAGCCGGCTCGTGCTGGGCGCGCCCATCTACCTGGTCGCGCTCATCGCCTACGGCGTCACCCCCGAGGCCATCCGCATCGGCTACCAGCCGGAGCAGCCGGTGCCGTACAGCCACGCGCTGCACGCCGGGGAGCTCGGCGTCGATTGCCGGTACTGCCACAACGTGGTGGAGCGGGGCGCCAAGGCCGCGGTGCCCCCGGCGGCGACCTGCATGAACTGCCACGCCACGGTGCTGCCGCAGAGCGACAAGCTGCTGCCCATCCGCCAGGCGTTCGGCGAGAACCAGCCGGTGCGCTGGGTCCGGGTCACCGACCTGCCGGACTACGTCTACTTCAACCACAGCGCGCACGTCTCGGTCGGCGTTGGCTGCGAGTCGTGCCACGGCCGGGTCGATCAGATGGTCAAGGTCTACCAGGCCAAGTCGCTGACGATGGGCTGGTGCCTCGACTGCCACCGCAACCCGGGCCCGAACCTGCGGCCGCGCGACAAGGTGACGGTGATGGGTTACAAGCCCACGCCCGCCGACAAGGCGCAGCTGGCCACGGTCAACCCGCCCACCAACTGCTCGACCTGTCACCGGTAGCGCGAGGCCCAAGACCATGAGTCAGCACGACCACGACCACGACCACGGCGTCACCGCCGAGCCCGGCCTGGTGCCGACGCAGGGCACCGCCCCTGGCCACGGCTACTGGCGCAGCCTCGAGGAGCTCGCCGCCGGCGGCGTCCCGGCCAAGCCCGACGAGTTCCCGGCCACCGCGGCCGACAGTCAGTCGGGCGACCTGCTGTCGCGCCGGAACTTCTTCAACCTGATGGGTGCCAGCCTGGCACTGGCCGGCGTGGCCGGCCCCGGCTGCAAGCGGTACGAGAAGGACGAGATCGTCCCGCTCGCGCGGCGGCCCGAGGACCAGATCCCCGGCGTGACCCAGGAGTACGCCGGCGTGCTCGAGATCTCCGGAGCCGCTCATCCGGTGGTGGTGACCTCGTTCGAGGGGCGCCCGATCAAGGTCGACGGCAACCCCGAGCACCCGTTCACCGGGGGTGCGGTCCGCGGCGCGACCACCCGGCACGGCGGCTCGAGCGCTTTCGTCCAGGCCTCGGTGCTGTCGGTGTACGACCCCGATCGCTCGACCAGCGTGCTGCAGGCCGGCAAGGCCTCGACCTTCGTCGCCTTCCGCAAGTGGCTGACCGACTACCGCGCCCAGCTGCAGTCGGGCGCGGCCAAGGTCCGCATCCTGTCCGAGGCCACCAGCTCGCCGACCATCGAGGCGCTTCGCCGCAAGCTGGTCGAGCAGCTGCCGGGCGCGGTGTGGGTCGAGTACGAGGCCCTGTCGTGGGACAACGAGCGCGCCGGGACCCGGATGGCGTTCGGCCAGCCGGTGCGCCCGATCGCCAAGCTCGATCAGGCCCACACCATCGTCGCCCTCGACTGCGACCTGTTCATCGAGCACCCCGCCGCCATCCCGTACAGCCGGGACTTCGCCAAGGGCCGTCGCGGCGACAAGCCGAGCAACCGCCTGTGGGCCATCGAGAGCACGTTCTCGTCGACCGGGGCCATGGCCGACCACCGGCTGCCGCTGCGGTCCGAGCTCATCCTCCCGGTGTGCCAGGCCCTCGACGCCGCCCTCGCCGGCGGCGTCGCGCCCACCTCCGAGGCGCTGGCCGAGGGCAAGGTCGCCCGCTTCCTGCAGGTGCTGGCCGAGGAGCTGCGCGAGCAGAACGGCAAGGCCGTGCTGGTCGCCGGCCGTCGCCAGCCGGCTCAGGTCCACGCCCTGGTCGCCAAGATCAACGGCGCCATCGGCGCGGTCGGCAACACGCTGACCTACGTGAACGACCCCGAGCCGGAGCGCCAGCTCAGCCACCTCGACGCGATCAGCAAGCTGACGCGTGAGATGACCGACAAGCAGGTCGAGACCCTGATCATCCTCGGTGGCAACCCGGTGTACGACGCGCCGGCCGACCTCGGCTTCGCCGCGGCGCTGGCCGGTGTCGCCAGCACCGTGCACCTGTCGGAGCACGCCAACGAGACCTCGATGGCGTGCGCGTGGCACGTGCCGCGCGCCCACAACCTCGAGACCTGGACCGACGCCCGCACCTGGGATGGCACGTACACCCTCGGCCAGCCGGTCATCCTGCCGCTGTACGGCGGCGTCTCGCCGGCCGAGCTGCTGTCGCTGGTGCTGGGCGACGAAAAGACCGGCGACGTGCTGGCGGCCGACACCTTCAAGGCGCTCGGCAAGGGCACCTGGCGCAAGGCCGTGCACGACGGCTTCGTCGCCGACACCGGGTACAACACGGTCGGCGTCGCGCTGCAGGCGCTGGCGCCGGTCACCCTGGCCGAGAGCCAGCGCGCCGGCACCGCCGCCAAGAACGGCGCGCTCGAGGTGACCTTCGTCCACTCGACCTCGACCTGGGATGGCCGCTTCGCCAACAACCCATGGTTGCAGGAGACCCCCGACTTCCTGACCAAGGTCACCTGGGACAACTACGCGATGGTCAGCCCGGCCACCGCCGAGGCGCTCGGGCTGAGCAACGACACCCTGATCAACGTGAAGGTCGGCGACCGCAACGTCGAGGTGGCCTGCTACACCATGCCGGGCCAGGCCCGCGGCTCGATCGCCCTGGTGCTCGGCGGCGGCCGCACGCGCGCCGGCAAGGTCGGCGGCAACGGCAAGGCCAAGGTCGGGTTCGACACCAACCGCGTCCGCACCGTGGCCGGCTTCGACATGGCCAGCGGATGCTCGGCGACCCGGACCGGCAAGGGCTACGCCCTGGCCAGCACCCAGGAGCACTGGGACCTGCGGCAGGGCATCGACACCACGATCGGGGAGCGCGGCATCGCCAAGCGGCTGCCCAGCCTGGTGGTCGAGACCACCCCGGCCAAGGCGGCCGACCCGACCTGGACCGCCAAGAACGAGACCGAGTACTACCACGACGGCAACCGCGGCCTGTCGCTGTTCGAGGAGCACCCGTTCGCCCAGGACGAGCGCTACGCCAAGACCGACAAGCCGGAGCCGAAGTCGAACCACGCGTGGGCGATGGCCATCGACCTGTCGACCTGCACCGGCTGCAACGCCTGTGCGGTCGCCTGCCAGGCCGAGAACAACGTCCCGGTCGTCGGCAAGGACCAGGTCCAGCGCAACCGCGAGATGAGCTGGATCCGGATCGACCGCTACTTCAAGGGGCCGGTCGATGATCCGGAGATCGCGCACCAGCCGATCGCCTGCCACCACTGCGAGAACGCGCCGTGCGAGCAGGTGTGCCCGGTCGGCGCGACCACCCACTCGAACGAGGGCCTCAACGACATGGCGTACAACCGCTGTGTCGGCACCCGCTACTGCCTCAACAACTGCCCGTACCGGGTCCGCCGCTTCAACTTCCTCGACTACCACAAGGAGCTGGCCGCGGCCCGCAACAAGGTGCGCGAGCTGGTGTTCAACCCCGAGGTCACCGTCCGCCACCGCGGCGTGATGGAGAAGTGCACCTACTGCGTGCAGCGCATCCAGAACGGCAAGATCCGGGCGAAGGTCGACGGGCGGACGCTGGCCGATGGTGACATCGTCACCGCCTGTCAGGCGGCGTGCCCGACCGAGTCGATCGTCTTCGGCGACCTGGCCGACAAGGAGAGCCGGGTCAGCAAGCTGCACGGCGATCGCCGGGCCTACGGTCTGCTCGACGCCGAGCTGTACACCAAGCCGCGCACCCTGTTCCTGGCCCGCGTCCGCAACCCCAACCCGAAGCTGGCCCCGGCGACCGCCGCGGCCGCCGGTCACCAGGGTGGTCACTAGTCATGAGCGCTGAAGCAACCACTGCCAGTACTGCCATGGGCCACGGCGCCGAGGGCCATGGTCACGGCGGCGACCCGCGGGCCGCGTTCCGCGCCGTCACCAAGGACGTGGCCTGGATCGCCGAGAACCCCAAGCCGCCCAAGGCCTGGCTGTTCGCCCTCGGGGTCGCCAGCTGCGCCCTGCTGCTCGGCGTGTACAGCGTGTACATGCTGGTCACGACCGGCATCGGCGTGTGGGGTAACTCCAACACGATCGGCTGGGCCTGGGACATCACCAACTTCGTGTTCTGGATCGGCATCGGCCACGCCGGCACGCTGATCTCCGCGGTGCTGTACCTGACCCGGCAGGGCTGGCGCACCTCGATCAACCGCGCCGCCGAGGCGATGACCATCTTCGCGGTCGCCGCCGCCGGCATCTTCCCCATCCTGCACACCGGCCGGCCGTGGTTCGCGTGGTGGATGATCCCGCACCCGAACGACATGTCCATGTGGCCGCAGTTCCGCAGCCCGCTGATGTGGGACGTGTTCGCGATCTCGACCTACGCGACCACCTCGATCCTGTTCTGGTACATGGGCCTGGTCCCCGACCTCGCCACCTTCCGCGACCGCAGCAAGACCCGGGTCCGCCAGGTCGTCTACGGCATCCTGTCGCTCGGCTGGCGCGGCTCGGCCCGGCAGTGGCACCGCTACGAGCGCGCCTACCTGATCCTGGCCGGCCTGTCGACGCCGCTGGTGTTCTCGGTCCACTCGGTGGTGTCGTTCGACTTCGCCACCTCGCAGCTGCCGGGCTGGCACACCACCATCTTCCCGCCGTACTTCGTCGCTGGCGCCATCTTCTCCGGCTTCGCGATGGTGCTGACCCTGATGATCCCGGCCCGCTACCTGTTCAACCTCAAGCACATCATCAAGGAGTCGCACATCGAGGCGATGTGCAAGATCATGCTGGCGACCGGCATGATGGTCGGTGGCGCCTACTCCATCGAGTTCTTCATCGCCTGGTACTCCGGCAACCTGTACGAGCAGTTCGCGTTCATCACCCGCATGCTCGGCCCGTTCTGGTGGGCCTACTTCGCGATGGTGTTCTGCAACGTGGTGGTGCCGCAGGCCTTCTGGTTCAAGAAGGTGCGGACCAACCCGGTGCTGATCGTCTTCCTGTGCATCCTGGTCAACGTCGGCATGTGGTTCGAGCGGTTCGTCATCATCGGCACCTCGCTGGCGAGGTCGTTCCTGCCGTCGAGCTGGGCCTACTACCAGCCGACCTTCTACGACATCGGCCTGTTCATCGGCAGCTTCGGCCTGTTCTTCGTCATGTTCCTCCTGTTCCTTCGCTTCGTTCCGGCGGTGGCCATCGCGGAGGTCAAGCTGACCCTCCCCGAGGCGCACGCGGGCGGCGACGGTGGATCGCACTGAGAGTCGCGAGGACGCCATGGACAACAAGCACTCCCACGACGACACCCACGAAACCGACGCCGACCTCGGCCCGTCCGGGCTGGCGCCCGGCGCCCTGTACGGCGTGCTCGCCGAGTTCGACTCGCCGGGTGCGCTGGTCAAGGCCGCGCGCCGGGTGCGCGACGCCGGCTACACCGAGTTCGACTGCTACAGCCCGTTCCCGGTGCACGGCATCGACGAGGCGATGGGCATCAAGCGCACCATCCTGCCGGCGCTGGTGTTCGGCGGCGGCATCGCCGGCCTCATCGGCGGTCTGTTCCTGCAGTGGTACCTCAACGCCTGGAACTGGCCGTGGACCATCTCGGGCAAGCCGTACTGGTCGCTGCCGGCCAACATCCCGATCGGCTTCGAGACGACCATCTTGCTGTCGGTGTTCACCACCTTCTTCGGCATGTGGATCCTCAACCGCCTGCCGCAGGTGTGGCACCCGTTCTTCCGGCTCGACCGTTTCGCCAAGGTCACCGACGACGGCTTCATGCTCGGCATCGAGGCGCGTGACCAGCGGTTCGACCTGGCCGTCACCCGCAAGCTGCTCAGCGAGGCCGGCGCGCTCGAGGTCGAGGAGTGCCGGATCGACCCCGACCCGGCCGCCAAGAAGATGCCGACCTGGATCTTCGGCCTGATCATCACCTCGACGGTGTTCGCCCTCATCCCCTTCGCGATCATCGCCAAGGCGCGCGGCAGCAAGTCGAGCAAGCCGCACTACCACATCTTCTCGGACATGGACTTCCAGGCCAAGGCGAAGTCGGACACGGCCTTCCCGCTGTTCCCCGACGGTCGCGCCAACCGCGGCCAGGTCCCCGGCACGATCGCCCGTGGTTCGCTCGCCGAGGACGACGCCTACCACCGGGGCCTCGAGATGAAGGACGTCGTGCGGACGGTCACGCCGCCGGCGCCGGCCGCGGTGGACCCGGCCGCGCCCGCCGGGGCGCCGGTCGCGCCGCCGGTGCCGACCACGCCGACCACCGTCACCGTGCGTGAGCCGGTGTGGATCACCGGCCTGCCGGCCCAGATCGAGCCGTCGGTCTCGACCATCAAGCGCGGCCAGGAGCGCTACAACATCTACTGCGCCCCGTGTCACGGCTACGACGGCCGCGGCATGGGCGCCATCCCCAAGCGGGTCGCCGGCCTCGGCGGCGCCTGGCCGGCGCGAAACCTGGTCCAGGCCAACGGGGTGGCCATCGGCATGCCGAACGGCCAGCTCTACAACACCATCGCCAACGGCTTCAACACGATGTCAGGGTACGCCTCGCAGATTCCGGTCGCGGATCGCTGGGCCATCGTGCTGTACGTGCGGGCGCTGCAGCGCGGCCAGAACGCCGAGCTGAGCGATGACCCGGCAACCCTGCAGAGCGTGCAGTAAGGAGCGGCCATGAGCACGGAAAAGACGCTGCATCCCGACGAGAAGGTCAAGGCTGGCACGCTGGGCAAGCGCCTGGCGGGCGCCGGCGCCGCCATCCTCGTCATCTTCCTGATCCTGTCCATCATCCTCGGCGCCAGCAAGGGTGACCACTGGCGCCGGTTCTTCCACGCCTACGTCATCGGCTGGAGCTTCGTCGCGTCGATCGCCATCGGCAGCCTGTTCTTCGTCATCATCCACCACCTCGTCCGCGCGCAGTGGAGCACCGTGGTGCGGCGGCTGGCGGAGATCGTGACCGGGTCGTTCCCGCTCCTGTTCGTGGTGGGCCTGGGCTTCATCATCCCGGTCGCGGCCGGCTACGACGGCCTGTACTACTGGGGCCACCACGACGCGCACCACGCCGCCAACCACCACCTGCACGGCAAGCTGGGCTGGCTCAGCGGCGGCGCGTTCGCGCTGCGCTACGCCATCTACTTCGCGATCTACATCGGGCTGTCGCGTTACTTCGCGGGCACGTCGCGCAAGCAGGACGAGAGCGGGGACGAGGCGCTGTCGGAGAAGATGCGCATCGCTGCCGGGCCGATGGTCATCCTGTACGGCATCACCACGGTGTTCTTCGGCTTCGACATCCTGATGTCGCTGCAGCCCAAGTGGTACTCGACCATCTACAGCGTGAACTTCTGGGGCGGCGCCATGATCGGCGCCTACGCGACCCTGGCGCTGCTGGCGATGGCGGTGCAGCGGTCGGGTCGGTTGACCCGGTCGATCACCGTCGAGCACTACCAGGACCTCGGCAAGTGGGTGTTCGCCTACACCTTCTTCTGGGCGTACACCGCGTTCTCGCAGTTCATGCTGATCTGGTACGCCAACATCCCGGAGGAGACGATCTTCTACAAGTACCGGATGTTCTCCGAGTGGAAGTGGCTGTCGATCGCCATCACCGTCGGCCACTGGGCCTTCCCGTTCGTGTTCCTGCTGTCGCGCTGGACCAAGCGGATCCTGCCGGTCTTCACGTTCTTCTGCGTGTGGCAGCTGGGCTTCCACTGGCTCGACCTGTACTGGAACGTCATGCCGAACATCAACTGGTCGACGGTCACCCCGCCCGGCGGCGCGCCGTTCGTCGGTGGTCCGCTCATGGGCAACCCAGCCGACCACACCATCGGCTTCTCGCCGGTCGACGTGACGATGTGGGTGGCGATGATCGGGGCGCTGCTGGCCGGCATCGGCCTGGCGATGAAGGGCAACCTCATCCCGGTCCGCGACCCCAAGCTCGGCAAGAGCCTGGCCTTCGAGAACTTCTGAAGTGATCTGCACCGACGTCCGTGGTGACGGTGGAGCCCTGGTCCACCGGAAGCAAAGGTGAACTCATGAGTGGTGGCGCCCCCCGCAATCCCGACCGCACCAACATCGTCGGCATCGTCGTCGTCGGCATCTGCGGCGCGGCCATGGTCTACCTGTCGATCGCGTTCCTGCAGGCGTTCTACGCCGACGACACCGCGCAGGTCGACACGATGGCTGACTACGGCGGCCAGGATAACTTCTACCGCACGGTTCGGGCCGAGCAGGTCGGCGTGATCGAGACCGCGCGTAAGGGCGCGGTCACCACCGGCGGCAAGCAGACCTACACCATGAGCATCGACCGGGCGATCGCCAAGGTGGCCGAGGACGCCAAGCGCGCGCCCGACCACCTGGTCCCGAGCCAGTGCCGGTCCAACAAGCCCAGCATCGAGCCGGCGTTTGGTCGGCCCAAGCCCCTGGCCGAGCCGCCCGCATGCACCCCCGAGGCTGGAGGCGATGCGCCCTGACCTGACCGCTTCGGTCAGGTTCGCCCCGATCGTGCTCGCGATCGTGGTCGCGGGCGTCTGCCCGCACTCGGGCCGTGGGTTTCGCGCAGCGTTTGCCGAGTCCGCACCTGCTGCGGGCGACTACGTCCCGACGCCGCCGCCGAACTTCCCGGCCGGTGGCGTGACCGTCGACGAGATGCTCGGCGGTCGGTTGCCGGTGGCGCAGCCGATGCGGCGCCACGACGGCGCCGCCACCACGCTCGGCGCCGAGCTGGCCGGCACCATGCCGACCATCCTGACCTTCAACTACTCGACCTGCCCGATGTTGTGCTCGCTGCAGCTCAACGCGCTGGTCGCGGCGCTGCCCGGCATGACCTGGAAGGTCGGCAAGCAGTTCCGCATCGTCACCGTCGTGCTCGACCCCGACGAGAGCCTGACCACGGTCCAGCACACCCGCGCCAAGTACCTGGCGCAGCTGCCGAGCGGCGCCAATCCTGACGGATGGGTCTTCCTGACCACGCCGAAGGCCGGGGACGGGACCTCCATCCGCCACATCGCCGACGCCGTCGGCTTTCGCTATCAGTACGTGCCGGACCGCGCCGAGTGGGCTCACCCGGCCGCCCTCATCTTCGTGTCGACCACCGGCCGCGTCACCCGGTACGTGTACGGGGTGGACCTGTCCGCGGCCGAGCTCGAGGCCTCCGTCGTCCGGGCCGGGCTCGACGAGACCTCGACCGCGGCCGGCTTCATGCTGCGCTGCTTCCACTGGAACCCGGACGCCAACAACTACTCCAAGGTCGGCGCCAGCGCGATGCGCTACGGCGCGGCCGCGTTCATCGTGCTCCTCCTCGCTTCGCTGGGGGTCTGGCGGCTGCTCCGCCGCCAGCCCCGCGCTTCACATGCCCCCGTGGGAGTCCTCCGGCCATGAGACATGACCCATTCCGCTGGCCCGAAATGCGGCCCCTCCATCGGCGCCTCCGCCCCTGGTCCACGCTGACCGCGCTCGTCCTGGTCGTGGTCGCCGGCCTGAGCGGCTCCGCCTCGGCGCAGCAGCCGACCGCTGGCTCGGCGGCACCGACCGCCGCTGGCTCGGCGGCACCGACCGCCGCTGGCTCGGCGGACCCGACCGCCGCTGGCTCGGCGGCACCGACCGCCGCCGGCTCGGCGGACCCGACCGCCGCTGGCTCGGCGGCTCCGGTCGAGGCTCCGGCGCCGACGGACGCCGCCGCCGCCCCGACCGCCGCCGCGCCGACCGCCGCGGCTCCGGCCGGCACCGGATCGGCCGCCGCCAAGGCGCCGGGCGAGCTGCCGTTCTACGAGGTGCTGGCCAGGCGCCCGCACGACACCAGCGGCAACTACTGGCTGCCCAAGGGCGCCAATCGCTACGGCGACGGCACCGACATGATGTTCATCGCCGTGCTGGCGCTGTCCATCTTCTTCTTCGTCGCCATCACCGTGGCCACCGTGTACTTCGTCATCAAGTACCGGCATCGGCCCGGGCACAAGGCGCAGCCGTCGTCGTCCCACAACGACGCGCTCGAGATCACCTGGACCGTCATCCCGACGATCATGTGCGTGTTCCTCTTCTACTACGGCTGGCGTGGCTACTACCGGATGGTCACCCCGCCGCAGAAGGCGCTCGAGATCCAGGTCATCGCGCAGAAGTGGGCCTGGAACTTCGTGCACTCCCCGGTCGGCGTGTCCGACTCCAACCTGCACATCCCGGTCAACACCCCGGTCCGGCTGGTGATGACCTCCAAGGACGTGCTGCACAGCTTCTTCGTGCCGGCCTTCCGCACCAAGCAGGACGTGATCCCCAACCGCTACACCTACGTGTGGTTCGAGGCGACCAAGCCCGGCACGTACCGCCTGTACTGCACCGAGTACTGCGGGCGCGACCACTCGCAGATGAAGGTCAACGTGGTGGTGCACGAGCCGGGCGGCTACGAGCGCTACCTGAGCGAGGCCGACGCCTCCAGCCAGGTCGCCAGCGCCGAGAACGGCGCCAAGCTGTACGAGAAGAAGGCGTGTATCGGCTGCCACTCGCTCGACGGTTCACCCCGGGTCGGCCCGTCGTTCAAGGGCATCTTCGGCTCGACCATCGCGCTCAAGGACGGCACCAGCGTGGCCGGCGACGAGAACTACCTGCGCGCCGCCATCCTCAACCCGCAGGCGCAGGCCCGGCCGGGGTACCCGCCGAGCATGCCGGCCTTCGAAGGTCAGCTCAAGGAGAGCGAGCTGATGTCGCTCATCCTGTTCATCAAGGCTCAGAAGTAGAGGCCTGCCATGTCGAACCAAGCCAAGACCGACGGGCCCGAGCCCGACTACCTGCACGTCACGCGCGGCCTCAAGAGCTGGATGTACACGCTCGATCACAAGCGGATCGGGCTGATGTACCTGTTCGGCATCATGGCCGCGCTCCTGCTCGGCGGCGCCTTCGCGCTGCTGGTGCGCATCGAGCTGTTCTCACCCGGCAAGACCATCGTCGGCCAGGACACCTACAACTCGTTCTTCACCCTGCACGGCGCGGTGATGGTGTTCCTGGTGATCATCCCGGGCATCCCGGCCGCGCTCGGCAACATCATCCTGCCCATCCAGCTGGGCGCGCCCGACGTCGCCTTCCCCAAGCTCAACCTGACCAGCTTCTACCTGTGGTGTATCGGCACCATCCTGCTCCTCACCTCGGTGGTGATGGGCGGCGTCGACACCGGCTGGACCTTCTACACGCCGTACTCGGTGACGACGCTGACCGCGGTGCTCCCGGCGCTGGCCGGCGCGTTCGTGCTCGGGTTCTCCTCGATCTTCACCGGCCTCAACTTCCTGGTGACGATCCACAAGTTCCGGCCGCCCGGCATGGGCTGGTTCCAGATGCCGCTCAACATGTGGGCCATCTACGCCACCGCGATCATGCAGGTGCTGGCCACCCCGGTGCTCGGCATCACCCTGCTGCTGCTGTTCGTCGAGCGCTTCATGCACATCGGCATCTTCGACCCGACCCTGGGTGGTGACCCGGTGCTGTTCCAGCACTTCTTCTGGTTCTACTCGCACCCGGCCGTCTACATCATGATCATCCCGGCCATGGGCGTGATCAGCGAGATGCTGACCACCTTCTCGAAGAAGCCGATCTTCGGCTACCGCTTCATCGCCTACTCGAGCATCACCCTGGCCCTGCTGTCCTTCCTGGTCTGGGGCCACCACATGTTCGTGTCGGGTCAGTCGAAGCTGGCGTCGATGGTGTTCTCGGCGCTGACCTTCACGGTCGGCATCCCGTCGGCCATCAAGGTCTTCAACTGGGTCGCGACCCTGTACAAGGGCGACATCTACCTCAAGACGCCGATGCTGTACTCGCTGTCGTTCCTGCTGCTGTTCACCATCGGTGGGTTGACCGGCCTCTTCCTCGGCATCCTCTCGGTCGACGTGCACCTGCACGACACCTACTTCGTGGTCGCTCACTTCCACTACGTCATGATGGGCTCGACCCTGGTCGCCTTCCTCGGCGCGCTGCACTACTGGTGGCCCAAGTTCATCGGCCGGATGTTCCCGGAGAAGCTGGCCGCCTGGTGCGCCGTCGGCGTGTTCGTCGGCTTCAACCTGACCTTCCTGCCCCAGTTCGTCATGGGCAGCCGCGGCATGCCGCGCCGGTACTGGGACTACGACCCCGAGTTCACCATCTACCACCAGGTCTCGACGGTGGGCGCCTTCATCCTCGGCATGTCCATCTTCATCTCCTTCATCGGCCTGATGTGGTCGATCAAGAACGGCAAGAAGGCGCCGATCAACCCGTGGGGCGGCACCTCGCTCGAGTGGCAGGCGCCGACGCCGCCGACCCTGTACAACTTCACCAGCCCGCCGGTGCTGCACGAGCTGTACAACTACGACGACCTGATCGAGGACCCCAACGGCGACGGCTGGATCCGCAAGCCGAAGGCCGACGCGGCCAAGCCCGAGGCGGCCGCGGACGAGGCGAAGACCCCCGGTAGCGAAGGAGCCGCGTCGTGAGCGCCGAGCATTCGTCCCACGGGCCAGGCGACGGCCACGATGACCACGGCCACGGCCACGGTCACGGCTCGCCCTTCATCCAGCACCACTACGACGACGCCCAGCACCAGTTCGACGCCGGCAAGCTCGGCATCTGGTTCTTCCTGGCGCAGGAGGTGCTGTTCTTCTCGGCCCTGTTCGTGGCGTACATCCTGTACCGCCACCACCACCCGGAGATCTACGCCTACGCCAGCCACTACCTCGACGTGAAGTGGGGCGCGATCAACACCGGCGTGCTGATCGTGTCGTCGCTCAGCGCGGCGTGGGCGGTGCGCGCCGCCCAGCTGGCCCAGCGCCGGATCCTGATCGCCTGCCTGGCCATCACCATCCTGTGCGCGCTCGGCTTCCTCGGCATCAAGTACGTCGAGTACTCGCACAAGATCCACGAGGGCATCCTGTTCGGGCAGAAGTTCGACCCGTGCGTGGCGTCGGGTGGGGCGCCGCTGCTCAACAAGAGCAACGACTGCGCCGGCCGCAAGTCGTCGGTGGTGTGGGACAAGGCGGCCGGCAAGGCCGCGCGCGGCTGTCTCGACAGCAGCTTCGACAGCGATCGCGACCAGCCCGGCCTGCAGGCCGAGTGTGTGGTGTCCGAGGTGGTCTTCTCCGGCAAGGGTGCGCAGCGGGCCGAGGCCAGCCGGCGCGAGCTGCCGGCGTGTGAGGCGCCGCCGCCCGACGCGATCGGCTGGACCCCGCCCAAGGGCACGCCGTGTTACCGCCTGGTCGAGAACCCGTGGGTGTGCCCGACCGGTGGTGCGGCGATGGCGTTCTACCCCGACCACAAGGTGCGCGGCAGCAACCTGGAGATCGTCGCCGAGTGTGCGCCGGCCGCGCCGGCCTCGACCGGCGGCGACGCCTTCGTCGAGCCGACCTACAAGCCCGCGCTCGGCGCTGGCCTGGTCGCGCCCCGGCGCGAGCTGACCAAGCACGAGCAGATGGAGATCTGGGCCGACGGTCCGCCGCCGCCGAACACCAACATGTTCTTCTCGATCTACTTCGCCATGACCGGCCTGCACGGCATCCACGTGCTGGTCGGCGTCGGGGTGTTCGTGTGGCTGCTCATCCGCGCCATCCGCGGTGACTTCACGCCGGACTACTTCGGGCCGATCGACTACGCGGCGCTGTACTGGCACCTGGTCGACCTGATCTGGATCTTCCTGTTCCCGCTCCTGTACCTGATCCACTGACCCCCGAGGCAGCCATGGCCGACCACTCGACAACCTCGCACGGCGCTCCCGCTGGTTCTCACGACGGGCACGCGGACGAACACCACGGCATCGCCCACACCGCCTCGGTCAAGGTGCTGCTCGGCACCTGGGGCGCGCTGATGGTGTTGACCGTGCTCACGGTCCTCGCCACCCGGATCGATCTCGGCACCAACACCAACCTGGCGCTGGCCATGCTGGTCGCGGTGATCAAGGCGTCGCTGGTGTGCGTGTTCTTCATGCACCTCAAGTACGACAAGCTGTTCCACACCGTGGTGCTGGTCGGCGGCATCCTCGCCGCCGCGCTGTTCGTCGGCTACACGCTGCTCGACAGCAACCAGTACCAGGA
>JAGPCO010000167.1 GCA_018058095.1 Kofleriaceae bacterium
GACGGCGATCAGTTTGGCCGCCCCTGCCGCGCCACCGCGAGACCTGGAGGACCGCCGACCGCGCCCTGTGGATAACCGCGATCAGTTTGGCCGCCCCTTCCGCGGTCAGTCAGGCCGCCCCTTGACAATCCGCGCACACGGCAGGCCGCGGCGGCCGAGCTCGGCCTGCAAGGAGGCGGCGGCCGGAAGCGAACCATCGAGCCATAGCGGGCCGGCGCGGACCATGGCCCCGGCCTCGGCCCAGCTCGGCGCCGACTGGCCGACCACCACCAGCTCGTCGTCGACCACCAGCGCACGGACCAGCTCGCGGCTGCGGGCCACGTGCGTGACCAGCCCCAGATCCGCCGCCCGCGACTGCACGGCCTGCTCGACCTCGGTGCTCGGCAGCGGCAGGACCTCGGGCCGCAGCGTCGGCAGCGCGGCCAGCAGCGCGCCGACGACGACGGGGGACAGGGCCGGCGCCACCGTGGCGGCGCAGGCGAGCACCAGGCGGCCGCCGGGGGCCTGCGCGGCGGCGACGGCGGCGCGCTGGCCGTCGGCGAGCACGGCCAGCGCCTGGTCGACCGCGCCGAGCAGGCTGCGCCCGGCCGTGGTCAGGGCGGCGCCGCGCTGATCCCGCGCCAGCAGGGGCGCACCAACCGCGGCCTCGAGCTTGCGCAGCGCGACCGACAGCGCCGGCTGGCTGACCCCGAGGCGGCGCGCGGCGGTCGACAGCGAGCCGGCGGCTGCCACGGCCTGGAAGTAGCGCAGCTGGCGCAAGTCCATGATGGTCCTAGGCCTACCATAATCATCATGCATGGTCTCCATAATTGACTGAGATCCGAAGGCGATCACCCCTCAGCCCGGTATCGGCCACCTCGTGGCCATCCGCACCGTCCAGCTTGGCCACTTCACCCAGGGGAACCCAGATGCCAACTCGCCTAGATGCTCCGCACCACGCCACCACCGCCGGTGGCCTCGACCCGGCCCGGCCGGGCCGCTCCGGCCCGCGCGGCCGCCGCCGCCTGAGCCTGACCCTCGCCGCCAGCCTGGCCGCGGGCCTGACCACCGGCCTGACCGCGTGCGGCGACGTCGACGCCCCGGCCGCCGATGCCGGCGCCGGCGCCGACGCCGCCCCGCTGACCCCGGCGACCCGGCCCTCGCGCAGCAGCAGCATCGCCCTGTCCGACGACGGCCAGACCGTGGTCCAGGTCAACCAGCGGCACGGCTCGGTCGCGGTGTTCACCGCCGCGACCGGGATTCGGCGCGCGCTCATCGACGTCGGCAGCGAGCCGAGCAGCGTGGCGCTGAGCCCCGACGGCCGCACCGCCTACGTCACCCTGCGCGCCGGTGCCGCCGTCGTGCGCATCGCCGGCCTCGACGGCGCCGCCCCCGCGGTCGACGCCACGGTCGGCGTCGGCAGCGAGCCGGTGGCGATCGCGCTGTCGCCGACCGGGCGGCGCGCGTTCGTGGCCGAGCTGGCCGAGGGCCGCATCAGCGTGCTCGACACCGCGACCATGACCGTGACCGGGTCGATCCCGATCGACCGGCCGCGCGCGCTGGTGGTGAGCAACGACCTCGACGGCGACGACGACGACGAGACGCTCGTCGCCCCGCAGTTCTTCGGCGTGCCGGTGCCCGGCCGCGAGGGCAAGGACGACGGCCGGACCGGCCTGGTCCGGCGCTACGCCCTGGCCGACCTGGCCCCGGCCGGCGCGATCACCCTGGCGCCGACCGACAGCGGCTTCCCGCGCGGCGGCGTGGCCGGCAACCCGACCGTGACCACCTCGCCCAACCAGCTCGGCGCGGTCGCGATCAGCGGCCAGCGCGTGTTCGTGACCTCGGTGTCGGCCTCGCCCGAGGGGCCGCCGCGGTTCGACAACAACGTGTTCCCGGTGGTGTACGTGGCCGACCTCGGCACCGGGCAGGAGCTGACCGGCCCGGCCGGCACCACCAACCTGGCCCGCAAGATGGTCGACGCCATCCCGGCGCCGACGCCGCAGAACCCGCGCCTCTTGCCGGGCGACCTGGCCGACCTCGACTTCGTGCCCGACAGCAACATCGCCTACGTCGTCGGCAAGGCCGGCGACGTCATGGTGCGCGTCAACTGGGCCGACCCGGTCAGCATCGGCTCGACCCAGAACAAGTTCATCGACCTGGCC
This sequence comes from Kofleriaceae bacterium, assembly GCA_018058095.1. Taxonomy (GTDB): domain Bacteria; phylum Myxococcota_A; class Polyangia; order Haliangiales; family Haliangiaceae; genus JABFXX01. The sequence continues at coordinate 2,142 of JAGPCO010000167.1, forward strand.
GGCAACGCGACGATCGGCACGTGCCAGGCGCCGACCGGCGTCGCCGTCGACGCCAGCGCCGGGCGCGCCTACGTCAACTGCGCGGTCAGCCAGCGCCTGGCCGTGGTCGACCTGGCCGGCCAGGTGCTGGCCAGCACGACCGAGGCGGCGCCGGCGCCGACCGCGGCGCTGGAGATCGCCGCGCTGCGCGGCCAGCGCTTCTACGTCACCGGCCGCGGCCGGTGGTCGAACGCGGGCGGCAACGGCGCGCGCGGCGGCGAGGGCTGGTCGTCGTGTGGCTCGTGCCACCCCGACGGCCTGACCGACAACATCACCTGGGTGTTCGCGGCCGGGCCGCGCCAGACCACGTCGCAGGACGGCACGTTCTCGCACGGCCCGGGCCCGCAGAAGCAGCGCGTCTTCAACTGGACCGGCATCTTCGACGAGCACCACGACTTCGAGCGCAACACGCGTGACGTGTCGGGTGGGCTCGGCGTCATCACCACCGCGCCGACGCTGGCCGAGTGCGGCCAGCTCGACCGCGAGACCCAGGTCTCCCTGGCCGGCATCGGCGGCCTGGCCCGCCCGCTCAAGGAGCTGGCCGACGACGCTGCCGTCGCCACCTGCGGCCACGCCGACTGGGACGACCTCGACAGCTACGTCAAGACCATCCGACCGCCGCACGCGGCCACCACCGTCGACCCGCAGGCGGTCGCGCGTGGCGCCCAGCTGTTCGTCGACGGCGGCTGCGCCAAGTGCCACGGCGGCGCCGGCTTCACGGTGTCGCGCCGGTACTTCGCGCCGTCGAGCGCGACCAACCTCGGCCTGACGACCGCGCCGTTCAACCCGCCCGGGTTCTTCGCCGCCACCTTGACCTACGGCAACGGCGGCGCGGCGCGGACCCAGGTGTCGGGCCAGCCGGCGGTGCCGGCCGACGACACCGGCCCGGCCGAGGCGGCGCCGATCGGCATCGCCCAGGTCGCGTGTGGCCTGCGCAACGTCGGCACCTTCGGCGACCGCCTCGACACCGCGGCGACCGACGCGCTCGAGCTGCGCCCGTCGGCCGGCAGCCTGGTCCGGGCCCAGGGCCGGGCCGGCTACAACGTGCCGTCGCTGTATGGCCTGGCGCTGGGCGCGCCGTACCTGCACCACGGCCAGGCCGCGACGCTGGCCGACCTGCTGACCGACCCGTCGTGGGAGTTCCACACCGCCGCCGGCGCCGCCAACTTCCCGCTGGTGCTGGCCCAGCCCGGCAAGCTCGACGACCTCATCGCCTACCTGCGCTCGATCGACGCGGCCACGGCCGAGGTCGCGGTGCCGGTCGACACCGCCAGCGGGCTCAGCCACGACGCCTGTCCCCTGCAGTTCCCGTAGCAGGGTGCTGAGAAACGCCACCGGCGCTTCGAAGTCACCCTGCCCCGTGCCCGTGCCCGTGCCCGTGCCCCTGCCCGCTCCGGGCAGTCAGGCTCGTTGCCGACGGCGCGGGTTCGGTTGTTTTCGGCGGTCAGCGGTACCGCGCCGGGTCGCGGTAGCGCTCGCCGAACTTGTTGACGTGGGGCGGCTCCGCCCCGACGGTCAGCACCAGGGTGACCGCGGCCGAGCCGTCGGCGCCGACCTCGACCACGGCGCTGGCCGGGCGGACCGCCGCGCGGACGTAGGCGAACACGGTCCACCGCCCGGGCGGCACGCCGGGCAGGTTGAACCGACCGGCCCGATCGGGCCGGGTGAAGCGGCGGTTGGGCAACACCAGGATGGTGGCCGCCATCTCCGGGTGGATGTTGCAGTACACGTCGACCACGCCCGCGGTGGGGAAGCCCTTGCGCTTGCTCTGGCCGCGCTTGTACGAGCCGAGGTCGAACGGCCGCACCGACGAGGTCGAGAACACGTTGTGGAGGATGCTGTCGCGGTTGGGGAAGTCGACGTCGTCCCCGGCGGTGATGGCGACCAGGTCGGGCACGAAGCGACGGCCGCGCTGCTCGATGGTGACGACGCTGCCGGTGGCGGGCTCGGTGAAGCCGACCAGGTAGACGACGGCGGCGCTCGGGTCGACGGAGCGCCCGGCGCCGTCGCGCACGGTGAGGGTGCCGGTCAGCGCGCCGGCCGCGGCCGCGCTCGCGCCCAGCGCGGTGGTCAGGACCAGCCCGGCGACGGCGAGGAGCCGCCGCGCCTTGCCCGTCGGGCCCATCAGAAGGCGATGCCCCAGCGCAGCCGGGCCGCGCCGTCGATGCCGGTGACGCCGAGCGCGGCGCCGGCGGTGAGCCACGACCGGCCGTGGGTCCAGCCCAGGCTGGGTCCGAGCGCCAGCCAGTCGGCCTGGCCGCCGCGCAGGTCGTGGGTGGCCACCACCTCGAAGCCCAGGTGCAGCTCGCCGACGACGCGGCCGCTCACGCCCAGGCCGGGCCGGAGCGTGAGCGTGTCCTCGCCGCGGCGGATCACGGTGGCGAGGTCGGCCCCGAGCTGGAGGTGGACGCAGCGCACCGCCAGCCCGAGGTGCAGCCCGAGCTCGACCTCGGCCGCCCGACGCTCGCTCACCACCCGGGCCAGCGCGACCCGCACCAGGGGCACCAGCGCCGGCGCGTCGACCGGGTCACTCGAGGCCAGGCGGTAGCGCGCCTCGGCGCCCCAGCGGGCGAACTGGGTGGTGGCCGGGGCGCCAGCGGGCCGGCGCCACTGCAGGTCGACCGGCAGCGACAGCTCGAGCTGATCGGTCAGGCCGATGGTGGCGGCCCAGGTCAGGACGGACTCGTCGAGATCGCCGGGCAGGACGTTGTCGAGGTCGGCCAGATCCGCCTCGATCTCGGCGCCGCGCTCCGGCACGACCTCGGTCGCCGGCAGCCAGGCCATGCGGGCTCGCCCGGCCCAGGCCGGCGCGGCCAGGCCGACCTGACCGACCAGGCCAGCCACCAGGGCGATCCACCAGCGTGCGCGCGCGTGCATGAGCGGTAGCCTACCCGATGCGCCCGGCCGCCGTCGCGGCGCCGGGCACCGCGGTGCTACATTGCGCCGGCGATGTCGTCGACGCCGGCTCCCCGCTACGTGTGTCCGCGCTGCCGGACGTCGTTCGTCGAGGTCGCGCGGTTCTGCCGCGAGTGCGGGGCCGACATGCAGCGGGTCAGCCCGCTCGAGCGGGCCCGCCTGACCGAGTCGGCCCGCCTCGAGGCGGCGGTGACCGAGGTCGGCGCCGTCGACAGCGGCGCGCTCGCGGCCGACTCGGCCGAGATGTCGGACCCCGACCGCCGCGTGACCGAGTCGAACCGGGCCTGGCTCGGCCGCGTCGTCGACGGACGCTACCGGGTGATCGAGGTGGTCGGCCGCGGTGGCATGGGGGTGGTCTACAAGGTCGAGCACCTGCGCATGGGCAAGATCGCGGCGATGAAGGTCCTGCACCGCGACCTGGTCGGCGACCCCGAGGTGATGCAGCGGTTCGAGCGCGAGGCGCTGGCGGTGTCCCGGCTCAACCACCCCAACACCGTCCAGGTGTTCGACTTCGGCTCGGTCGAGGGCGCGCTGTACCTCATCATGGAGCACGTGCGTGGCCAGGACCTGGCCCGGGTCGTCGAGCGCGACGGCGCGCTGCCGTTCGCGCGGGCCGCGCCGCTGTTCGTGCAGATCTGCGGCGCGCTGCAGGAGGCGCACGAGCTGGGCATCGTCCACCGCGACCTCAAGCCCGAGAACGTGCTGGTGACGCGCTCGACCGGCGGGCGCGACTTCGCCAAGGTGCTCGACTTCGGCCTGGTCAAGCTGTCGACCCGCGAGGCGGCGCCGGACATGACCGACCGGGCCCAGATCGTCGGCACGCCGTACTTCATGTCGCCGGAGCAGATCCGCGGCGACGAGGTCGACGCCCGGGCCGACATCTACTCGCTCGGCGCGCTGATGTTCCGGGTCCTGACCGGGCAGTACCTGTACACGGCCAAGAGCGCGGTCGGCGTGCTGACCAAGCACCTGACCTCGGAGATCGACAAGGCGTCGGCGCGCCGGCCCGACCTGCAGATCGACAGCCGGGTCGACCACATCGTCGCCAAGGCCCTGGCCAAGGACCCGGCCGACCGCTGGCAGAGCGTGGCCGAGCTGGCGGCCGCGCTCGAGATCGCGTTCACCGACGTCGTCGGCGACGCCACCGCGGTGCCGCGCAGCCGGCCGAGCAGCGCCTGGCTGGGCGAGGACGAGCCGGTCAGCGAGCTGCGCCTGCGCCGGAGCGACCTCGACCGCTACGAGAGCTCGCTGCGTCGCCGGCGCTGGATCGGCCTCGGCGCCGGCGCGCTGGCGGTGCTGGGCGCCGCCGGCGCGGCGGCCTACCTGCTGCTGCGCGAGCCGGCGACCCGGCGGGCCGAGCGCGAGCCCAACCACGAGCTGGTCAACGCGACGCGGATCGCCCTGGCCACCCCCGTCACCGCCACCATCGGCCGCCGGCTGAGCCGGGCCGAGCCCGACCGCGATCTGTTCCGGGTGGTCGGCACCGGCGCGCAGGAGCTGATCTCGGTCAGCGTCAGCGGCCTGCCCAACATGGACCTGTACCTGAGCGTGCGCTCGCTCAGCGGGGCCGAGCAGGCCCGGGTCGACGAGGCCGGGGTCGGTGGCGGCGAGGTGCTGAGGCGACGTCGGGTCGACGGGCCCATCATCGTCGAGATCGGGCAGCACAAGGCCAGCGATGGCGCGCCCGCCATCGAGAACGTCAGCGACGAGTACACGGTGCGGGTCGAGCGCGACCAGGCCGACCCCGGGCGCGAGACCGAACCCAACAACAGCGCGGCCGACGCCACCCCGCTGGTGTCGGGCCGGGCGGTCAGCGGCGCGCTCGACGCCCGCAACGACGACGACGTGCTGCGCTGGACCGGGGCCGACGGCACCTACCAGGTCACCGTCGCCGCGGTCGACCTGCCGCTGGTGTGGACCGGCCCCGACGGGGTGGCCCGCCCGCCGGGCGCGGTCGCCCTGCCCCTGCGCACCGGCGAGCTCATCCGGCTGGCCCGGACCGATCGGGCCGCGGCCCGGACCGACACGCTGCCCGGCGTCGACGGCACCTGGACGGTGACGATCAGCGTGCCCTGATCGGGCCGGGCGACCGCGGCCGTGGTCGGGGGCGGCCTGTCGGCACTCGCGTTCACGGCGTCGATCACCACCAAGGTTTCGTTCCCGTTCAGGTGCACGGCCACGATCACGCGTGATCGGCCGCGGCCTCGGCCACGGCCACGAACCATCGGCGGTCGTCGTTGTCGGCGCGAGCCGCGCTACCCGAAGATGCGCCGGATGCGGCTGAGGGCCTCGTCGACGTTGGCGCGGCTGTTGAAGGCCGACAGGCGGAAGTAACCCTCGCCGCCGGGGCCGAAGCCGGCGCCCGGGGTGCCGACGACGTGGGCCCGGGTCAGCAGCTCGTCGAAGAACTGCCACGAGGTCAGCCCGGCCGGGCAGCGCAGCCACAGGTACGGCGCGTGCTCGCCGCCGAAGACCGTGAAGCCGGCCGCGGTCAGGCCGTCGCGCAGGCGGTGGGCGTTGGCCATGTAGAACGCGACCTGGGCCTGGGTCTGGGCCAGGCCCTCGGGCGCGTAGGCGGCGGCGGCGGCGCGCTGCACCGGGTACGACACGCCGTTGAACTTGGTGGAGTGGCGGCGCGACCACAACGCGTTGATCGACACCGGGTTGCCGGCGGCGTCCTGGCCCATGAGCTCCTTGGGCACGACCATGAACGCGCAGCGCACGCCGGTGAAGCCGGCCCGCTTGGAGAAGCTGCGCAGCTCGATCGCGCACCGGCGCGCGCCCTCGATCTCGAAGATCGTGCGCGGCAGCGCCGGGTCCGACACGTAGGCCTCGTAGGCCGCGTCGAACACGATGAGCGCGCCGACGTCGAGCGCCCACCGCACCCAGGCGGTCAGCTGGGCCCGGTCGGCCACCGCCCCGGTCGGGTTGTTGGGCGAGCACAGGTAGGCGACGTCGACCTTGCCGGTCGGCGGCGCCGGCACGAAGCGGTTGCCCTCGTCCGCCGTCAGGTAGACCAGGCCGGCGTAGCGGCCGTCGGCGCCGAGCGTCCCGGTCCGACCGGCCATGACGTTGGAGTCGACGTACACCGGGTAGACCGGGTCGGTCACGGCGATGGTCGCGTCGGCGGCGAACAGCTCCTGGATGTTGCCGCAGTCGCACTTGCTGCCGTCGGACACGAAGATCTCATCGCGGCCGACGGTGACGCCGCGGCGCTGGTAGTCGTGCTCGGCGATGGCGTCGAGCAGGAAGTCGTAGCCCTGCTCGGGCCCGTAGCCGCGGAAGCTGGCGCGCTGGCCCATCTCCTCGACGGCGGCGTGCATGGCGGCGACGATGGCCGGCGCCAGCGGCTCGGTCACGTCGCCGATGCCGAGGCGGATCACGGCGGCGTCGGGGTTGGCCGCGGTGAAGGCCCGGACCCGGCGGCCGATCTCGGGGAACAGGTAGCCGGCGGGCAGCTTGAGGAAGTGATCGTTGATGCGAGCCATCGGCGCCGACGGTACCGGCAACGCGGGCGGGCGGGCAACCATGGCCGGCGCTGGCGAGACCAAGGAACATGCAACGCGGGCCCAGACCGAAAGCATGGTGGGGGGCGGCGCTGGTGGTGCTGGTGGCGCTGGCGGCGCTGCTGACCGGATGCGCGCACGACGTGGTCGCGCGGTTCCCGTCGAGCCCCGACGAGCCGACCGGCACGGTCGAGCTGCGCTTCACCCGCGCCGCGTCCGACGTGACCGTGGCCGTCAACGGCGTGGTCGTGGTCGACCGCGCCCACACCCGGCGGGTGGTGGTGACCGGGGTGCCGACCGGGACGACCCAGCTGGCCATCGCCGCCGGCGCCGGCGAGAAGCAGGTCGCGGTGTGGGTCGGCAGCGACAACCCGGTCCAGGTGCCGGTGCCGTCGGTCGAGCAGTCGGCCACCACCGGGCTGCGCGGCTTCGTGCTGTCGATGATGTCGGTGGTGCTGTACGCGCTGCTGCGTTGACACGCCACACGGCGGCCACTGGCGAATCCGCGACCGGCGCGGTAAGAGCGGTCATGCGCCGAACCCTGCTCGTGACCACCCTGGCAGCCGCCTGCGGTGGCCCGTCTACACCCCCTGCCGCCGGCCCCGCCGCCGGCGCGGGTCCGGGCGACCACGCCGGGCACGCCGGGCACGCCGGGCACGCCGGGCACGCCGGGCACGCCGGGCACGCCCACCATGGTGGCCACGACGTCGGATCGGGCCACCACCGCTTCGACGACGCCGAGCGCTGGGCCAAGGTGTTCGACGACCCGGCGCGGGACGCCTGGCAGAAGCCCGACCACGTGGTCGCCCTGCTCGGGCTCAGCCCCGGCCAGACCGTGGTCGACCTCGGCGCCGGCACCGGCTACTTCGTCGGCCGGCTGGCGGCGGCGGTCGGCCCGGGCGGCACGGTCATCCCGACCGACGTCGAGGCCGACATGGTGCGCTATCTCGAGGAGCGCGGGCAGCGCGAGGGCTGGGCCAACGTCCGCCCGGCGCTGACGCCGATGGACGACCCGGCGCTGCCCGCGACCTCGGTCGACCGGGTCCTGGTGGTCGACGTGTGGCACCACCTGGGTGACCGCCAGGCCTATGCCGGCAAGCTGGCCAAGGCGCTGCGCCCGGGTGGCTTCGTCCAGGTCGTCGACTTCACCCTCGACAGCCCACACGGGCCACCGGCGGCCATGCGGCTGGCGCCCGAGGCCATCGCCGCCGACCTGACCGCGGCCGGGCTGCGCGCCGAGATCGTCGCCGACGAGCTGCCGCACCAGTACGTCGTCGTCGGCCGGCGCTGAGCGCCTTGTCAGCGCGCCGCGGCGCGGGCATCGTCGCGCTCATGAATGGAGCGCGTGTGTGGTCGTCCCGGTTCCTCCTCGCCCTCGCCGTGGCCGCCGCGGCCTGCGGCGGCGCCTCGCCCCCCAGCTCGAAGCCGACGGCGGCCACGCCGCCGCCGGCGACGGGTGACGGCGTCGCGCTGACCCAGCCCGCGCCCACCGCGGCGCTGCCCATCCCGACCGACGCCACCGCGCCGGCCGACCTGATGGCGCGCGGGTTCGTGGCCAGCCCGGCCCGCCTGATCACCGACGCCGCCGCCTTCGCCAACACCGTGATGCCCGGCATGGGCGCGCAGCTCAGCCCGGACCTGCTGCTGGCGATGATCGGCCCCGCGCTCGGGACCCAGCCGCTGGCCGGGCTCGATGCCAGCCGGCCGGTCGCGCTCGCCGTGCTCGACCCCGGGGCCTACCCGCAGCCGATGCTGCTGGCCGCCGGCGTGACCGATCGCGCCGCGTTCGACGCCGCCATGGACGGCGGGCCGTCGACGGTGCGCGCCATCCACTTCGCCGGTGGCGTGGTGGTGATCGGCCCCGACGCCGCGCTCACCGCTGGCGCCGGCTGGCTGGCGGCCCAGGTGGCGGCGCCGCCCACCGGCGCGCCGACGGCGCCGACCTTGACGGTGCACCTCGACCAGGTGTGGGCGCGTCACGGCGACCGGGTGCGCGAGGCGATGCGTGGGGCCGGGCAGGCCGCGATGCTCGACAAGCTCACCAGCGAGATCACCACCAGCATGGTCGACGGCCTGCTGAACACGCGCGAGCTGGTGGTCACGCTCGACGTCGGCGCGACCGAGGCGTCGGCCACGGCCACCGTGCGCGCCGCGCCGGACTCGGGGGTGGCGCGCTTCGCCGCCGCGCAGCACCCGGCCAGCTTCGCGTTGCTGACCCGGCTGGCCAGCGGGCCGGGCATCGTCGTCGGTGGGGAGCTCCAGTTCGAGCAGTTCATCGACGCGATGCTCGCCCTGGTCGGCCCCAAGGACGGGGCCACCGCGGCCGAGGCCGCGCGGTACCGAGAGGCGATGCGCACGGTCTACCAGGGCCTGAGCGGACCGATGGCGATGCGCATGGACGTGGCCGGCGGCCGCACCTCGATGACCATGATGATGGGCAGCGCGCGACCGGCGGCGACGGCGGCGGCGATGGCGGCCGTGACCGCGGCGGGGCTGAGCCCGGAGGTGGCGGCCACCGTGCAGCGCGGCGGGTTCCGCCACAAGAAGGTCCGGGGCGACGTCATCACCACCACGGTGAGACCGTCGGCGCCGGCCGCGGTGCGCCAGTCCATGGAGACGGCGTGGGGCGGCCCGGCCGCCACCTCGGTGGTGATCGCGCTGGCGGACGCCGTGGTCATGGCCATCGGCCAGGACGCCAAGGCGATGCTGGTGCGGCAGCTCGACGGCGGGGCGACGGCGGCCAGCCCGGAGCTGACCACCGCCATCGCCAGCGCCAGCGCACGACGCGCCAGCCTGCTGGTGTACTTCGACCTGCTGGGGATGATCGCCGCGCAGCGCGCCGCGCCGGGCGCGACCGTGCCTGCGCCCGCCGTGCCCGCCCCGCTGCCGATCGAGATCGGCTTCGGCGGCGCCGACACCTGGCTGCGGGTCGGCATGAGCGCCGACACGGTCCGGGCGCTCGCCCTGGGCGCCAAGCCCTGACCGCCAAGTCCTCAACGCCTGGCCCTGACCGCGCCGCGCGGCCGACGACGATCACCCGGGCGGGCCGGGGCTGCTACAGTGCGCCGGCCATGACCGCGACCGAGCGCACCGACTTCCTCCGCGACATCATCGACGCCGACCTGGCCGCCGGCCGGCACACCCGGGTCGCGACCCGCTTCCCGCCCGAGCCCAACGGCTACCTGCACATCGGCCACGCCAAGTCGATCTGCCTCAACTTCGGGCTGGCCCGCGACTACCAGGGCACCTGCAACCTCCGCTACGACGACACCAACCCGACCAAGGAGGACGTCGAGTACGTCGAGTCGATCGAGCACGACGTGCGCTGGCTCGGATTCGCGCCGACCGCGGTGTTGTTCTCGGCCGACTACTTCCCGCGCATGTACGAGCTGGCCGAGCGCCTCGTGAACGACGGCCTGGCCTACGTGTGTGACCTGTCCGACGAGGATATCCGGCAGCACCGCGGCACCCTGTCCGAGCCGGGTCGGCCATCGCCGTTCCGTGACCGCAC
>JAGPCO010000067.1 GCA_018058095.1 Kofleriaceae bacterium
AACTTCCTGCGCGCCTTCCTCAAGTCGACGGTCGCGCTCGAGGCCGACCACCCGCAGCGGTTCCACGCCCTGGCGCACGACCTGCGCGAGGATCTCGCGCAGTCGATCTACACGCTGATGGCCGAGGAGCTGTTCCTGGCCCTCCTGCGCAAGCGCAACGTCGAGATGTCGACCAAGCGGCGCGCCGCCGACCAGCTCATCTCGGTGTGGGACGACGCCGCCATCGAGATCGACGACTTCGCCCCCATCCTCGAGTCGGCCTGGCACGCCCGCAACAGCTGCCACAGCCACTTCGGCACCCTGCTGGCGGCGTCGGAGACGTTCGCCCTGGCCATCGCCGACTGCAACCCCAAGGTGCTCGAGTTCTTCGCCCGCGACGGCTCCTCGGCCGACGAGTCGTCGGCGTTCGAGGAGTTCCTGTTCAACATGACGTTCGAGGAGCTGGGCATCCTGCGCCGGGCCATGACCGAGCAGCAGCTGCGCACCGCCACCCCGGCCTGGGCCGGCGGTGTGCTGGGCCGGCAGATCGAGGAGCTCGAGCACTCGCGCGAGATCGACCCGATGGCGCTGTACCGGTCGTACCAGCGGCGCCAGCTCGCGGCCGACTTCCGGGTCATGGCCGGGGCGCCAGGGCCGCGCCGCACCGCCGAGGCGTACCTGCTGATCGACCTGCTCGACCAGCAGACGTGAGCGCCGCGCCATGCGCCTGGTCGTCGATGGCGCCGGTGAGGTGGCGTGGGCGTTCGATCCGCACCGGGTCGCCCGCCTCGGCCTGACCGGGCCGTGGACGGTCGACGCCAGCGCCACCCCGGTGCGAGCCCTGGCCGCGCTGGCCGGCGGCGCGCTCTGGCTCGGCGACACCAGCGCGCGCTGGCCCGACGGCACGATCCGCGCGCTCGAGCTGCCGACGCCGGTGCGGGCGCTGGCGTGCGACGGCGATGCGGCCCGCCTGCTGGTCGCGGGCGACGACGCGGTGTGGCGCCTGGCCGCCGTCGACGGCTGGCGGCCACGTCGGCTCGGCCCGGGCGCGGCCGCGCTCGCCCTGGGCGGCGATGGTCACACCACCTACGTCGGCCGCGGCACCACCGTGCTCGCCCTCGATGATCAGCAGCAGGAGGTGGCCCGGCTCGAGCTGGCCGCGCCGGTGCGTGCGCTGGCGCTGAGCCCGGCCGGGCTGCTGGCGGTCATCGCCGACCCTGGCGCCACGACCTCGACCGTGCTCGGGCTCGGCCTGCGCCACAGCACCAGCTCGACGCTGGCCACCGTGCCCGGCACGATCACCGCGCTGGCGCACGACCGCCGGCGTCGCCGCATCTGGATCGAGCGCGGCGCGGCGCTGTCCACGCTCGCCCCGGCGGAAGGGGCCGCCCCGACCGAGGTGGTCGACGCCGACGCCCTCCGCACCACCTCGACCTGAACACCTGGCGCCGACGATTCGCCCCGCCGCGCAACTGCGGTATGGTTCGCGGCCATGGCGACCCTGGTGCAGCAGCTTGGACAGCAACCGACCCGCGGCAAGGTCGTCGAGGACTGCGTGGCGCTCATCGACGCCCAGGTCAAGACCAAGGGGCTGGTCATCAAGGGCGCGTACGCGACCATCAAGACCATCAAGAAGCGCTTCGTGCCGGAGGTCGTCGACGGCCTGCTCGACGACTGGCTGAACAAGGTGCAGCCGCACTACGACACCTGGGCGGCGCAGAAGCAGACCTCGTTCGCCGCGTTCGTGACCGCGCGCTCCGAGGACGTGGCCGAGGACCTGCTGTCGGTCACCGACGCCCGGGCCGAGCGCACCACCCACACCACGGCCAAGAAGGCCTACGTCAAGATGCGCCCGTCAGCCAAGACCAACGTGGTCGAGGCCATCCCCGAGCTGGCCAAGCTGATCGAGCGCCACCTGGCGACCTGAGCTCGAGGCGCGATCCGCTACTTGCCGGCCGGCCGGGTCGGCGGGCGGATCGCCTCGCTGCCCGGGCCCGCCTTGCTCGCCGCGGTCTTGAAGGCCATGCCGGCCTTCTCCATGCAGCGCTTGTTCATCTGCTGCTGATCGAACGGCGGCAGCTGCTGGAACGCACCGTCGGCGGTGTCGAAGTCGCCCATCTGGCAGGCCGACGACACGACGATCCGCAGGAGCCGGATGTTGCCCGGCTCCGCCGCCAGCAGCTTCTGCGAGATCTTGACCGCGTCGTCGTACTCCTGCCGATCGTAGGCGCGGTTGGCCTCGTCCATCAGCTCCTGCGCCGCCAGCCGATCCTCGACCGGGCGATCGCCGGTTCGATCGAGCGCGAGGCCGGGCACCTTGGCCGGCCCGACCGGCATGACCGCGCCGGTCGGCCGCACGGGCGGAGGTTGCTGCGGCTCGATCCGGTCCACGCGTGGCCCGACCACCGCCTCGCGCACGGCCTCGGCCCGGCGCTCGTCGTCGACCGGGGTCGGCGGTCGCGTCGGGCCCTCGGCCAGGACCGGCGGCGGCGTGGTGGCCGACACCTCGACGTACAGGTAGACCACGCCCGCCAGCGCAGCCAGCCCGATCGCCAACAGGACCGCGATCCGCGGAGACATCGTCCCCTGTTCCTTAGCACAGCCGCCGGCGATCGAGTGTAATGCGAGCTACAGTCCTGGGCGTCTGGGTGGGGCCGGCGGCGGAGCCCGCGCCGACCAGGTTGCCCGGTCCTGGTGCCCGGGCCCGGTACCCCGATGGTACCCTTGGCAGCGGCGCGGTCGTCGACGATGAGCAGCACCTCCCCCGAGCAAGATCCGCTGGACCCGGGCGACGTCGTCCTCGACCGCTACCGGGTGGTCGAGAACATCGCCTCGGGCGGGCACAGCGTGGTCTACCGCGGCCAGGATGAGCGGCTGTCGCGGCCGGTCTGCATCAAGGTGTTCTCGCGCCTGCCGACCGAGGCCGGCATCTCCAAGGCCAGCTACCAGCACTTCGTGCAGGAGGCCTTCGCGCTGTCCCGCCTGACCCACCCCAACACCCTGCGCATCTACGACTTCGGCCACATCAGCGTCGAGCGCGACGACAAGAAGGGCGAGGTGCCGTTCCAGGTGTGCGAGTACATGAACGGCGGCACCCTGGCCAACGTCGTGCGCGACCTCGGGCCGCAGCCGGCCAGCGAGACCCTGCGCATCGTCGGCGCGGTGTGTGACGCCCTGGGCGAGGCGCACGGCCTCGGCATCGTCCACCGGGACATCAAGCCGCAGAACATCCTGTTCGCCGAGGTCGGCAAGGCCCGCCTGCCCAAGCTGGCCGACTTCGGCATCGCCAAGTGGATGGACGACACCACCAGCGAGAACCGGGCCGGCGACACCCAGGTCGTGGCCGGGGCCAAGCTGGCGATGTACTCGCCGAGCTGGGCCGCCCCGGAGCAGCTGGCCGGGCAGCCAGTCGGGCCGTCGACCGACATCTACTCGCTGGCGGTGGTCGCGATCTACATGATGACCGGCGTGCCGATCTTCGCCTGCGACGACGTGTACGAGGGCTACCGCAAGCGCCGCCACGGCGACCGCCTCATGCGCGAGGCGTTCGCGGGCCTGGCCCTGCCGGAGCCCGCGCTGGTGCTGCTGGCCCGTGCCCTGGCGTTCTCGCCGTTCGATCGTCCGACCAAGATCGGCGACTTCATGGAGGCGCTCGGCCATGCCTTCGAGCCGTCCACCGCCGAGCTGGTCCGCCTGCCCGCGACCGATCCGGTGACCACCTCGGTCCGGGCCCCGATCACGCCGGTCACGATGAAGCTGTCGGCCGCCGAGCTGGCGAGCGACGACGTCGCCCCGGGCCGGGCCGCGGTGCACGACGGCGCGCCGCTGCAGGCCCCGCCCGGTCACGCGCGCACCGGCGGCCCGCCACCGCTGCCCGGCAACGCCACGGTCGCGGCACCGCCGCCGGTGGCGCGCCCGCCGGCGCCGCCGCCCCGGCTGGCCCCGGTCGCGACCGCCGGCGCTGGCCCGGGTGTGCAGGCGCCGACGGCGCCGCCGCGCCGCCTCGGCGTGAGTCAGGCCCCGGTCAGCCTGGCCGACCGCGTGGTGCACTTCCTCGAGACCAAGGGCGATGTCGCCGACATCGCCGACGTCGCCACCGGCATCCGGCTGCGGGTCACGCTGCAGGTCGGCGTCGGCGGGGCGCGTATCGTCCACCTCAAGCCGCTGTCCTGCTTCATCGCCCTGCCGGGGGGACGACCGACCAGCGCCGTGCAGATCGCGGCCGACTCGGTGTTCGACCTGACCACCCCGCGCCAGGACATCCTGGCCCGGGCCTACCTCGCGCTCGGCAGCCCGGCCGCCGGGCACCGGGTGTTCCCGCTCGGGCCCGAGCCCATCGCCATCGGCGTCGAAGAGTGCCCCGAGGTCGTTCTGATCGACTTCGGGACCGGACGGGGCGCGTATTTCGTCTACACTGCGGGGCCAGGCCAGCAGCGAGCCTCGGCCCCGCCGAGCCGACGCGGGCCGACCAGGAGCAAAGGATGAGCCCCCCCACCCCACCGCCACCGCCCGGCTCGGGCGGCCCCAGCCGGCCCGGGGGCTCCTCCATCCCGCCGCCGAGCGCCCCGGCCCAGGCCGCGTTCGACAGCTACGTCGAGTACGACCCGGAGCCGACCAGCATCAACCAGGTGCCGCAGACCCCGCAGCCGGGCACGATGCAGCCGACGCCGGCCCCGGTTCATGGTCACGGCGGCCACCCCGGTCACCCCGGCCACGGCCACCTCGCGACGCAGATCGGCACGATGGCGCCGGCGCCGCCGGCCCACGTCGCGGGCGGGGTGGTGTCGGGCACCATCAACGCCCAGCCGTTCATCAACCGCTCCCGCATCTACGCCTTCGTCGTCGACGAGCACGGCATGCCGGTCGAGCTCGGCTCGGGCCGCTTCGCCAAGGCCTACCTGGGGGAGGAGCGCTGGGTCGAGTCGAAGACGACCCTGCGCCGGCCGGTCGCCATCAAGTGCCTGCAGAAGGGCGTGTCGGCCGAGGACGCGATGCGCTTCCAGATGGAGAAGGAGATCCTCGAGCGGGTCCAGGGTCACCCCAACATCGTCGAGCTGCTGGCGTCGGGTGAGAACGACTCGGCCAACTTCATCCCGCCCTCGGTGCGCGACCGCGTCGAGAACGACTTCATGATCCTCGAGCTGCTCGACATGTCACTCGAGGAGCGGCTCAAGGGCGCGCGCCAGAAGCGCCGGCGCGACGATCTGCTCGCGGTGCCGATGCGCGAGCGCATCTTCCGCGTGCTCGAGTACATCATCCCGGTCGCGACCTCGGTCGAGTTCGCCCACCTGGTGCGCGACACCTGCCACCGTGACATCAAGCCGGCCAACATCCTGGTCAAGCTGCCCGACCAGAACCTGCGCGGCTCGCAGATGCGCATCAAGCTGGCCGACTTCAACGTCGGCAAGGTGGCCGACCCCGACCTCGACGTGTCGATGACCCGGTTCCAGGCCGTGCCCGGCACGCTGTACTTCCAGAGCCCGGAGCAGGAGACCAACACCTTCGAGCTGCTGGTCAACGTGACCCAGGGCTCGCCCGAGGTCGAGTTCTTCGAGGACTTCTACATCGACATCTTCGAGAACGACACGTTCTCGCTGTTCAACCGGCCCGAGCTGTACGGCATCTCGGCCGCCGACCGCGCCCGCAAGAAGATCCTGCTCAACCGGCCGTACGCCGAGCAGTCGGAGATCAACGTGCGCGGCCGGGTCGCCAAGAGCGTGGGCCGGCCGGCCGACATCTACTCGCTGGGGTCGGTGTTCTACTATCTGGTGTCGGGCGCCTACGCCAACCCCAAGAACCTGTACGACGCCTTCCGCAAGTTCGTCGAGTACGAGCGCAAGGACGAGACCAACACCATCGCCGCCTACGTCGAGCACGAGTACCGCACGATCCAGAACATGCGGACGCCCAAGCAGGAGGGCCAGAGCGCGCCCGACCTGGCGCTCGAGGACCGCTTCTTCTCCTACAAGCACTACCTCGACGGCAACGGCGAGCTGATCGATCCGCTCATCATGATGATCATCGGCAAGGCGATGATCCGCAACAAGCCCGACAGCTACTGCAACGCGTGGGACCTGCGCACCACCGGCATCTCGCAGATGGTGCACGACCTCTTGTCGCTGTACGTGCACTACGGCGTCGACCCGCAGGCGCGCCTGGCCTATCAGAACGACAACTACGTCGCCCCGGGCAAGAAGCCCGGCGGCATGAAGCGCGCCCTCGACCGCATCTTCCGGCGCTGAGCGCCGGGCGGCCGTCGCGACGACCACCACGTCGCCCCGGGCGCCCAAGCTCGCTCGGCGCGGGCGCGCGCCCCGGGCCGCATCTTCCGGCGCTGAGCGCCGGGCGGCCCCCGTCGCAACGACCACCACGTCGCCCCGGGCGCCCGCGTGGACGCGCGCGCCGGGCCGCCTGCTCCGGGGCGGAGCGCCAGGCGGCCGGGCACCGACAACTACCTCGCCCCGATCTCGCGCCCCGTCGCCGGGTTGGATACGATCACGCCGTGCGCAGCGCCGGCAACGACCTCGCCGCCCTGCTCGATCTGGCGGCGGCGACGGCCGGGGACGAGCGGCGACGGCTGTGGCGGCGCGGCCTGGCCGCGCTGGCGGCGGCGGCGGAGATCGGGCCGGCCCCGCTCGAGGGGCTCGACCCCGCCCAGCTGCTGGGGTCGGTCCGCCTGGTCCTGGCCGACCCCGAGCTCGACGACTGGTCGTGGATGTCGCCGTCCCACGCGGCCCGGGTCCAGGTCGAGCTGGCGCAGGCGGTGCCGCCGGGCAGCGAGCGGCGCGAGCTCGGGCGGCGCGTGATCCGCATGCTACGCGAGGGCGACCGCCAGACCTTCCTGGTCCTGGCCACCGCGCTGGCGCTGTCGTCGCCGCGGGCGCTCGATCCCGCCGCGGTCAGGGCCCGCCTCGAGGTCGTGCTGGCCGCGCCGCTGTCCGCCCCTGGTGGGGTCGGCGCGCTGGCGCTGGCGCTGATCGCCCGGCCCGAGCTGTCGGGCCGCTGGCTGCTGACCCCCTCGACCGGCTCGCTGCCGGAGCGCCGGCTCGCGGCCCGCCTCCTGGCCCACGCCGCGCGTGAGGTCATGGAGCGCGGCGGCGACGGCGCCGAGCTGTTCGGCCTGGCCGACGTCGCCAGCGCCCACCGCCGCCTGCTGACCGATCGCGAGGCCTTGGTGTGGCGCTTCGCCGCCGTCGCCCGCGGCATCATCGCCCATGCGCGTTCGGAGATCGCCGCCGAGATCGACCACGAGCTGCAGCTCGGCGGCGACGCGGTGCGCCGGGCCGCCACCTCGGCCGCGGCCGCGCTCGAGCGCGGCGGCATGGCGCTGCGCTGGCAGCCGCTCCTGGCCGCGCGCAGCCGACGCGACCCGGGCGTGGCGCGCGCGGTGCTGCAGGGCCTGGCCGGGCTGGCCGCGACGCAGCCGGCCGCGGCCGACGCCCTCGCCGCCGCCACCGTCCCGCTCGGTGGCCTCGACGCGGTCGAGGCCCTGGTCGACCTGGTGCGGGAGGAGGGCGACCTGCCGCTGCCGCGCGCCCGCGCCGCCGCCATCGCCTGGCTCGACGCCCAGGACCGTGGGCGCGAGCTCGACGACGGCCTGGTCGCCCTGGCCCTGGCCCTGCGCGCCGAGCTGGCCGGCCAGGGCGCACCCGGCGCGCTGGCCAGCGCGGTGCGCGCGACCCGAGACGAGCTCGACGGCGGTCACCTCGCCGCCGCGGTCGGCCACGCCCGGACCGGGCTCGACGAGCTGGCGGCCATCGTCGACTGGCTCGAGCGGGCCAGCGAGGACGATCCGCTCGACCGCCGCCACACCCAGCGGGCGCTGCGCGAGCTCGAGCGCGAGCTGCTGGCCGACGGCACGCTGGCTGCGGCCCTGACCCTGGCCGACGGCGACGGCGCCGGGCTGGGCGGCCTGACCGCGCCGACGGCGCGGCTCGAACGCACCCTGCTGGCGCGCGAGGCCAGCCCCGAGACCGCCGGCGCCCTGCCCAACTTCCGCCTGCGCCTGACCCGGCTGCGGGTGCTGGTGCGCCTGCTCGACGGCGCTGGCGGCGCGGCCGCGCCCGGGCCGGGCGCCCGGCTGCCGGCGCTGCAGGTGCTGGTCCAGCGCGCCCGCGACGACCAGTCGCCGCTGCGGCGCGCGGTGTGGGCCGCCATGACCCGGACCTGGGACGCGCTCCTGCGCGACGACGACCTCGAGGTGTCGGACCTGCTGCTGGCGCTGACCTCGTGGTTCGATCCGGGCGAGGACTTCGCGATCGTGCGCGAGGCGACCATGGTGCCGGCGGTCGAGCTCGCGCTCGACGCCTACCAGCAGCTGATGGGCGCGACCTGGGCCGCGGCCGACCCCGACGACACCACCGCGCTGGCGCGGGCATGCGAGCGCCTGGCCGACCTCGGCAAGGCGCTGCCGCGGGCGGCCTCACCTCGGGTCGAGGCCCTGCGCGACGCCATCGCCGCCGCCGCCCGCGCCGTCGCGGTCATGGTCCGGGCCAGCGGTCGCGCCGCCGTGCCGCCGGCCTCCCTCGACGAGCTGACCCGGGCGGTCGGCGCGCTCAGCGCCGGCGCCGGTGGGGCCAGGCGCCGCATCGGCCTGCCCATCGGCGCCGACCTGGCCGCGCCGGCCGAGGCGATGACCAACCTGCGCCTGGCGCTCGAGCGCTCGATCCGCGCCGGCGCCGGCGCCATCGACGACGAGGTCGCGGCCGGGCGCGACGCCCTGCGCGGCATCCTGCCGCCGGCGATCACCGACCTGGTCATCACCGTGCTGACCCGGGTCGCGCGCCTGCCGGTCGAGACCGACAACCTGCTGCCGCTGATCGTGCGCGGCGTCGGCCTGCCGTCGTGGCTGCCGATGTCGCGCAGCGTCGGCGGCTTCCACCTGCTGGCCCCGATCGGCACCGGCGGCGGTGGATCGGTCTTCGTGGCCTGCCGCAGCGACGATCGGACCCGGGCCCAGCCCGAGACCTTCGCGCTCAAGGTGCCCGACTACGGCGGCACCGCGGCTGGCACGATGTCGGAGCGCGAGTTCGAGGCCCTGTTCCGGCAGGAGGCCGGCGCCCTCCTGGCGCTGCCGCCGCACCGCAACCTGGCCGGGTTCATCACCTTCGACGCCGGGGCTCGGCCCAAGCCGATCCTGGTGATGGAGCTGGTGCCAGGGCCGACCCTCGAGCGCCTGCTCGATCGCGGGGGCCTCGACATGAGCGCGGCCTTGACCATCCTCGACGGTCTGGCCGCCGGCCTCTCGGCCATGCACGGCGCGCGGGTCGCCCACCTCGACATCAAGCCGCAGAACGTGATCCTGCGCGAGGCCGGCGGCGAGCCACACGCACCGCCCGATCTGGCCGCGCCAGGCCCGGCCGCGGCGGTGCCGGTGCTGGTCGACTTCGGCCTGGCTGGGCGCCAGCTGCGACCGGGCTGTGGCAGCCCGCACTACGGCGCGCCCGAGGTGTGGCAACCAGGACGGCAGCCGGGCGAGCCGTTCCCGTCCGACGTCTACGCGCTGTCCTGCGTCGCCTTCGAGGTGGTGACCAACACCGTCCTGGTCGACGGGCCCAACCTCAACAACGTCCTGCGCCAGCACTACGATGGCCACGCCGCGCGCCGGGTCCGGCGCGCCTTCGGCACCGATCCCGCCCTGGCTGGCCTGGGCGAGCTGCTGGTCGCCGGCCTGGCGGTCGATCCGCACAAGCGGCCCTCGATCGATCGCTTCCGCGCCGGCCTGGCCGCGGTCGCCCCCGACGTGCGCCACGCGCGCTGGCCGGCCAGCGCCGATGCGGTCGGCCGCCTGCCCTGACCGCGGCTACATCGGCGGCGGCAACACCAGCGCCGCC
Source organism: Kofleriaceae bacterium (assembly GCA_018058095.1). Lineage (GTDB taxonomy): Bacteria > Myxococcota_A > Polyangia > Haliangiales > Haliangiaceae > JABFXX01. The sequence continues at coordinate 9,813 of JAGPCO010000067.1, forward strand.
GCCTTGTCGCGCAACAGCTTGACCACGATGTTGTTGATCGTGTCGCCCCGCTCGAGCCCGTCGAAGTAGCGCTGCACCAGGTCGTGGTACTCGCGCACCGCCGGGGCGAACTCCTCGAACCCGAGCCGCTTGATCAGGCGGCCCTGGTACTTCACGAACGCGCCGTCGGCGACGTCACCGACCTCGGCCGCGAAGCGCGACAGGTACTCGCGAAACAGCGCCTGGACGTCCATCGACATGGCGGCGCTCAGAACAGGCGGTTGACGCCGATGGTCACGCCGTGGTTGACGTCCTTGCGCGCCGACCCGGTGCCGGTGTGGCCGCGCTGCGACGTCGCCAGCGGCGCGCCGAAGTCGGTCGTGCTGTAGGTCAGCTCGTAGTTGCCGACGAAGGCCATCCCGTTCTTCCACACGTAGGTGGCGCCGGCTCCGAGCCAGTACGCCTTCGACTTCGGGCTGGCGCCGTCCTCGAGGTTCTTGGTCTGGACCCGCTTCGACGCGAACAGCAGCGCGTCGAGCCCGACCCGGAGCCCGATCTTCGGGGTCAGGCGCGGGATCTCGAGCGCGGCGCCGAGGGTCGGCCCCCGGAAGATCTCCGACGGGATCTTGGCCGGGTTCGACATCACGTTCGACACGTTGGCGATGGCGAAGTTCTCGTAGTGGTAGCCCAGGCGGGCCATCGGCATCATCCCGTTGGCCTTCTTGAGGTCGTAGGCGGCGACCGCGCGCAGGTCGAGGTCGTGGATGGTGACGCCGGTGTTGACGCCCATGTAGGTCAGCCCGGGGACGGCCTTGCTGCCGGCGTAGGACAGCTCCCCGCCGAGCAGGTAGTCCTTGCCGTACGGGTACCAGAGCTCGCCGCCGATCGACAGGGTGGCCGCCGACGAGCCGAGCACGTAGTTGTCGGGCACGGCGTTGGCGCCGCCGGCGGTGGTCAGGCGCGAGCCGAGCAGCTTGACCCCGAGCTGGGCGGTGCCGACGATGACCCGCTTGCCGGGTCGACTCGGCCCGTCCTCACCTCCGTCGTCGGTGGTCTCGACCTGCGAGGCCTTGAGCCAGCCGGAGTCCCCGTCGGCGGTCTCGACCAGGTACCAGCCGTCGTCCTCCCGCTCGAGGAACAACACGTCGCCGCGCCGGACCGTGGCCGCCACGTCGTCGCGCTCCTCCCGGTCGGTGTACAGCGACACCTTCTTGGCCATGACCTTGACCCGCGGCCGCGACGTGCTTCCGCCGTCGTCGTCCCCGCCGTCGTCGTCGTCCCCGCCGCCGTCGTCCCCGCCACGACCGCGGCCGCGATCGTCGCCACCGTCGTCGTCGTCACCGCCGCCATCGTCCCCGCCGCCGCCATCGTCGTCGACGGCGTCGCCGCCGACCCGATCGTCCTCCGTGCCACCGGTCCAGCCGCGACCGGTCGAGCGGCCCTCCACGAACGGCCGGCGCCGGGTGTTGCGCGGCACGGCCTCCTCCTCGACCTCGATCGCGGTGCGCATGACCCAGCCGGTCCGCCCGCGGACCCGGACCCGGAGCCAGCGGCCATCCTTCGACAGCACATCGACCTTCTCGCCCTCCTTGATCTTGAGGATGACGTCGGACCGCTCGCCGGGGTCCTCGAACAGCTTGGTCGACTCGGTGGCGGTGCCGTCCTCGGCAGACGCCACGCCCGCACCAGCCAGGACCAGAGCAAACGCAAACGTGGACCTTGGCAGCCTCATCACCGCGTATCTTACAACTCGCGTGCCGGTCGCGCCCGCGTGACGACCATTGGCCGCACCTGGCTAACTTCCTGAAAATGCGTTGCCCGATCCGGGCCGACCTGGACCGAACGGGGTGAACTCGCCCGGTCACCGGCGGCACGGGCCCCGGGTCGGGGGCCTGTGGCCCCCGCGATCGGCACCCGCGGGCCGGGGTGCCGCCGGGCTGCCCCGTCCGCCCAGCGGGCCGGGGGGCGGGCGGGGATAACCGCCCGTGCCGCGGCGTACTACGAAGCGCGATACACTCAGGCGCCCAGGGCCTGAGCCACTTGCCGCCTCAGCCTGGCCACGCGGGAGCAGCCATGACCTTTCCCCAGATGAAACGCGCCTACTCGGCGGGCCACTTCGGGCTGTACTTCGACGGCTCGACCACCCCCGGCTACGTCAAGTCGATCGAGGGTGGCTTCGCCAAGGCCAACACCATGGCCGAGCCGGTTGGCACCGACAACCAGCAGATCAAGCACACCTCGACCCGAGAGATCGAGCCGTTCACCGCCGAGCTCGGCCTGGCCGATTGCCGCGACGCGATGACCTGGATCCGCGACTCCTGGCGCAAGCAGTCGTCGCGCCGCAGCGGCCGCATCGTCCACGGCGACTTCAACATGTTCGAGCAGCTCGATCACGAGTTCCGCGAGGCGCTCATCATGGAGGCCGGCTTTCCGGCGCTCGAGGGTGGGGCCGGCCGCGAGTCGAGCTACCTGCGCCTCAAGTTCCTGCCCGAGGCCGTGGTGTCGAAGCGCAGCGGCACCAGCAGCCGCATCGTCACCCCGCTGGCCCCGCAGCAGAAGCAGTGGCTCAACTCCGCCTTCCGCTTCAGCCTCGAGGGGCTGGACATGTCGAAGGTCAACAAGATCGACGCGTTCACCATCAAGCAGGGCGTTCGCACCCTGCACACCGGGCGCGAGCTGTACCCGGAGATCGAGCCGACCAAGATCGAGTTCCCCGACCTCACCGTGTACATGGCGCTCGAGTACGCCGACTCGGTGATGCGCTGGTACGATCAGTTCGTGCGCGCCGGCAAGCGCGACCCGCGGTCCGAGCGGACCGGCTCGATCGAGTACCTGCACCCCGACCGCACCGGCGTCAACTTCCGGATCAACCTGTACGAGGTCGGGCTCAAGTCGTTCAACATCATCAAGTCCGACGGCATGAGTGACTCGATCAAGCGCGCCAAGTTCGAGCTGTACGTCGGCAAGATGGACGTCGATCTCGGCAGCGGCTTCGCCTGAGGCACCGGGGCCTCACGCCCGGCGCACCAGCCACAGGCCGAGCGCGCAGCAGGCCAGCGCCCCGGCGCTGGTCAGCGCGACGTAGCCCAGCGCGCTCGCCAGCGCACGTCGCTCGAGCAGGCCCACCGTCTCCAGCGCGAAGCTGGAGTAGGTGGTGAAGCCGCCGAGCAGCCCGGTCAGCACGACCAGGCGCCAGCGCCCGGCCAGCAGGCCATGCCGCTCGAGCAGGGCGTAGGCCAGGCCGATGGCGAGCGAGCCGAGCAGGTTACACACCAGGGTCGGCCACGGCAGCGTGCCGCCGGGCAACAGCAGGGCCAGCCAGTACCGCAGCAGGCAGCCGAGCGCCCCGGCCCCGGCGACGGCGGCGACGTCGGCCCCGCTCACCGCACCACCAGCACGTACAGGTCGAACAGCGTGTGGGCGTACACGGCGTGGGCCAGCGAGCGGTACCAGCACACCAGCGCCAGGCCCAGCCCGGCCAGGGCGCGAAAGACCAGCGCGGCCCCGCTCCACGCCTCGGCGTGCGGGCCGAGGTGGTGGGCCGCGGCGAACAGGACGCTCGAGCCGACCAGGGCGATGAGCCAGGCCAGGCGGGGCGCGGCCACGCCGGCCCGGGTCAGCACCACCGCACCGCCGGCGAACAGCGCGAGCCGGAACACCAGCTCCTCGTGCACGCCGGCGCCGAGCGCGGTGACGACGTGATCGAGCTGGGCCCCGAGCGGCAGCGCCGCCACCAGCGCGCCGAGGGCGACGGCCAGGGTGAGCGCGTACAGCGTGGCCTCGACCAGCACCGGCACGACGACGGCGAGGGCCAGGCAGTGACCGCGGCCGGCCCGCCGGGCCCAGGCCAGCGCCAGCGCGGCCAGGACCGCGTGCACCACCAGGTAGGGCGCGCGCTCGCCGCCGCACAGCGCCCAGATGCCGCGACTCACCAGGTCGGCCCGGTTGCTGGTCGTCGCGAACACCACGGCGGCGGCGTAGGCCAGCCAGACCGGGAGGATCAGCACCAGGCTGCTGGCCAGGTCGCCGTGGCCGTACCACGCCGTCGGACGCGCGCGACCGCCGCCCGTCACCGCGCCCCCCGGCGGGTGATCGCCGCCTCGGTGACGCGGGTGGCGGGCCCTGGGGTGGACCAGCGCCGGTGCGCGGCGTCGACCAGCTGGCGGCGACGTGCCAGCGCCGCCACGTCGGCCTCGGTCAGGCTGCGCAGCACGCGCGTGACCTCGCGCCGCTGAGCGTGGGCGCCGTGGACCCGGGCCCGGGCCCGTCGCAGCGCCGCGGCCGGCAGGGCCACGCTGGCCCGAAGCACCTCGTCGACCGCGCGCTCGACCTCGCCGCGATCGGCCGGCGCGCAGGCCACGGTGATGGCCAGGCCATCGTCGAGGCCGCCGTCGACGAGCAGGTGGTAGGCCAGCGCGTGCTGTCGGCGCAGGCGGAGCGCGAGCGCGCCGCCCTCCCCGCCCAGCGCGCCGACCAGCACGGCGTGGGCGACGCGGGCCGGCAGGCCAGGTGGCGGCGGGGCGAACGCCAGCTCGAGCGTGGCCAGCGCCGGTGCCGAGGCCGAGGTCGACCGAGGCCGGCGGGCCGGTGCCGGCGCGACCAGCGCTCCCACCGTCGCGGCGGCGGGCGCCGGCCGGTCCGCGCCGAGGGCGGCCAGCAGCGGCTCGACGCGCCCGCCTCGGGTCGGGTAGGTCGCGACCGCGACCGCGGCGGCGCTGGCCAGGGCCGCGCTGGCCGAACGCAGGGTCTCCGGCGCGATCGCCTCCACCTGGCGCGCGTAGGCCGCGGCGAAGGCGGCGCCATCGTCGACGTCGGCGCCGAGCGCGACCTCGAGGCCGGCGGCGTGCGCCCGCACCCGCGCCGCCGCCAGCTCGTCGAGGCTTGGCGTCAGGTCAGCCAGGGCCCGGCGCAGCCGCCGGGTCGCGTCGGCCGCCCGTGCCGGCGTGGTGGTCGCGACCAGCAACCCGGCCTCGCGCAGCGGCAGGCGGCGCAGCACGAGCCCGGGCCAGCGCACCGCGAGCACCGCCGCCAGCAGCTCGGCCATCGCCGCCGAGGCCGCCCCGGACGACCAGCGCCAGGCCAGCGCCAGCTGGCGACGGCCGGTCGACGCCACCACCGCGGCGCGCGGCGCGCGCGGCGCCTCCTCGCCGCGGCCCGGGCGCGCCACCCCGTGCCGCGCCATCGGCCGCAGCGCGTCGGCGACCACGCCCAGCACGGTGGGGCCCTCACCTCCACGCACGATCACCCGCAGGTTGCGCGTCGACCACCACCGATCGACCAGCCCGGCCAGGTCGGCCACGCGGATCGCGGCGACGCTGCTGGCGGTACCGATCACCGGGAGGCGGTACGGGTGGTGGACGAACATCCGGCGCATCAGCTCGTCGCGCAGGACCGCGCCGCTGTCGCGCCGGGTCGCCGCCAGCTCGAGCGCGACCAGCGCGCGTTCGTGCTCGACGTCGGCCGGGTCGATCCGGACCCGGGCCAGCGCGGTCGCCAGCTGGGCCGCCGCCCGCGCCGCCGCCGGCGCGGGGACGTCGGCCTCGATCCACAGCCGATCCGGGTCGGTGAACGCCCGGGCCTGCCCCCCCAGCGCCTCGACGCCAGGGCCGAGGTGACCGGCGCGGAAGATCACGTGCTCGAGCAGGTGCGCCGCCCCGGCGCGGCCGGGCGGATCGTCGGCGGCGCCGACCCCGAGCTCGAACACCAGCGTGACCCGGCCAGGGCTCGCCGCGGGCAGCACCACGGCACGCCAGCCGTCGTCATGCCGCCACCAGCCCGGGGCGACGGCGCTGGCGCCCCGGCCCTCACGCGCCGGAGGCATGGACCGTCGCCTTGATCGCACGGAGCCCGCTCATCACGTCGCCGGATCGTAGGCAGCTGGGTCGACGCGGGCACGTTTTTTCGCCGCGGCCAGGGCCGCCCAGCGCCCACCACGACCACGCCAGGGCACCGCGACGGCGGTACACTGCGGCCATGAAGCTGCCCCTGACCTGGTGCGTGCTGCTGACGCTCGGCCCTGGCCTGGTCGGGTGTGGGGGGGATCCGGTCGACGCCGCCGGGGCCTACACCGCCAACGTCACCAACCGCGACAACGGCTGCAACCTGGCCAACTGGCAGGTCGGAAACTCGGCTGCGGGCATCGGCATCACCATCACCCAGAGCGGCGCCGGCGTGACCGCCACCGTCGACGGTGTGGCCGGCGGCCTGCTCAGCCTGGCGCTCGGCAGCAACGTCTTCACCGGCGAGGTCGACGGGTCACACCTGGCGATGGTGATCGTCGGCACCCGGGCCCAGACCACCGGCAACTGCACGTTCACCTACGACGCCGATCTCGAGGCCGATCTCGATGGCGACGTGCTGACCGGGACCCTGAGCTACCGGGCCGCGACCAACGACCAGTCCGACTGCGCGCCGATCGAGGGCTGTGTGTCGCGCCAGGACTTCAACGGCGCCCGCCCGCCGACGTGAGCGGGCCCGGGCCCATCCTGATCACGCCGCGCCTCCGGCTGCGCCCGCTCGCCGATGGCGACGTCGCCGCGGTGGCCCGGATCCTGAGCGAGCCCGCGGTCGCCGCGGGGCTCGGCCACGCGCCGTCGCGTATCACCCCGGCGCTGGCGCGCGACTGGATCCGGCGCCGACGACGCCGGGCCCAGGCCGGCCTGACCTTGACCCTGGCCATGACCCGGCCCCCCGCGGACGACCTCATCGGCACCGTCAGCCTCCGGCTGACGCGGGCACATCGCCGCGGTGAGCTCGGCTACTGGCTGGGTGACGGCCACGGCGGCGCCGGGCTCGGCCGCGAGGCGGTGGCCGCCCTGGTCGACTGGCTGTTCACCCACCTGCCGATCGAGCGGGTGTTCGCGCGTCACCTGCACGGCAACCCACGCTCACGCCGCCTGCTCGACGCGCTCGGGTTCCAGCTCGAGGGCCGGCTGCGCCAGCACCACCGCCAGGGTGGTCGCCTGCACGACGTCGAGGTGCGTGGCCTGCTGCGCGCCGAATGGCAGGCCACGCGTGGGCGCCCGATCGCGCCGGGGCGGGCGCCGCCGCGCACCGCGGGTACGCCACCCCCGCCCAGCCCACGCCCCCCGGTGCCGAGCTCGCGCCGGCGCCGCCGTCCGTGAGCGCCTCCCCGCCTGGGGCTCGATCCACCACCCCAGGGGGCCACGTCCCTCGTGCGAGCCCGGATCCGGCCAGTCCTCCAGCCCGGACCAGGGTTTGGCGGCGCCCGGCCCCGGCACGGACCTTGCTCCCACCCGGGCCATGACCTTCAAGTCCGCCCTCGTCTTGGCCCTGTCCGCCCCCCTGGCCGCCTGTGTCGTCGGAGAGACCGGAGACGGTGGCGGCGGTGGCGGCGGCGGCGGCGGCGGCGGTGGCGGAGGAGGAGGAGGGGGCGACATCGCCGGCGCCATCACCCAGAGCGGGTCGTGGAGCGGGGCGGTTCGCCTGACCGCCGACGCCACCCTCGAGGCGGGCGTGACCATCACGATCGCCGCCGGCACGACCTTCGAGGCGGCAGCCGGCGCCACCCTGCGGATCCACGGGTCGCTGGCCATCGCCGGCACCAGCGCCGCGCCGGTGTCGATGCTGCCGGTCGCCGGCGCCACCGCCTGGGCCGGCATGGTGGTCGAGAGCGGCGGCGCCCTCGACGTGGCCTACGCGACCGGGACCGACGTCGCCACCTTCGCCTACTGCAAGGCCGGCGCGACCTGCACCCTCGACCACCTCGACTTCTCCGACGTCGGCAAGGCGCTGGTCGCCGAGGGCAGCGTGACCCTGACCCGGTCGCGCATCCAGAAGATGGCCAACGGCGGCGTCACGGTGTCGGCCGGCGGCCTGGCCACCATCACCGACACCACCCTGCTCGAGTCGTCGGGCGACATCATCATCCAGAGCGGCGGATCGATGACCATCGACCACTCGGACATCGGCGGCGCCGCCGGGGTGTACGAGCACTGCAACCTCCACATCGGCGCCGCCGACGCGGTGTCGGTCACTCGCAGCAACATCCACTCGGCGGTATACGGCCTGATGATCGGCAACACCGACGGCGCCATCTTCCAGTACAACAACTGGTTCGAGAACTCGTCGCCGACCAACCCCGACGTCGACCCGGTCGGCGCCAACACCGCGGCCAACTTCCAGCACAACTACTGGGCGCTCGGCGCGCCGACCGTGCCCGGCGTGGACGTCAGCCTGCCCGAGGCGGCGCAGATCGCCGACGCCGGCCCCCGGCCGTAGCCTCTGCCGACGTCAGGCCTTTACCTCGGCACCGTTCTCCGCTACATACCGGGCTCACGGCGGACGTAGCTCAGTTGGTAGAGCACCGGGTTGTGGTCCCGGGTGTCGTGGGTTCAAGCCCCATCGTTCGCCCCGCACGTGGTCCTGACGGGTCCCCCCGTCAGCGGCCGCGCCTTCAGGGAGCGGCGTCCGGACCAGCGGCGTCGGCCGCCGGCGGCGCCGCCAGGTAGGCGACCAGGCGCGGCGCCATCGCCCGCATGGCCCGGCCCCGATGCGACAGGTCGTTCTTGCGGCGCGAGGCGTCGGCCGGGGCCTCGGCGAAGGTGGCGCCCAGGTCGGGTGAGAAGAACAGCGGATCGTAGCCAAAGCCGCCGGCGCCGCGGGCCGCGTCGAGGATGACGCCCTCACACGCCCCGTCGGCGGTGAGGGTGATGGGGCCGAGCCGGCCGGTCACGTCGGCCAGCGCCAGCACGCAGCGGAACCGGGCGGTCCGGCCCGGCCCGGGCACCCCGGCCAGGGCCGTCAGCAGCTTGCGGTTGTTGGCGGCGTCGTCGTGGCCGTCACCGGCGTAGCGGGCGCTCAGCACGCCAGGCGCGCCACCCAGCGCGTCGACCTCGAGGCCGCTGTCGTCGGCCAGGGCCGGCACGCCGAGCGCGGCCGAGACCTCGCGCGCCTTCTTGATGGCGTTGCCGGCGAAGGTCGTGCGGTCCTCCTCGACCTCGGGCGCGACCCGCCCGAGCTCGGCCTCGGCCTCGTCGAGCGCGAGCACGCGCAGGCCGGGCAGGAGCTGGCGCAGCTCGGTCAGCTTGCCGCGGTTGCGGGTGGCGAACACCAGCGGCGGCGACCCGACCACGGGCACCACCTCACCGCCCACCGCGCGCCGCCGCCACCGCCGCCGCCTGCGCCGCGTTGAGGGCGCGGATGCCCCCGGCGGCCAGGTCGAGCATGGCGTCGAGCTGCGGCCGATCGAACGGCGCGTGTTCGGCCGTGCCCTGCACCTCGAGCAGCTTGCCGTCGGCCGACATGACCACGTTCATGTCGACGTCGGCCTTGGCGTCCTCGACGTACGGCAGGTCGAGCACGACCTCGCCGCCGACCACCCCGACCGAGATCGCCGCCACCGGTGGGGCCAGCGCGCTGGCGTCGGCGAGGACGCCGCGTCCGACCAGGCGCTGCACCGCCAGCGCCAGCGCGACCCACGCCCCGGTGATCGAGGCGACCCGGGTCCCGCCGTCGGCCGACAGCACGTCGCAGTCGACGGCGATCGTGCGCTCGCCCAGCTTGCCGAGATCGATCGCGGCGCGCAGGCTGCGGCCGATCAGGCGCTGGATCTCCTTGCCGCGCCCGCCCGGGTCACGCTTGCTGCGGGTGTGGGTCGAGCGCGGCAGCATGGCGTACTCGGCGGTGAGCCAGCCCTGCCCCTTGCCCTTGAGGAACGGCGGCACGCCCTCCTCGACCGAGGCGGCACACAGCACCCAGGTGTCGCCCAGCTTGATCAGCGCCGACCCCTCGGCGTGTTTCTGGAAGTCGGTCAGGATCTCGAGGGGGCGAAGCTGATCGGGGCGTCGGCCGTCTGGGCGCATGGGCCGCGACCCTACCATCACGGCGGTGGCGGCGCCGAGGCGAGGCGCGGCGGTCAGCGCAGCTGCGACAGGATGGCGTCGGCGATCGCGGCGGCGATCGCGTCTTGCACCGCCGGCGCGACCAGCTCCACCCCTTCGATGGGGTGATCGACGAACCCGACCTCGACCAGCACGGCCGGCATGGTCGCGCCGAGCAACACGTGCTGGGCGTCCTGGCGCACGCCACGATCGTCGCTGCCGGGCCGGGCCCGGCGCAGGCCGGCCTGGACCGCCGCGGCCAGCTCGGCCGCCTCCCACTGCGCGGCGCCGCGCTCGACGTCGTCGAGCATGCGGGCGACGTCGGGCGCGACCCCGTCGCGCCGGGCCGGGGCGTCGCTGCGCAGGGCGCGGGCGACGACATCGACGCCATGCGGGGTGAGCACGAAGGTCTCGAAGCCACGCTGGGTCCGGGTCGGTGAGGCGTTGCCGTGCAGCGACACGAACAGGTCGGCCGGCCAGCCATTGGCCAGCTCGACCCGCTGGCGCAGGGTCATGGTGCGGTCGCGCTCGCGCGTGAGGCGGGCGTCGACGCCGGCGGCGACCAGGCGCTGCCGGACCTTGCCGGCCAGGGCCAGCGTCAGGTCCTTCTCCTGGATGCGGCGGCCGCGCGCGCCTGGGTTGCTGCCGCCGTGGCCGGCGTCGATGAGCACCCGTCGGGGCGGCGGGCTGCCCGGGGCGGCCTGGGCCACGGGCACCACCACCATCACCAGCATCAGGACCAACCAGCTCCGCACTACATGTAGGATACGTGCATACCACCAGGGCGCTCCAGTTTCCTGGGGGTCGCTTGACGCAACACCTCATAGAAGCTACGTTTTTTGAACTTTGTTGCGCCGGCGACTCGGGCCCTCGCCCGAACAGGTCTTGATGGTCACCGCGGTGGCCGAGCTGGCGATCAACCGCCTGGCGGTCCCGGCCCTGCGCCCCCTCCCCGGCAAGGTGGCGGTCACCCCACCGACCTGGTTCGTGGCCTTCGACTACGTCGGCCTGTTCCTCTTCTACTTCACCACGACCCTGGCCATCGGCCTGCTCGGCCGGCACGTCGTGCGCCTCGCCCGCGCCGCCTCGGCGCCGGGCGCCGCCAGCGTCGGGGCCCGGCTCGCGCGCGGGCTGTGGGCCGCCGTGCTCGTGCCGCTGCTGGTGCTGGTCATCGCCGCCACCGTGCTCAGCCCCGGGCGGGGCCTGACCATGGCCCTCCAGATCAGCTTCCTCGCCGCGGCCGCCGCGGCCATGACCATGAGCCCGGTCCGCTTCGACGGTGCGTCGATCGGCCTTCGCCTGCTGGTGCTGCCGCCGGCCATCGCCACCGTGGCCGCGCTGGTGGTGCTGTCAGGCCGCCCCGATCAGCCGCCACCCGACGTCGGCCGCCACCTGGTGTTCGCGACCTCGCTGGTCGCGATGCTCACGCCCTACTGCTTCGCGCCGCGCCCGTTCCAGCGCGCCATCCTGCGCCTGACCCCGATCCTGGCCGCCATGCTGGTCGCCGCCGGGGCCGCGGTGGCGGCCCGCTTCGACTACCCGCGCGCGGCCGACCTCGCCCGTCGCGCCACCGGGGTCGAGCTGCTGGTGACCCGGCCCGATCCGCAGCTGGCCATGTTCATCCTCGCCCTGGCCACGGTGACGTGGACCGTCGTCGCCTGCCTGCGCGCCCCGACGGCGCCCCGGCGCGCGGTCGGGGTCGGCATCGCCCTGATCGCCATCGCCGGCGTGTCGCTGGCGTGGCCGATGATGTTCGCGCTGATCATCGTCGGCCTGCTCACCATCACCGCCGCCATCCCGCACCTGCGCGAGGCCGAGGCCGGCACCGACGTGCAGGTGCGGACGCCCTCCGTCGAGGACGCGCCGTGGCAGGGCTACGTCGCCGGCGTGGTCGACGGCCTGCGCGAGGCTGGCCACCAGGCCTCGGCGGTGACCGCCCGGGGCGAGGCCGACCAGGTCAGCACCATCGTCGCCGGCCGCATCCACGGCCGGCCGCTGCGCCTACGCATCGAGCGCATCGGCGGCGCGGTCGTCGTCATCGACGCACGCATCGGCCGGGACGTCGACGACGCGCGCCCGGCCACGTTCACGCTGGCGGCCCACGCCGATGATCGCCGCGGCGAGCACCCCGAGCCGCCGCCGGCCGCGCCGGCGTTCCGCCTGGGCGAGGCCGGCTTCGACGAGCGCTTTCGGCTGCGCGGAGACCGGCGTGCCCTGCTCGAGCTGACCGACGAGGGCCACCGCGCTCGCCTGGCGGCGACCGCGACCGGATGGCTGGCGTCGTGGAACGGCGAGGCGGTGCGGCATCGCATCTACCCCGGGCGCGGCGCGCCGATCGACCACCCCATCCCGCTGTCGGAGCTGGCGCTACGCAAGGGCAGCGCCGACGGCGCCGACCGCCTGGTGGCGATGGTGTGCCTGCTCGGCGAGGTGGCGACCCGCATCGTGCCTGGCGACGACGACGACGCGCCCCGCGGGCCCGGCACAGACGACGACCGGACCGGGCTCGACCCCGACGCGGTGACCACGGCCCGGGAGCCGGCCTGAAATGATCCGGACCGCGGTGGTCGTGGCCCTCGCGCTCGCCGCCGGGCCGGCGTGTGGCCGCCCCGGCGCCCGCCCGTCCCGGGCCGCGGCCTGGGTCGGCGACACCACCCTGCGGGTCCCTTCCCGCCCGCCCGCCGACGCCCTGGCCGGCGCCATCCTGGCCGAGTACGGCGCCGTCGCCGACCGCATCCGCGCCCACGCCCTGGCCGATGACGGCGCCTACCAGAAGCTGCGCGAGCTGACCGACGACATCGGCGCCCGGCTGTCGGGATCACCCGCGCTCGAGCGTGCGGTGCGCTGGGCCGAGGCCACCATGCGCGCCGACGGCCACGTGGTCGTGACCGAGCCGGTGATGGTGCCGCACTGGGTGCGCGGCGCCGAGCGGGCTGAGCTGATCGCGCCGCGCCGGATGCCGCTGCCGGTGCTGGGCCTGGGCGGCACGGTGCCGACGCCGCCCGGCGGGATCGAGGCGCCGGTGGTGGTGGTGCGATCGTGGCAGGAGCTGGAGGCGCGCCGGGCCGAGGTGGCCGGGGCCATCGTCCTGTACGACGTCGCGCTGCCGCCGTACTCGCCGACCACCGGCGACGGCTATGGCCAGGTCGTCGGGTATCGCTGGTCGGGCCCGGCCGCGGCCAGCAAGCTGGGCGCGGTCGGGGTGCTGATGCGCTCGGTGACCGCGCGCAGCCTGCGCACGCTGCACACCGGCGGGCACGGCTTCCCCGACGGCGTGGTCCGCATCCCGGCCGCGGCCATCACCACCGAGGACAGCGCCCTGCTGACCCGGCTCGCCGCCGGCGGCACACCCCCTCGGGTCCGGCTCGAGCTGGCCTCACGCCAGCTGGCCGACGCCGAGTCGGCCAACGTCCTCGGCGAGCTGCGCGGCCGGCAGTGGCCCGACGAGGTGGTGGTCATCGGCGCCCACCTCGACTCGTGGGACGTCGGCCAGGGCGCGCACGACGACGGCGCCGGCTGCGTCGTGATGATGCAGGCGCTCACCACCCTGCGCCAGCTCGGGCTGGTGCCGCGCCGCACCATCCGCGTCGTCCTGTACACCAACGAGGAGAACGGTGGCCGCGGTGGCAAGGCCTACGCCGAGCGCCGCGCCGGCGAGCTGGACCGGCACGTGCTCGCGCTCGAGTCGGACTTCGGCGGGTTCGCGGCCCGGGGCTTCTCGGTCGACGCCGATCATCCGGCGCGCGACCGCCTGGTCGGACAGCTCGGCGCCATCACCCAGCTGCTGGCGCCGATCGGCGCGAGCGACGTCCGCATCGGCTACTCCGGCTCGGACATCCGGCCCTTGCTGCCGGCTGGCGTGCCGGCGATCGGACTGCTCGTCGACGGCGCGACGTACTTCGACGTTCACCACACCGAGGCCGACACCCTCGACAAGGTCGACCCGGCCGACCTGCGCAGCCAGGTCGTGGCCGTCGCCACCCTGGCCTACGTCGTGGCCGACCGGGTCGAGCGCCTGGGCGGGCCGCGCTGAGGCCGCGCATGCGTTCGCGCGTTCTGGCCACCGTCGCCGAGCTGACCGCGCGCGCGCTCGAGTCGCCGCTGATGGTGCGCGACGTGCTGGCGCCGCTCGACCTCATCGTCGTGCTGGGCGCGCCGCTGCGGGCCGACGGCGGGTTGTCCGCGGTCGCCCTCGAGCGGGTGGTGGCCGCGGCCGAGCTGTTCGCGCTCGGGGGTGCGCCCCGGGTCTGTGTCACCGGCGGCGTGACCCGGGGCGCCGCCCGGCCCGAGGCCGCGGCCATGGCCGAGGTGCTGGTCGAGCTCGGCGTGCCGTCCGGCGTGGTGGTGGTGGAGGACCGCGCCACCAGCACCGCCGACAACGCCGCGCGCGTGGCCGCCCTGGTGCCCGACGCACGCGCGGTCTGGCTGGTCAGCCAGCCGTTCCACGGCCGGCGCGCGCGCCGCCTGTTCGGCCGCGCCGGCTTCGACGCCCGGGTCTGGCACATCGACGCCAGCCTGCAGTACCAGGAGCGCACGCGCGCGCTGTCGTGGCTGGTGCGCGAGTACGCGGCCTGGGCCGGCGTGCTGCTGCGTCGACGCTGACGGCGCTACCTCGCCGGCGCGCTCGGCTGCGTCGCCGGCGCGCTCGGCTGCGTCGCCGGCGCGCTCGGTTGCGTCGTCGGCGCGCTCGGCTGCGTCGCCGGCGCGCTCGGTTGCGTCGCCGGCGCGCTCGGCGGCGCGCCGGTCACCACGGCCAGCTCGACCCGGTCCTTGCCCTGCGGCTCGGCCCGGCCGGCCGTCTCGAGGCGATCGGCGGCGATGCCCCGATCGACCAGCGCCCACTTGACCGCCTCGGCCCGCCGGGTGGCCAGGTCGCGGGCCGGGGCCTCGTCGACGGCGGCCACCACGCCGGCCAGGCGCACCCGCAGGCCCGGGTGCTGGCGCAACACCGCGGCGACCGCGGCCAGTGCACGGACGGCGGCGGGCGCGAGCCGGGCCTTGCCGGCCGGGAACGTCACGCCACGCATCGGCCCCTCGAGCGCGACCACCTTGGCCGGCAGGCTGTCGGGGCAGCCGTCGCCGTCGTCGATGCCGTTCACCACCTCGGGATCGCCGACGCAAGCGTCGGCGTGGTCGCCGATCCCATCGCCGTCGTTGTCCGGATCGGGGCAGCCGTCGTCGTCGGCGTACCGATCGAGATCTTCGGCCGCGTCCGGGCAGGCGTCGCGGCTGCCGAGCACCCCGTCGTGATCGTCGTCGACGTCCGGGCAGCCGTCGTCGTCATCGATGCCGTTGACCACCTCGGCGTCGGTCGGACAGCGGTCGACCTCGTCGGCCTGGCCGTCTCCGTCGCGATCGGCCACGTCCGGGCAGCCGTCGTCGTCCTCGAACCCGTTGCGGCGCTCGGCCGCCCCCGGGCACTCGTCATCGACGTCGGGCATCCCGTCGGCATCGGCGTCGGCCAGGCGCGGTGGCCGCGGCGGCGGCGCCGTCGGCGACCACGACCACTGCGTGCCCAGCCCGAGGTGGACCTCGAACGTCGAGGTCACCGGATCGACCCGCCCGGCGGTCAGGCCGTGCCGACCGTCGAGGCGCACGGCCCAGCGCGGGCTCGCCTGCCAGGTCGCGCCCAGGCCGTAGTAGGCGGCGAAGTCGGTGTCGTCCTGCATGAAGGGCGAGGTCGACGCCACCGTCTCCCCGCCCAGGCCGAGCACGAAGTGCGGCGCCAGCGGGCCGAGCGCACCCATGCGGAACAACACGTGCCCGCGCCAGCCGAAGACCGGGGCGAAGTACGACATGCGGCCGTCGCCGTCGATGACCCCGCCAGTGAAGGCCGCGGCCAGGCGGGCCTCGGCCTCGAGCACGATCTGCGGATCGACGCGTTCCCCCGGCGCCAGGTCCCGCGCCGCTACCCACCCCAGCCGGGCCCCGGCCAGCATCGCGGTGCCAGGGATCTGTTCACTCGCCCACGAGTTGCCCAGCTCGATGTCATCACCGAAGTAGTCGACGCCGACGAAGCCGGACGCCTCGAACCGCGGCGCCTCGGCCCGGGCCGCGGTGCGGGCGGCCGCCACGGCGCCGATCGAGACCAGGAGGCGGGCGTACATGCCGGCGCAGCATACCGCAAGCGCCCGCCCGGCGGCGGCGCCACCGCCGGGTCGTCGCGATCGCCTCGTCGAGCGCCGGTGGTCGCCGGGGCCGACCACCTCCGGGGTCACTACCGCGGTCGCACGGTTGCGCGGCCACCGCCAGGCGCGGCAAGCTCGACCGGCCGGCCCTCGCCGGAGAAAGCCGCCATGCTCACCTTCGCCAGCGATCCCAAACTCGCCGAGCAGCAGATGCACGCCATCATCTTCTACCTGACCGCGTTCGGGTACATCGATGGCGACTTCGACCGCAGCGAGAAGTCGTTCATCCGCGACTACATCCAGAAGCTGGTCGGGGCCCGCGCCGAGGCCGCCATGCCAGGTCCCGCCACGCCGCAGAAGCAAGAGATCGTCGCCCGCTTCGTCCGCCACTTCCACGAGGTGTTCGAGCAGCAGGATCGCGACGTCGCCGCGCTGTTCGACGAGGCCGTGGCCGACGGCGAGCACGTCGACAAGTTCGTGTACGGCAAGCTCAAGCTGCGCTGCTACGAGATCTTCCACAGCTTCGACACCGGCAACCAGCGCGCCCTGTTGGCCACCGTCGACGAGCTGATCCACGCCGACGGCGCGGTCCACGCCGCCGAGGCGCGGTTCCGGGCCGAGCTCGAAGGGCTGCTCGGGGCCGAGATCCCGCTGTCGGACGCCGACCTGGAGATGGTGGGCAGCCCGGTCGAGATCGCGCCGGCGCTGCCGCGCATGCCGCGCATCGAGAACCACCCGTTCTTCGCCGGCTTCGAGCAGCACTACTCGGCCGACCCCGGCCGCATCCGCGAGCAGGCCGCGGCCGACCTCAAGCTGATGGAGCAGTTCGTCGGCCAGCTCGACGCCCAGCGCCGCGCCGGCGCCGGCAAGCTGCGCGGCGCCAGCAGCGTCGCCGCCCTGGCCGATCAGCGCCCGTTCCTCGACGGCCACGTCTACGTCCACCCGGCCGCGCCCGGCGCCCGCTACGAGCTGACCGTGCTGGGCGACCTGCACGGCTGCTACAGCTGCCTCAAGGCCGCGCTGCTGCAGGCCGACTTCTTCGCCAAGCTCGAGGCCTGGCGCGCAGACAGGAGCAAACCCGAGCCCAAGCTCATCCTGCTCGGCGACTACATCGACCGTGGCATGTTCAGCTACAACGGCGTCCTCCGCACGGTCATGCAGCTGTACCTGTCGGCGCCCGAGCACGTGTTCGTGCTGCGCGGCAACCACGAGTACTACATCGAGTACCAGGGCCGCATCTACGGCGGGGTCAAGCCGGCCGAGGCCATCAACTCCCTGTACGGGCACATGCCGGGCGAGGTGTTCGAGGCGTACATGCGCATGTTCGAGGAGCTGCCCAACCTGCTGTTCTTCGACCGCATGATGTTCGTGCACGCCGGCATCCCGCGCGACGCCGACATCAAGGCCAAGGTGTCCGACCTGGCGTCGCTCAACGACCCCGAGCTGCGCTTCCAGATGTTGTGGAGCGATCCGTCGTCGGCCGACTTCATCCCCGACGAGCTGCAGGCCCAGAACGCGCGCTTCCCGTTCGGCCGCCTGCAGTTCGACGCCTTCATGCAGAAGCTGGGCTGCACCATGATGGTGCGTGGCCACGAGAAGGTCGACGAGGGCTTCCGCAGCGTCTACCCCGACAACCCCATCACCCTGCTCAACCTGTTCTCGGCCGGCGGCGCCGACAACAACGACCTGCCCGAGCACTCGAGCTACCGGGCGGTGACGCCGATGGCCTGCACGATCCACCTGGCCGACGGCCAGCCGCGCATCGTGCCGTGGGAGATCGACTACAAGCGCTTCAACGACCCGGTGCGCAACCGCTTCTTCGCCTCCACCCCCGAGATCGAGCACAAGGCCGAGTAGCCATGCAGAACATCCCCGTCGTCGACCTCCACGACTGGCACGCCGGCGGTGAGCGCCGGCAGCACTTCGCCACCGCCGTCGGCGACGCCCTGGCCGACCTCGGCTTCTTCGCGGTGCGCGGGCATGGCATCGCCGAGGCCCTCAGCCAGGATGCGTACGCGGTGGCCCGGCGGTTCTTCGCCGCCGATCCGGCCGCCAAGGCGCGTTACCACCGCGCCGGCGCGGCCGGGCAACGCGGCTACACCGGCTTCGGCACCGAGCACGCCAAGGACTCGAAGGCGCCCGACCTCAAGGAGTTCTGGCAGGTCGGGCGCACCGGCGTGCCCGACGACCACCCGGTGCACCGGCCGTACGGGCCCAACTTCTGGCCCGACGACCTGGTGCCCGAGTTCCGCGCCACCATGAGCGAGCTGTACCAGCGCCTCGACGCGCTCGGCGGCGACCTGCTCGAGGCGTGTGCGCTGTACCTGGGCGAGCCGGCCGCCCGCTTCCGGTCCATGGTCAGCGACAGCGACACCATCGTCCGCGTCCTGTACTACCCGCCGGTGCCGGCCGACGCCCCGCCCGGCGCGGTCCGCTCGGCCGCCCACGAGGACATCAACCTCATCACCCTGCTGTCGGGCGCGACCGCCGAAGGGCTCGAGCTGCTCCGCCGCGACGGCGCGTGGATGCCGGTCCACACCGGGCTCGACACCATCGTCGTCGACTCGGGCGACATGCTGCAGAACGTCAGCAACGGCCTGTTCAAGAGCACCACCCACCGGGTGGTCAACCCGGTCGACCGCAGCCGCGAGCGCTTCTCGATGCCGTGTTTCGTCCACCCGCGGACCGAGGTCGACCTCACCCCGTTGCCGAGCTGCGTGGCCCGCACCGGCGGCCAGGCCCGCTACCCGTCGATCACCGCCGGCGCCTACCTCGACCAGCGCCTGCGCGAGATCGGCCTCAAGGCGTGATCGAAGAGATCACCGACGCCGACGGCCGGCTCCGGCGCGCGGACCTGCTGGCCCAGGCCGAGGCCGTGCACCGCGAGCTCCGCCCTCAGCTGCCCGCTGACTACGCCGGCAAGATGGCGCGGGTGTTCGCCGGCGGGGGCCGGATGGCGGTCGCGTCGATGGACGGGGCGGTGCTCGGCGTCGCGGTGTGGCGCATCGTCGACAACACCGCCGACGGCCTCCAGCTGTACTGCGACGATCTCGTCACGACGGCCACCCGGCGCAGTCAGGGCGTGGGCAAGGCGTTGCTCGCGCACATGGTGGGCGTCGGGGAGCGCGCTGGCTGTGACCACTTCGCGCTCGATTCCGGCACCCACCGCGGGGCCGCCCACCGCTTCTACTTCCGCGAAGGGTTCGAGATCGTGGCCTTCAACTTCGGGCGCGCGCTCCGGCGTTGACAGGCCCGGCCCCCGACCGTCGACGGCGCACATCCTGCGGCGGATCTCCTCGCGGTTTGCGGTACCCTCCGGGCCGATGCGCCGCGCCCTCACCTGGACCTCCGCCGCCGTCGTCGCCTGCCTGGTGCTGGCCGCGGCCGGCCCGCGCCTGGCCCACGGCAACGGCCGGCGCCCGGGCACGGTCAAGCTGCACTTCCGGCCCGGCGACGAGCGCGACATCATGCTGGCCGCGACCATCGGCGCGCTGCGCTCGACCGACGGCGGGGCGAGCTGGCGCTGGTACTGTGAGGCGGCGGTCGGCTACGGCGGCAAGTACGACCCCGACTACGCCTTCAACGCCGCCGGCGCGATCTTCGCGACCACGTTCGACGGCCTCACCGTCAACCGCGACGGCTGCCGCTTCGTGCCGACCTCGCTCGGCGACACCTTCGTGTCGCAGGTGACGGTGTCGCCCAACGGCGACGTGCTGGCGGCGACGGCCGACGCCGGCAACCTGTCGGCCATGCCGCCCGAGCCGCCCGACAGCCGCCTGTATCGCAGCAGCGACGACGGGGTGACCTTCACCGAGCTGGCCAACCCGGGCATGCCGCAGGATTGGTGGGAGAGCCTCGAGGTCGCGCCATCCGATCCGCAGCGGCTGTACCTGACCGGGTACCGCTTCATCGCCGCCGGGCCCAAGGTGGTCTTGCTGTTCCGCAGCGTCGACGGCGGGTCGACCTTCACGGCGCTGCCGATCTCCGACTTCGCGCTGACCGCGCTGTCGGACGTGTCCATCGTCGCCATCGCCCCGGACGATCCCGACCTGGTGCTGGCCCGGGTCAGCTTCTGGCAGGAGGACACCGTCGGTGACGCGCTGTACCGCTCGACCGACGGCGGCCTGAGCTGGACCAAGGTGCTCGAGCTGGCCGACCTCATCACCGGGGTGGTGGTGCGGCGCGCCGGCGGCGAGGTGCTGGTCGCCACCCGCGGCACCGGCTGGCATCGCTCGACCAACCGCGGCCAGACCTTCACCGCCGGGCCGGCCGGGCCACCGGCGCAGTGCCTGAGCGAGCTATCGACCGGCGAGCTGTGGGTGTGCTCCAACAACTACCCCGACGACTTCATGGCCATCGGCAAGGGCACCGACGGCGTGAGCTGGACCCGGGTGATGCAGCTCGAGGACCTGCTCGGGCCGGTCCGGTGCGAGGACGGCACCGTGCAGAAGGACGAGTGCGAGGACCAGCTGTGGTGTGGCCTCGATCGCCAGCTCGGCATCGCCGGCACCGAGATCGACTGCGTCACGCCCGACGCCGGCGGCCCGGCGCCGCCCGACGCCCGCGGTCCCGCGCCCAAGGACCCGACCTGCTGCGGCGCGGGCACCACCCCGGGTGGGGTCGGCCTGCTGGTGACCGCGGTCGCGCTCGTGCTGGGGCGGCGCCGCCCCGGCCGCCCGCGGCGACGCTGACGAACGCGCCGGCAGCGTCAGCGCGCCACGCCCTCGATGATCGAGGTGGTCGGCGCGCGCCAGACCCGCCCGAGCGCGAAGCCGGTGGCCTCCAGCAGGACCCGCAGCTGGCCCAGGCTGCGCTCGCGGCCGCCGCACACCACCATCATGTGCAGATCGGACAGCACCGCCGGCGTCAGCTCGTTCGGCTCGACCATCGACTCGGCCAGCACGACGCGTGTGCCGGCGCTGGCCGCGGCCCGCACGGTGGTCAGGATGCGCCGGCAGTCGACGTCGTCCCAGTCGTGCAGGACGTGCTTGAGCAGGTAGGCGTCGGCCCCTGCCGGCACGGCGCGGAAGAAGTCGCCGGCCACCAGCTCGGCCCGCTCGCCCACCCCACGCGCGGCCAGGAGGCCCCGCGCCGACTCGATCACCCCGGCGCCATCGACCAGCATCCCGCGCAGATGCTGGTGTCGGACCAGCAGCTCGGACAAGAGCGTGCCGCGGCCGCCGCCGACGTCGCACACCAGGCCGACCTCGCGCCACGGGTAGCGGGTGGCGATACCCGGCGCGTCGGCGATGGTCAGGCCCATCATCAGCTGGGCGAAGGTCTCGCGCTCGTCGGGGTGAGCGTCGAAGTGAGCCCAGATGCCGGCGCCGTTGGCACGATCGAACGGGACGTGGCCGGGTCCCTCGCCACGCAGCGCCAGGTCGAGCGCCTGGTAGGCCCGCAGGTTGGCGGCCGACGCGAAGTACGCCGCCCACTCGCGCTTGCGGCTGGGCCGGCCGGCCCGCAGCGCCTCGGCCAGCGGACCGTTGCGGAAGCGGCCGTCGCCGTCGAGGCGGAGGGCGCCGTGGTAGGCCGCCACCCGCAGCACCCGGTGCAGCGGATCGGCGACCAGGCCGAGCGCGCCGGCCAGCTCGTCGGCGCGCTGCGGCCGCGTCGCCAGGTGATCGGGGATGTGGTAGCGCACCAGCACGCCGGCGACGACGGTGTCGACCACGCCGAAGCCGCGCAGCATGACCAGCAGGTCGGGTGGGCACAGCCGCTCGAACAGGGCGCGGCCGTGCCGGTACGCCGCGAAGGCCAGGCGCAGCAGCGGCGCCGGCGCCGGCGACGCCCACGGCCGCGGACCCAGGCCGACCTCGCCGGCCGGCAGCGGCGCGGCGGGCTGGCGGCCGGTGGCCGGGCCGGGCCCGGTCATGGCGCGCTCCGCTGGCCGAGGTAGGCGTGGCCGCGCGTCATCAGCGCGGCGAACCCGGCGCGGTCACCGGCCCGCACCAGCGAGCGCAGGCGCTCGACCGCATACAAGAGCGCGGTCAGCGACTCGGTGCCGTAGTCGTTGAGGCGCTGGATCTCGAAGTACAGGTCGGGGTTCTCGGCCGCGACCTTGCCGGCCACCCGCAGCTGGGCGTCGAACGTGGTCGACGACAGCGTGGCCAGCCGCGGCGCCGCCTCGCCCGACTCGGCCAGCGCGGTGAAGAACGCGATGTTGACCGCGTGCGACAGGCCGAGCACGTAGGCGATGAGGTGGTCGTGGTGCTCGAGGTCCATGTCGACCAGGGTGGCCATGGTCGGCGCGAACAACGCGCGCACCGCGGCGGTGGCGGCGGCGTCGCCGACGTCGACGAAGATGACGTGCCGGCCCGACAGCAGCTCGGTGTCGGGCCCGAACATCGGGTGGATCGAGGTGACCCGGCCGCCGGCCGCGGCCAGCGCGCGCAGCCCGGCCCGCAGCGGGCTCTTGAGCGAGCCGACGTCGAACACGATGCCCGGCGGCGGCGCCGCCGCCAGCGCGGCGAGGATCTCGGCGGTGGCCGGCATCGGCGTGGCGATGGCGATCAGCTCGTGGTCGAGCGTGAGCGTGCGCCAGTCGGCGACGTGGCGGATGCCGCCGTCGACCTCGTCGACCTCACCCGGCGCCGGCGACGGATCGGCCACCTCGAGCGCGAAGCCCTGGGCCGACAGGAAGCGGACCAGCCAGCGGCCGAACTTGCCGCGCCCGCCGATGACCAGGACCCGGCGCCCGCCGCCGGTGCCGCCGGCGGCCAGGTAGTCGCGCTCCTGCACGGTGAGCGAGCTCTTGATGAGCGCCAGCACCAGCTCCTCGCCCAGCTCGGGCGGCACGCCGAGCTCGGCCGCGGTGGCCCGAGCCCGCTCGATGACGTCGCGCTCCTGCCGGAAGTCGCGGGTCGGCAGCCTGGCCGCGCGCTTGGCCGCGCCGATGCGCTGGGCCAGCTGCTGCCGGCGCGCGGCCAGGCCGAGGAGGTCGCGGTCGAGCGCGGCCAGCTCGGCGCGCAGCTCGTCGAGGGGCGGGGGCGTGGCCATGGCCCGGCATCCTACCCGCGTCGGCCCCGAAACGCCGACGGCCCGGCGGGCGAACCCACCGGGCCGTCAGGAAACCGACCGGGGTCGCACGCGGCGACCACCGGCGCGGTCGGGGTTCACATCGGGGTCAGCGTGCGCGAGGTGCCGGCCGTCGGCACCGCGGTGTTGAAGATGTACTGGTGGCCGAACACGCCGCCCAGGTTCTCCGCACCGACCGTGGCCGAGGTGGTGGTCGCGGTGTGATCCGCGCCGGTGCCGTAGATGAAGTCGATGACGCCGTTCATGTGCAGGCGAACCTGGAACAGCACGGTCGGGGTATCCAGGTAGAGGGCCCCATCCCACTGCACGGTGACCATCGTCGCCTCTTCCTTCACGCACAGGGTGAGGCTGTCGTAGTCGTTCCACATCGGCGCGAGGATGCCGTTCGGCTCGGTCGCGCTCGGGATGGCGCCGTTGCTGAAGCAACCGAACGAGCAGGTCGGGTTGGCGATCGTGCCGTTGCCGAACTTGACGAAGCCGTTGGCGGCGATGATGAAGCGGTCGACCGCCTCGCCGAACAGCTGGAAGCTCCAGCCGGCCGGCAGGGTCCGGGCCGGGATGTACTCGTCATCGAAGGCGTTGCCCAGGTTGGTCGAGCCGGTGCCGGTGCAGGCGTCGACGATCGGCAGGGTGCCGGTGGTGGCGACGTACGGGCGCGGCGTCACGATGTTGATGGCGCCGGCGATGTTGGTCTGGGTCGTGGTCGAGCGGTTGGTCACCGTGAAGGCGACGAAGTCGTCCGGCGCGCTGCCGAACGCGGTGCTCAGGGTCTCGGCCACGCCGGCGCCGCCGGCGTTGACGGTCTGCGCCGCCGAGCCGTCGCGGGCCCGCCGCTCGACGCTGATGTCGACGGTGTTGTCCGACGGCGTCGCCGTGCCGCTGAAGAGGTTGCCGGCGGCGCTGCGGCCGAAGTAGCGCTGCACGCCACCCGCGGCCAGGTTGGTCGCGGTGAAGGTGCTGGCGCCGGCGGCCAGGGTGCCGAGGTTGGTGAAGGTCTCGTCACCGATGTTCAGGTCGTAGGTCGCGCCGGCGCCGGGCGCCGCGGTCGAGCTGACCTTGACCAGGAAGTCACGGGTCTCGCCGGCGAGGATGCGGCTGGCCGGGACACCGGCGGTCGGGGCCTGGTTGGAGGTGAACACCACCGGGTAGTTGTTGTTGAGCCAGCCCGAGCCGGCCAGGTCGTAGGTCTCGATGCGGATGTTGCCCGCGCCCCAGTTGGCGCCAGCGGCGGCCAGTCGGGTCCAGATCGGGTTGGTCAGGTCGACGCTGTGGAAGCTGGCGCCCTGGGCCGACAGCGCCTGGGCGGTGACCGCGGTGCCGTAGGTCAGGGGGCCGATGGCCATGTCGGTCAGCGTGCTGGTCACGGTGTACATGCCGCCGGCCATGGTCGCGGCCGGGTTCTGCGTCACCAGGTAGTACCGGCCCGCGGTCGGGAAGCGGACGTACTGACCGGTGATCGCGGTCGTGCCAGCACCACCGAAGGTGTTGAACTGGGCGACGGTGTCGAACGCGCCGGCGGGGGTGAAGATGTCGCGGCCGACCACGACCATGTCGATCGCGGTGGTCGAGCTGACGCCAAAGTGCAGGATCTGACCGGCGCGGGCGACGTCGAAGTACAGGTAGTTGAGGTCGGCGTACGGAGCGGCCGGGTTGGTGCCGTTGTGCTCGGTCACCACCAGGGGGGTGCCAGCGGTCGGCAGGGCCTGGCCACCGATGTCGAAGAAGTCGAGGGTGTAGTCCTGCGGCTGGATCGCGTAGTTGTACTCCCAGTCGACGACGAAGCTGACGGTGTCACCGCTGTTGAGGCCGCCGGTGGTCGAGAAGGTGAGGCCGCCGTTGGGGATCACCGACTGCACCGGGGTGGTGTTGCGCAGCAGCACGTACGCCGGCGAGCCCGCCGCCGTCGCGGTGTTCATCGTCGCGTCGACGATGTCGCCGACGGCGTCGGCGGTGTAGCGCAGGACGCGGACGTTGCCCTGGTCGGCGCCGAGGGTCTGCGGCAGGGTCACGGTCTCGGCCGCCGGCAGGGCGACGCGCTTGACCGTGGTGTAGTAGCAGGTCTGGTCGGCGGTCGGGTCACCGGCCGCCTCGCCGAAGAACAGCTGGCGACCGTCGGCCATGATGAGGCCGTAGGTGCCGGCGGCCGGCAGGTAGACCTGGCGCTTGGCGGTGTCGCCGGTCAGGTTGAGGCCGAACCGCTGCCAGTTGTCGAGCAGGGGCGACAGGGCGCCGCCGCCGCTGACCATGACGTAGCCGGCGACCAGGCCGCCGACGCCGTCGGCGGTGATCTCGAGCACCATCGGCTCGGTCGCGGTGACCGTCCACACGTCGAGGTCGGCGTCGAGCGCGCCGTCGGCGTCCTCGTCGACCGGGCGCACGCAGCCGTGCAGGGTGGTCGAGGCGTCGAGCGCCGGGGCCGGAAACGAGCCGGCCGGCGTCGCGCCGCCCGGGCCGTTGGGCTCGGCCGCCTCGTCGAGGTCGGCGGTGAGCGCGTCGTCGTCGGCGACGCACTGGCCGTCGAGCAGCACGGTGCCCTCGGCGCAGGCGGTCGGGTCGAGCACGCAGCCACCCATGGCCGGGTCGTACACGGTGCCCTGCTCGCAGATCATCGAGCCATCGGGCACGCACTGCCCGTTCATGGCCACGGTGCCAGCGCCGCAGTTGGTGCCACCATCGCTGGTGCACACGCCGTCGACCAACGTGGTGCCGTCGCCGCAGGTGACGTCGCTGCGGTTGTCACCGCAGCCGACCTGCACGACAGCTCCCACACTCGCTAGAAAAAGTACGGTGCGGAGATTCCTCATTGGCCGGACTATTGAGGACCGGCCCGCCCCGGTCAATCGAGCACACGAGTAAAACGCGGGCGAAGTGCTGGCAACGACTTCACTCCGGACCCGGGATCTCGCTCTGGCAACCGCATGGATTGACAGAGGCTTTTCATATACTGAACATATGAGCAGATTCTACGACGCCGGCGCTGTCAGCGAGCCCGTGACATGAGCAACACCTCCCACCTCGATCGTTCCACCGGCGCGCTGGCGCGGGCGCTGGCGGCGGCGCACGGGCCACTCGGCGAGGGCGCCCGCCTGCACACGCTCGATCACCTCGCGCTGGTGCGGGGCGGCGCCGCGGTCGACGCGGGGGCGGCGCCGCAGCTGGTCAGCGCGCAGCTGCGCGGCCGCCTGGTCGAGCTGTCGGCCCAGGGCGCGAGCGCGACCCTGACCGCGGCGGTCGGCCTGGTCGTGCAGTGCCAGCGCGACGGTGAGCCGGCGGCGTGGATCACCCGCGCCGACGCCGCGTTCTACCCGCCCGATCTGGCCGACAGCGGCGTCGACCTCGGCGCGCTGGTGGTGGTGCGGGTCGCCCCGTCGGAGCCGGCGCCGGGCCCAGGCCGCGCCGCCGCGCCGCTGGCGACCGGCCCGGCCGATCGCGCCGGCCGCGCCGCCGAGCAGCTGCTGCGCTCGGGCGGCTTCGGCCTCATCGTGCTCGACCTCGGCGAGCTCGACGAGCCCGGCGCCACCGTCGCCGGGGCGAGCGGGCGCGGGCGCGAGCGCGAGCGCGCGGCCGGGGTGCTCGGGCGGCTGGCCGGGCTGGCCAAGCAGCACGACACCATCGTCGCCGTGCTCACCACCAAGGGCGCCAGCGCACCTTCGCTCGGCTCGCTCATCTCGCTGCGGGCCGAGGCGCTGCGCGTCCACGACGGCGGCCGCTTCGGCGTGCGCGCACACGCGCTCAAGGACAAGCAGCGCGGACCGGGCTGGGCCCACGTCGAGCCGGTGCGGCCGCCGGCCGGGCTGCGGCCGCGGCCGGGGAGCCGCTGATGCGGCTGGCCTGCGTCGATCTACCGGCGCTGCCCCTGCAGCTGGTGTGGCGGGATCAGCCCGACTGGCGCCGGGTGCCGGTGGTGGTCGTCGACGACGATCGCCCGACCGGCACCGTGCTGTGGGCGTGCGAGCGGGCGCGCGCGTCCCGGGTCCTGCCTGGCCAGCGCTACGCCCACGCCCTCGGCCTGTGCCCGGGGCTGCGCGCCCACCCGCTGGCCCCGGCCGCGCTGCGCGCCGCCAGCGAGGTGGTGCGGGCCGCGCTGCACCGGGTCGCGCCGCGGGTCGAGCGGGCCTGGCACGACGACCGGCCCGATCAGCCGACCGGCAGCTTCTGGCTCGACGGCGACGGCCTCGACCGGCTGTACCCGGACCGGCCCGAGCAGCCAGCGGGCACGTGCTGGGGCCGGGCCATCGCCACCACCATCGCCGAGCTCGGCCTGGTCGGCGCGGTGGTGGTCGGGCACTCGCGGTTCGCCACCTTCGCGCTGGCCCGGGCCATGCGCGGCGGCGACAGCAGCGGCCAGGGCGGGCGCGGCGCCGATCGCCGGCTCGCGGTGTACGGCACCGACGCCGACGAGCGCGCCGCCGCGCGTGCGGTGCCGCTGGCCCGGCTCGAGCTGGCGCCCGAGCTGCGCGACGCGCTGGCCCGCCTCGGCGTGTTCACCCTCGGCCAGCTGGTCCAGCTACCAGGGGGCGGCATCCTCGAGCGCTGGGGCAAGGACGCGCACCAGCTGTACCAGCTCGCCGCCGGCGAGCGCTGGGATCCGCTGGTGCCCGAGCCGCCGCCGAGCAGCCCGGACGAGCGGGTCCTGCTCGACGACGAGGAGCACGCGGCCGAGGGCCTGATGTTCGCGCTCAAGCCGGCGCTCGATCGGCTGCTCGACCGGCTGGCCCGGCGCGGCCGCGCCGTCGCCGCGCTCCACCTCGAGCTGACCCTGCGCCGCTCGGTCCACGACGTGTACCGACGCAGCGACTGCATCAAGCCAGCCAGCGCGACGCTCGACGGCCGCAGCCTGCTCCGCCTCATCCGCCTGCGCCTCGACGGCCAGCCGCCGGCGCACGGCGCGATCGCGCTGCGGGTGTGGGCCGACGACACCCCGGCCAGCGCCGAGCAGCTATCGCTGTTCGCGCAGCGACCGCGGCGCGACCTGCGCGCCGCCAGCGAGGCGGTGGCCCGGCTGCGGGCCGAGCTCGGCGACGCCGCGGTGGTGCGCGCGGTGCTGCGCGAGGGCCACCTGCCCGAGGCCCGGTTCGGCTGGGAGCCGATCGCCGCGGTGCCGGCGCCGCGCGCCGACGCCGGCCCCGGCGCCGACGAGCGGCCGCTGGTGCGCCGGCTGCTGGCCCGGCCGCGCCTCTTGCCGCCGCAGTCGCCCCACGTGCGCGACGATGGCTGGTTGCTGTCCGGGCTCGAGCACGGCGCGGTGGTGCGGCTCGACGGCCCGTACCTGGTGTCGGGCGGCTGGTGGGCGCACGAGCTGCACCGCGAGTACCACTTCGCCGAGACCCGCCGCGGCGATTGCCTGTGGGTGTTCTTCGACCGCGAGCGCCGGCGCTGGTTCCAGCACGGCGCGGTCGAGTAGCGGCGCGATCGGCCGACGAGAATCGACGAGGACCGATGGCCAGCTACGCCCCGCTGTGGTGCAAGAGCAACTTCTCGTTCCTCGAGGGCGCCAGCCACCCCGACGAGCTGCTCGAGGAGGCGCACCGGCTCGGCCTGACCTCGCTCGGGTTGTGCGACCGCGACGGCGTGTACGGCATGGTCCGCGCCCACACCAAGGCGCGCGAGCTCGGCCTGCAGCTGCTGGCCGGGGCGACCCTCACCGTGGCCGCGCCCGGGCTCGACCTGCCGCCGTCGCCGGGCGGCGTGGCCGACCCGGCGCGCAGCCGTGGCCTGCACGCCGACCTCGACGGCGACGGCGGCGGCGATGACGGCGGCGGGCTGGCGGCGATGGCCGGGGCCCGGCGCGGCCGGACCCGGCGGGCGCCGCGCCGCGCCGCGGCCACCGCCGCGGCGGGCCAGCGCGCCCTGCCCGGCGCGACCGCGCCGACGACCGCGCCGGCGGCGCGCGCCGGCGGGCCGACCTCGACGCTCATCCTGCTCGCCTGCGATCGCGCCGGATGGGCCAGCCTGACCCGGCTGCTCACCGTCGGCCGGCGCCGGTGCGACAAGGGCACGTCGCTGGTGACGTGGGCCGAGGTCGCGGCCCACGCCGCTGGCCTGCTCGCGCTGTGGGGCGGCGACGGCAGCCTGATCGCCGAGGCCGGCGCTGGTGCCGAGGCCGACGCCGCGCTGGCCCGCGCGGCCGGCCTGGTCCACGACGCCTTCGCCGACCGCGCCTACGCGCTGGCGACCCGGCACCGGCGCGACGACGAGGTGGCGACCGAGGCCCGGCTGCGCGCACGCGCGGCCCGGTTCGGCCTGCCGGTGGTGGCCGGCAGCGAGGTGCTCTACCACACCCGGGCCCGGCGCCCGCTGCAGGACGTGGTCACCTGCATCCGCCACGGCGTGACCCTGGCCACCGCCGGGCGTCGGCTGCGCGGCAACGACGAGCACGACCTCAAGGCGCCCCACGCGTTCGCCCGGCTGTGGGCCGACGATCCGGCGGCGGCGGCCCGCACTCTCGAGGTCGCCGCCCGCTGCCGGTTCGACCTCGGCCAGCTGCGCTACCGCTACCCGTCGGAGCGCCTGCCCGACGGCACCACCTCGGCCGAGCACCTGCGCGCGCTCACCCTGGCCGGGGCCGACGCGCGCTACCACGGTGTGGTCCCGGCCGACGTGACCCGCCAGCTCGAGGCCGAGCTGGCGCTGATCGAGGAGCTCGACTACCCCGGCTACTTCCTCACCATGTTCGAGATCGTGCGGTTCTGCCGCGAGCGCGGCATCCTGTGCCAGGGCCGCGGCTCGGCCGCCAACTCGGCGGTGTGCTTCTGCCTGGGCATCACCGCCATCGATCCGGTCCGCATGGGCCTCCTGTTCGAGCGTTTCCTGTCGCGCGAGCGGGCCGAGCCGCCCGACATCGATCTCGACCTCGAGCACGAGCGGCGCGAGGAGGTCATCCAGCACGTCTTCCACAAGTACGGCCGGGCCCACGCGGCGATGGTGTGTAACCTCGTCCGCTACCGGCCGCGCTCGGCCCTGCGCGACGTCGGCCGCGCGCTCGGCGTGCCCGAGACCGCGCTCGACCGCGCCGCCAAGCTGCTGTCGTCGTGGGGCGACGTCGAGCCCGAGGCGCTGGCCGCGGCCGGGCTGGCGCCGAGCGCGGGCGCGGGCGCGGGCGCGGGCGGAGGAGAACGTGGCCGGCCGAGCGTCCACGAACACCTGGCCCGGCTGACCAGCGAGCTGCTCGAGTTCCCGCGCCACATCTCGATCCACCCCGGCGGCTTCCTGCTCGGGCACGAGCCGGTACACGACCTGGTGCCGATCGAGAACGCGGCCATGACCGGCCGCACCGTCATCCAGTGGGACAAGGACGACCTCGAGGCGCTCGGCCTGTTCAAGGTCGACCTGCTCGCGCTCGGCGCCCTGCACCAGCTGCACCTGTGCTTCGACCTCATCCGCGCCCACCGCGGGCTCGAGCTGACGATGGCCACCATCCCGGCCGACGACGCCGACACCTTCGACATGATCTGCACCGCCGACACCATCGGCACCTTCCAGATCGAGAGCCGGGCCCAGATGTCGATGCTGCCGCGGCTGCGCCCGCGCACCTTCTACGACCTGGTCATCGAGGTGTCGCTGGTCCGGCCCGGCCCCATCGCCGGCGGCATGGTCCACCCGTACCTGCGCCGGCGCCGCGGCCAGGAGCCGGTCATCTTCCCGCACCCGTCGCTCGAGCCGGTGCTGGCCCGCACGCTCGGCGTGCCGCTGTTCCAGGAGCAGGTCATGCGGCTGGCGGTGGTCGCGGCCGACTACACGCCGGGCGAGGCCGACCAGCTGCGGCGCGACATGGCGGCGTGGCGGCGCTCGGGCCGGATCGAGCAGCACCGCGAGCGGCTCATCGCCCGCATGGCGAAGAAGGGCATCGATCACGAGTTCGCCGAGCGGGTGTTCGAGCAGATCCGCGGCTTCGGCGAGTACGGCTTCCCCGAGTCGCACGCCGCCAGCTTCGCGCTCATCGCCTACGCCACCTCGTGGCTGCGCCGGCACTTCCTGGCCGAGTTCGTGTGCTCGCTGCTCAACGCCCAGCCGATGGGCTTCTACTCCCCGGCGACGATCATCGGCGACGCCCAGCGCCACGGCCTGGAGGTGCGCCCGATCGACGTGGCGGTCAGCGCGTGGGACTGCACGCTCGAGCCGGGCACGCCACGCGGCGGGGCGGGGCCGACCGACGACGAGCAGGCCTCGCCGCTGGCGGTGCGTATGGGCCTGCGCTGGGTCCGCGGCCTGGCCGTGGCCGACGGCGATCGCCTCGTCGCCACCCGCGCCGCCGCCGCCTTCACGTCGGTCGAGGACTTCGCGCGCCGGACCCGGTTGGGCGGCAAGACCTACGCCGCGCTGGCCGAAGCCGGCGCCCTCGACACGCTCGGCGCCGGCGCCGGCGGATCACACCGGCGCGACGCGCTGTGGCAGGTCACCGGCTGGGCCGCGCGGCAGCACGACGGCCTGGCCCTGGGCGGCGACGTCGACGCCGGCCTGCGTTTCGCCGCGCTCGACTCCCTCGACGAGATCCTGTGGGACTACCGGGCCAGCGATCACTCGACCCGCGGCCACGTGCTCGGCCCGCTCCGGACCGACCTCGACCGGCGCGGCCACCCCGACGCCCGCGCCGTCGGTCGCATGCGCGACGGCGCCCGCGTCGCCTACGTCGGCGTGGCCATCTGCCGACAGCGACCGGCGACGGCGTCGGGCGTGACGTTCATGACGCTCGAGGACGAGACCGGGCTGGTCAACGTCGTGATCTGGCCGCAGGTGTTCGCGACGTATGGCGTCGTCGCCCGCACCGCCAGCGTGCTCGGCGTGCGCGGCAAGCTGCAGGTCCAGGAGGGCCTGGTCCACCTCATCGCCGACGAGCTGTGGGTGCCCGAGCTGTCCCGCCCCGTCGCCGGGACTGGCAGCCGCGACTTCCATTGAGCGGCTAGCCCTCTGTCCGCGGTCCGGATCCGAGGAGAACGCGGACCTTGGCAACCCGTAACAGCAACAGCAACAGCAACAGCAACAGCAACAGCAACAGCAACAGCAACAGCAACAGCAACAGCAACAGCAACAGCAACAGCAACAGCAACAGCAACAGCAACAGCAACA
>JAGPCO010000168.1 GCA_018058095.1 Kofleriaceae bacterium
GCTGTTGCTGTTGCTGTTGCTGTTGCTGTTGCTGTTGCTGTTGCTGTTGCTGTTGCTGTTGCTGTTGCTGTTGCTGTTGCTGTTGCTGTTGCTGTTGCTGCCGCCCCCGCCGGCCTGCTTGGCCAGACCGAAGTCGAGCACCTTGATGTGCCCGTCCTGGGCCAGCATGACGTTGGCCGTCTTCAGATCCCGGTGCAGGACCCCGCGCTCGTGCGCCACCTCCATGGCCGCACACAGCTCGTCGAGCCAGCGCAGCGCCTCGGCCAGCGGCGGCGGTCCCGCTGCCCGCAGCCGCTCCGCCAGCGTCTGTCCCTCGACCAGCTCCATCACCAGCACGTCGCGCTCGCCGTCGCGGGTGACGTCGTACAGCGTGACCACGTTGCGGTGTGGAACCGCCGCGGCCGCGCGGGCCTCGCGCAGCATGCGGGCTCGCCGCTCCGGGTCGTCGAGCTCGGCCGGCAGCAGCTTGATCGCGACCAGGCGGTCGAGCCGCTCATCCCGGGCCCGCCACACCTCGCCCATGGCGCCACGGCCCAGGCGGTCGAGCAGGCGGTATGGGCCGATCAGGTCGCCGCCTTCGGGCACGGCGGCAGCATACCGCCCAAACCCGCCTGCTTGCGCCTGGCCCCTGCGACCCGGCCCCGGCCTCGGGGACGCAGCTCGCCAGCCATCCTCATGGCAGGTGCCGCTTGCCATGGCAACTCGAGCCCGGCTCGGGGTGTACTCCAGGCCATGTCGTCCCGACCTTGGGTCCTGGCCTGCTGGCTCCCGGCGCAGCTGGCGGCCAGCGCATGTGGCGGCGCGGTCCACGCTCCGGCCCCGGCCCCATCCACGCCGCCCGGCCCGGCGCCGGCCCTCGCCGCCGCGCCGCTCGACCCCATCAGCCCGCAGCGCGTGCTCCGCCTCGCCGCTCGCTGCCCGACGGCGCGCGGCCAGGCCGTGCCGATCACCTGGCGCCGCGACGCCACCGGCGGATGGACCGTGCGCTTGCGCTGGCCCGCGCCGAGCTCGACCGGCGTCGAGGTTCATCCGCGCGACGTGCAGGCGTTACCGCCCGGCGCGGTGACCATCGATCCGAAGGCCGGGACCTGTGACGGCCAGCTGGTCGACGTCGCGCCCGCGCCCGGGGACGTGGCCTTCGAGGCCATCCTGGCCCGGGCCGAGCGCTGCACCGGCGAGCCCATCGATCGCGCGACCGTCCGGGTCGACAGCACGGTCAACGCCGGGCGAATCTCGGTCGACCCGGCGCCGACCACGTTTCACAGCCTGGTCGTCCAGATCGACACCCGCACCGGCGCCTGTTCGGTCGACCGCGGCGGCATGGGCCCGGGCGCCCTGACCGAGGTCCGGGGCCCGGCCGGGTTCACGCCCTGGCTCGGGCTGTAGCCGCGCTAGGTCCGCAGCACCCGAAACGACCGCGGGCCGCGTGGTCGACGCGGCCCGGGGCTCGATCTCGACGATCCGCTCGGTCCGGGCTCAGTCCGGGATCATCTGCAGCGAGATCTGGAACTCGGCGGTGGCCGGGCCGTCGTCGTCCTTGGGGATCGGGAAGCGCCAGCTGTCCATGCGGGCCTGGATGCAGGTCGTCACCTCGCCCGGCAGGGCGTCGCTCTTGGCCCGGTTCGACACCGAGCGCCCGGTCTCGTTGACCGTGAACGACAGGGTCACCTTGCCACGCGCCGTCGGATCCTTCTTGAGGTAGTCCTTGTAGCAGCGGCGCAGCGCGCTCATGTACGCCGACATGATCTTCGCCATCACCGCATCAGGGGTGAGCGAGGTGTCGTCGAGGGCCGACTTGTCGGCCACCGAGATGCGCCCCTGCGGCCCGGTCTCGGTCTTGCCACCGCCAGCGCTGTCGATGCCGCCCTGGCCACCCAGCTTGGGGCCGGTGCCCGTGCCCAGGCGCGGGTCGCCCGAGCCGCGGGTGCCGCGGCCGGAGTTGCCGCCGAGGGTGACCTGCTGGCCGCCCGCCTTGACCTGGTCGAGCTGCTTGCTGAGGTCACCGCCCGGGCTGCGCCGGTTGTCACCGCCGGCCATTCCCAGCGGATCCTCGTCCTCGCCCAGCAGGGCGATGGCGCGGGCCGCGGCGTCCTCGGCCAGGGCGACGGCGTCGTCCTGGTCACGGCTGCCGCCGGTGTCCGGCTTGGTGTCGCCGCCGGCCGGCTTGTCGGGCTTCTTGTCGGGCTTCTTGTCGGCGCCCTTGTCGGGCTCCTTGGCCTCGGCCCCCTTGTCGGTGCCGGCGGCGTTGGGGTCGGGCTTGATCTCGACCGGCTCCTCGACCACGACGACGTCCTGCTTGAACGTCAGCTGGTAGGCCTTCTGGGCCAGCCCGCCGCGGATGGGCGGGTCGATGCCGAACATCGCGTACAGGGCGATGCCGAAGTGACACACCACCGAGATGGCGATGGCCACGGTCAGGTGCGGATCGAGGCGGTCGGCCAGGGTCCCGCGCACCGACGCTGGCAGCATCGGCTTGGGCTGGCGCGGCGGCTCGGCCACGAACTGGAAGAGCAACGTGAAGTCGCCCATCTCGATCTTGCCGCGGGTCGAGTCGCTGATCGGGACCGACCAGAACTCGCCACGGTTCTCACCCTTGGCCTTGAGCTCGGACAGGCGCAGCGGCTGGGCGCCGTCGGAGATGCGGCCGTCCATCTGGTCGGTGAAGTTGAGGCGGTAGTGGTCGTTCTCGACCGAGAACAGGTCGAACTGGCGCGGCAGGTTCTCGAGCGGGATCGAGAACGTGTTCTTGGCCGACTGCCCGACCGAGATCGTGCTGCGCTCGCGCATCAGCCGCTCTTCGACCAGCGTGCGGTTGAGCAGGATGCCGACGCGAAGGACGCGGCGCCGACCCTGGGCCTGACCCGGAGCCGCCGTCGCCACCTGGGACTGTTGTGGAGCCGCCATCAGAAGGGTGCTTTCTTGATCGAGGAGAGGATGAGCGGCAGGAAGTCCTGCTTGAGGCTCTCCCACTCGTAGTTGATGGTCTTCGCGGTGAGCACGTAGACGACGCTCGGCCGGGGCACCTTGCCGCACACGGTGATCTTCTCGTCGATGACGTAGACCTTCTGGCCGTTGCGGACCTCGATGTGGAAGTTCTTGCCGTCCTTCTTCTTCTCCCCCTCTTGCTCGTCGGCGCAGGCGTCGGCGCGGGCCACGCTGGGCGCGCCGAGGCCGGCGGCGGCCGCCAGCAGCCCGGCGGCCAGCACGAGAGCGCGCGAGGTACGAGCGGGGGTGGTGCGGGGCAGGGTCATGGTGGCTCCTGGGCGGCGAGGTCGGTCGGTCGGCCCGGGGGGGCCGGAGGATCAGCGGTTCAGTTGCTCGGCCGGGCGGCCTTCTTGCGGCGCTTCTCTTCGCGCTTGATCAGCTTGTCGACGTCCTTGGCCCGCTCGGCGTAGAGCGAGGTGGAGGCGCCAGGCATGTTCTTGTACTCGTCGAAGTAGGTCCTGGCCTGCTGCAGGCGCAGCAAGGTGTCCATCGCCCCTCCGGCCCCGGGGAACGGGTCGGCGTCGAGGTAGAGCAGGCCCAGGTTGTAGAAGGCCGGTCCGTAGGCGCGGTCGGCCTGGGTCGCGCGCTTGAACGCGGTCTCGGCCTGGCGGATGAACTGATCGCGCTCGGCCGAGCCGGCCGGGTAGTCGCCCGACTTGCCGCGGTAGGCCGAGCCCAGCCCGTTCCACACCTCGGCGCCATCGCGACCGGCGCGCGACACGCGCTCGTAGGTCGACACCGCCTCGCCGTACTGCTTGTTCTTGAGCTGGTACACGCCGAGGTTGATGGCCGCGGAGTGGTGGCCGGCGTCGAGGCTGACCGCGTTCTTGAACGCCAGCAGGGCCTCGGCCGACTTGCCGAGCTTGTCGTAGACCAGGCCGTACACGTAGGCGACGTTGGCGTTCTTCTTGGCCAGCGGCCGCTTGTACAGCTCGTCGAGCATGACCTCGGCAGTGTCGTACAGCTTCTTGTAGTACAGCGCGTGCGCGGTCATGGCCGCGGCGTCGATGTTGGCGGCGTCGATCGCCAGCGCGGCGCGGGCCTCGCGCAGCGCGGTCTCGGCGTCGGGCGGCTTGGCGCTGAGGGCCGAGCGGGCGATCCGCAGGCGATCCTCGACCTGGCCGCGGGCCTGGACCGGGTCGGGGTCGAGGTTGGGCGCGACGATGGCCGGGGCGCTCGGGCCGCCGTCGGCGCTGGCGCCGTCACCGCCGCCGTCGGTGCCACCACCACCGCCGGTCCCGCCGTCGCCACCACCACCGGCGACGTCGCCGCCGCCCGCACCACCACCACCACCACCACCACCCGCCACGTCGGTGCCGTCACCGACCGGGTCCTTGTCGGACATGCCGGTCTGGCCGCTGCCGCCGCCACCCCCAGGGGTGGTCGGGGTCTTCTTGTCCTTGCCGCCGCAGCCGGTCAGGCCGAGCGTGCCGGCGGCCAGCGCTGCCAGCAGCACCGGACCCAGGACCCGACGGACGCGACCGAACATGTTGATTCTCACGTTCGACCGGGCCGGTCGATCTACGACCACGCAGGTCGCGCCCACCTCACGCCGCGGCCCGCCATTCAACGATTCCAGCATCTTGGACGACATCAGGGGGCCTCCGTGCCAGTGAAGAGCTCCTGGTGCAGGACCGAGAACTCGTCCGGGAACTCGCGACCGAGGTTCTCGAGGGCGAGCTGGCTCCACTTGTTGGAGACGCCGGCGGTCTTGGCCAGGCCGACGACCTCCTCCCACTGCTTACGCGCCTCGTTGACGTACTTCTTGAGCTGGTTGCCCAGGGTCTCCTCCCAGATGGAGATGACGTCTGGGTTCTTCTTGGCGCCGTCGAGGATGAACTTCGGCGTCGGCATGTTGACCAGCTTGTCGGCGAACATCGCCAGGGTCTCGCCGTAGCGGACCTTGGCCGCCATCGACACCTCGGCCACGCCGTAGTCGTCGAGGGCCTTGAGCACGTCCTGGGTCGCGGTGGTCTCCTTGGTCAGCTTGTCGCGCAGGCGCTTGGCGTCGGCGTCGGTGCTGGCCCGGTCGGTGATGCGGTAGGCCGCGAACTTGGCGAACCGCTCCTCGGCGAAGTACAGGCCCCACTCGCCGGCCATCTTGGCGCCGTCGCTGCCCTTGACCGCGCCCTTGGCGCGCCAGGCGGCGATCGTGTCCTGCCCGGCCTTCTCGGCGGCCGAGGTCGACTTCTTCTTCTCGAACGCCTTGGACAGGTCGTAGTAGCTGGCGACGAAGTCCTTCTCGTTGCCGGCGTCGCCGCCGTACTTGCGGCGCCAGGCGTCGAGCGAGTCGGCCATGTTGCCGGTGTCGCCGGCCGACCGGTAGATGCGCGCGACCGACCACAGGGCCCGGTCCTTCTCGCGCCGCTCGGTCACCTCACGCTCGTACTGCCGGTACAGGTCGATGGCCCGCTTGTTGTCGCGGTCGAGTTCGGTCACGAACGCGGCGTTGTACAGCGCCATCATCCGGTACTGCTCGAGGGTCATCGGCTTCTCGTCGCCGATCGGCTCGGGCGGCTTGATGCCGAGCTTGGCCGCCTTCTTGGTGGTCTCGTACAGGTCGAGCCACGACGCCTGCGCGCTCTTGAAGTCGAGCGCGCCCTGGTACGACAGCGCGGTCTGCTTCTTGGCCTCGAGGTAGAAGCCGTTCTCGCGGAACAGCTTGTCCTTGCTGTCGGTGAACTCCTTGAACAGCGCGATCGCCGTCTTCGGCCGGTCACCCAGCTTGTAGGCGACGCCGGCGTTGTACAGCGCGGTCGGCAGGTCCTTGTCGCCGGCCGGCGCGGTCCGGTAGTAGCGGTAGAACGCCTCGGCCGCGGCCAGGTAGTTCTTGGCCTCGAGCATCTCGCGCGCCTTGCGGAACTCGATCGACCGGTTCTGCGAGATGGCCAGCTCGATCGAGGCGGCGTCGCCGCACTTGGTCTGGATGAACTTGGCGTTGGTCGACTGGAACTTCTCGAGCTGGCCGGTCGCCTCGTAGATCGACAGCAGGCTGTCCTTGGCCTTCACCGCCTCGGGCGCGCCGCAGAACTTGGCCATGACCTTGTCGAGCCGGGACACCGCGTCGTCGACGTGGAGGTAGGCCAGGCTGACCAGGGCGGCGTTGATGCCCTGGATCGGCGCGGTCTTGGGGTCGGGCACCACGTTCTGGTAGCGGTCCCACTCGTTCTGCAGGGTGACGTAGATGTCGGGGATGGGCTTGGGGTTGAGCGGCTGCGGCAGGGCGCGCAGCTCGTCGGCGGTGGGCACCTTGAGCGCGGCGATGAGGCCAGCCGCGACCTGGCGCTGCGCCTCGTTCTCGTACGCGGCCAGGATGCTCTTGTTGGCGTCGAGGAAGTACTTCTCCGACAGGTCGCGGTGGTCGGCGACCCAGCGGTAGTGCGGGATCGACTCGATGTAGCGCTCCGAGAAGAACAGCGACTCGCCGAGGAGGTACGTGTACTCGTACACGAAGTCCGACTCGGGGAACTGGTTGATGAAGGTGGCGTACAGCTCGGCCGCCTTGGTGTACAGGGCCAGGTACTCCTGGCGCTGACCGGCGTCCTTGCGGCCGCCCTCTTCCCACTCCTTGCGCAGCGTGGTGGCGGCGCCGTGGGTGTTGCGGGCCGCGGCCCACAGCGCGCGCTCGGCGATGGCCCGCTGCGACTCCATGGCCGCGCGGTCCTTCTCGTTGGCCTGGTACCAGGCCGAGCCGGGCGAGTACCGGGTCGCGAGCTCGGCCGCGACCTGGTCGGCCGCGAACTTGTCGCCCTTGGTCTCGAACACCACGGCGATCTCCTGATGCACCGCCGGGTTGCCGGGGTTGAGCTCCCACGGCGGGCCGATCGCGATCTTGAAGGCGTCGACCGCCTGGTCGTACGCCTGCAGCTCGACGAACGCGCGCCCCATCGCCACCCACACGTCGCGGACGTGGCCCTCGTTCTCGCGGCCCTTGTAGAAGGTCTTGGCCCGATCGAAGGCCTTGGGCGCGTCGCTGTCGGCGTCGCCCGGCCACGGGTCGGTGAAGGCGACCGAGATGTACTGGATCGACTCCTCGCGCAGCTCGAGGGCCGGCTGCGCACCGGCGGCGACGATCGAGTCGTACAGCTTGACCGACTCGTCGAACTTCTGGATCGACTCGAGCAGGAGGTCGCGCTTGTAGTACGACCAGGCCAGCTTGTAGAGCGACTCGGCGAACAGCGACGAGTCCTTGCCGCCCTCGGCCACCTTGCGGTAGCCGGAGATGGCCTCGTCGACCTCACCCGGGACGGTGAAGTGGTAGTCGGCGATGCCGCGGACCCAGGCGTGCCGCACCAGCTCGGGGTCGGCGCCCTCCATGGCCTGGCAGTCGCTGTACGGGTCGCGCCGGGTCTTGCTCTCGGTCCGGGCCAGCGCCTCCTCGCGGGTCAGCATGGCCGGCGGGGCGTCGGCGAACTTGTACTTGTTGGCGCACGCCAGCGACAGGAACAGCTGGAGCGAGCGCCGCTCGTCCTTGATCTTGCCGTAGTAGGCCAGGAGGTACAGCGTGGCCGGCATCTGCCGGTACTTGGGGAACTTGGTGAGGATCTCCTCCCACATCGCCAGCGAGCGCGAGTAGTCGGCGATGGCGTCGGGGTTGGTCGCGACCAGGACCTCGACCTCGCGGTCGGAGATGTCCAGGTACAGGTCGGCCAGCCGGAACATCGCGTCCGGGGTGAACTGCTCCTGGCTGGGGTGGTCCTTGATGAACTTCTCGAGCAGGGCCAGCGTGGTCTGGTGGCGCTCGGTCCGCTCCGCCTCGCTCTTGGCGATGCGCTCGGCGTACTTCTTCTCGAGCTCGGCGGTCCGGCCAGCGAACTCGCGCTGGATGACCTCGCGCATGCGCCGGTTGTGGCGCTCGACCTGGTCGAGGAACTGGACGTACTCGGCCTCGATGTCCTTGAGCGCCGCCTTCTCGTCGTCGTTCAGCGGCGCGGCGACCACGCCGGGGACCTGGGGCCCCGCGGCCGGGGCGGCGCCCAGGCCGGGGCCGGTGCCGGGGCCAGTGCCGGGCATGCCGGCGGGCTGGGCCGCGGCCGTGCTGGCGGCGCCGAAGGCCAGCGCGCTGGCCAGCAGGAAGGTGCGGATTACCTGGCGCTTCACTGGTTGCCTCCCGTGGCCGGGGTCGGGGCCGGAGCCGGGGTCGTGGCGCCGGCCGGAGCCGGTGCGACGACCTTGTCGAGCGGGGCCGGGGTCCCGGACTGCATCCCGGCCGGCGGCGTGATGCCGGCGCCGAGATCGAGCGACTTGTCCTCGAGCAGATCGCGGAACTCGTCGCGCAGCTGCTTGAGCTCGCGCGTCCGCTGCAGGTTCCAGCGGTCGAGGTCGGCGTCGACGTCGTCCTTCTGCGACCAGGCCACGTCGACCACGCCGACGTCGGACCGGACCAGGATGTCGTAGAACTTGGCCTTGACCTCGCGGAAGCTGGCGCCGACGACGGTGCCGCCGAGCGCGCGGGCCTCGGCCTCGGCCGACAGGAACTCCTGGCGCAGCGCGGTCAGGTCGGCCTTCTCCTGCGCCACGTCCTTCTTGATGTCGACCAGGGCGTCGCCGACCAGGCCGTCGATCGACGTGGTGGTCTGCTCGAGCTGGTTGTCGATGAGCGCCG
Organism: Kofleriaceae bacterium; assembly: GCA_018058095.1. GTDB lineage: Bacteria > Myxococcota_A > Polyangia > Haliangiales > Haliangiaceae > JABFXX01. The sequence goes on from JAGPCO010000168.1 coordinate 8,591, forward strand.
CCTTCTCGACCAGGCGGTGCAGGGTGCGGGCCTTGTCGCCACCGGCGCCGGTGGCCCGGGCCATGGCCGCGGTCTCGGCGGCGAGGGCGGCGCGCAGGCCGGCGCGGGCCGACTTGGCCTGGGCGGCGATGGCGTCGCCGGCGGTGGCCTCATCGCGTCCGAGCACGGTCTCGCCGCGGATCTCGCCCAGCTCGGCGCGCATGCCGGCCAGGTCAGGGTCGAGCTCGGCCACGCCTTGCTCGATGTTCAGCTTGCGCAGCGTGTCGAGCGGCGGGTTGGCGTCGGTCGCGTACTTCTTGAGGGCGGCCAGCTCGGACTCGGTGCCCTCGACCACGACCTGGACCTCGGACGCGGTCTGGTCGACCTTGTCGTAGCCGGTCCGCTCGTCGGTGACCTGCTGCTCGAGCGCGCGGGCCGCGGCCGGCAGGCCAGCCACGGTGGCGGCGGCCTGGCGCCGGGTGGTGGCGGCGGCGTCGATCGCCGCCAGCACGTCGGGTGGCGCGCTGCCGACCGCCTTGCGCTCGTCGTCGAGCAGCTGGCCCATGAGCGCGGCCAGCTGGGCCTGGATCTCGGCGGCCCGGGTCGCCTTCTTGCCCAGCTCGGGAAACAGCCCGACCCGGTTGGCGGCCGACATGGCGTTCTCGAGCCGCTCGATGGAGCGCTCGGTCTCGGCGATGTTGGACTGGATCTCGCCCAGGTCGTTCTCGACCAGGACGACCCGATCGACGTCGGGCTCGTCGCGGATCCACGCCACCGCCGTCTCCGGCATGGTCGACGTGGTCGGGAACATGGCCGAGCTGCGGCCGGTGATCTGGGTCAGGAACTGGCCGGGGTCGCTGCTCTGGTCGATGGCCCGGGTCAGCTCGTCGTGCGGCACGACGTAGGCGTCGTGGACCTCGGTGAAGATGGTCTGGGCCCGGGTGTACTCGTCGGCCGGCACGCCGTCGCGCGGGTTGGCCACGCCCTGCATCTCGCGCTGCTTGAGCAGCTGCGCCTTGCGGATGCGCAGGTTGGCCTCGAGCATGCGCACCGTCGGCAGCTTCTGCGAGCTGGGGTCCGACAGCGCCAGCAGCTCGAGCACGCGCAGCGCCTTGTCGAACTGCTTGCCCTTGACGTAGACCCACGCCACCTCGTACAGGGCGTCGTCGAACAGGTCGGACCGGCGATCGATCTGCAGGTAGCTGTCGATCGACTTCGACGGCTGGTCGCGCTCGTAGTACAGGCGCCCGATCGCCAGGTTGGTCAGCTCGACCACGCGGTGCTGCGCGCCGGTCCGGGCCTCACCGTCGAGGATGGCCTCGAAGATCTCGATGGCCTTGGCGGTGTCGCCCTTGGCGACGTGGGTGGTGGCCGCGTAGTAGCGGGCCTGGAAGTCGTAGGTCGAGCCCTTGCCGACCTGGTCGAAGTAGCCGAGGGCCTCCTCGAACTTGCCGGTGGCGTAGGCGTACTTGCCGCGCACGTACGGGGCCGAGGCCCGGCGCTGGCCGGCCGGGATGCGGTCGAGGGCGGTGATCCACTCCTCGACGCCGGTGTGGTCGGACAGGATGACGGCGAGGTCGATCAGGCGCTCGACCGAGGCCTGGTAGTACTTGCTCTGCGGCTTCTCGCGGGCGACCCGCGTGAAGTAGGTCCGCGCCGCGACCCGGTCGCCCTTCTGGTACAGGGCCTCGGCCAGGTAGTACAGGCCGACGTCGAGGTCGGCCGGGGCCGGGCTCTGGGCCACGTAGTCGAACAGGCCGAGCGCGGCGCTGTCGTACTGCCCGGTCGCGAACGCGACCTGGGCGTCGACCAGGCGGCGCTGCTTGGACACGTCCTTGCGGCGCAGGCCGTCGGGCTTGCTCAGCCCGGTGCCGAGCCGACCGGCCTCCTTCTCGAAGGCGGTCAGGCGGGTTTCGGCGTCGCTGGCCACGTCGGCGCCAGCGGCGCCGGCGGCCACCCCGAACGCCAGCGCGGCCGCGCTGGCGGCGAGCACGCGACGGAGGCGACCCCAGCGAGCGGTTGCGGTGCGTCCCATCCCCATGTCACTTCCCCGCGATCTGGGTGACCTTGAACTCGACGGCCGAGCGCTTCTCCATCGGGGTGTTGGCGCCACCCTTCTCGTAGCCGACGCCCTCGACCTTGATGCCCTTGCCCTCCTCGACGGTGAAGGTGTGGCTGGCGCGGACCTGGAAGGTGTACTTCGAGAGGTACTTGAACACCCCGTAGCCGTGGCCGCGGTAGACCGCGACGACGCTGACGGTGTGGCTGCCCGGGGCGATCGGGCCGTTGAGGATGTCGAACGACTTGGTCTTGTACAGGGTCTCGGCGCTGTCGTCGCTGCGGGCGAAGACCTGGGTGCCGTCGACGGCGTACACCAGCTTGATCAAGCGGAACGAGCTGCCCATCTTGTTGCTGTGCAGCAGGGTGGCCGCGGCGCCGACGCCGCCGCCGAGCGCGCTCTCCTTGAGCATGCCGACGCGGGCCTTGGCCCGCCAGGCGCGCTCCTTGAGGGCCTGCACGCGCTGCTCGAGGCGGCGCAGCCGGACCGGGACCGGCTGGTTGGCGGCGTCGACCTTGGTCGGGTCGGGGTCACCAGCGGTCGGCTCACCCGGGGTCGGGGTCGGCGTCGGGGTCGGCGTGGTCACGCCCGAGCCCGAGCCAGCGCCGGTGGCCGGCGTGCCGCCGCCGGTCGGCTGCGCGAACGCGATCGAGACGAGGAGAGCCAGGACGGCCGCGACGACCAGCCCCACCGAGGCGCCGCGCGCCGCACGAACATTGATCGAAGAACGCATGTGATCTCCCTCGAAGCCTGGACGGACCCCGGCGGAACGGTGGCAAACGCCCACCGCAAACACCTTTGGATTTGGCAGGTTGTAACACCGGCCCGGAGCCCTATCAAGAATGCGACCACCCCGGTTTGACCCCGGTCACGAAGGCCCCACTCCCGTCGCAGATCTCGTCTCGGGCGCTTGACGACGAGCGGCTGGCGCCGCCAGGAAGTCACGGACCCCGGACGGCCGGCCCCGAGGCGCTCCGAGGTCGTCGCGGAGCTGGGCTGCTAGGAGTCCGACTCCGTAGCGAGTCGGATCGCCCCGGGGTCGGCCTTCGGCCTCGCGCTGTGGACAGGCGCCCGGCGAAGCTGGGCGTGAGGGCGCGCGAGCCACGGCGACGGCGCCTGCCCACAGCGGTCTCCCCGGGGCTGTCGTGGCTCCCCCAACCGGATTCTTTCGAATCCGTCCCTGACCCCACCCGGCGAAGCCGGGTGTCTGGGTCACGGTCCAGGGTGGAAACACCCCTCAGGGTCCGCGCGCCCAGGCCCGGGCGGACTGCTGTGGGCAGGCGCTGCCCCGCTCCACGCCCGTCACCACCCGCGCCACGCCCTGCGCCTGTCCACAGCAGGAGGCTTCAGCCGACGCCCGGGCCGGTCCACGCCGCACACGGCCGCGCCGTCCCGGAAATCGTCGCCACTCCGCCGAAAACCCTTGTCCCCA
>JAGPCO010000068.1 GCA_018058095.1 Kofleriaceae bacterium
GGGGAGGGCGACGTGAGTGTGACGGCGGTGGTGGGGCGCCGGCCCTGTTGGTTCTATAGTACGGGCATGCTGCGCCCCGCCACCGCCCAGGCGACCAGGACCTCGGTCCTGGTGCTGGTGCTGGCCGCGGCGCTGATGTGGGTCCGGGTCGCACGCGCTCAGGGCCCTGCCCTCGACGGTGGGCCGGGCCAGGTGGTGACCACGCCCCGGGCGCCGACCGCGACCCCGGCGCGGATCGCGGTCATCGACATCCGGGGTGACGGCGTCGGCGGCGAGCTGGCGCAGGAGCTGGCGGTCGCGCTCGGCAAGCAGGCCGGGGTCACGTCCATCGCCGACCCGGCCATCGCCGCCGCCCTGGTCGGGCCCATCGTCGAGGAGGACACCCGGGCCATCGCCGACGCCAGCCGGGCCCTGCAGGCGTCGCGCGACGAGCTGGCCCGGTTCGAGCGGGCCTCGGCGGTGGCGCAGGCGGCGCTCGGGCAGCGGCTGCTGTTCGACACCGCGCCATCCCCGGCCACCACCGCGCTGCTGGCCGACCTGGCCTTCGCCGAGGGCGTGGCCGAGCTGAGCGAGCCGTCCGACCGCGAGCGCGCGGGCGCGGCGTTCGCCCTGGTCCACCGCCTGGTGCCCGGGCGGACGCTCGACCCGGCCCGCTACCTGCCGGAGATCGTCACCGCCTTCGCCGCCGCCGCCGCCGCGCCGGCCGGGCGGGCCACGCTGGCGATCACCGGCGACGGCACGCTGTGGCTCGACGGGCGCGCCGTCGGCCCCAGCCCGGCCACCGTCAGCGTCGCCCCGGGCGATCACGTGGCGATCGCGTTCGGGCCGGGCCGGCTGGCCCGCGGCGCCCGCATCAGCGTGCCGGTCGACGGCCTGGCCCAGATCAACCTGCCGGCGGCGCCGGCCAGCCGGCAGGTCCAGACCGTGCGGGCCCGGCGCGCGCTCATCGGCGCCCCCGACGCCGCGACGCGGGCCACCGCCATGGTCGCCCTGGCCCGCCTCATCGGCGCCACCGCCGCCGTGCTGGTCACCCGCGACGGGCGCGGCGAGCTGGCGACCCAGCTGTGGCGCAACCAGGCGCCGGGCTTCGGCCAGGTCCGCACCGCGCTGCCCGGACCGGGGCGGGCCGAGGAGGTGCTGACCCCGCTGGTGCCGCCGCCGCCCGTGGTGGTGGTGCGGCCGCCGCTGCCGCCGCGGCCACCGGTCCCGGCCGGGCCGCCGTGGTACCGGCGCCGCTGGGCCATGGCCTCGATGGCCGGCGGCGCCCTGGCGGCGCTGGCCACCACCATCGTGCTCATGACCGGCCCCGGGCCCGACATCCCGGTCGAGACGAATATCTCCACCGCCGACCCGGCGCGGGCGCCGTGACGGCGCGGCGCACGGACCGCCGACCCGGCGTGGGGCCCCTGGTGGCCACGATCGCCGTCGTGCTCGCGGCGACCGGCTGCGGCGGCGAGCCCGACCCGTTCCGCATCCGCTTCCGGCTGTCGCAAGGGCCGGCCTACTCCTGCCCGGCCAGCTCGTGTGACGGCGTGGCCATGACCTGCGACGCGGTCGCCGTCATCCGCATCGTCGATCCGGCCGACCCCGGCCGCGCCTTCGTGTCGGAGTGTATCGAGATCGACAACCCCGAGGACGTGTGTGACCTGGGTCGGGCCGACCTGCCGGCCGGGCTGATGGTGCCCGACCAGGAGCTCGAGGTGCAGATCGCGTTGTTCCCGCGCGCCGCGCTGATCGGGGCCAGCGGCGAGGTCGAGTGCCCCAGCGTGCTCGACTTCGGCCTGGCCGACGGCTTCCCGGTCAACGTCGCGCCCGCGCCCGCGCTGGGCGGCCGGACCTACGTCCACGCCGAGGACGGCGAGGCCGTGGTCGAGCTGGGCTGTGGCGACACCGAGCTGCTCGCCGGCGCGGCCTGCCGCGACGATCGTCGAGTCGAGGTGTCGGCCTCGGTCGACGACTTCGACAGCGGCGTGTTCGTGGCGCCGGCGGTGGCCGGCCTGCTCACGGTCCGCGTCGGAGAGCCGACCGCGCGCACCAACCCGATGACCGAGCAGATCGAGTGGACGCTCGACCCTGGCTCGACCGCGGCGCTGCCGCTGCGTGAGCTGGCCCCGGTGCCGAGCTGGAGCGACGTGGTCGAGCTGGCGCTGGGTGAGATCGCGTGCGTGCAGGTGCTGGAGGAGGCGCCGCAGGCGACGTCGGCGGTGGCGTGCAGCCGGGTCGCGGCCGGCGCGGCGCGGCTCGACCTGCGCGGCATCCGCCTGGCGCGCGGCACGCTGGCGCAGGTGCTGGCGGTGCTCGGCGAGCCGACCTTCCCCGAGCGCGGGCTGGTGGTCGGCGTCGTGCTCGACTACCTCGGCAACCCGTCGGCCGGCGCGGTGCTCACGCCGTCGGACGGATCGGTCGCCTACCTGGCGCCCGACCGCCTCAGCCTCGGCGGAGGCGCCACCACCAGCAGCGGCATCTTCGTGTCGCAGGACGTGCCGTTCGACGCGACCTGGGCGGTGCAGTCGCCGGTGCCGGTCGAGGCGCTGCCGGTCGGCGGCCTCATCGTCGGCAAGGTCACCGTGCTGGTGGTGACCCTGCGCCAGGTGTCGATGTGAGCGGGGGCGACGCGACCCGGCGCTGGTATCGCATCGCCCTGGCCGACGAGGCCGGCGTGGTCGAGCGGGTCGCCGCCAGCGCCACCCACCTCGGCGCGGCGCTGGCGCTGGCGACCGCGCGCCGGCGCGGCGCCTGGCCCATCGCCGCCGCCAGCGCCAGCGCCGACGAGGTCCCGCTGGGCGACTCGATCGGGCGCGGCGTGGTCAGCCTGGGCCGGGTCGACGCGTCGGCGGCGCCGTCCAGCCGCTGGCCGACCGGGGTGCTGCCGCGGCTGGGCGACGGGCCGGTCCCGGCCCTGCACGAGGGCTACGCCCGCCACCCCGATCCCTCGCTGCTGGTGATCGAGGCGGTGCTGCACGGCGCGCGCGCGGCGGCCGGCTTCCTCGAGCTGGTCGAGCGCCTGCCGCGCGCCGACAACGTCGAGATCGCGTTGTGTGATCACTTCGAGAGCGGCGGCCGCCAGGTGTGGCTGACGCCGCGGCTCGACGTGCGGCGGGCGGTGCGGTTCCTCGACGACCACGACCTCGACCTGCTCGACAACGGCCACGTCGAGCTGTCGGTCTACCTGCGCGGCGAGCAGAGCACGCTGCGCCTGACCGAGCACAAGACGCTGGTGTGGCTGGCGCGCGACCTCGGCACCGAGGCCCGGCTGGTCGCGGCGTTGACCGACCTCGGCCTGACCGAGGTGGCGCCGGCCGCGCTGTCGACGCCGGGCCGGCACGACCACCTGCACTACCGGCCGGCCGACAGCCGCGGTCGCGACAAGCTCACGACCCGGCTCGGCAAGCTCAAGCTGGTCGAGGTCGGCGCCGGCGCGGGCGCCACGCCAGCGCGTCCGGCCGGGGCGCGCTGAGGCTCGGAGATCGATCTCTCAGGCGGCGGCGGCCACGGCGGCCAGCAGGTCGGCCAGATCGTGATCCTCGACCAGCGGGTTCATCAGGGCGCAGCGCAGCCATAGACGGCCATCGACGCGGGTGGTGACCAGGTAGAACCGGCCGTCCTCGAGCATGCGCTGGCGCAGGGCCGCGTTGTGGTGGTCGAGCGCGTCGGGGCCGAGCGCCGCGGCCGGCCGGTGCCGGAAGCACACGATGTTGGCCTCCGGCGCCTGCAGCAGCTCGAACCGCGGATCGGCGGCGACCTGGCCGGCCAGGGCCGCGCCGGCGGCGATCAGGCGGTCGACGATGCTGGCCAGGACCGGCGCGCCGTGCGCGCGCAGCGCCGCGTACAGCTCGAAGCTCATCGCCCGCTTGGTGCACTCGAGCGTGCGCAGCCCGGGGTTCCACCACTCGTCGTCGCCGCGATCGGCCGCGTACAGGTACGAGGCGTCCTGCGACAGCGCGCGGTAGCCATCGCCGCGTCGGGCCAGCAGCACCGCGGTCACCAGCGCCGGCATCATCAGCAGCTTGTGCGCGTCCCACACCACCGAGTCGGCCCGGTGCAGGCCACGCACCAGGTGCCGGTGCTGGGCCGACAGCGCCAGGCTGGCGCCGTGGGCGCCGTCGACGTGCAGCCAGCAGCCCAGCTCGGCCGCGACGTCGGCCAGCTCGTCGAGCGGATCGAACGCGCCGGTCGCGGTCGAGCCGGCCGACGCCACCAGCGCGACCAGGCGCCGGCCGTCGGCGCGTGCGGCCAGCCCGGCGCGCCGGGTCAGGTCCGGGTCGAGCCGGCGCGCGCGGTCGGTGCCGACCAGGGTCAGGCCGGCCGCGCCCCAGCCCATCACGGCCACCGCGCGCGCCACCGAGTAGTGCGCCTCGGCCGCGCTCAGCAGCGTCGGCGCCGCCGCCGGGTCGGCGCCGGTGGCGGCGGCGCGGGCGACGCTGGCCTGGCGCGCCGCCAGCAGCGCGGTCAGGTTGCCGAGCGAGCCGCCCGAGGTGAGCACGCCGCCGCCGCCGTGCGCGCGGGTCGGCAGCCCGGCCTGCGCCAGCATCCAGTCGATTACCACGTCCTCGACCGGGACGGCGGTCGGGCCCATCTCGTACACCGCCATGCCGTTGTTGACGGTGGCGGCGACCAGCTCGGCCAGCGCCGCCACCGGCAGCGGCGGCGCGACCTGGTGGCCGACCGCGTGCGGGTGGTGCAGCTGGATCGATCCGGCCGCGAGCGCGGCGAGATCGGCGATGGCGTCGTGGCCGCCGTCGGCGCCGGCGCCGACCAGGTCGGGGATGGCGGCGCGCCCGGCCGCGGGCGCTTGCCACGGCAGGACCCGGCCGGCGCGGGCGTGGGCCGCGGCCAGCAGGTCGGCCAGGGCGTCGACCAGGCGATGGCCGTCGGCGCGGAACCGCTCGCTGTCGTACGCGCGCTGGATCGGCGCCGGGACCGGCCCGAGCCGGAGCGGATCGGGCGCGCTCACCGGCCGGCCCGGCGCTTGCGGGTCACCACCTCGACGGTGACGTCGCCCTGCACCAGGGTGCGGCACGCCAGCCGGACCCGGGTCAGGTGGTAGACGTTGCCGAGGTGCCGGGTCTCCTCCTCGGTGAACGCCGCCAGCTGGTCGGCGCCGGCCACCACCTTGACCCGGCACAGGCCACACGTGCCCTTGCCGACACACGCGGTCTCGATGCCGGCGCCGACCCGGGCGCCGGCGTCGAACAGGCTGGTGCCGGGGCCGACCTCGCTGACCAGCCCGGTCGGCAGGAAGGTGACGCGGGCCATCAGCGCGCCTCCGCGCCGGGGCCGCGCGGCGCCGACACCGCCGGGTGATCGCGCCACCAGAACCGCAGCGGCGCGGCCGCCCACGCCCCGGCATAGCCGACGCCGACGCGCGGGCCGACGGCGATGGCCGCGGCCGGCGGTCGGCGGTGCCGGACGAGCCGGAGCGATCCGGCGTCGGGGCCGGCCACCACCGCGCCGAGCTGGCGGCGGTCGATGCCGAGCACCTGCGTCACCTTGCCGGGGCCGCGCCCACGCCGCGGATCGTCGGCGTCGTCGCCCGCCGGCGCCGGCACCGGCGCCACCGCGCGGATGAGCACGGCGCCCGCCTGGCCAGGTCGGCCGGTCACGACGTTGAACATCTCGTGCACCCCATAACACAGGTACACGTAGGCCACGCCGGGGCGGCCGAACATGATCGCGCTGCGTCCGCGCGGCCCGAACCGGGCGTGGCTGGCCGCGTCGTCGGCGTCACCGTAGGCCTCGGCCTCGACGATCATGGCGGCGCGCCGGCGGTGCACCACGACGCAGCCGAGCAGGCCGCGCGCGACCCGGGCCGGCGCGCGCGCGAAGAACGCGATGGGCAGCGCGGCGGGCGCGGCCGCGCTCATCGCCGGGCCGCTCGCTCGCCCGGGAGGTCGCCGTCGGACGGGGCGTCGCCGTCGGGGTCGCGCTCGAGCTCACCCGGCGCCAGGGTGGCCGCGGCGCCGGCCAGGCCGCCGTCGCCGTCGGGCTCGGGCGGCTGGTCACGCCCGGGCGCCAGCAGGTGGTCGCGGTCGATGCCGGCGACGACCGCGGCCACGCGTGGGTCGTGGCCGAGCCGCTCCAGCAGGGCGTGGGCGGCGGCGTGGTACGGGCCCGGCGCCAGCGTGCCCTGCAGCAGCCGGAAGCGCAGGAACAGCAGCGCGGTCTGCACCACGTCGGCCAGGCAGTAGTCCTGGATGGCGCGCAGCTGCCCGGCCCGGTACAGGCCCTCGACCTGCGATCCGTCGACGCCGACCTTGCCCGGGAGCCCGACCAGGCGGGCCAGCGCGTCGAGGCTGCCGTAGCGGGTCGCGCCGTGATCGGCCAGCCAGTCGCACAGGTCGATGTGGCCGTCCTCGCTGTAGCGATAACGCACGCCGCGCTCGCGGTAGTACCAGGGCAAGGCGATGCCGTGGCACAACGCGCGCAGGGCGATGACCGGCAGATCGAAGATGCGGCCGTTGTAGGTCACCAGCACCGGCCGCGCCTTGCCGACGAAGCGCGACAGCTCGGTCAGGAGCGCCGCCTCGGTCCGATCGGCGCCGGCGCCGTCGTCGCGCCCGGGGCCGGGCCCGCCGGCGTCGACCGCGCCGTGCTCGGCGCCGCCGATCACCCCCAGCCGCTTGAGCCGGTAGTCGGCGTCGAGCCACAGGCAGCCGATGACGATGATGCGGTGGGCCCAGGCCGGCGGGAACGGCGCCTCGGTCCCCATCGGCGTCTCCGGCCGGACCCAGCGCGAGGTGTCGGGGATGGTCTCGAGATCGAGCACCAGGTATTCGGCACCGCGGTGGCTGGCCACGACCCGACCATAACCGAGCGGGTGGGGCGCCCGGCCCGGGCCGATCCCAGCGGCACGAACGGTTTGCACGATCTGGACGATTATTTCGGGGTCCGGACCCCCGACCCGGCCCGCAAGTAGGCGCCGTGTGAGCGAAATCCTCTTGTCGCCGCCGACGGCGCCGCCATAATGAGGGCCACCATGACCCGCTCGGTTCGCTCGACCTCCGCGATCGCCGCCGGCCTCTCTTGCCTCCTGACCGCGCCGCTGGGGTCACGCGCCGGCGCCGGCTGGATCCGCGCCGCCGCCGCCGATGACGCGCCGGCCTGCCGCGTGGTCGAGGTGGCGCTGACCCCGGCCGCCGACCTGCAGCTGGTCGGCTGGATCGAGGACAGCACCGGCGCCTACGTCGACACCGTGTTCATCACCAACAAGACCGGGCAGTACGGCCTCGGCAACCGGCCCGGCATCATGGAGTTCAACAGCGGGCCGCGCTGGCCGTACGGCGCTCGCACCACGACGCTGCCGGTGTGGGCCCACGCCCACGGCGAAGAGTTCCCGCTGGTCCACTTCCAGAACGGCAACGGCCTCGACGAGGGCAACGCGCTCGACAACGATCGCAACCTGAGCCACCCGTTCACCCAGTCGTCGCAGGAGACGATCTACTTCCGGCCGCTCCGGCCCGACGAGCCGGGCTGGGACACCGGCACCACCGCCTCGTTCGCGTACACCGACAAGGGCGAGGTGCACGCGACCTTGACCAGCAAGTACCCGCCGCGGGCCGACGTCATCCGCATGCCCGGGCTCGACAGCCCGTCGGTCGACATGTTCGAGGCGATGAACCCGTTCGACGAGGTGTCGCTGGCGACGCCCGCGGCCGGCGCGCCGTTCCAGGTCAGCTGGGCCATCCCACCCGACCTCGCCGCCGGCAACTACACGCTGGTGGTGGAGGCGGCCAAGGAGTTCGACCACAACGCGACGTACTCCGAGGCGGCCTACCCGCCGCCGAGCAACCTGTCCTGGTCCGAGTACGGCAAGCCGTACCGCGGCCAGCCGTCGGTGGTGTACCGCGTCCCGTTCGTGCTCGGCACCGAGGCGACCCGGGCCTCGACCGCGACCTACGCCGGCTACGGCGATCCGACCGGCGCCGACGGCACGGTCCGCCCGCCCGACGCGACCATCGACACCACCGTGCCTGGCTCGGGCGCGGCCCGCCTGCAGCTGGTGCCCGACGACGCTGGCGGCGACCTGTACCGGGTCCGGGTCGTGGCCCGGCCCGAGTTCGACGCCATGGCGCCGGGCGCGGCGACCGACCCGGTGGTGGCCCGGATCGATCATCGCTCGGTCGACCTGGTGTTCACCGCGCCCGGCGAGGACGGCGCGACCGGGCGGGTCACCGGCTACGAGGTGCGGTACCGCGCCGGCAGCCCAATCACCGCCGACAACTTCGCGGCGTCGAGCCCCATCGCCAGCACCATCGACCCCGAGCAGCCCGGCCAGGCCCAGAGCCTGACCATCGACGGCCTGCTGCCGCAGACCGACTACTACGTCGGCATCCAAGCCTACGACGACTGCCGCAACGTCGGTGCGCTCGTGGTCATCCCGTTCACGACGACGGAGCGTCGCATCGGCGAGGTCGACGCGTGTTTCGTCGCCACCGCCGCCTACGGCTCGAGCCTCGCCGGCGACGTCGAGATGCTGCGCCACGTGCGCGACGCGGTGCTGCGCCAGACCGTGGTCGGTGAGCTGGCGGTGGCCGCGTACTACACGTTCGGGCCGGCGCTGGCCGGAGTCGTCGGCGAGTCCGAGCTGCTGCGGGCGTCGGCCCGGGCCGCGCTGGCGCCGGTGGTCGGCAAGATCCGGCGCTGGGCCGTCGTCGAGTAGGCCGGCGCGGCGCCCGCGGCCGCGGCTACTGCGCGGCGACGGCGACGTCGCCCATCAGCTGCAGGCTGACCGTGTCGGTCGTGCCGCCACACAGGCGATCGACGCTGACCGTGCCGCTGACGCTCAGCGCGAAGCCGGCCGGATCGGCGCCGTCGTCACACAGGCCGCTGGCCTGGGCGGTGCCGACCGGCGCCGTCGGCGTGAGGTCGATCGTGCAGCCGGCCGTGCTGGCGATGAGGTCGACCAGCAGGGCGCCGGTCCCGAGCGGGGTCGCCTGATCGAACAGGTCCGGCCGCGGCACGCACAGGGTGATGAGGCCGGGCTCGATGCCGTCCTGGATGCCGGCGATGGTCAGGCTGATGACCCCGGCCGGCGCGTTGGGGTCAGGGCAGTCGTTGTTGGCGCCGGCCTGCAGCATCGTGTACCGGGCCTCGAACCCGTCGCCGAACACCCGCAGCCCGTCCGGCGGCGTGGCGCCGGGGCCGCAGTCGCCGTCGCCGTCGTCGCCCGGGCAAGCCGCCAGGGCCAGGCTCACGGCCAGCCCGAGGCCGAGGCCGAGCAGGCGGCGTGAGGGCGACGTCGCGCGGGTGGCGGAGGGCAGGGCGGCGGGCATGGTCACTCCTCGAGGGGGACGGTCAGCGCGAGCTGGGCGACGATGGCGTTGCCGAACCGGTTGTACTGCAGCACGTACTCGAGCACACCCTCGACGCGCGCGCCGCCCCAGCGGCCGGACAGGCCGAACGCCTCGCCCAGCGCCGCCAGCTTGGCCTCGACGGTGTGGGTGGTGAAGGCCGACAGCTTCTCGTCGTCGGTCAGGTGCGGCTGCATCACCGGATCGCTGGTCGGGTAGCGGTCCTGGTAGAAGTCGGCCGCGCCCTGGCGGTGGTAGCGATACCGCAGGCCGGCCTCGACGGTGTCACCCGCCGCTTGCACCAGCCGGAGCTCGGGCGTGTGGGCGACCACGCCCCAGGAGTCGGTGTAGAAGCGGTAGCTCGCGATCCACGTCGTGCCGGCGCGCGGCACGAAGCCGCGCCCGCTGGCGGCGACGGCGTGCCGGGTCCGGACGTCGGGGTGGCGCTCCATCACCAGGCCATCGAGGGTCACGACCGAGCGGTACGGGTTCTCCTGGAAGCCGCGCAGGCGGGCGACGTCGTAGGTCGCGCCGACCACGAGGTTGGGCCCGAGCAGGTGGCTGGCCGAGGCCGAGCCGAGCACGGTGCGCAGCTCGCCCGAGACGGCCGGGGCCAGGCCCTGCGCGCCGGCGTTGGACAGGTTGTCCTGGCCGTAGGCGGCGCCGGCGCCGAGGGTGAGGTTCTTCTCGGCCAGCTCGGCGTCGACGCGTACGCTGCCGAAGCGGGACTGGTAGTCGGGCTCGGTCGACAGCCGGGCCCGTCCGCCCAGGCGCAGGGTGTCGAGCGGGCCGACGCGCTGGCCGAGCAGCTGGTGGGCGTAGCCGGCGCCGACCTCGTACCGCCGCTCGGTGAACGCCTCGTCGTCGCTGCCGGCGGCGGCCGAGGCCGAGGTGATGGCGTCGAGCAGGGCGTGGCCGTCGACGCGGCCGCGCGCGCCGACGTCGACGCCGGCGTCGACCATGGGCTGCACGACGCGGGTCGCGCGCTCCTTGTAGTAGATGCCGCGCACCGTGAGCGTGTCGTCGGCCCGGGCCGCGCCGGGCGCGACCAGCGACGACACCAGCGCGCCGATCAGGCCGAGCGCGGCGGGCCTGGCGAGGGCTGGCTCAGTTGCAGCCACAGCCGCCTCCGGGCTCGCCAGTGCCACCGTCGGCGCCCTCGCGCGAGCCGGTCTGGTGCTGACCGAACCGCGCCTCGCCGGCGTCGCGGTCCTGGGTCATCGAGCGGCGGGCCAGGTTCTCGCGCTGGTGGGCGCGGACGACGACGCAGCCGCTGCCGGCGCCGACACCGAGGAGGAGCGCGAGGGCCAGCGCGAGGGATCGCACGCCTGCGGTTCTACCAGGCCAGGTCGCCGGTGAGAACGTGGCCTGCCGGTTTCTCGGCGCGCCGGCCTGGCCCGTGCGCTGGCGCACGCCCCGCGGCAGCCTGACGCGGGCGGCGGCGCAGGCGACGAGGGCCGATGGATCCAGGTATGTTCGGTCCGTGATCGGCGCACGGTGGCTCCTGGTGATCGTCGGCCTGGCCGGGTGTGGCGCCGCGCCGCAGGTGGTGGCGCCGGGGCCGAGCCTCGAGCCGGCGCCGATCCGCCCGGAAGACCTCGACCTGACGCTGGCGCCCATCGCCCTGCAGGGCGGGGTGCTGACGCGGCCGGAGCTGGGGCGCCCACCGATGCTGCTGGTGGAGAGCCGGCGCAAGGCCACGCTGGTGGCGCGGCGCGAGGCGTACCAGCGGGCCCGCGCGCGCGGCCGGGCCGACGAGCACCGGCTGCTGGGGCAGGTGCTGGCGACCGAGCTGTACCAGGCGGCGGGGCGCGAGGCCCGCCCGGATCGCGAGCGCGCCCTGCTGGTCGAGGCGCGCCAGATCATCGGCGAGGTGGTGACCAGCGCCGGGGACAAGGTCGACGCCACGATCCTGGCCATCGCCGCGGTGCACGACGTGATCGCCACCGACTGGCCGGCGGCGCGGGCCCGGCTGGCGGCGCTGGCGGCGCTGCCGGATGCGCCGGCCTGGGTCCGGGGCTGGCGGGCGTGGGCCGAGCTGCTCACCGAGGGGCAGGCCGCGGCGGTCGCGGCGCTGGCCGGCGCGGTGCCCGATCGCGCGCGCGCCGACGAGGCGCTGGTGCTGGCCTGGGTCCGGTTCGCCAGCGGTGATCGGGTCGGGGCGTGGGCGGCGATGGCGGTCGCGGCCGCGGCCGGGCGCACGACGCGGCCGATCGAGCCCAGGCACCTGCTGTGGCTGGCCGGGCACGGCGGCGCCAGCGTGGCCGACGCGGCCGCGGTGATCCAGGCGCACGTCGGCGCCGACGCCGCCGCGGCGCAGGGGTTGCTGCTCGAGCTGGCGCCGGCGATGGCCGCGGCCGGGCGCTGGCAAGCGGCCATCGACGCGGTCGAGGTGTGGCGGCAGGCGGCCGCGGCCGGCGCCAGCGGGCCGCCAGCGGCGCTGGCGCTGGTGCAGCGGGTGGCGCAGGCCGAGTACGCGCTCCGGCTCGGCGTGCCGGCGACGGTGAGTGGCCTGGCCGAGCAGGCCCTGGTCGGCCTGGCCGCGTGCGGGGCTCGTTGTGACGACGACCGCCCTGACCTGCTGGCGCGGGTCCGGAAGATCGCCGACTTCTTCCATCGCGTGTACGTCACCAGCGGCGACGCGCGGTACCTGCCGGCGGCGCGGGTGCTGTACACCGGCCTGGTCGGCCCGGGGCCGGCGGCGACCGATGCGGCGGCGGCGCGGGCCCAGCTCGACGAGAGCGCCCGCAACCTGGCAGCCGGCGCCGGGACCCACGAGCGCAGCGTGCTCGAGCCGCTGGTCGGGCTGCACGCCGAGGAGGTGCGCGCCTGCTACGAGGCCGCCCTCCTCACCGCGCCGGCGCTGACCGGGGTGCTCGGCCTCGAGCTCCAGGTCGACGCGGCCGGCACGGTGATCGGCGCGGCCACGGATCCGCCGCCGGGCGCGGCCGGCCTGGCCGCGGTGGCGGCGTGTGCCGAGGCCCAGGTCCGGACCTGGGTCTTGCCGGCCCGCACCCGCCCCGGGCTGACCACGTTGCGGCTGTCGGTCCAGCTGGCGCCGCGCTGACCGCCGCGCGGGTGATCGCTTCGAGTGCCGGCTGCCCGGGGCTTCCGGACGTCCTGGGTGGTCGGCAGTGGACGTCGGTGGAAGGTCGCCAGGGAGAGCGATCAGGATCACGGTGTCGTTCCCGTTCAGGATCAACGGTCCCTCGCCCCTTAGCAGGATGCTGAAGAAGCATCCTGCTAGTCATTTCCGCTGCGGCGGCGAGACGTCGCTACGGACGCGCGGTCGGCCGGCGCCGCGTCGCCGTCGGGCGCGCGGCGCGGACGGGCAGCGGCGGCGCGGGCAGCGGGCGCCCGGTCAGGCGCGCGGTGCGCTCGAGGTCGGCCACGATCTGCTGCGCGGTCCCGACCCGATCGGCGTCGACGGCGGCCACCGGCGCGCGGCCGGGCCGGTCCGACAGATCGAGGAAGCGGCGCAGCGCGCGGTAGCAGCGATCGAGATCCCCGAGCTGGCGGGCGATGGCCGCCGCGTTCCAGTGGTGGAGCGGATAGGTCGGGTCGAGCCGGGCCGCGCGGCGGAAGGCGTCGTCGGCACGCAGGTGCTGGCCGAGCGCGGCCAGGCAGGTGCCCAGGCTCGACCACACGTCGGCGTCGCCCGCGCAGCGTCGGGCGCACCGCTCGAGCATCGGCAGCGCCAGCGCGTGCTGGCCGCTGGCGAGCAGCTCGACGGCGCGGCCGTGCAGCGCGGCGTCGTCGGCGGCGCGATCCCGCGGCGACAGGTGATCGGCGGTGATGCCGAGCAGATCGCGGCCGAGGTAGTACGCCGGCGGCAGGGTGCGGCCGAGGCCGAGCGCGCCCCGCGCCGCGCCGACCACGCGCTCACGGGCCCGGGCCGCGGTCAGCGGCAGGCGGCGATATCCGGCCAGGCCGAGGCCACCGAGCAGCTCGCCGCGCAGGGCGTCGGCCGGCGCGTCGTCGAGGTACAGGCAGTCGGCCAGCGCGCCCTCGGCGTCGACCAGGACCGCGAAGTGGCGGAACGCGCCGATGGCGACCCGCTTGCTGGCGACGATGGCGCGCCGGCCGCTCGGGTGGACGTACATGGCCAGGGTCGAGGCCGGCCGCGCCGGCAGGATGCGATCGGCGGCGGCGCCGTCGGACGGCGTGGCGGCGGCGGCGCGTCGCAGGTCGCCGCGCAGCTCGGGCTCGAGGTCGAGCCGCGCCGCCAGCTCCCCGGCCAGCCGGCGCCCGCGCGCGGGCGACTCGTCGAGCATCGCGGCGATGACCGCGCGGGTCTCGTCGGCGTCGAGCTGCTCGACCATCAGCTGGGCGGCCGAGGCGACGTCGGCCGCGGTCTCGAGGTGGCGCGCGAGCTGGACGGCGGAGCGGCGCTGGACCGAGCCCGGATCGACGAACTCCGGGTTGACCGGCGCCGCGTCGAGCGCGGCCAGCACGCCGAGCGCGGCGACCTTGCCGACGTCGTCGGTGGCGGCGCGCAGGGCGGCGCGGGCAGCGGCGATGACCCGGGCCGGGTGTTGCTCGGCCACCGCCAGCAGCAGGCCGCGGGCGACGGCGCGCCGGTGGTCGCACGGCCCGGTCAGCTCCCGGCACAGCAGCGGGACCACGACCGGGCCGGCCCCGTCGACCAGCGGCAGCGCCGAAGCCAGCGCCAGGGTGGCGTCGGTGTCGTCGGTCGCGGAGCCGATCAGGCGGGCGAGGGTGCTGAGCCGCTCGAAGTCATGTCCCGCGCCGACCATGAGGTGACCATACGTTAGGTGTATGGTCACGGCGCGGTCAAGCCGGCACGGGGCGAATCCGGGTCAGACGTTGGCTGCCTCACCAGAACTACACGCGGTTGCCCCGCCCATGGGCGCAACGTCGTGTGACCTCCGGCGTTTTCGCTTTACTCGATGCGCTCGATCGCGATGATCGGCCGCGATCCGAACGGAACCCGCGGAGGTAGCGAATGGCCAAGACCGAGTCGACCGCCGTCAATGCGCTCATCGAGAGCGTGCGGAACCCACGGGCTCAGATGATCGAGCCGGACGACGAGCTGCGCTTCGACCGGCGTCCGGCCGGGGCCGGACCGGGGCGGCCGCCGCGTCAAGGCCTCAGCCCGGCCAGCCCGCCGCCCCCCCTGCCGCGGACCCGGGCTCCATCGGCAACCGAGTCCGGACTGCGGCCGCCCGCCGGCTCGGCCGTCCTGACCAGCACCCCGGCGGCGAGCTCCGTGCCGGCCGCCGCGGCGCCGCCCCCCCCGCTGCCTGCCCCCGCGCTCGGCCGCCCGGTCGGCGACCGCCCGGGCACCACGCCGCGCCCGCCGCTGCCGAGCCCTCGCGCCAGCCTCCCGTCGCTGGCCGCCACCCCCGGCGCCGCGGCCCGGCCGCTGCCGCCGCCGCCGACCCCGACCATGACCTTCGCCGCGGCGCCGACCAGCACGATGGCGACCGCGTCACCGGTCGCCACCGCGGCGATGCCGATCGTGCCGGCGCCAGCGCCAGCGCCAGATCCGGCCCCGGCCGCGCCCATGTTGACCGGCGCGACCACCACGGGCCCGGCCGGAGCGCGCGCCGCCACCGGCCGTGGCCCCGGCGCCGCGACGGCGCCGGCCACCATGCCGGTCGCGCTGATCGACGGCCAGGACTGGTTCCAGGTGTCGCAGGCGGTGCCCCGGATCGAGGAGTCGGACCTCGGCACCCAGGCGGTGCCGAGGCGACCGGAGCGCCGGCTCGGGCCCATCCTCGGCATCGCCGGGCTGGTCGGCCTCGCGGCGGTGTTCTTCTTCGGCTACCTGTACTTCGACGGCGCGGGCTCGACCCGCACGCCGGCGGCGGCGCCCGGCGCGGCGCCGGCGGCGGCACCCGGCGCGGCACCGGCGGCGGCGCCCGGGGTGCTGGCCGCAGCCGGCGCGACCACGCCGGCCCCGGAGGGCGTCGCGTCGTTGAGCGCGGGCCCGGTCCCGACCACGGCCGAACCCACCGATCCAGCGGCGGCGCCCACGCCGCTCGCCGCCGCCGCGGCTGACGATCCCACGGCGGTCGCGCCCGCCCCGGCGGTCGCGCCCGCGGGCGCGGCCGACCCGAACGCCGCGGCCCCGGCCGTCCCCGAGCCCACCGCGCCGGCGCCCGCGCCGGTGGTGCCAGCGGCCTCGGCGCCCGAGCCGATGCCCGCGCCGGTGGTGCCCGCGCCTGCGCCGGCCGCGGCTGTGCCGGCCACCCCCTTGCCGGCGGCGCCGCCGTCGGTCGCGGCGGCCAGCCTGGTCGACGTGGTGTTCACCTCCCGGCCGGACGGCGCCAGCGTGGTGCTGGTCGACGACGGCCGGACCACGCCCATCGGCCAGACCCCGGTCTCGGCCGCGCTCGATCCGAGCCGGCGCTACGAGGTGATGTTCGCGCTCGACGGCCACAAGACCAAGATCGAGAAGCTCGACCCGCGCCGGACCACGCGCCTGGGCGTGCGCCTCCGGACCGATCGCAGCCGCCGCAGCGGCGCCGCGGAGGTCGCGTCGTCGTCGTCGTCGTCGTCGTCGTCGTCGTCGTCGTCGCGTTCGTCGCGTTCGTCGCGTTCGTCGCCGCCACGCGCCGCCGCGCCGGCCGTGGCCGCCACCCCGGCGCTGGCCAAGCCATCGACCGCGGCCGCCACCGGTGACGGCATCCTGATGATCAACGCCAAGCCGCCGTGCGAGATCCTCGTCGATGGCAAGGCGACCGGCCTCACCACCCCGCAGCGCGCCATGAGCCTGCCGGTCGGGACCCACCAGGTCACGCTGGTCAACGCCCAGTACGGCATCCGCAAGAAGCTCTCGGTCACCATCAGCGCCGGCAAGGCGACCAAGGTGATCCAGGACCTGACCGCGTCGATGCAGTGAGCGACCTGTCGCTCGAGGCCAGCCTGGTGCTGGTCGGGGCGGGCCTGGTCGCCGGCTGGATCAACGCCATCGCCGGCGCCGGCGGCGTCGTCCTGGTGCCCGCGCTGCTGTGGATCGGCCTCGATCCCCACCAGGCCAACGGCTCGCTCCGGGTCGCCATCATCGCCGGCAACCTGGCCGCGCTGAGCGCGTTCCGGCGGGCCGGGCTGCTGCGCCGCGCCGACGTGGTGCGGGTGGTGCCGCCGGCGGTGCTCGGCGCGCTGGCGGGCGCGCTCACCGCGACCCACGTCCCGGCGGCCGTGCTCGAGCCGCTGCTGCTGGCCACCTTCGCCGTGGTCGTCGTCGCGGTGCTACGGCCGCCACCAGCGACCACCCCCGCCGCGCGCGCGCGCTGGCTCGGCCTGCTCGGCCTGCTCGGCGCCGGCTTCTACGGCGGCCTGGTCCAGATCGGCGTCGGCCTCATCCTGCTCGCGGTGCTGGCCGGCCTGATGGGGATCGAGCTGGTGGTGGCCAACGCGCTCAAGGTCGTGGCCACGCTGGCCTTCAACCTGGCCGCGCTCGGCGTCTACGTCGGCGCCGGCGAGGTCGTGTGGGCGCCGGCGCTGGTGCTCGCTGGCGGCGCGCTGGTCGGCGGCGCGCTGGGCGGGCGGATGGCGGTCCGGGGTGGCCGCCGGGTCATCCAGATCGTGGTGGTCGCCGCTGCCATCGTGGCCGCGGTGGTGACCGTGCTGCGCTGACCGATCGAGCCGGCGTGGCCTGCCCGGCGCGGTCAGCTCGGCGCCAGCGACAGGGCCAGGTCGGTCGCCCAGGTCCGCTCGGCGTGGTCGACCAGGTCGGCCGGCGCCGCCCCCAGCATCGACAGGTCCCAGGTCAGGACCTGGCCGTCCCAGCCGGCGCTGTAGAGCAGGCCGTCGGGCGTGAAGGCCAGGCTGGCCACGCGCTGGCGGTGACCACGCAGGACGGCGACCAGGCCATGGTCGTCACCGCGCCACACCACGATGGTGCCGTCGCTGCGACCGGCCACCAGGTAGCGCTGGTCGGGCGACAGCGCCAGGTCGGTCAGGCGGCCGTGCGGGTTGGGGATCCAGGTGGTGTGGCCATCGGCGGCGCGGACCGACACCCCGGTGACATGGCCGGTGGCGATCCGGGTCAGCCCGGGCCACCCGGCGATCATCGTCGCGCCCGGGTCGACGCCGAGCCGCCGGGCCTGGCCGCCGTTCCAGCGCCACAGGCCGCCGTCGATGGTGAGCAGCGCGACCTCGTCGCGGCTCGGGCTGGCCGCGAGATCGAGGATCTCCGGCAGGTCGATCGGGCGCGCGACCCGGGCCCGGCTCCACGCGGTGGCCGGCGCCGCCCAGTGCGCGGCGAACAGCTCACCATCGGCGGTGTGGACCAGTCGTCGCGCCGAGCGCGGCGGTTCGAGCTGCAGCGTCCGGCGCGCCCAGGTCGCCACCTCGACCTCCAGCGGCGCCGTCCACGCCTCCGACAGCGACGCCGCCAGGGTCTGGCCGTCGGGCGCGAAGTCGATCGCCTTGACCACCGCGGTGCCGAGCGCGGCGGCATGGACGACGCGCCCGGAGCGGCGGTCGCGCACCTCGAGCCGGCCGTCGCTGCGGGCGATCGCCAGCAGGGGGCCGGCCGGATCGACGGCGATGGCCGAGATGCCGACCGGCAGGGTGAGCGCGCGCGGCCGCATGGCCGGGGCCAGGGCCCAGCGCCCGGCCCGGCGTCCACCGGTGACCAGGCCGGGGCCGGCCACCACCGGGCCAAGCCCGGTCGCCGCCGGCAGGCGCAGCAGCTCGTTGCCGGCCAGCAGGTCCCACACCCGCGCCCCGCCGCTGTCGCCGCCGATCACCACCAGGCCCGGATCGGCGCCGAGGAAGTCGAGCTCGGTGATGGCGCCGAGCTGCACGCGTACGGCTGGCTCGACCTGGTCGCGCGTCAGGTCGAGCGTGAGCACCTCGCCCTGGACGCCACCCACCAGCAGCCAGCGGCCGTCGGCCGAGGCCGCGGCGCGGACCGGGGTCATCGCCGCCATCGCCGGCACCTGGCGCACCACCCGCGGCTCCGCACCGTGCTCGACCGCCACCACCACGCCGTCGCCGCACACCACCAGGAAGCCGGCGTCCCGGCTCGTCAGCGCCGCCACCGACGCGCTGACGCAGGGGCGTCCGACGTAGCCACGCTGGCCGCTGGCCAGGTCGATCATCGTGACGACGCGGCCCTCGGTCACGGCGATGGCCTGGCCGGCCCGGGCCGGCGCCACCATGTCGAGCACGCCGCTCGAGACCTCGACCTGGTGCCGCTGCAGATCGGCCCCGGTCGCCGCGGCCAGCACGCGGATCGCGTCGGGGCCGTCGACCACCAGGACGTCCCCGCCCGCGGTCAGGGCCAGGCGCCGGGCAGCGATGGCGCGGGTCCAGCGGCGCCGGGTCGGCGCCAGCTCCCACAGCGCGAGGTCGCTGGTGCCCTGGCACAGCGCCAGGTCCCAGCGCGCCGCCACCACCCGCTGGCAGCCCGGCAGCTCGAACGTCTCGGCCCGGTGCGGGCTGCCGGCGGCGCGAGCGGCGGCGACCGCGCCGCGCGCCTCGGGCGACTCGCCGCGCGACAGGGCGTGGGCGCCGAGCAGCTCGGCCTCGGCGGTGGCGCCCTGGGCCAGCTCGGTCACCGCCTGCCGCGCCAGCGCCCAGCTCGAGGTCTGCCGGCTGTCGTCGAGCGCGCGCCGGGCCGTGGCCTCGGCCCGGACCGCACGCGCGCGCTTGCTGGTGATCTCGCGCACGCTCAGGCCGAGCGCGATCGAGGCCGCCAGCAGCGCGCTGGCGCCGACCAGGAGCGGCAAGCGCAGCCGTCGCAGCAGGCGGCGCGCCAGCTCGACGGTGGTGTAGTCGTGCGCGCCGACCTTGCGGCCATCGAGGTAGCGGGTCAGATCGTCGGCCAGCGCCGCGGCGTCGGGGTAGCGGTCGGCCGCCGCCAGCGCGGTCGCCTTGTCGACGATGGCCCGCAGCTCCGGCGCCACCCCGGGGCCGCGCAGCGCGGCGCGGGCCGGGCGGGTCGCGGCGTCGGCGTCGGCGGCCGCGCGCGCGCTGGCGGCGGTCGACAGCGCGCGGCCGGTCAGCAGCTCGTGCAGGATGGCGCCGAGCGCCCACACGTCGCCGCGCGGATCGGCGGCGGCGCCGCGCGCCTGCTCGGGGCTCATGTAGGCCGGGGTGCCGACCGGCTCGTCGGCGCCGGTCGTCACCGCCACCGGGCGCTCGGCCGCCTGGCCGCGCGCCTCGGCGGTGGCCCGCGCGCCGTCGAGACCCGGCACGTCCTCGGCGAAGGCGCGGGCGGTCGCGGCCAGGCAGAAGCCGGCCAGGCCCCAGTCGACCAGCTGGGTCTCGCCGAACTCGCCGACCATGATGTTGGCCGGCTTGAGGTCGCGGTGGACGATGCCGTGGCGGTGGGCGTAGGCCACGGCCTGGGCCGCGGCGAGGAAGTGGCGGAGCAGGCCGAGGCGGGCGGCGTGGGCGTCGGCCTCGGCCAGCGCCTCGGCCAGCGAGCGGCCGTGGATGAGGCGCATCGTGTAGTACAGCTCGCCGCTGCCGTCGACGCCGGCGTCGTAGATCGGCACGATCGATGGGTGCTCGAGCCGGGCCGTGACCCACGCCTCGCGCGCCAGCCGGCTGGCCAGGGTCGGATCACGCTGGCCCAGATCGTCGGCGATCCGCTTGAGCGCGACGTCGCGACCGAGGCGGCGGTCGCGCGCGACCAGGACCTCACCCATGCCGCCCCGGCCGGCCAGCTCGCGGTGCTGGTACCGCGTCGCCGGCGCGATCAGGAACGGATGGTCGGTCGCGGACGCCGCACGCTCGCCGTGGTCGTCGTCGCCGGTCGCGCCGCGATCGCTCCAGCCGGCGCCCGAGCCCCGATCATGCATGGCTGGCCGTGCAGGTCACGCGGTCACGTCCGATCGACGACCTGGTCACCGTCGTACATCACCAGCTGGAGCTGACCGCCGCCGTCGCTGCGCAGCAGGTCGGCGCGCAGCCCGGCCTCGCGCAGGCGGGCGCGCAGGCGGCTCAGCGCCACGTCCCAGCGGTGACGCAGCTCGAGCGCGTCCACCTCGTCGCGCCACAGCTCGCGGGCCAGCGTCTCCCACCCGACCGGGCCGCCGAACGCGACCAGCTCGGAGATGAGGCGCGCGCCGATGCCACCCACCGTGAGCACCGGCTGGTTGGCGCGGTGGATCTCGACCCCGTCGTAGTGCGCGATCAGGCGCAGCGGCGCCTCCAGGCCGCCGCCGCGCACGGTCGGCGCGTGCCCGGCCGCGGCCAGGTCGGTCAGGCACAACGTGACGGCTAGCTCGCCGACGGCGAAGCTGTCGCCGGGGGCGATCGGCTGGGGCGCGCCGTCGCCGATGCGGACCCGCCACTGCTCGTCGCTGACCGACCACAGGTGGGCGGCGGCGCCCGGCACGAAGCGCCCGACCAGGCGCGGCGGCGGGCCGGCGACGATGCTGGCGACCTGGCCAAGCGGGCGCACGCCCAGCCCGGCCGCCTTGATCGCCAGCACCCGGGCCGGGGTGGTGACCTCCTCGACCACCAGGCCGAGCCCATCGGCCAGCTCGACCACCAGGCCGGTGGTCAGGCGCACCTCCGACACCGGCTTGCCGCGCACGCCGAGCAGCCGCCGCAGCGACAGCAGGTACAGCTCGCCCCGGCGCAGGCTGACCAGGGCGTGGGCTTCCGACACCCGGGGGTCGTCGAGCACCAGGGCCGCGGTGGCGACCCGGCCGATGAGGTCGCCCGGGCCGAGGTGGACCTTGGTCCCGTCGGGCAGGCGGAGCTGGACCTCGGCGCGCATGGGCCTTGCTATCACGCCTGGGGACGCTCGCATGGGACGGCAACGCCGCAGGGCGGGGTGCTCATCCAGGCATCGGCCGGGGTGAGATCCGTGTGAGTGGCGGCGCGGCGTACCCTGTGGGTCGAGGTGGGGCCGGTCCGCGGCCTGCCGGGTGGCGGATCAGGGCCAGGCGGTCGGCGCCGGGCCGCCGACGTGGGCGGGGCGGCCCCAGTCGCGGTGGCCCAGCACCTGGCCCTCGGCGCGGATGCGGGCGACGTCGTCGAGGTCGATCGTCGCCATCAGCCAGCCCGGGCGGTCGAGCTCCCCGCTGGCGACGACCCCGTCGGGCGGCAGGCCGCGATCGGGCGGGCAGAACACGTGGGCGGCGCCGACGTTGCGATCGACCGCGAGCGACCAGTCGGCGTTGCCGACGGTGGGGGCGGTGGCCACGAACAGCTGGTTCTCGAGCGCACGCGCCGCCGCCGCGACCCGGACCCGGTGGTACCCGGCGAGGCCGTCGGTGCAGCTCGGCACCAGCAGCAGCTCGGCGCCGGCGTCGGCCAGGCGGCGGCCGATGAGCGGGAACTCGGCGTCGTAGCAGATGGTGACGCCGAAGCGGCCGAAGTCGGCCTCGACCACCAGCTGGCGCTGGCCGGGCGCGATGCCCCACAGCTCGCGCTCGAACCGGGTCATCTGCAGCTTGTCGACGAAGGTGGCGGCCCCGGTCGGCGCGATCACCGCGGCCTGGTTGTGGTAGACGCGCTGGCCGGCGGCGTCGGTGCCGGCGATCGGCAGGCTGGGCCCGACCAGCCACAGGTCGTGGGCGCGGGCCAGGTCGACCAGGATCTGCTGGTAGTCGGGCACCAGCGCCTGCAGCGCCTCGAGCTGGGTGGCCAGGGCGGCGCGGGCAACGGCAACGTCCTCGCCGTCCGCGCCCGGGCGGACGCCGTCGTCGGGCAGCGCCGCCGTCAGCTCCATCGCCGCGTACTCCGGGAACAGGCACAGCCGGGCCCCGTCCTCGGTCGCCGACGCCAGCATGCCGTCGAGCTTGCGGCGCCACGCGGTCAACGAGCCGATCGGCTCGATCGGGTACTGGCAGCAGGCCAGGGTCAGCTGCCTCATGGCGTCGGCTCCCGGCGCGTGGCCCGCGCCTCCTTGATCCAGAACTGCATCGGCTTGGGGCTCTCGGTCCCGGCCGGATCGTCGAGGTCCTTCCAGCGCATCTCGCCGCGCACGTCGGGCAGGGGCACGAAGCCGCGCCGGCGCCAGAACGGATCGAGCGGCTGGTAGGCGGCCGGCCGGCGCGGGTGGTCGGCCGGGCGAACCACGGCGCAGAACGTCATGCGCGCGAAGCCGAAGCGGGCCGCCGCCTCCTCGCGCCGATCGAAGAAGGCGTGGCCCAGGCCGCGCCCGCGCCAGGCCGGGTCGAGCACCGACTCGCCGAAGTAGTAGAGCTCGCCCGCGCGGTACCCGGCCTGCGTCAGCGGCGCGACGACGTCGCCCGAGTGTGCGGCCAGCGGCATCGCGGTCGAGGCGCCGACGACCTCGCCGCCAGCCCGGGCCAGCACCACGGTGGCGTGTGGATCGGCGGCGTAGCCGCGCAGGTAGCTGGCCTCGTAGTCGAGGTCGCCGTCGTACAGGTACGGCCAGTCGCGGAACACGGCGATCCGCAGCGCGGCCAGCGCGCCGATCCACGGCGAGATCGCGTCGCCGTGCACCACCAGCAGGTCGGCCGCGGCGGTCACCGTCAGCGCGAGACCTGGGCGATCCAGTCGCGCAGGTTGTAGTAGTTGCTGACCCGGGTGATGCGGCTGCGGCGGACGGTGAAGAACGCGCCGCCGGGCAGGGTGTAGCGCTGGCCACGCGCCGGCGGCAGGCCCTCGTCGTCGCGCAGGTACTCGCCCTCCACCACGTACTCGGCGGCGAGCCGGCCGCCGCCGGCGCTGGCCAGGATGACGATGTCGCGCAGGTGCTCGCGGTAGCTGGTCGCCATGCGATCGAGGAAGGCGCGGAACTGGGCCCGGCCGACCTGGCGGTCGGACTGGTTGAGGTCGTGGCAGACGTCGTCGCTCAGCAGCGCGCACATCCCGTCCCAGTCGCCGGCGTTGAAGCGCTGGTAGTAGCGGCGGATCAGCTCGGGGTGGGTCACGGCCGCGACTATAACCAAGCGGCTCGCCTCGGCGACCCCGCGCCAGGAAAACTCGCCGTGACGTTCGCGCGATCCGGAATTCTCGCAGCGGCGATCGCTCTGTTACCGTGCCGCGGTGGAGCACGTCGACCTCTGTATCCTCGGCGCCGGCGCGGCCGGCGTGGCCGGCGCGATCCGCGCCCATGACCTCGGCAAGCGGGTGGTGCTGGTCGACGGCGGGCCGCTCGGCGGCGCCGCCCTGTTCGACGGCGCGCTGTCGTCGAAGACGCTGTGGCACCTGGCCGGCGACTACGCCCGGGCCCGGCGGACCGACCGCGGCTACGACGGCTGCGCGGTCACCCTGAACTGGGCCGACGTGCGCGCCACCACCGCGGCGGCGTGCGCCGAGGCGCAGGCGCTGCTGGCGCAGCAGCTGGCGGCGCTCGGGCCCGGGCTGCGCCGGGTGTGCGGGCGCGGCCGGTTCGTCGACGCGCACACGGTCGAGGTGCGCGCCGACGATGGCGCGACCAGCCGGGTCCGGGCCGACCGCGTCCTCATCGCCGTCGGCTCCCGGCCGCGGGTGCCGCCCGGCCTCACCGTCGACGGTGAGTGCGTCGTCACCAGCGATCACATCGAGCGCCAGGCCACCCTGCCGCGCCGGCTGGCCATCGTCGGCGCCGGCGTGGTCGGGTGCGAGTACGCCACCATCTTCGCCATGCTCGGCCAGACCGAGGTCGAGCTGTTCGACCGGCAGGCCCGCATCCTGCCGTTCGAGGACGAGGACGTGTCGGCGGTGGTCGCGACCCGCTTCGGCCAGCTCGGCATCCGCGTCCATCGCCAGAGCAAGCTTACCGGCGCGACCCGGATCGGCGCCGAGGTCGAGCTGACCTGGACCGACGAGGCCGGCCAGGCCCAGCGGGCCCGCTACGACCGCGTGCTGGTCGCGACCGGGCGGGCGCCGGCGCTGGCCCCGCTCGACCTGGCCGCGGCCGGCCTGGCCACCGACGACGCCGGCGCGCTGGTGACCGACGCCGGCCGCTGTCGGCCCGATCACATCTGGGCCGCCGGCGACGCCACCCCGGACCTCATGCTGGCCAACCTGGCCGAGATCGAGGCGCGCCACGCCGTCGAGGAGATGTTCGGCTACGACCCGGCGCCCATCGTGTACGAGGCGCAGTCGGCCATCTACTTCCTGTCGCCCGAGGTCGCCACCGTCGGCCTGGGCGAGCAGATGGCGCAGGCCAAGGGCATCCCGTACCGGGCCGCGGTGGTGTCCAACCGCCTGAGCCGCCGCAACCTGGCCATGCGCGCCACCGACGGCTTCGTCAAGCTGCTGGCCCGCCGCGACGGCCGCCTGCTCGGGCTGCGGGTGGTCGGCCCGCAGGCCGGGGCCTGCATCCAGGGCGTGGCCTTGCTCATCGGTCAGGGCGGCACGCTCGAGGATCTCGATCGCTCGGTCCACCCGCACCCGGCCGTGACCGAGGGGGTGCAGGAGGCGGCGCGCCTGCTGCTGGGGCGGTCGCTGTACAAGCCGGCGGCGATGGACGGCCTGTGCCGGGTCATCGAGGGCCGGACCCGCCAGGTCCCGAAGATCTGAGCGGCCTCGGTCCGGACCACGTTGGCCGTCGCCGTCGCCGTCGCCGTCGCCGTCGCCGTCCACGTTCACGTCGACGACCTGGTCAACCGCAACGTCAACGCGGACCACGCTGCCCCAACCCGCCCCGGGCCCTTGACGCCGCCGCACCTCCTCGGATATCGCAGGTCCCGGGACTGCCCCGGGCAAAGTCCTTTGGCCGCGCAGACTTGAGGAGAGCCGAGATGAACATGCCGCGTCGCTTGCTACTGGGATGGACCGCCTCTGCCCTGATCGTCGCCAGCCTGGTGACGCTGGCCGGGTGCGACAAGATGGGTGGCGGCGGCAAGAAGAGCGACCCCGGCGCCGGCCCGGCCGGCGGCACGCCGACCACCGGCGACCTGGTCATCGGCCACTACGCGTCGATGACCGGCAAGGAGGCCACGTTCGGCGTGTCGACCGACCAGGGCATCAAGATCGCGGTCGAGGAGCGCAACGCCGCTGGCGGCATCAAGGGCCGCAAGATCAAGCTCATCACCGAGGACACCGCGTCCGACGCCGCCCAGGGTGGCACCGCGGTGACCAAGCTCATCACCCAGCACAAGGCGGTCGCCATCCTCGGCGAGGTCGCGTCGTCGATCTCGCTGGCCGGTGGCGACGTCGCGCAGAAGCTGGGCGTGCCGATGGTCACGCCGTCGTCGACCAACCCCAAGGTGACCCAGGTCGGCGACAAGATCTTCCGGGTCTGCTTCCTCGACGACTTCCAGGCCTGGGTCAACGCCAAGTTCCTGCGCGAGAACCTGAAGCTGAGCCGCGCCGCTATCCTGTACGACCAGGCCTCGGCCTACTCCAAGGGGCTGGCCCAGTTCTTCGACAAGTCGTTCACCCAGTTCGGCGGGACCATCGTCGCCAACGAGGCCTACACCGGCGGCAACCCCGACATCTCGGCCCAGCTGCAGAAGATCAAGACCTCGGGCGCCGAGGCGGTGTTCCTGCCCGGCTACTACAGCGACGCCGGCAGCTACATGCAGCAGGCCAAGAAGATGGGCCTGACCGTGCCGTTCGTCGGCGGCGATGGCTGGGACTCCGCCCAGTTGCTCAAGATCGCCGGCGAATCGGCCGAGGGTAACTACTACTCCAACCACTACTCGCCCGACGAGACCCGGGTCGAGGTGGTCGGCTTCGTCGACAAGTACAAGGCCAAGTGGGGCGCCACGCCCGACGGCCTGGCCGCGCTCGGCTACGACGCGGCCCGGGTCCTGTTCGACGCGCTCGAGCGGGCGCCGTCGACCTCGGGCAACGACGTCGCCGCCGCGCTGGCCGCGACCAAGGGCTTCTCCGGCGTGACCGGCAAGATCACGATCGACGGCAACCGCGACGCCCAGAAGAAGGCGGTCATCCTCAAGATCGTCGGCGGCAAGCCGACCATGGTCGCCAGCATCTGGCCCGAGGGTATGACGCCCGACGACGCGCCGACGCCGGCCGCGCCGGGCACCCCGCCAGCCGGCGCTGGCCAGGGCTCGGGCTCGGCGGCGGCGGCCCCGGCGGCGCCACCCGCGCCGGCGGCGGCGGTCCCGGCCGGGGCGGACGGCATGTCCGGCGGCGAGGGCGCCAGCGGCGGCGGCACCAGCCTGGGCAAGGGCGGCGCGCCGGTGACCGGCACCACCCGCGGCCGCGGCGCCGGCGGCGGCAAGAAGGCCGACTCGGCCGACCCCGATGACGGCGGCGAGGCCGATCCCGACGACGGCGGCGAGTAGCGCCCGCGCGCGCCTGCCCCACCGCCCTTCGCCCCCGGCCCCGGCGTGAGCACCCTCCTCCAGACCATCGTCAGCACGCTGTCGCTCGGCAGCCTGTACGCGCTGATCGCGCTCGGCTACACGCTGGTCTACGGCGTCCTCCGCTTCATCAACTTCGCCCACTCCGACGTGTTCACCGTCGGCGCCTGGTCGAGCGTGGTGATCGCCGGCGCCTTCGGCTGGGCCAAGACTGGCGCGCCGGCCTTCGCGCTGCCGGTGGTGCTGGTGCTGTCGATGGCGCTGTGCGCGGCGCTCGGCATCACCATCGAGACCCTGGCCTACCGGCCGCTGCGGCGGGCGCCGCGCCTCAACGTGCTCATCACCGCCATCGGCGTGTCGCTCTTCCTGCAGAACACCGGCCAGCTCAAGGCGGTGTTCGGCCCGTCGCCGACGCCGTCGGCCAAGCTGCTGGTCGACCACGAGCTGCTGACCGTGGCCGGCGTGCGGATCGGCCTGGTCGACGTGGTGGTCGTCGTGCTGGCCGGCGCGCTCATGCTCGGCCTCGAGCTGCTCATCTTCCGGACCCGCCTCGGCCGGGCCATGCGCGCGGTGTCGTTCGACGAGCGGGTCGCGGCCCTGCTCGGGGTCGACGTCAACCGGGTGGTGTCCATCACCTTCGGCATCGGCTCGGCCCTGGCCGCGGCCGGCGGCGTCATCTACGCCCTCAAGTTCCCGTCGCTCGGCCAGCCGGCCGACGCCACCTGGGTCCTGCTCGGCCTCAAGGCCTTCGTCGCCGCCGTGGTCGGCGGCATCGGCAACGTGCGCGGCGCGGTGGCCGGGGCCATGCTCATCGCCGCCATCGAGAAGTTCGGCGGCGCGTACCTGTCGGCCTCGCTGCAGGACGTGTACGTCTTCGCGGTGCTCATCCTGATCCTGCTGTGGCGCCCGAGCGGCCTGTTCGGGCGCGCGGTGGTGGAGAAGGTATGAAGGCGCTGGCCGACCGCGTCGCCGGGCACCGCGGCCCGCTGTGGCGGGCCAGCCTGGCCTCGGCCTGGCCGCTGCTGGTCGGCATCGCCGTCGCCTTCGTGCTGCAGGCGGTGGTCGCGCCCGAGCTGGGGGCGTACTGGGCCCGCATCCTGCTCGACGTCGGCATCGCCATCGTGCTGGCGGTGTCCCTGGGCATCGTCAACGGCTTCGCCGGCCAGTTCTCGCTCGGCCACGCCGGCTTCATGCTGGTCGGTGGCTACACCGCCGGCGCGCTCACCTACTACGGCTCGATCAAGCTGTGGGGCAGCGCCGACCTGCACGGCGGCTTCCTCGGCAGCGGCGACCTCCTGTTCGTCAGCGCCTGCGTCGCCGGCGGCCTGGTCGCCGCCCTGGCCGGCCTGGTGGTCGGGCTGCCGTCGCTGCGGCTGCGCGGCGACTACCTGGCCATCGTCACCCTCGGATTCGGCGAGATCGTGCGCGTGCTGGTGACCGTGTCCGACGACGTGGTGTACCCGGCCGAGGCCAAGACCCAGGGCCTGTGGTCGCTGCTCGACAACCTGGGCGGCTCGCTCGGCTTCTCGCCCAAGCCGCCGTCGTACGTGTCGGCCACGCCGTGGCTGGAGGCGACCGGCCACGCCGGGGTGTTCTTCGCCTACCTGTTCGCCGCCATCCTGGTCATCGTCGCCTACCGGCTCAAGACCTCGAGCAAGGGACGGGCGCTGCTCGCCGTGCGCGAGAACGAGATCGCGGCCGAGGCCATGGGCATCGACACCGCCCGCGCCAAGGTGTCGGCCTTCGTCATGGCAGCGTTCTTCGCCGGCATCGGCGGCGGCCTGTTCGCGCACGAGTTCGGCGTGACCCTGTCGCCGTCGAGCCTGGGCTTCCAGAAGTCGATCGACCTGGTCATCATGGTCGTGCTGGGCGGCATGGGCTCGATCAGCGGCGCGGTGCTGGCCGCGGCCTTCCTGACCGTGGTGCCCGAGCTGTTCCGCGAGTTCGCGCAGTACCGGATGATCGTCTACGCGCTGGCGCTCATCGCCGTGATGATCCTGCGCCCGCAGGGGCTGTTCGGGCTCAAGGAGCTGTGGGAGCTCGGGCCGTGGCGCCGGCTGTTCCGGCTCGACCGGCCCACCTCGGCCACGGGTCGCGGCGGCGGAGGCCAGGCGTGACCGCGCCGGCGCTCGAGGCGCGTGGCCTGGCCCTGGCCTTCGGCGGGCTCAAGGCGGTGAGCGACTTCTCCCTCGCCGTGCCGGCCGGCGGGCTGCACGGCCTGATCGGCCCCAACGGCGCCGGCAAGACCACGGCGTTCAACCTGCTGACCGGCGTGTACCGGCCCGACGCCGGCGAGGTCCACCTCGGCGGGGCCCGGGTCGACGGCAAGAAGCCGTCGGTCATCGCCCGGGCCGGGCTGGCCCGCACCTTCCAGAACATCCGGTTGTTCGGCGAGCTGAGCGTGCTCGACAACGTGCGCACCGCCGCCGGCGTGCGCGCGCGCAGCGGCCTGGTCCGCAGCATCCTGCGCACCCCGCTGTACCTGGCCGAGGAGCGGGCCATCACCGAGCGCGCGCGCGAGCTGCTCGAGGTGCTGGGCATCGCCCACCGGGAGGGCGAGCAGGCCAAGAGCCTGCCGTACGGCGACCAGCGCCGGCTCGAGATCGCCCGCGCCCTGGCGACCGAGCCGAAGGTGCTCCTCCTCGACGAGCCGGTCGCCGGCATGAACACCCAGGAGAAGAAGGAGATGCGCGGCCTCATCCAGTCGCTGCGCACCTCGTTCGGGGTCGCCATCCTGCTCATCGAGCACGACATGGGCCTGGTCATGGACATCTGCGAGCACATCACGGTGCTCGACCACGGCGTGACCATCGCCCGCGGCGTCGCCGCCGACATCCAGGCCAACCCGGCGGTGATCGAGGCCTACCTGGGCGTGCCCGACGACGCGGTCGGCCACCCCGAGGCGGTCGTCGCCTTGCCGACCGACCTGCCGGCGCCGCTGGCGGGGGATCCGGATCCGTCGCGGGGCGACCGAGGGGAGGCCGGCTGATGGCGGCGCTGCTCGAGATCTCCGACCTGCACGTCCACTACGGCGGCATCCACGCCCTCAAGGGCGTCAACCTGTCCGTCGACGAGGGCCAGGTCGTCGCCCTCATCGGCGGCAACGGCGCCGGCAAGACGACGACCTTGCGCGCGATCTCGGCGCTGGTGAAGGCCTCCCGCGGGCAGATCAAGTTCGCCGGCAAGGTCATCACCGGCCTGGCGCCGCACCGCATCGTCGCCATGGGCCTGGCCCACGCGCCCGAGGGCCGCGGCATCCTGGCCAACCTCACCGTCGACGAGAACCTCGAGATGGGGGCCTACCTGCGACGCGACCCGGCCGGGGTGGCCAAGGACCGCGACCACGCGCTCGGCCTGTTCCCGCGCCTGCGCGAGCGCCTGGAACAGAACGCCGGCACCCTGTCGGGCGGCGAGCAGCAGATGCTGGCCATCGCCCGCGCCCTCTTGGCCCGGCCGCGCCTGCTCCTGCTCGACGAGCCCTCGCTCGGGCTGGCGCCGCAGGTGGTGCAGACCATCTTCAAGATCGTCAAGGCCATCGCCGCCGACGGCACGACCATCCTGCTGGTCGAGCAGAACGCGCACATGGCCCTCGGCGTGGCCCAGGTCGGTCACGTGCTCGAGGTCGGCGCGCTGGTCACGTCGGGGCCGGCGGCCGAGCTCGCCCGCGACGACAAGATCCGCAAGGCCTACCTCGGCGTGCACTGACCCGCGGGCCGGGCTCGATCAAGCCTGGGCCGCGTCGACCAGGGTCGGCTGCAGCACGCGGATCACCTCGGCCGGCGCGAGCTCGACCAGGAAGCCACGCGCGCCGCCGTTGATGAACAGGCGGGGCAGGGCGGCGATCGTGCGCTCGAGGTAGATGGGCATGGCCCGACGCAGGCCGAACGGGGAGGTGCCGCCGACCTGGTAGCCAGAGTGACGGTCGGCCACCTCCGGGGCACACGGGCTGACCGCGCGGGCGCCGATGGCTCGGGCCAGGGCCTTGGCGCTGACCTCGCGGTCGCCGTGCATCAAGATACACAGCGGCTGCTTGCGGTCGTCCTCGAAGATCAGGGTCTTGACGACCTCGTGCTCGTCGACGCCGAGCGCCGCCGACGAGGCCGCGGTGCCGCCGCGCGGCTGGTACGGGTAGGTGTGGGGCACGAACGTCACCTTGGCCGCGCGCAGGGCGCGGATCGCCATGGTGACGGGGATGCGGTCCTTGTCGGCCACCGCCGTAGGGTATCCTGAGGCCGTTCCCATGCACGAGCACGACCTGTCCGAACATGTGCACCACCACGACGCGGTGGCCGAGCTCGGCCACGGCGAGCGGCGCACCCGGTGGGTCGTGCTGCTCACGCTGGTCATGATGGTGGCCGAGCTGATCGTCGGCTGGTGGACGGGCTCGCTGGCGCTCACCGCCGACGGCTGGCACATGGCGACCCACGCCGGCGCGCTCGGGCTGGCCCTGCTGGCGTACTGGTACGCGCGGGCCCACGCCGGCAACGACGCCTTCACGTTCGGCACCGGCAAGGTCTACGCCCTGGCCGGCTACACCAGCGGCGTGCTGCTCATCGGGGTGGCCGGGTGGATGGCGGTGGAGGGGGTGGTCCGGCTGGTGTCGCCGCACGCGGTCGCGTTCGCCGAGGCGCTGCCGGTGGCGGTGATCGGCCTCGGGGTCAACCTGGTGTCGGCCTGGCTGCTGCACGGGGCGGCTGGGCATGGGCACGGCGAGCACGAGCACGGGCACGATGACCATGACCACGAGCACGGGCACGGGCACGATGACCACGGGCACGGGCACGGGCACGGGCACGATGACCATGACCACGGGCACGGGCACGGGCACGGGCACGGGCACGGGGACGGGCACGGGGACGGGGACCACAACCTGCGCGGGGCGTACCTGCACGTGGTGGCTGACGCGCTGACCTCGGTCCTGGCCATCGGCGCGCTGGTGCTAGGCCGCTACGCCGGGATCGCCGAGCTCGACGCCATCACCGGCATCGTCGGCGGCGTGGTGATCACCGTGTGGGCGGTCGGCCTGATGCGCCAGGCCGGCCGCACGCTGCTCGACGTCATGCCGTCGCGCGCCCACGAGCAGCGGGTCCGGGCCCAGCTCGAGGCCATCGACGACGTCCGGGTCGCCGACCTGCACGTGTGGGAGCTGGGGCCGGGTCGGCGCGGCTGCGTGGTGTCGCTGGTGACCTCGACCCCGCGCCCGGTCGAGACCTACAAGCGGGCCATCCTCGACCGGGTCGCCATCGAGCACCTCACCATCGAGGTCCACTGCTGCACGCGCGGCCACGGTCCAGCCCCGGCGCCGGCGCAAGGCCCGGCCGAGGCGGCCTGAGCGGCGCCCGCGGATCGGGTACGATGCCGCTGTGAGCGAGCGCGACGACGAAGCCGAGATCGACCCCTCGGCCCTCGGCCAGGGCGACGTCGTCGCCCCGCCCAACCCCGATGACCCGCTGGTCACGGTGGTGGAGTTCGACTTCCGCGCCAAGCAGCTGCGCAAGATCACGATCGACGAGGCCGCCCCGGCCATGGCCCGCGGCTGCTTCGTGTGGTTCGACGTCGACGTGGCCCAGGTCGACGACGCCCGCCAGCTGCTGGCCCGGCTGGCCCTGTGTGCGCCGGAGATCGTCGAGGACGCGCTCACCCGCGAGCCGGCCACCCAGATCGCGCGCTACGACGCCTACCTCCACCTGGTGCTGTCGGGCTGCCGCCTGGCCGGTCACAAGTTCGACCTCGAGCGGGTCGACGCGGTCATGAGCGAGCGCTTCCTGCTCACGCTGCACCGCGGCCAACCGGTGTTCCTCGAGGCCGTCCGCCGGTCCTACCAGGCCGACTTCCTGCGCTTCGCGCAGAGCCCGAGCTTCCTGCTGTACGAGCTGTGGGATCACCTCATCGACAACTACCTGCTCATCCACAAGCGGTTCGAGGAGCGGGTCGAGGAGGTCCAGGCCCGGCTCATCGGCCAGGTCGACGAGCAGGTGTTCGCCGACACCGCCGAGCTGTCGACCGACCTCCTGCACCTGCGCAAGGTCGTGCTGCCGGCGCGCGCGGTGCTGACCGACCTGTCGACCCGCAAGTCGCCGTTCGTCAGCGAGGCGACCCAGCCGTTCCTGGCCAACATGGTCGGCACCATCGAGCGCGTGCTGCAGGACGTGCTGGTCGACCGCGACATCCTGTCGAGCTCGATCAACAACTACATGTCCATGGTCGGCTACCGCACCAACCAGGTCATGAACCGGCTGACCGTGGTCAGCGTGGTGTTCCTGCCGCTGACCTTCCTGTGCGGGGTCTACGGCATGAACTTCAAGGTCCTGCCCGAGACCGAGTGGGAGTATGGCTACCTGGCCTTCTGGGGCCTGGTCGCGGTCATCACGTCGGGCCTCTTGTTCGTGATGCGGCGCAACCGGCTGCTGTAGCCGCCGCGCCGCCTGCGCGCCGCTCAGCGGCCGAGGGCGGCCAGCTCGGCGGTCGAGAAGAAGAACGCGATCTCCTCGCGCGCGGTCTCGGGCGCGTCGGAGCCGTGCACGGCGTTGCGCTCGATGTTGGTCGCGAACTCCTTGCGGATGGTGCCGGCGTCGGCCTTCTCCGGGTTGGTCGCGCCCATGATCTCGCGGTTGCGCAGCACCGCGTTCTCGCCCTCGAGCACCTGGACGATCACCGGCCCCTCGGTCATGAACTTGACCAGGTCGCCGTAGAACGGGCGGTCCTTGTGCACGGCGTAGAACGCCTTGGCCTGGGCCTCGGTGAGGCGGACCATCTTGCTGGCCAGGATACGCAGGCCGGCGGCCTCGAACTTGGCGGTGATGCCGCCAATGCAGTTCTTGGCGACGGCGTCGGGCTTGATGATCGAGAAGGTGCGTTCGATGGCCATGGTGTGTCTCCTTGGCGCAGGTAGGTACCAGATCCGGGCCCGGCTGCCAAAGGCCTGCCGGCCCTATCGGCGCCGGGGCGGTGCTACCGATCCAGTCCGACCCGGACCCGGACCGGCGTGACCGACGGGTCGGTCGTGAGGTCGCCGAGCTGCATGCGGTCGTTCTCGCCGAAGCAGTCGACGTGGCCCGCGGTCAGCACGCAGGTCTGGCCACAGCCGGCGGCGAGCTGGCTCACCGCCACCGTCGCCAGCGCCGGCACCAGCTGCGGCGTGCGCACGTCGGTACCGACCTCGGCCTGGCCGACCTCGCCGTGGTCGTTGCGGCCCCAGCACCACACCTCGGCGCCGGCGCGGACGCAGGTGTGGAACCCGCCAGCCTGGACCTCCACCGCGGGCCGGCCGGGGCCGAACGGCGGGACCTGGTTCCAGTCGACCTGGGCCACCGTCGTTCCATCGCCGAGCTGACCGCTGTCGTTGCTGCCCTGGCACCACACCGTACCGTCGGCGGCGCGGGCGCAGGTGTGCATGTGGCAGCCGCCGGTCAGCTGGACGGCGACGCGCTCGTCGGGCAGCGGCGCGGGCGTCGGGGTGAGCGAGGGCTGCGCGCAGGTCCCGACGCCGTCCTCCAGCGGCGCACCCCAGCACACCGGCTGGCCGGCCACCAGCGCGCAGGTGCGCACGTCGGCCACCGACAGGGCGGTCGCGCCCGTGTCAGGCGCCAGCACCTGGGTCGGCTGCGCACGTGGGGTGGTGGTGCCATCGCCGACCGCGCCGCACCGGTTTTCGCCCCAGCACCAGACCGAGCCGTCGACGAGCAGCGCGCACCAGTGCGCCTCACCGGCCGCGGCGGTGGTGACCGGCCCGGGCAGCTCGATGCGTCGCGGCGCCGGGTCGCCGGCGGCGGTCGCGGGCAGGTGGCCCCAGCACAGGAGATCACGCGCGGCCCCGGTCACCACACAGGTGGTGTCCTCGCCGGCGATGACCTCCAGCGCCGGGCCTGGCAGCGCGACCCGGGTCGGGCCCCGCGCGGTCGCCCGAGGCGGCCCGAGGGGATCGAAGCGGCCGTCGCCCCAGCACCACACCTCGCCGGCCGCGGTGCGCGCGCAGCTGTGGCTGCCGCCACCCGACAGCTGGACCACCGGGTCGGCGCCGATCGGCCCAGCGGCGTCGGGCTCGACCCGCGGCGCGAACTCGTGGCGGCCGCAGCCGAGCACGAGCAGGACCGCCGTGGCGCGCCACTTCATGCCGGCAGTGTCGCATGGCGCCAGGGGTGCGTGGGCCGGGTCAGTCGAGCGAGACCTGGACCGCGGCGGCGGTGCCGGCGCCCTCGAGGAAGTCGCCGGGGTCGGACACCACGAACAGGTCACCGCGGGCGCGGTCGTAGCCGCCGGGCACCACGAAGCCGGTCAGCGCCGCCGCCGACGCGAATGGATCCACGCCGGGGTCGAGGTCGGCCAGCTCGGGCGGCAGGGGCGGCAGCCGCACGGACGGGGCGCCGCCCGGGGCGGCGATGAGCCAGTCGCGCTGCGAGGTCTGATCGGCCAGGAGGAAGCGGACCTGGACGAACACGCCGTCGTACGGCCGGCCGGTGGAGCCCACGGCCCACGTCACCTCGCGGCTGGCCTCGGCGTAGGTCGGCACGGTCGGCTCGACCAGCCGGACCGGGCCGACGTCGAAGCTGGTCGTCGTGATCGCGGCGCGCTGGTACAGGAGCTGACCGCCGTTGGGGATGCGGTCGATGACCCGGGTCACCCAGTCGGCGCCGGGCAGGTCGGCCTGGGCCGCGGTCGCGGTGAAGGCGCCGCCAGCGACAGTGCCGAAGCCACTGAGGCCGGGGATCGAGATCCCGCTGGCGCCGACGCGGATCGAGCTGTTGAGGCTGGTGAACTCGCCGCTATCGAGGCCGGTCACGGTGAAGGTGCGGCTCACCGCCGGCGTGAAGGTGCGGGCCGACAGGTCGAGCGTCCCGCTCGGCGGCAGCGTCTGCCCGGTGGCGAGGAAGCCGCCGGCGTGGCCACCCACGTCGTCGCGCGCGACCACCGCCACGTCGCTGCTGGTGCACGCGGTCGGCAGGTTGACGCTCACCGGCGAGGTGGTGCCGGCGCCGTCGCCGCACTGGGTGTGGACCTCGTACACGTTGCCCTGGGCCGGCAACGCCGGCACCGCCACGTCGAGCAAGCGCGTGGGCGGCGAATCGCCGTACCGCACCCGCAGGACGTCGCCAGGCCGGGCCCCGAGCCACAGGTTGACGCGTTCGGCGCCGACCTCGGCCGCCAGCACCTTGCCGCCGAGCGGGAGGCTGGCGCG
Source organism: Kofleriaceae bacterium (assembly GCA_018058095.1). Classification (GTDB taxonomy): domain Bacteria; phylum Myxococcota_A; class Polyangia; order Haliangiales; family Haliangiaceae; genus JABFXX01. The sequence goes on from JAGPCO010000068.1 coordinate 35,631, forward strand.
GGCCATGCCGCTGGCGTCGGTGGTCGTGACCAGCACCACCGCGTCGGCGGCGTCGAGGAACGCGACCCGCACGCCGGCGAGCGGGCCGTCGCCGTCGGTGGCCACGAGCGTGACCTGCGGCGGGGGCGCGTCGGGCTCGGGCGTCGCGTCGGCGCCGGCGCGAGCGTCGGCCAGCCCTGGAGCGGCGTCGGCCAGGCCGCCGCCGTCGTCGCCACAGCCGAGCAGCCCGAGCGCGAGCAGGGCGGCTGCAGACGACGGGACCAGGGCGGGGCGAGGCGAGGTGCGGAGAGGGCGATGGCCAGGCGCGAGGCGAGGGGAGCTGGGCATCCTCTGATCGTGCGGGGGCACGGGCGGCCGCGCCTCTCACGATCTCCTTACGGGTCGTCGCCGAGGTCGGTCAGCTGCCCACACCTGCCCGCACCGGGCGGCGGCCCAGGACCGCGGTGCGGCCCAGGCCTCGGGCCCGGTCGCGGACTACTTGCCGAGGACCTTGGCCAGGGTCACGCCCATCTCGGCCGGGGTCGGGGCGACGGCGATGCCGGCGTCGCGCAGCGCGGCGATCTTGTCGCTGGCCGCGCCCTTGCCACCGGAGATGATGGCGCCGGCGTGGCCCATGCGCTTGCCCGGCGGCGCGGTCTGGCCGGCGATGAACGCCGCGACCGGCTTCTTGACGTTGTCCTTGATGAAGCGGGCGGCCCGCTCCTCGGAGTCGCCGCCGATCTCGCCGATCATGAAGATGGCGTCGGTGCCCGGGTCCTCGGCGAACAGCTTGAGGCAGTCGATGTGGTCGAGCCCCTTGACCGGGTCGCCGCCGATGCCGATGGCGGTCGACTGGCCCAGGCCCAGCGACGACAGCTGGTGCACGACCTCGTACGTCAGCGTGCCCGAGCGCGACACCACGCCGATGCGGCCCGGCTTGTGGATGTAGCCCGGCATGATGCCGACCTTGCACTCACCCGGGGTGATCACGCCGGGGCAGTTGGGGCCGACGGTGATGACGTCGGGGTAGTCGGCCGCCAGCACGGTCTTGACCCGGATCATGTCGCGGGCCGGGATGCCCTCGGTGATCGTGATGATGAGCTTGAGGCCGGCCGCGGCCGCCTCGAGGATGGCGTCGGCCGCGAACGGCGGCGGCACGTAGATGACGCTGGCGTTGGCGCCGGCCTTGGCCACGGCCTCGTCGACGGTGTCGAACATCGGCACCTGCTCGAGCCCCTCGACCTTGGTCCCGCCCTTGCCGGGCGTGACGCCGGCGACGACGTTGGTGCCGTACTCGATGGCCTGCTTGGTGTGGAAGGCGCCGGCGCCGCCGGACATGCCCTGGACCACCAGGCGAGTGTGTTTTCCAACCAGGACGCTCATCGTGCACCTCCCTTGGCGGCCGCGACCACCTTCTGCGCGCCGTCGGTCATGTTGGCCGCGGCGACGATGTCGAGGCCGCTCTCGGCCAGCAGCTTCTTGCCCAGCTCGACGTTGGTGCCCTCGAGCCGGACCACCAGCGGCACCTTGAGGCCGACCTCGCGCACCGCGGTGATGACGCCGGTGGCGATGGTGTCGCACTTCATGATGCCGCCGAAGATGTTGACGAAGATGGCCTTCACCGCCGGGTCGCTGGTGATGATCTTGAAGGCCGCCGTCACCTTCTCGGCGGTGGCGCCGCCGCCGACGTCGAGGAAGTTGGCCGGCTGACCGCCGTAGTACTTGATGATGTCCATCGTCGACATGGCCAGGCCGGCGCCGTTGACCATGCAGCCGATGTTGCCCTCGAGGGCGATGAACGACAGGTCCCACTTCTTGGCCTCGATCTCCTGCGGATCCTCCTCGGAGGGGTCGCGCCAGGCCTCGAGCTCGGGGTGCCGGTACAGGGCGTTGTCGTCGAAGTTGATCTTGGCGTCGAGGGCCAGGATCTTGCCGTCCTTGGTCGTGATCAGCGGGTTGATCTCGAGCAACGAGCAGTCCATGTCCTCGTAGCAGCGGGTCAGCGCGGTCAGGAACTTGCCGAGCTCACGGGCGGCGCTGCCGGACAGGCCGAGCCGCTTGGCCAGGCGGCGCGACTGGTAGTCCTGCCAGCCGACCGCCGGGTTGATGGCCTCCTTGAGGATCTTCTCGGGGTGCTTCTCGGCCACCTCCTCGATGTCCATGCCGCCCTCGGTCGAGGCCATGACCGTGACCCGGCCGGTGGCGCGATCGAGCAGCATGCCCAGGTAGTACTCGTGCTCGATGGCCAGGCCTTGCTCGATGAGCAGGCGCTGGACCTTCTTGCCTTCGGCCCCGGTCTGCGGCGTGACCAGCTGCATGCCGAAGATGGCGCGCACGGCCGCCTCGGCGTCGGCCCGGGTCTTGGCGACCTTGACGCCGCCGCCCTTGCCGCGGCCGCCGGCGTGGATCTGCGCCTTGACGACGACCACGTCGGTGCCCCCGGCCTGCTGGACCTTGGGGATGGCGGCCAGCGCCTCCTCGACCGACATGGCGGCGATGCCCTGTGGCACCGGCACGCCGTACTTCCGGAATAGCTCTTTGCCCTGGTACTCGTGGATCTTCATCGAGGAACCTCTCGCGGGGAGGACGATCGCTTACCACAGCCGCCCCGGCCCGGCGGGGCCGCCGCCGCACAAAGCGGCCGCGGTGGTACGATGGCGGCGAACGTGACCTCGCCCGGACCGTCGACCCCGACCGACCCCTCGCTCGGCCAGCTCGGGCGCTACCAGCTGGTGGCCCGCCTCGGCGGTGGCGGCATGGCCGAGGTGTTCCGGGCCCAGATCGTCGGCGCCGAGGGCTTCGCCCGCACGGTGGCCATCAAGCGGGTGTTGCCCGGCTTCTCCGACAACCCGGCCTTCGCCGAGATGTTCGTGAGCGAGGCCCGGGTGTGCTCGCGTTTGCAGCACCCCAACGTGGTGTCGGTCATCGACTTCGACCGCGACCACGAGCGCCGGCTGTTCCTGGTGATGGAGCTGGTCGACGGCGTCGACCTCGACGGCCTGATGGCGACCGGCCCGCTGCCGCTGCCGGCGGTCATCTACGTCATCACCGAGGTGCTGCGTGGCCTCGGCTACGCCCACGACCTGCCCGACGGCGGCGCCACCAGCGACGGCCGGGTCATGCGCGGGCTGGTCCACCGCGACGTGTCGCCGCACAACGTGCTGGTGTCGTGGGAGGGCGCGATCAAGGTATCGGACTTCGGCATCGCCAAGGCCCGGGCCCAGAGCGCGGCGACGGCGTCGCACATCATCAAGGGCAAGCCGGCGTACATGTCGCCCGAGCAGGCCAACGGCGGCGCGCTCGACGGCCGCAGCGACCTGTTCGCGGTCGGCATCATGCTGTGGGAGATGCTGACCGGGCAGCGCCTGTTCGTCGGCGACACCCGCGAGGCGCTGGCCCAGCTGTTCTTCAAGCCCATCCCGCTGCCGTCGGCGGTGCGGCCGGGCGTGCCGCCCGACCTCGAGGCGGTGACGATGCGCCTGCTGGCCCGCGAGCTGCCCGAGCGCACGGCCCGGGCCGAGGACGCGATCGACGAGCTGGCGGGGTGCGCCGACGCGCCGCGCGACGGCCGCAGCGAGCTGGTGCGCCTCCTGGCCGAGCGCTTCGCCCACGCGCCGAAGACGACGCGGACCGGGCGCACGCCGATGGCCGGGTCGGCGCTGCCGCAGCACGGCGGGCCGGGCCCGGGCGGCAGCGCGCCGCGGCCGGTGTCGGCCCACCCGGCCACGCACGGCGCGCCGGGCCACGCGGCGCGCGCGCCGGTGAGCGCGGTGGCCGCGACCGCGCTGGCGGTGGGCGACGTCTCGGGCAGCGCGGCCATGCCGACGGCGCCGCGCCGGCGCTGGCCGGTGATCGTCGCGGTCGGCTCGATCGTCGCGCTGTTCACGCTCGTCGCCGTGGTGGTCATCACCGCCGGCGGAGGACAGGGCCGTGGGCCCGGGGCGCCCGGCGGCGAGGGCAGCGGGACGGTCGCGGGTGGTGGCGGCGGCGGCGCGGGGGCGCCGGCCGACGCCGCGTCGGCCGTGTTCGTGGCGCCGGTCGATGCCGCGCCGGCGGTCGCACCGGCTGACGCGACGCCGGCGCCGGTGGCCGACGCCGCCGTGGCCCGGCCCGACGCAGGGCGGCGCCGTCCTGGCGGCGGCGGCGGCGGCGGCGGCGGCGGCAAGAGCGGCGGCAGCGGCGACGACAAGCAGATCCGCGAGGTCGACCTCGGCGGCGGCAAGTAGGGGCGGGGGCGGGCGAAGCGCGACCGAGGGCGCCGCGGTCAGCGCACGCCCCGACGCATCGGCTCCGGGGCGTCAAACGGTGGCGTAGACGTCGACGTCGCCGTCGCCGTCAAGGGTCACGTCCACGTCGACGACCAAGTCAACGTCAACGGGACAGCGTGCCAGCTGGCCTTCCTGCGACGTCTGGTTCGCCGACCACCTTGACGTCTACTTCGACGGCGACCTTGACGGCGACGGCGACGTGAACCTGATCGTCGACGCTGACGTCGACGCTGACGTCGACGCTGACGTCGACGTCTCTACCAGAGCGGGTACCAGTAGTACGCGGCGTGCAGGTGCACCTCCGCCAGATCCATGGCCGGGGCGCCCAGCGGCACGGCGTGGGTCACGCCGGCGGCGGCGCCGACGAGCCAGCGCGCGCCCAGCCGCACGTCGAGGCCCAGGCGCGCGGTCACCAGCAGGTCGAAGCTGAGCCCGGACGGATCGTCGTCGGCGATCACCGTGGTCCCGGTCTGCGGCAGCCGGTACGCGGCGTCGCCGCGTAGGCGGGCGCCGAGGCCGGCGCCCAGGTGCAGGGTGGGGATGACGGCGACGCCAAAGCGCCAGGTCGCCCCGGTGGTGAGCCGGGCCAGCCGGGTCGTGCGATCGAGGGTGAGGCCGCCGGTGGTGGTGCCGCCGACGGTGGCGGTAACGTCCTCGTACTGGGCCGCGCCGGCGCTGGCGAAGCCGAGCTCGCTGTCGAGCGCCAGCCGGTTGGACAGGCCGTAGGTGAAGCGGACCGCGCCGCCGACCACCGGCACGCTGACCGCGGCGTCGGCGCCGTCCTCGGCCAGCCGGGCCAGGCCGCCGACCGGCTGCAGGTGGAGCGACGCCTCGAACTCGTCGGCGCCGGCCGGCCCGGCGGCGCCGAGCACGGTCAGCACCAGGGCCATGGCCCCGGCGATGGTTGCGTCCTTCATCGCAGCACGATGCCGCGGCCGACCACCACGCGGCCGCGCCCGTCCGGACCCTCGACGGTCAAGGTCAGCGGCTTGCCCAGCACCTGATCGACCGCGCGCAGCACCACGGCGGCGCGGCCGCGGCTGCCGGCGGCGACCACGCCGATGACGCCGTCGGCGGCGTCGAGCGCGCCCGAGGCCAGGCTGGCCGGGCCAGCGTGGCGGCCGCCGCCGGGCGAGGTCACCTCGACCTTGGCCAGCCGGTAGGCCGCGCCCGAGCGGTTCTCGATCTCGAACATCAGGTAGGCGTCCTCGCCGAGGAACACCGCGCGCTGGACGTGGACGATGACGTTGTCGTCGTTGCGCTCGCGCGCCGTGATCGCCACCGTCTCCATGCGCGCCAGCAGGCGGCGGGCGATGGTGCCGTCGGCGCGGTCACGCACCTTCTGGTCGAGCCCGGCCTTGGCGCGGTCGAGCTCGGCCTGCATCGGCGCGGTGCGCTTTTGCACCTCGGCCTCGACCGCGGCCCGGAACGCCTCGTCGGCGCTGCCAGCCTTGAACCGGACCAGCGTCAGCGCCGGCTGGCTGGCCGGCACCACCCGCAGGGTGACGTTGATCTTGATCGAGCCGGACGCCGTGGCCAGCGCGAGCGTGGCCGGCGCCGCCTTGGCGTTGGTCGGCCGCA
>JAGPCO010000069.1:0-40582 GCA_018058095.1 Kofleriaceae bacterium
GCCCGGGATCACGGGCTTACCCGATGGGCGGCGACGCCCGCCCCAACACTGTCCAGGCCAGCCTGTTGGCCGCCACCAACAGGCCAGCTGGCGGGTCATCCTGCTTGCGTGGTGTGGCCCGGCCCGGGTAGTAGGATGCGGGCGATGACCGACGGGCCCGGGATCACCTCGCTGCAGCCGCGCCCGGTGCGGGCGGTCCGGCTGGTGGCAGCGCTGGTCGAGTCCGGCGCCGACGCGGGTCGGCTGGCCGGCGGCGCCGACACCCGGGTCCTCACCGTCGGCAGCGCGGCCGACTGCGATCTGGTGCTGACCGATCCGACGGTCAGCCGCTACCACCTCGAGGTGCGCCACGGCACCGATGGCCTGGTCCTGGTCGACCTCGGCAGCCGCAACGGCACCTTCGTCGGCGCGGTCCGGGTCGAGCGGGCGGTGGTCGCGCCCGGCACCCGGGTCCGGCTCGGCGGCTCGACCGTGGTCGTCGACGACGGCGGCGCCGGCCTGGCCCCGGCGCCGGCGGCCGCCGCGCCGCTGCCCGGGCTCATCGCCCACGCCCCGGCCATGCGCGAGGTGGCGGCGCTGGCCAGCCGGCTGGCCGCGGCCACCACGTCGATCCTGATCGAGGGCGAGACCGGGGTCGGCAAGGAGGTGGTGGCGCGCGCCATCCATGACGGCGGGCCGCGCCGGGCCGCGCCGTTCGTGGTGGTCGACTGCGGCTCGATGCCGGCCACGCTCATCGCCAGCCAGCTGTTCGGGCACGACCGCGGCGCCTTCACCGGGGCCGACAGCCGGCGCCTGGGCGCGTTCGAGCGCGCCAACGGCGGCACGGTGTTCCTCGACGAGCTGGGCGAGCTGCCGCTCGAGCTGCAGCCGGCGTTGCTCGGCGTGCTCGAGCGCCGCCAGTTCCTGCGCCTGGGTGGGACCGAGCCGGTCGAGGTCGACGTGCGGATCATCGCCGCCACCCACCGCGACCTGCGGCGCGAGGTCAACGCCGGCACGTTCCGGGCTGACCTGTACTTCCGGCTGGCGGTGGCCCGCCTGCTGGTGCCGCCGCTGCGCGAGCGGCCCGAGGACCTCGAGCCCCTCGTGCTCAGCCTGGCCGAGCGGCTGGGCGAGCCGCCCGGGCACAACCCGCTCGCCGCCGTGATGGACACCCTGCGGGCCCAGCGCTGGCCCGGCAACGTGCGCGAGCTGCGCAACGTCGTCGAGTCGGCGCTGGTGCTCGGCGTGCCGAGCTTCGACGGCGGCGCCGATTCGTCGGCGGCGCCGCCGTCGGCGCCGTCAGCCGCGCCGCCCGTCGCCCACGACACGCTGCCCAGCTACCGCCAGGCCAAGGCCGACGCCACCGCCGCGTTCGAGCGGACCTACCTGACCCAGCTCCTGGCCCGCGCCGGCGGCAACGTCTCGGCCGCCGCCCGCCTGGCGCAGATGGACCGCCCGTACCTGATCCAGCTCCTGCGCCGACACGACCTCAAGGCGTGAGCGGGTGCGCTAGCCGTCAGTGCGCCACCAGGCGATGGTCCAGGCCTGGTCGCCGGCGCGGGCCTCGCTGAACTGCACGCCGGGCATGGCGCGCACGAAGCGGCCGATCTTGCGCTCGGCCGGGGCGAAGTAGGTGACGAGGCAGCCGCGCGCGGCCAGGTGGTTCATGGCCGCGAGGGTGCGCGGGACGTCGGCCAGGTAGTACAGCATCTCGCAGGCGACGACGACGTCGAAGCGGCCGCGCTCGCCGACCCACGGCATGGCCAGCAGGTCGCCAGCGGCGAAGTCGGCCCTGGGCAGGCGGAACCGGGCCCGCTCGACCGCCCGCGCCGACACCTCGACGCCGGTGAGCCGCTGGCACTGGCGCGCGAAGTACTCGCTCTGCACGCCCTCGCCGCTGCCGAGCTCGAGGATGGAGCGCAGGTCGGGCCCGAACGCGGCGGTCACCGCCTCGCTGGTGGCGGCGAAGCGGGCGTGCTCCTGCGCGCTGTCGAGCTTCCACGGGTCGGGCACCAGGTAGGCCAGGTCGAGGCGGTCGTGGGCGTCGCCCTTCGACACCCCGCGCAGCGCGTACTTCATCCACAGGCGGCGCAGCCGGGTCTCGGCGGCGGCGCGCACGCGGGCGCGCAGGCGGAATGGCGTCATCGGGCGGTGCTCCGGGTGTAGGCCAGCGGCGGCAGCGCCAGCTGGGCCAGGATGGTCTCGGCCTGCATCGAGCGATCGGTCGCCAGGCGGGCGACGTCGAACGGGTCGATGCCACGCCACACCGGGTTGACCCCGCTGGCGTTGGTGAAGCCGATCAGGTACCCGGCCGCGCGCAGGGCGTCGCGCAGCGCGGGCCGGCCGACGATCGAGCGGCCGACCGGGTAGGCGATGGCCCGGACCGGGCGGCCGAGCTGGCTGGTCAGCAGCTGGCGCGAGCGGCCGAGGTCGAGGTGCAGCTCATCGGCGCTCATGGTGTCGAGCACGCGGTGGCTGTGGCCGTGCGACTCGATGTCCATGCCGGCGTCGGCCAGGGCCCGGACCTCGTCCCAGGTCATGATCAGCTCGTCGGCCAGCGTGCGCTCGAGGGCGCGGTCCCAGGGCACCCCCATGGCCCGCGCCAGCTCGGTGACGAAGTGGTCGACGTCGAGGCCAGGCGTGTCCTTGACCACCCGGGCCAGCTGGCCGCGTGCGGCCGCGGCGGTCAGATCGACCTCGCGCGCCGTCGGATAGGTCAGCGCGACCCGGGTCGTGCCGGCGCGCCGGGCCCGGTCGACCAGCTGGGCGATGGCCTCCCACCAGTACAGCCGGCGCTCGTCGAGGAAGCGGGTGGCGATGAAGAAGGTCGCCGGCAGGCGCAGGCGGCGCAGGATCGGCAGCGCGACCTCGAGGTTGGAGCGGTAGCCGTCGTCGAAGGTGATGAGGACCGGGTTGGGCGGCAGCGGCTGCCCGGCCAGCCCGCCGAGCAAGGTGTCGATCGAGATCGCGGTGCAGTGGCGCGCGACCACCTGCATCTGCGCCTCGAACTGGGCCGGGGTGGCGTCGGCGACGTCGGGGTCGAAGCCGTAGTCCGGCCCCGGCTCGGCGACGTGGTGGTAGGTCAGCACCGAGATCACCGGCACGCCGGCGGCGGCGCGGGCGCGCAGCACCAGCTCCGGGGCGTGGACCCGTGCCAGCCAGCGGGTCAACGAGGCGCGTCCGAGCACACCTCATCATAACCAGGTATCGTCGGGCCGCGTGTTCGCGCTCCCCGGTATCTGCGGCCTGGTGGTGATCGTGCTGACCCGGCCGCAGGAGTTCATCCCGCTGCTGGCGGCGATCCCCACGCTGTACCTGCTGTGCGGGCTGGCGGTGGCCGGGTTCGTGATCGACCTCCGCTTGCGCCGGCTGCAGCCGATGGCGGCGCCGACGCTGCCGTGGGCCGCGGCCTTCCTCGGCTGGGCCGTGCTGTCGGCCGCGGTGGTCACCCCGGACGACGCGATCAAGGTGTCGATCGAACTCACGATCGTCTTCACGCTGTACGTGCTGCTGGCGCACGCGGTGCAGCGGTTCCGCGCCCTGCAGGTCGCCGGCGGGGCGGTGCTGGCGTCGTGCCTGTTCCTGACCGCGGTCGGCTTCCAGCAGGCCCACGCCCCGACCCAGTGCATCGTCCAGGTCGGTGGCGAGGGCGAGGGGATCCCCGACGGTCGGCCGTGCCAGCTCGCGCTCGACTGCCACGGCCCCGACGCCGAGCCAGGCCAGGAGTACCGGTGCGAGCGGGCCGGGTGGTTCGGCACCTCGAGCATCGAGGGCCGCATCCGCTACCGCGGTGAGCTGCAGGATCCCAACGAGCTGGCCCTGACCATCTCGATCGGCGGCCTGGCCATCCTGCTCGCCTTCGTGCTGCGCCACCCGAGCGCGCGCCGGGTCATCGTCGGCGGCGTCGCCCTGTTCATCGTCGCCTGGACGGTGGTCCTGACCCAGTCGCGCGGCGGCCTCATCGTCGCCATGGCCGTGCCGGGGGTGTACTTCATCCGCCGCTACGGGGTGGCCGGCCTGGTCGCGGCGGCGATGGCGGCGGCGCCGCTGGCGCTGCTGGGTGGGCGCGAGGGTGAGTCGGCCGCGCAGTCGACCAAGCTGCGCTACGAGGCGTGGTCGTCGGGCCTCGACATGTTCCTCGGCAACCCGGTGCTGGGGGTCGGGCCGCGCCACTTCACCGACCACCACTACATGACCGCGCACAACACCTTCGTCTTGACCATGGCCGAGCTCGGCTTCGTCGGGCTGTTCCTGTTCTCGATGATCCTGTGGGTGACCCTCAAGTCGCTGTTCCTCGGGGTGCGCCAGCTCGACGGGGTGCCCGGCGCCCACGTGGCCCGGGTCTGGGGCATGGCGCTCCTGGCGTCGATGCTCGGCATGAGCTTCCAGATCAACACGCTGTCGATGGCCTACCACTCGGTGGTGTGGATCTTCTTCGGCCTGGCCGCGGCCTGGACCATGGCGGTGCGCCACCACCGGCCCGACTTCGAGGTCAAGGTCGGCGGGCGCGACATCGTCGGCGTGGCCTTCGCGTGTGTGATGTACGCGCTGGTCGTGTTGCCGTTGTTCCTCAAGCTCAAGGGCGAGCGGTAACCGGCGGTCGGGCCGGCCGTACCATGACGATGACGACCACGCCCCGCACATGGCTCACGGGCCTCGGCCTGGTCGCGGTCGCCTGCGGCGGCACCGGCGCCCCCACCGGCAGCACGGCCGGGCCGGTCACCGCCAACCCCGCGGCCGTGGCCCGGGCCCGCGGCGACCGCGCCGGCGACGGCACCGACCGGTTCGGCCCGCTCGAGGTCGGCGCCGACTACCTGTCCTATCGCCGGGTCACGCCGGAGCCGTTCCTGTCGGCGGTCCACGGCGATCGGTGGGTCGACGTCTACGTCAACGAGGTCGGCGCCGACGCCTACCTCGACAACTCCGAGATGCCGGTCGGATCGATCGTGGTCAAGACCTCGTGGCAGGACGAGGCCGGCGCGCCGTCGACGGTGCCGGGCCCGCTGTACATCATGGAGCGACGTCCCGCCGGGTACGCGCCCGAGCACGGCGACTGGTACTTCGCGATCCACTGGGCCAATCCGACCCCGGACCAGGCCGGCACCCTCGGTGGCCCGCTGTACTGGCGCGGCCGGTCGGCCCGGGTCGCGTACTGCTACGACTGCCACGACAACTACGACCGCGGGCTCGGCGGCCTGGTCCCGAGCAGCGTCGTCCCGCGTTGAGCCTTGCCGGCGGCCCCCGCGGGCGCGCTACACTGGGGCGGTGAGGCCGATCCGGTGGAGCGTGGCCGTGCTGCTGGCCCAGGTCGCCTGCTTCCGGCCGGACTCGACCGGCCTGGCGTGTGACGACCGGTTGCCATGCCCGGGCGGCCAGGTGTGCCGGTTCGGTACGTGCGCCCCCGGGGAGGACGGCGCCACCGCGGCCGACGCGGCCAGGATCGACGCGGCCAGCGTCGACGCGACGATGACCGACGGCCCGCCTGGCGACGTCGACGGGGACGGCGTGTCCAACCTGCTCGACAACTGCCCGACGCTGGGCAACTCCGACCAGCACGACGAGGATGCCGATGGCCGCGGCGACCGCTGCGACGGCTGCCCGTTCGTGGAAGACGACGGCGCCGACCTCGACGGCGACGGCGTGGGCAACGCGTGTGATCCCGGCGCCGGGGTGCACCAGGTACGCTACTTCGACCCCTTCGTGACCGAGCGGCCCGAATGGACCACGGTCGATGCAACCGTCGCCGGCGACCTCATGCGCTTCGACCTCCTCGGCCAGATCGGGGTGGCCGAGCTGAGCGTCCCGACCGACCAGGTCGAGCTGTGGGCCAGCGGCCGCCTGCGCAGCATCGGCACCACCGGCGAGCAGAAGCTGGCGCTGTGGTTCGGGCGCGACGAGGACAACGAGTTTCGCATCTGCGAGTTCTACCGTTCCGGGGTGTTCTCGACGGTGGCGATGGGCATCAGCGGCGTCACGGTCTTCGACGGTGAGAACGCGGCGCTGGTCCCCGGCGACTTCCGCATCCGGGTCCGCATCTCGCCCGGCCAGCTCCGGTGTGATCTGACCCTGGGCACCGAAGGCCACGTGCTGAGCGCGGGCCAGTCGACCCCGGCCTCGACCGGCGTCGGTCTGCAGGTGTTCGACCTGGGCGTCGACGTCTCGTCATTCGCCATCGTCGGCCTGGCGCCCTGACCGGGCCGATCCTCGGCGCGGTCGGCCTCGTCTGCTAGCAGGCTGCTGAAAAACCCGTGCCGGCGGCTTCTGCCGACGGGACGGGCTCCGTGTTTTCAGCAGGCTGCGAGATCGAAAATGACTAGCAGGCTGCTTCTTCAGCAGCCTGCTAGGCTGCGGCGATGTCCGACGCGACCACCCCCCGCACTGGCCGCAGCCTGCTCACCCGTCGCACCTTGCTCCTGGGCGGCGGCGCCGGCCTGCTCGCCGCCGGCGGCGCGGCCTTCGTCCTGCGCAAGAAGCTGCTGCGCAAGCTCGACCAGTGGACCATCCTGCCGGCGTTCGCGGCGACGCCTGATCTGTTGCCGCACGATCCGGTCAAGGACCGCGCCACCCTGGCCATCGGCCAGGGCGCCGGCCCGGCGGCCAACGTCGACGCGGCCCTGTCGAAGCTGGGCGGCATCGGCAAGGTCGTCGGCGTCGACGACGTGGTGATCATCAAGGTGTCGGCCCAGTGGTGGAACCAGGGCATGACCAACGTGGCGGCGGTGCGCCGCACCATCGAGCACATCCTCGAGCTGCCCGGGTTCAAGGGCGAGGTGGTGGTGTTCGAGAACACCCACTTCCACGTGCCCGACAAGGCGGCCGACGACCCGAGCCGCGGCCTGACCCGGGCCTTCACCCACCCGAGCGAGGTCAACGTCGACGTGCCGGGCTGGACCAAGCTGGGCGACCTCATCCCCCACTTCGCCGGGCTGGGCGCGCCGGTCAGCTTCGTCGGCCTGGTCGACGCCGGCGGCAGCTCGCTGTCGGGCGACCCGTGGTTCGACCCCGAGCACACCCACGGCGTGTATGGCGGCGACGAGCGCGGGCCGCTGCGCCCAGGCGACACCCGCGACGGCTACCACTGGGACTTCTCGCAGGTGTTCTCGCTCAAGCGCAGCCGGGTCGCCAGCGCGCGCACGCCGCTGTCGTGGCCGCGCTTCACCAGCCCGCGCTCGGGCCTGGTCATCGACCTCAAGGACGGCGTGCTGCGCCGCGACGGCGCCGCCCTGGTCGCGACCGGCCGGCCGCTCAAGTTCATCAACATGACCACCGGCAACGAGCACGGCTCGACCGGCTTCACCGGCGCCTGCAAGTCGGCCATGGGCATCCTCGACATGTCGGCCGGTGCCCTCGGCACGCACCCGCTCATCCGCGACTACCAGTCGGTCCACTACTTCGGCCGGACCGGGCGGCCGCACCCCGAGCGCGACCCGACCTGGCGCATGGCGGGGCCACTGGCGTTCTGGAGCCAGCGGGTGCGCAAGCCCGACCTGTACCTGACCGTGGCCGAGTGGACCGCGTACACGCCGAAGGCCGGCTACGACGAGCGCGACGACATGCGCCACCACCCCGACTGCCGGGCCCAGACCAAGACCGTGGTCGCCGGCGTCGACCCGGTGGCCATCGACGCCTGGTGCGTGCGTAACCTGGTCCGCCCCCTCGGTAGCAAGTACGACGCCATGCTCGACCTCGACACGCCCGACTCCAAGGTCAGCAAGTTCCTGCGCTACTACCGCCAGGTCGCCGGCGCCGGCACGCTCGACGCTGGGCTGGTCACGCTGGCGTAGCCGACCCGCTTCGTCGGGTTGCCGAAAACGCCGACGCGCCCGGCCGGGTGGCCGAGCGCGTCTTCGATCCGCCGCGAAACCCGGGTGGGGCGCGACGGACGGCGCCGCGTGGATGCGCAGCGCTGGCGTCGAGCCGGGCCTCAGGCCTTGGCCGGCGTCGCCGCCAGGCCGCGGTCGGGCTTGACCAGAGCGAGCAGGCCACCGACCACGCCGCCGAGGCCGGTCAGCATCAGCATCCACATGCCGAGGCCCTTGACGTCGCCGCCACCGGCGCCGGTCGCGACCTCGTTGGCGGCCGCGTTGAGGATGGCCCAGATGGCGAGGCCGATCAGGCCGAAGAACAGGGCGCCGAAGCCGCCGAGCCGACCCAGCTTCTTCCGGCTGGCGGCGATGCCGCCGATGATCGCCAGCAGCAAGGCCGGCGCGAAGATGGCCATCACCACACCCTTGACCGCCCCGAGCGCCTCGTTGGCGTCCTTCGACGTCGCGGCGCGGCCGTTCACCGTGGTGTTCATCGCCGCCAGCTGCACGTCGAGCTCCTTGGCGTTGGCGCTGACCTGATCCTGGGCGCCGTCGAGGCCCTTGACGATCTGGAAGGCCGACAGCGCGCCCTTGACGCCGGAGTCCTTGACCGCGACGAGCGGCAGGAAGAACGCGAGGAGGCCGAGGATGCCGGCGGCGAGGATGATGAACTTGGAAGCCTTCATGAGTCGATGTCCTTGCTTGGGGTGGTGACCGACCCATCAGCAACCGTCGTGCCGTCGGCTGGGCCCGGCCAACCCGTCGAGATCGCAGGGCCAGGGCGCGCCGACACCCCGACCTGGGCGCGGTTGCACGCAGGTGCACCCAGGTGCACCGGTGGCGGTCGAGCCTCATGGTTGGTTGCTCGCATCGGCGCCGTCATTAGATCCGGGCCGCCCACTCGGCCGTTGGACGGCACATGCGCACCGCCGTCGCCGTCGTCGTCGCCTTCGTGGTGTCCGTGCTGGGCCTGGCCCGGGCCGGCGCCGAACCCGGGTTCCGGCGCGTGCCGCTCGACGCCCGCGGCAAGGCCTCGCCGCTCACGCTGCGCGCGCTCACCTACCAGGGTTCGACCAACGGCGTCCTCGCCGTCGAGGTCCACAACCCGGGCAAGCGGGCGGCGCGCTTCTCGGCCGAGGGCCTGTACTTCATCCCGGGCGGCGACCCCGACGAGGCGCCGCAGCGCCTGGGCGCGGTCGGGCCGATGCGGATGGCGAGCGGCGAGGGCAAGGCGGTCGATCTGGGCAGCCTCGAGGTCGCCCCAGGCGCCACCGTCCGGCTCGAGCTCGACGTGTTCTGCATCGACTCACACCGGCCCAGCCCGTCGCCCGAGAACACGTTCACGGTGGCCCGAACCCGCATGCCCAAGACGCTGAGCGCGACCATCGAGAGCCGGGGCAAGCGCGCGGCCGACGACGTCGGCGGCTATCGCGCCGCGCCGGCCAAGGCCGCGGTGCAGTCCGAGGTGTGGCGGGCCCGCGACGCCAAGTGGATCAAGCTCGACGGTGAGGGCGCGCAGGAGCAGGAGAAGGCGCGCCCGCGGCCCGAGCGCCACCTCGAGCAGACCCACGAGCTGCGGATCCGGCGCCCGATGCCGCAGGGCCGCAAGTAGGGACCGCCTGGCTCAGTACGTCCAGCTCTTGGTGCCGACCATCTTGCCGCCGAACTTCACGCCCTGGCCGCGGCCGCTGACCTCGCCCGACAGCGCCAGCTTGTGGGCGCGGCCGGTCTTGCCGTCGACCTGGACCTGGCCCTTGAGCGAGAACTCGAGCTCCATCGGCCCGCTGGTGCCGGCCATGATGCCGTCGAGCTCGAACAGGGCCGAGCTGCCGTCCCAGGCGATGAGCGTCAGCCCGACCTTGGCGTGCTTGATGTCGTTGTCACCGCCGGTGATCGACGCCAGCTCCTCGGGCGTGAGGTCGATCCGCTCGCCCATCTTGAACGCGCGCTTGGCCAGCACCGCCTGCATGCGCGGCTCCTTGCCGAGGTCGTCGTCGTAGGCCTGGGTCAGCTCCTTGAGCTCGTCGGGCCCGACCGCCTGGCCATCCTTGACCGCCGCCACCTTGCCGCCGTCGAGCTTGAGCTCGTAGGTTCCGGTCAGGCTGGTGCTCGGCTGCATCTTGCCCATGACCTCGTTGGTGTCGACGTACTTCTGGTACGTCACCTTGAGGGCGGCCAGCTTGTTGCCATCGACCGCGGTGATCTCCTCGCGCGCCTCGACCCGCTTGCGCGCCACCAGCGGGCCCTGCCGGCCACCGGCGTCGAGCGTGCCGTTCATCTCCATGGTGTCGTCGATGGTCCGGGTGTCGCCAACCTTGATCGGCGCCGCGGTGATCTTGAGGCCGTCGGCCGGGACGTCGACGGCCGGGCCGATCTTGAGGACCGTCGCCTCGGCGCCGGCCGTCGGCGCGGTGGCCCCGGGCTCGCCGGTGGTGCCGCCCTTGGCCGGGGTGGTGGGGGCGCCGGTGTCGCTGCCGGCGGCGGCTCCACCCGGGGTGCCAGCGGCGGCGCTACCGGCGGCGGCCCCGCCCGCGGTGGTGGGCGCGGCGGCGCTGCCGGCGGCGGCGGGCTTGCCCGAGCCGGCGGCCGGCTCGGACTTCTTGCACGCGGCGGAGGAGAGGGCGAGCGACAGGAGGGCGACGGCGAGGCGAGAGTGCTTCATGGCGCGCATCCTACTGCGGGCCAGGTCGCGCGGGGGCGATGTCACGGCCCCGTGAGCAGGTCGGCCACGATCGTCGCGGAGGTCATGGCGCCAGCCTCGCGCACAGCTGCTTGCCGAGCAGCCAGGCGTCGCCGGGCCAGCGCGCCGACACGTAGGCGCCGTCCTCGACCACGAAGGCGTCGCGGTCGTCGTCGCGCTGCCCGCGCCTGGACAGCGTGCGTGGGCCGCGCGCGAAATCGGTCGGGACGGCCAGCGCGGCGCGCACCTCGTCCTCGACGTAGGCCGGGTAGGTCCGGTAGTAGCGCCCGCGCCGCCAGAACGTCGCGAGGAACGCCGAGCGCTCCATGTACTTCGGCAGGCAGGTGGTGCGCCGGCCGCGCAGGACCGACTGGCCGGTGGCCGGGTCGAGCGCCCGCGCCGCCACCAGCACGCCGTGGCAGATGGCGGCGACCGGCACCCCACGCGCGAACAGCGCCACCACCTGCTGCTGCACCAGCGCGCTGCCGAGGTACTGCCGCATGCCCGGCGCGTGGCCGCCCGCCAGCAGCAAGGCGTCGACGGCGCCGACGTCGACGTCGCGCCAGCGCGCCGGCCGCACGAACTCGGGTGCGGCCTCGAGCTGGCGGTAGCAGGCCAGGGCGTCGGGCGCGGCGCCCAGCTTGCCGAACACCACGCCGGTGAGGAGGAGCGGGTCGGCCGCCGGGGTGGCGCCGTCCTCGGTCGCGAACAGCACCTGGTGCCCGGCCTCGCGCAAGAGCGTCCACGGCACCGCCACCTCGGTCACGTCGAAGTCCCGGTCGGGCAGGGGCACGTAGACGGTGGCCACGGCGAGCTCGCGTCAGTCCATACACATGGTCTTGACCTGGCCGACCCACGGCGCCGGCGCGCCGGCGGCGGCGGCGACCGCGCGGGCGTCGGCCTCGGTCGGCAGGTACACCGCGATCAGCATCTGCCCGTCGGCGCTGACCGGCGGCTTGGCCCCGGTCGGGAGGTCGCACGCCAGGTCCTTGGCGAAGGCCTCGTACCCGAGCGCCTTGGCCTTGGCCGTGGCCGCGGCCAGGGCCGGGTCGCCCGCCGGCGCGACGGCCAGGTACACGCCCCACGCCGTGCCGCCGTGGCTGAGCGAGGCCTCCTTGGGCAGCCCGGCGGTGGGGGCCGCGCCGGCGCGGGCGCGGACGGCGACGACCAGGTCGACCTCGTCCGACGCGCTGCACTCGGGGTCGCCCTGGCACGACGCGGCCTGGACCTTGGCGCGCTCGGTGGTGAGCTCGACCTCCTGGCCGATCAGCGCGCTGGCGTCGGACCCGGCGCCCGGGCACAGCTCGAAGTCGCCCTCGATGCTGCGCTGGCCCTCGGTGGTGTCGAGGATGACGTAGCAGGCCCGGTCGCCGTTCTGCAGCTCGCGCAGGGTGCCGACGATGGCCGCGCTGGCGGTCGGCGCGGGCGTGGGCGGCGTGGTCGAGGCGGGGCTGGCGCCGCCACACCCGAGCGCGAGGAGGGCGGCAGCGAAGACGAGGTGCGTGCTCATCACCGCACGATCCCACGATCGCCGCGGCCGCGACAACCGGCCGGGCCGGTTCGCTGGCGCTGCCTGCGCGCTACCACCAGGACAGCTCGAACTCGACCAGCACCGGCAGGTCGAGCGCGCTGAGCATGGCGGTGTGGGTGCTGATGCGCGGCTGGTCCGGCAGCTCGATCACGTTGTGGCCCCCGTGGAGGTAGAAGACCTGCTCGGACGTCGTCGGCGTGGTGCGGCGCCAGCGCAGCTCGGCCACCGCGGCGTCCGCCGTCGCCGCGCCCGGGACCGCCACGTCGACCTCGATCGTGACGTCGCAGCCGCCCGGATCGAACAGCCCCTCGTCGCACTGCCAGCGCAGCAGCGACACCTCGCGCGGCGTGAGCTGGACCAGGACCCAGCTGCCGCCGTCGGCCTTGCCCTGGGTCGAGCCACCCAGGTCGAACTCCGATGGCTCGTCGGCGGCGACGCAGGCAGCGGTGAGGCCGAGGCCGGCCAGCAGGAGGGAGCGGGGCGTCGCGAGGTGCAGCATGTCCGACCGAAGAGCAAGGTCGGGGCCAGGCTCGGCGCGCGCGAACTGCGTGAACTCGCGGCCCTCGCTTCGGCGGCCTGGAAGCTGCGCTCGCCGCCTGCCACGGGTCGGAGTTGCGCGGGTGCGCCAGCCGCGGGTGCGCCGGGGCAACCGCACACGGGCTCACCCCGGCTTGGCCGGCTTGGCCGCCGAGGCGCCATGGCGACCACGCTAGCCGGGGTCGGCTGCGCCTACCTGGGGCGCACGTGTTGACCCAGCACGACCAGCGCCGGTCGCCCGGCGGGTCGCCACTCGGCGTCGAGGTCGGCCCAGCTGCGGCTGCGCCAGCCGCGCGCGGGGTCGATCGTGACGACGCGGCCGTCGGCGTGGATCGCCACCACGACCTCGTAGTGCGGCAGCGACCGGCGGCCCTGCGGGAGGTGGAGGCCGACGATGACCGGGCGGCCCGCCTGCAGCTCGAACCTCAGCATCGCCTTGTCGCCGCGGATCGCGAACGCCGCCAGTCCACGCTGGCGGGCCAGGTCGCGCAGGGCGCCGAGGCGGGCGCCGTGACCGTCGTGGAGCGCGAGCACGCGTCCGGCCTGGTCGACCGACAGTCCGCGCTGCCACCGCTGCGAGACCATCGCGACCGCGGCGGCGCCGCAATCGGAGCGGCCGTGCTGACGCAGGGTCGGGGTGGCGTGGGCCACTACCCAGCCAGCTGCCGGCACGATCTGCGCCGGGGCGACCGGGCGTGCGCCGCCGGTGTAGCGGTCGCAGCCGGCCAGCCCGATGACGGTGCTGACGATCGCGGCCTTGACCAGCAGGTGCAGGCCGGGCCCGGCCGGCAGGTCGGCGGCGAGCCGGGTGCGAGGGGTCACAGCAGGATGACCAGGATGACCAGCAGCAGGACCAGGCCGACGGTACTGCCGCCGATGATGAGGGTCGACCCGCCCCCTTCGAAGTCCTGCACTGGCGTGTCGCGCTGCTCCTGCGCGGCGTAGCGCGAGGCCAGCTCCGCTGAGGCGGCGGTCGGGGCGGGGCGGGCGCTGGGGGCCGGGGCCGGGCGCGTGGGCGTCTCGGTCCGGTGCGACGACGCCGGCCGCGGCGCGGCCTGGGCCGCGGCCGGGACCCCGATCGCCAGGGTGAGGACGTACAGGGCGAGAGAGGAGATGCGCATGGGAGGCCTTTCCAGCCGGAGGCGGCTGGTTCATGAGGTGGTCGCGGAGCGCGATCCATCCGAGCGTGGCGAGGGCGATGGCCATGAGTAGCAGGTGCAGCGCGATCGCCAGCATGGCTGCGGTGGAGGGCAGGAGCGCCAGGATCAGGCGGTCAGTTTCTGGAACGCGCCCTCGACGTCGTTCCACATGGTGGCGACGCCGCTCTTGACGGTGTCCCAGCCGCTGGCGCCGGCGGCCTTGGCCTGGTCGAGCTTGGCGCGGGCGGCGTCGAGCTTGCCGCGCAGGTCATCGAGCGCGGCGTGACGGTCGTTCTTGGCCTCCTGGCCGACGACCTTGGCCTTGGCGACCATCGCCTCGAGCTTGGCGCCCCACAGGGCGAGCTGGTCTTCGAACGAGGTGACGGTGTGATCGAGCTGGGTACCGAGGGTGGCCATGATGAACTCCAGGTTGGTGCACCCAGCCTCATTGCACGGGGCGCGCCAGCGGGGACCGGGCCGCGACCGGGGCAATCGTGGCTGGCTGCGCTCGGGCGCGTGCGTCGGCGCTCACTGTGGCCGACCAGCCCGCTCGGGTGCGCCCACCGGGCCGAGCCCTGGCTGCGTTTGGCCTGGATCGACGCTGGGCGGGGCGATCCATCCGCCGTCCGACTCCCACCGCTCGACGTCGGCGGTGGGCCGGCGCACGGGTGGTGCCGACCGCCGTCTGCCCTCGCCCTGGCTGGTGCAGATCACGCCTCGACCAGGGCGTCGATGCGCCTGCGCCGCCCCGCGGTCGACCGGCCGCGCAGGGCCTGGGTCACCGTGTGATGGGCCAGGCGCGACTGCTCGTGCGCGTCCAGGGTGAAGCGCGCGGCCTCGTCGAAGGCTGCGGCCACCACATCGCCGATCCGGGTCTCGATTCGCAGGTTGTGTCGCAAGGGGACCTCCGCGCCAGGTGTGCAGGAGGCGGGCGACCCGCGCTGCGCCGGGACGCGTGTCGAACCAGGTGCACGTGCCGAGCCAGGCCCGCGGCGTCAGCGGTCGCTCCACTCGCGGACGGTCGCTCGCTCGATCGCCGGTATGGCCCGAACGTGATCCGAGGCGGCGCGGAGAGGGGTGGCGCCGACCGGCGCCAGGGGCGCGAGCCGACCAACCATGGAGCGGCACGCGCGCGGTTGCCTGCGCTGTCGCCGCGGCTGGCGCGACGAGGCAAACCTCCGCGTGCAGCGCCGGCCACGGCGGTGGCCACGACCCACGCGCGTCTCGCGTGCACCGGCAAGGAATCCGCGACCATCGCGCTGGCACGCGCCTCGCTAGCAGGGCCGGCATGCACAACCTCGCTCCTGTCCGCTCCTCGCTCCTCTCCAGATCGGGCCACGGCCGCCGGGCGCTGCTGCGTGCCTTGATCGTGGCCAGCGCGCTGGCGCCGGCCGCGTGCCTCGACGCCGACGACGGCGCCGTCGCCGGTGACGACGTGGCCGACGTCGAGCTGGTGGAGGATGGCAAGGGGGATGCCTGGGCCGCGCTGACGCCGCGCGGGACGTACCGGGCCGAGGCGGCCGCCGGCGGCGAGATCAGCACGCTCACGCTCGCTGCCGATCGCACGTTCCGGCGCGAGACCGCCCGCGCCGGCGGCGCCCCGCGGGTGACCCAGGGGCGCTACAAGTTCACCACCGGCGGCGGCAACCACTACCTGCGGTTGCTCGACGCCAGCGGCGCGCTGCTGGTGCGCTACGGCTACGAGCAGCAGGGCCGCGAGCTGCGCCTGCGCGTGGTCGGGACCGGGCGGTGGCAGGCGCTGCTGGCCGACGACGGGCGTGACCAGCCGGCGCCCGGCTCGGCCGGCGTGTACCTGCTGCCCGGTGATGCCGACCAGGTCGACACCGACGGCGCCATCCTCGACCTGGTGCTGCACCCGAGCCAGCGCTTCTACCTGCGGGCGCGCGGCGCGATGGGCTGCGCCAGCCCGGGCCACCTGTGCCCGAGCGCGTCGGCCGGCCGCGCCGCCCAGACCGAGGTGATCGGCCGCTGGGACGACCTCGGCGGCGGCGCGCGCCTGCACCCGATCGATCCATCGACCGGGGAGGAAGGTGCGGCGATCCGGATCAGCCTGGTGCGGCAGGGTGGCCGGGTCCACGTCGCCGGCACCGCCGATGGCCAGGCGCTGCGGGGCGACCTCGCCACCGCCGCCGTGTTCACCGACGGCCACGAGGTCACCGACGACGACCTGGCCGGCACCTGGGTGGTCGCGCCGACCGACGCGGCCGAGGCGCCGTCGCTGTGGGGCGGCACCCTGGGCGCCGGTGACGCGCCCCACCGCGTCACCTTCGACCCCGTCACCAGCGAGCTGTGCGAGCTGCCGCCGCGCGCTGGCGCCAGCCCGCGCTGCGGCGTGTTCCAGGTCATCGCCCACCGGGTCGAGGCGGAGGGCGTGATCTACGCCTACCGCGGCGACACCCTCGTCACCGCGCTGAAGATCACCCGGGCCTCGGCCAACCAGCTCACCCTGCGCCTCGGCCTGGGCTACGACGGCGTGGGTGGCCGGGTCGACGCCGCGTTCACGCTGCGGCGGGAGTGACGCGGCTAGCGGCCGCCGTAGCGAGCGCGCAGGTACTCGGCCAGCTCGGCCCGCGCGGTCGTATCGAGGTCGCCGCGGTAGATGAGCACCTCGCCGATGCAGCCCTGGTAGGCGAACGCGCCGCCATGCGACAGCACCAGGCCGTCGAGGGTCGAGCCCGACAGCGGCCCGGTCGACGGGCCGGCCGGCACCGGCTCGAGCTGGGGCGGCCAGGTCAGGCCGCCGCCATCCTCGGGCGTGGCGGGTCCAGCCTCGATCCACGACGACGGGCCGGCGAACCCGACCAGGGCGATGAGCGGCTCGTTGCGCCACGGCCCGCCCTGGACGAAGGTGAACTGGTCGCCGCCACCGGCCGAGGCGCGGATGACGCTCTCGGCCCCGAGCAGCGGCGAGGTGTACTTGCGGATCGTCAGGGCCGGCGCGGCGGTGCCGGTGAACGGGATGGCGTACTCGCCGCCGGTGGGGCGCAGCGCCATCGCCACCGTGAACGGACCACGCTCGACCACGGAGGTGTTGACCAGGTAGCCGTTGGCCCCGTCGGGGCCAGGCATGAAACACACGCTGCCGTTGCGGCTGCCGCTGGCCGGGTAGGCCTGGTACGTCACGCCGGCCACGTCGGGGCTGCCGCGGAACATGTGCCGGCCCAGGCCCGACTGATCGGCCCAGCTCAGCACCTCGCCCTGGCTCGAGGTGGTGACGCCACGGGTGCCGTCGAGCCACAGCGTCAGCTCGCCGAGCGAGCTCGGGTCGAGCTCGGCGCCAAGCAGCGGCGCGGCGTGGTCGCGCAGGCCCGGGTCGCTCGAGGGTTCGAGGCAGGCGGCGGTGGCGAGGCTGGTGAGGAGGGTGAGCGAGGTGGTGCGGAACATGCTCGGCCAGATTGCAAGGCGCCGACCAGCCGCAAGGGCGCGGATCCTCTCGCCGCGCCGTGCGTGGCCGCGCGAACTGAGCGCGCAGATCGAGCGGGCACCGCGTCGCCGCGCGTGGGCTACGGCTCGCCGGCGACCGTGCCGTACGGGCCGATCCAGCCCTGATCGTCGACGATGGCGATGGCGCCCTCGAAGGCGTAGTCACCCGGCTCGGTCGGCTCGATGTCGTTGACGCCGGCGTTGAAGCCGTCGAGGTTGGCGGCGTCGTTGAACGTCAGCGTCTGGGTCGCGAAGTACGCGGTCATGCTGCCGCGCGCCGGCTGACCGCCGGCGTAGAAGTCGTCGCCGTCGTAGATGGGCGTGGTGGCGCTGACCGCCTCGTCGAACACCCGGCTGTCGAAGCGGAACGTGGTGTCGCTCACCCGCTCGATGGCGTGCTCGAGGCGGTAGGTGTGCGCCTTGGGCAGCGGCGTCGACAGGTGGAACTGATCATTCGGGAACGGGTTGTCCCAGAAGCCGTGCCCGAGGAGCCACATCCCTGGGCCGACGTTGTTGAAGCACTGCGTGGTCCAGTTGGTCTGCGAGCCGGCGCCGCCGTCCTGGAACGGGTGGGTCTGGGTGTCGACGGTGCCGTCGGGCTGGACCTGCCGGAAGTAGTACCGGTAGTACCGGGTCGAGCCGACCGCGAGCGCGGGCAGGCCTGGACCGAACGGCGGGCCGACCCGCCAGATGCCGGAGCCCTGGCTCCACGACACCCGCAGCACGTTGGCCATGCCGGCCGGGAAGCCGAGGTCGCCCGGGTTGGCCAGCACCTCGCCGCCGGTGCCGTACACCGCCCACAGGCCTCCATCCTCGAGGGCCATCGCCGTGGTCCCGGTCGCGGTCGCGAAGTCGGACTGCAGCAGCGGCGTCAGCGGCGCGCCGGTGCGGGCGTCGGCGCCGGCCGTCGCGTCGACCCGGCCCTCGGGGCCGGCGTCGGCGGTCGCCGCGCCTCCGCCATCGGAGCAACCCCAGGTGGTGAGCAGCACGAGCCACACGTTCCCTCGCATCGAGCCCTCCTTGGTCGTGCTCCAGGGTACCACCGGGTCATGAGATCCTGGCGCCGATGAGCCGGCGAGGGTCGCCGCAGGCGGCCGGTCAGGCTGGTTCGACCGCCGGGGCGCTGCCGGCGCCCGGACCGAGCGCGCGCTGCATGTAGACCAGGTCGAGCCAGCGGCCGAACTTGCGCCCCACGTTCGGCATTCGCGCTACTTCGACGAAACCCGCGCGCGCGTGCAGGGCCATCGAGCCAGGCTCGGAGCCTGACATGCCAGCGACCATCTGTCGGAACCCGAGCGCCTCGCACCGGGTCATCAGCGCTGTGAGCAGGCGCGTGCCCAGCCCGCGTCCGACCATGTCGTGACGCAGGTAGATGCTGTCCTCGCAGGTGTGGCGATAGCCGGCGCGCGGGTTGAATTGCGCCGCGTAAGCGTAGCCGACGGTCGCGCCGGCCTGGTCCTTCGCCAGCAACCAGGGCCACCCCGCGTCGAGCACGCGGGCCATACGCGCGGCCATCTCCGAGGTCGTCGGGGCCGTCTGCTCCCAGCTGGCGGCGCCGTGCAGCACGTGGTGGGCGTAGATCGCCGCCACGGCGGCGGCGTCGTCGAGGCTGGCCTCGGTGAGGGTCCAGTCGGTCATGGCTCGACGCTACCGGTCCCGGCGGGTGAGCGGGAAGGGCCTAGCAGGACGCTGTCAAACGCGGCGCAGCCACTATCGGCAGGTCGCGCGCCGGCGCCGGCTGCGCTTCGGCCCGCCGCCCGCGTCACGAGCAGGTGCGGCGAGCGACGTAGAGCTCGAACCCACCGCCGCGCTCGCTGTCGAAGTACAGCTCGGTGCCGTCGCCGGTGAGGGCGGCGTCCTCGTCGATGCCCGTACTGTTGATGGGAAGGCGGACCGGGGGCGACCACGGATCGGACACGCTGGCCCGCTCGCTGGCGTACAGGTCGAAGTCGCCCGCTGGGTCGCTCTCGAAGATCACCTCGAGCTGGTCCTCTCGCACCGCCGGGAAATTCACCGGGATGGTGATCCCAGGCGAGGCAGTGACGGCGGTGAACTGCGCCGCCGACGAGGTGCGGACCGCGACCTGCAGGTTGGCGGCGTCATCGGTGCTGTACGCGGTCAGGCCGTCGGCCAGCGGGTAAACGCCGGTCATGCGGGGCGTACATCCGGCGGTCAGCGCGGTCGAGGTCGTGAACTGCATGGGTTGGGTCGCGCTCAGCAGCTCGGGGCAGGCCGGCGTGTCCCCGTAGGCCATCATGAGCTCGCGGCCACCCCGGGCCAGGCCGACCTCCCACACCTCATCGCCGATGCCGGGGATCTGCGTCGGGGCCGAGAAGGGATCGGTCCGGCTGGCGCGCGACGCGAACAGGCCGACGCCACCAGCCTGCCACGCCAGGTACAGGCCGTCGGCGGAGACGTGGACGCTGCGGCCGACCAGCGCACCGCCCAGGCTGGCGACCAGCGTGGGCGGCTGCCACGGCCCGCAGCTCAGCGGGCCCGCGCCATCGGGACGCGCGTCGCCGTCGCCGGCGGCCCCGTCGTGGCTGGCGCCGTCGGTCGTGGCTGCGGCGTCGAAGCCGATCCGGCACGCGGCCGTCGCCGCCAGCAGGATGAGGACCGAGCCGCGGGCCGACATCGACCGATGGTACCGCGCTCGGCGCACCCCGCCCAGGAAGACCCAGTGGCCACCCGGGCCCGCGGGGCCTATGTCCGGCGCCGGAACGTGTCACGGTGTGGTCGTGGCGGCGCCGGCGCTCCACCACGGCCCTGTGGCCGCGCGCCGGCCGCAACAGCAGGAGCCCCGATGATCCGACGGTACAGCGGCGACAAGAAGAGTATCGAAGCGCGAACCAACGACAACGGCCGGACCTGGTCCGTGAAGCTGTTCGAAGGCGGACGGCTGACCGAGTACACCGGCGGGACCGTGGCCGAGATCGACGCCCTGGCCGCCAAGCACCAGATGAAGCTCGTCGGCTAGCAGGGTGCTGAAGAAGCAGCCTGCTAGCGGCCGGGTAGTGCCGCCAGCGCCGCCCGGGCGCGCGCACGCGCGCGCTCGTCGGCGCCGGCCGACTCGAGCCAGGCCAGCTCGGCCTCGAGGCGCTGGCGCGCCGACGCGACCTCGCCGGCCGCGGCCTCGCACTCGGCCAGCTCGACGGTGGCCAGCGAGATGGTCTGGCGCTGGGCGTCGACGATGGCGGCGGCCAGCGTGCTGGCCAGCTGTGGACGCGCCGCCGCGCAGCCGGCCTCGGCCCGGAGCAGCTGGGCGGCGACCAGCGCGCGCAGCGGCGCGTTGGAGGCCGGCAGCGTCAGGGCCTCGTCGAGCAGGGCCCGCGCCCGCGCGCGATCCCCGTCGAGGAGCGCCAGCCGCGCGGCGTGGCTCAGCGCGGTGGTCAGCAGCGGCGAACCGGCCCGGCGGGTGCCGTCGACGCCGCGCTGCAGCAGCACGCGCCCGCGGCTGACCTCACCGGCGGCGTGCAGGGCGACGCCGAGGAACACCGCGTCCTCGGCGGCCTGGCTCGACTCGGCCCCGGCCAGCTGCTCCGACAGCGCCAGGGCCCGCGCGAAGCTGTCGGCGGCGGCGTGCCAGCGGCCGAGGTCGAGCTGGGCCAGCCCCAGGTTGTAGGCCGCGGTCGTGCTGGGCTGCCCCGAGGCGGCGGCGACGTCGAGCGCGCGCTGCAGGTGGCCGACCGCGGCCAGCAGGTCGCCGCGATGGATCTCGAGCCCGCCGAGGTTGTTGTACGCCGAGCTCACCAGGGCGTCGGCTGGACCACGGGAGGCGATCCGCGCCTGCAGCACCTCGGTGAGGAGGCGGTGGGCCTCGGCGAAGTTCTTGCGGGTGGCCTCGATGTTGGCCAGCGTCTCCATCGAGTCGACGATGTAGAGGTGGCCGGCCGGGAGGGTGCGCTGGCGGATGGCGAGCGAGGTGCGCTCGTGGGCCCACGCCTCCTCCAGCGTGCTCGGATCGGGGTACAGCAGGATGGCGAGGAAGTGCAGCCACTGCGCGCGCACCGCGTCGGGCTGGCCGGCGCTGTCGAGCGCCAGCTCGATGAACGGGCGGGCGCGCAGCGCGTCGCCGCGCCGGCCCAGGTGGTTACCCTCGACCAGGAAGGCGCGCGACAGCGCGTCGGCGACCAGCTCCTGGTCGCGGGCCTGGGCCGCGACCTTGGCCGCCCGCTGGTAGGTGGTCAGCGCCGCCGGGTCGCGATCGAGGCGGTCCTCACACTCGCCGCGCACGACCAGGGCGGCCGCGGTCAGGGCCAGGTCCCCTGCCTGCTCGCCGGCGGTGATGGCGCGCTCGGCCAGCGGCAGCGCGCGCTCGAACTGGCCGAGCGACAGCGCGGCGCGGGCGCGGGCGAGCGCGTCCTCGCCAGCGGCGAGCTCGCCGGCCTGGGCGCCGCCGGTGGGCCGCGGCGGTCCGGGCGGGTCGGCGCAGCGCGCGACCGGGCGCAGCCCGGCGACGGCGTCGCTGGTCGCGCGCAGCGCCCGCGCTTCCCCGCTGGCAACGCCGTCGAGCAAGCCCGACAGCTCCGACAGCCGGCCATCGAGGCACTGCATGCGCTGGTCGAGGGTCGCGGCCGAGCGCACGCCCTGGCGCGTGTCCATGCAGGCGCCGGTGCGGGCGCTGGCCCAGGCATCGGCGTAGCCGTCGAGGTCACGCAGCACCCTCTCGACCGTGGCCGCCGGCACCGCGATGGTCGGCGCCAGCAGCCGCGTGCGCAGGTCGGCCCGGGCCGCGCTCGTCCACAGCGCCTGCACCGGCCGGCCCAGGCCCTGGCAGGCCGCGGCGCGCTGGCCCGGTCGCACCAGCGCGGCGATCACCGCCAGTGACGCCAGCGCCACCGCCGCCGCCGCCAGCACGACCCAGCCCCGGCGGCTCGGCGGCGCCAGCGCGCGCGCGAACTCGTCGATGCCGGGGAAGCGATCGTCCGGGGCCGGCGACAGGGCCCGGCGGATGGCGGCGCGGACGCGGCGCGGCACCGGCGAGTCGACCGGCTCGTCCTCGATCGCGCCGCGGCTGACGGCGTCGGCCAGGCCGGTCGCCTCGGCCGAGGCGAACGGGCGGCGGCCGTGCAGCGCCTCGTACAGCGCGCAGGCCAGGCCCCACTGATCGGTGCGCGGGTCGAGCGCGCCGCCCCGGTGCTGCTCCGGCGCCATGTACGCCGGCGTGCCGACCATCCCGGTCGCCTCGACGTCGGTCGCCGCGCTGCGCGCCAGCCCGAAGTCGGTGACCCGGACGCCGCCATCGCGGCTGACCAGGACGTTGGACGGCTTGAAGTCGCGATGGACGATGCCGGCGCGGTGGGCGGCGGCCAGGCCGCGGCTGGCCTGGACGTAGGCGTCGACGATCTCGTGCCACGGCCGGCCCTTCTGCCAGGCGCGTAGCTCCTCGCCCTCGACCAGCTCCATCACCAGCGCGGTGCGGGCGCCGAGGCGGATCACCTCGTACACCTGGACCACGTTGGGGTGCGACAGCCGGGCCATCGCCTGCGCCTCGCGCAGCGGGCGGTCGTCGTCGCCGGTGACCACCAGCTTGATCGCCACGTCGCGCTGGAGATCGGGGTCGTGGGCGGCGACGACCACGCCCATGCCGCCGGCGCCGACCAGCCGCCGGAACTGGTAGCGCCCGATCTGCGCCTCGTCCCAGCCGGGCTGGGGCGACTCGGGCGCGGTCTGCGGCAGCTCGGACGCCGTCACTTGCGGGGCCGCTGGATGCGGTGGATGCGCAGCTTGGTCACCAGGGTGGCGCGCGACACGCCGAGCAGCTTGGCGGCCCGGGTCTGGTTGCCGGCGCACGCCTCGAGCGCCTCGACGATGCGGCTGCGCTCGGCCGCCTCCTCGGCCGAGGCCGGCGCCGCCGCGTCGGCGCGCGCCTTGACCGCCGTGATGGCCAGGTGGCCGGGGGCGAGCGGCGCGTCGCCGGCGAGGATGACCGCGCGCTCGAGCACCGCCTTGAGCTCGCGCACGTTGCCGGGCCAGGCGTGCGCCTCCAGCCGCTGCAGCAGCGCGGCGTCGATCACCTGGCGCCGCCGGGTCGCCGCGGCCTCAACGAAGACCCGGGCCAGCCCGCCGATGCGCTGGCGCTGCTCGCGCAGCGGCGGGATCACCAGCGTCGCGCCGTCGAGGCGGTAGAACAGGTCGCTGCGGAAGCGGCCCTCGGCCACCTCGGTCGCCAGCTCGCGGTTGGTGGCGGCGACGAAGCGGACGTCGAGGGCGATGGGCTTGACCGCGCCGAGGCGGGTGATCTCACGCGTCTCGAGCGCGCGCAGCAGCTTGGCCTGGACCGGCAGCGGCAGCTCGCCGACCTCGTCGAGGAAGAACGTGCCGTGCTGGGCCGCCTCGATCAGGCCGACCCGGGCCTGCGAGGCGCCGGTGAAGGCGGCGCGCTCGTGCCCGAACAGCTCGCTCTCGATGAGGGTCGGCGCCATCGCCGCGCAGTTGGCGCGCACGAACGCGCCGGGGCGCCGGGACAGCTGGTGGATGGTCTGGGCCAGGACCTCCTTGCCGACCCCGGTCTCGCCGAGGATGAGCAGGTTGAGCGGGCTGGCCGCCAGGTCGTGGATGAACGGGCCGACCCCGCCCGGGGTGGGGTCGACCACGCTGAGCGACCGCGCCCGCGCCGACGCCTCCGAGCGCGACGGGTCGCGCCGGGTGCGGGCGATCAGGAAGTGGAAGCGGCCGATCTGGAAGGTCTCGCCCATCGCCAGCGGCACGCGCTGGCCCGGCGCGACCAGCGCGCCGCGGACCCGGGTGCCGTTGCGCGAGCCGAGATCCTCGACGGTCAGGGCCGGTGCGAGCTGGAGGCGGGCGTGGCGGCGCGACAGCGCGTCGTGGCCGAGCACGACGTCGCACTCGGGCGCGCGGCCGATCGTGATCTCGTCGCGCCGAAGCGGGAACGTCAGCACGGTGTCGCCGCCGGTCACCAGCAACAGGCCCTCGCCATGCGGGTCGCCGCCGTGGGTCGACGGCGACGAGGCGGTGTCTGCGAGGTGGCCACTCACGCCGCGGCATCGTAGCGCGCCACGCGTCGGAGCGGGTCATCGCCTAGCTGCCTAGGCAATCTGGCTAGGCAGTCGCCCCCGATCGTCATCGCAAGCCGGCGAGGCCCCGCGTGGGTCCTGGTGGCACACACGGTGCAGTACGCCGCGGCATGAGGCTCACCATCGCTCTTGTCATCCTGTGCGCGACTACCACCGCCTACGCCGACGAGTACAGCAACCTGTCGCATTCGATCTCCGGCGCCTGGGGCGCCCTCGCCGACGGCAGCTACGCCCTGGTCGGTGATGGCAGGGTCGACCCGCCTCGGTGCGAGATCATCCTGGCTGAGCTCACGGAAGCCGGGGCGACCGACGCCACCACCTTCACGTTCCTGAGAACGTCGCGTGACCTCACCGCCGGCACCCACACGATCGGCGAGGCCCGGGCCGCCTGCGCTCAGATCTCCTACTGGTCGAAGGTGCGGGCCTTCCGCACCGAGGCGCTTCAGTCCAGTCAGTACGGCAACCTGGAGATGGCCAAGCGCTGCATCGACACCTACGCCGTCATCACCAAGGCCGGCGTGCCGGCGACCGAGGTGGTGGCGAACGAGACGGTCAGCATCAATGGCAAGGTCCAGGAGTTCGGCGGCACGATCGAGGCGATCCGGGTCAAGCACTGCGACGGCGCATATCAGAAGTACGCCGACGAGCAGGCCCAGCGCGAAGCGCCCTACCGCAAGGTGCTCAAGGCCGACAAGCTCGAGGCCGCGCTGTCGGGCCGCTTCTGGATGTTGCCGGGTGGCGTCGAGGGCGCCAACGATCCGAAGAAGCTGGCGGCGGCCAAGGTGTGGTTCTACACGCTGACCCCGGCCGACGGCTCGAGCCGCTGCCTGGGCCAGGAGATCACGCTGCACCGCTGGCAGTTCGACGCCAAGCACAAGCTGCGCAAGACCACGCAGAAGACGTTCTGCGGCGACCCGCCGCGCTCGGCGTACCGGTGAGCACGAGCGACGAACGATCGCCGGAGCGGTTCCGGGCTCAGGTACGGGTCTTCGTCGAGCGCGAGGTCGCCCCACACGCCGAGCGCTGGGCCCGCGAACGCTCGGTGCCGCGCGCGCTCCACACGGCGGCCGGCGCCGCCGGGCTGCTCGGCCTGAAGTACCCGACCACGCTGGGCGGGACGGCGCGGCCGTACGCCTTCACCGAGGTGATGCTCGAGGAGTTCGGGCGATCGGGCCACATGGGCTGCCTGCTCAGCCTGGTGCTGCAGTCGGAGTTCGCGACGCCACACCTGGCGCTGTACGGCGGCGAGGTGCTGCAGCGGCGTTTCCTCGCCCCGGCCATCGCCGGCACCTGCGTCGTCGCCATCGCCATGACCGAGCCCGAGGGTGGCTCCGACCTGGCGCACCTGCGCACCACGGCCACCCCGGTCGACGGCGGGTATCGCGTGTCGGGGCGGAAGTGGATGATCGGCAACGGCTCGCTGGCCGACGTGTTCCTGGTGGTGTGCCGCGACGAGGCGCCGGCGCCGGCCGGCCTGCCGCGGGCGACGATGATCCTGGTCGAGGCCTCGACGCCGGGGCTGGTGGTGTCGCCGCCGATCGAGAAGACCGGGCTGCTGGCGACGCCCAACTGCGAGGTCACGTTCGACGACTGCGTGGTGCCGGCCGGCCACGTGCTGGGGCGGCCCGGGCTGGCGCTGCCGCTCGGGATGGTCGCCAACGCGTACGAGCGGGTCGCGCTGGCGCTGCTCGCGCTCGGGGCGATGCGGGCCGGCTGGGACAGCGCGGTACAGTTCCTCACCACCCGCGGGCTGCTCGACCGGTCGCCGTGGCGGCACCGCCTGACCGAGGACTGGATCACCATGCAGGGCGTCGAGCGGGTGGTGCGCGCCGCCGCCGCCAGCCTGGCCGAGGGCCGGCCCGACCAGGCCCTGGTGCTGACCGCCAAGATCGCCGCGACCGAGGCCTGCCACGAGGTGCTGGCGCGGGCGGCGCAGGCCCACGGCGCGCGCGGGTTCCTGCAGGGCGAGCTGGTCGGGCGGCTGCTGGCCGACGCCCGCGCGCTGACGGTGGGTGGCGGCGCGACCGAGGCGCTGATGGACGCGTTGTCGCGGGTGGTGCTGGCGCCTCGAACGCGGCTGCAGGAGAGACCCCGATGATCGACACGTGCGAGACCCTGGTCGACGTCGTGCGCGCGCGCGCGGCGGCCCGGCCCGACGACCTCTGGTTGCGCTACCTGGTGAGCGGCGACGTCACCGGCCCGGTCGTCGAGTTGACCTATGGTGAGCTCGAGCGGCGGGCCCGCGCCATCGCCGCCACGCTGCAGCGATGCGGCCGCGCCGGCGACCGCGCCCTGCTGCTGTACCCGTCGGGCCTCGACTTCGTCACCGCGTTCTTCGGCTGCCTGTTCGCCGGCATGATCCCGGTCCCGGCCTATCCGCCCGATCCGTCCCGGGCCCAGCGCACGCTGGCCAAGCTGCACGCCATCGCCGACGACTGCGGCGCCGCGCTGGCGCTGACCACGTCCGAGTTCCTGCCCATGCTCGCGCAGGTCCGGCCGGCCGGGGCGGTCTGCCTGGCGACCGACACCTGCGTCGACGTGGCCGGATGGCAGGCGCCGGCGCTGTCGGCCGAGTCGATCGCGCTGCTGCAGTACACGTCGGGCTCGACCGGCGCGCCCAAGGGCGTGGTGCTGCAGCACCGGCACCTCCTCGCCAACGAGCGGTCGATCGCGGCCGGCATGGGCCCGGTCGAGCTGGTGGTGGGCTGGCTGCCGATCTTTCACGACATGGGCCTCATCGGCAACGTGTTGCAGGGCCTGTGCGCCGGCTCGGGCCTGGTGCTGATGTCGCCGGTCGCGTTCCTCAAGCGCCCGGCGCGCTGGCTGGAGGCCATCTCGCACTACCGGGCGACGACGAGTGGTGGTCCCAACTTCGCCTACGACCTGTGCGTGCGTCGGGTCAGCGACGAGGAGCGCGGGCGGCTCGACCTGTCGAGCTGGAAGGTCGCGTACTGCGGCGCCGAGCCGGTGCGCGACGCGACCTACCGCCGCTTCCTGGCCCGGTTCGAGCAGCGCGGCCTGTCGCCGGCGACCTTCTACCCCTGCTACGGCCTGGCCGAGGCGACGCTGTTCGTGACCGGGCACCGCCGCGGCACGCCGCCGCGCAGCGTCGGGTTCGACGCGGCCGCGCTCGAGCGCGGCGAGATCGTCGTGAGCACCGATCCGGCCCGCGCCCGCGTGCTGATGAGCTGCGGCACGCCGTCGCCGACCGAGGAGGTGCGCATCGTCGACCCCGAGCGGCACGGGCCGACCGAGGGGGTCGGCGAGATCTGGGTCCGTGGCCCCGGCGTCGCCAGCGGCTACTGGGAGCGCGACGCCGACGACGTGTTCCGGGCCTGCCTCGCCGGTGGCGACGGCCCGTTCCTGCGCACCGGCGACCTCGGCTTCCTCCACGGCGGCGAGCTGTACCTGGCCGGGCGACGCAAGGACCTCATCATCCTGGCCGGTCGAAACCTGTTCCCGCAGGACCTCGAGGCGGCCATCGAGGCCGCCGTGCCCGCGGTCCGGCCTGGCTGCTGCGCCGCGTTCTCCATCGAGGACGAGGGCGAGGAGCGGCTGTGCATCATGGCCGAGACCGACAGCGCGACCACCCCCGTCGAGCACCTGGTGCGCGACATCAAGGGCGCGGTCGCCGCTGCGTGCGGCGTCGCGACGTACGACGTGCTGATCGTCGGCAAGGGCGCGCTGCCGAAGACCTCGAGCGGCAAGCTCGAGCGGTATGCGTGTCGGCTCGACTACCGAAGGGAGCGCGCATGCCGCCCAGCGAGCGAGTGATCCGCGAGCGACTGCTGCAGGAGGTGGCGCAGGCGGCCGCGGTGCCGGTCGCGCAGGTCGACAGCCGCGAGCCGTTCGCCAGCTACGGCCTGTCCTCGCTCGAGGCGGTGTACCTGGTCGGCCAGCTCGAGGACTGGCTCGGGATGGTGCTGCCGGCCACGCTGCTGTGGGACCACCCGACCATCGACGCCCTGGCCAGCCACCTCGCGGCCGAGGTCGCGCGGTGACCGAGCCGATCGCGATCGTCGGCATGGCGTGCCGGTTTCCGGGCGCGGCCAGCCCCGACGACTACTGGCGCCTGCTCGCGGCCGGGACCGAGCTGGTGCGCGACCCGCCGCCAGCGCGGCCCGAGCTCGAGCCGCCGCCGTGGTTGCTCGAGCAGGCCCCGGCGTGCCGACGCGGCGGCTTCCTGGCCGAGGTCGAGCGGTTCGAGCCGGCGTTCTTTCGGATTGCCCGGCGCGAGGCCGAACGCATGGATCCGCAGCAGCGCCTGCTGCTGGAGACGGCGTGGGAGGCGCTCGAGGACGCCGGCCAGCCGGTCGCCGGGCTGGCCGGCTCGACCACCGGGGTGTTCGTCGGCCTGATGAACGCCGACTTCGCGCGCACCCACACACGCGACCTGACCCAGCTCGACGCCCAGCTCGGCCCGGGTGGCTCGCTCGGCATCGCCCCCAACCGGATCTCCTTCGCGCTCGATCTGCGCGGGCCGAGCCTGGCGGTCGACACCCTGTGCTCGTCGTCGCTGGTGGCGGTGCACCTGGCCTGCCAGAGCCTGCTCACCGACGAGTCGGCGCCGGTGGCGATCGCCGGTGGCGTCAACGTCATCCTCGACCGGGCGATGGACGTGTTCTACGCCCGGGCCGGGCTGCTGTCGCGCGAGGGCCGGTGCCGGGCCTTCGACGCCGGCGCCGGTGGGATCGTGCGCGGCGAGGGCGTCGGCCTGGTCGTGCTCAAGCGCCTGTCACGCGCCCTGGCCGACGGCGACCGCATCCGCGCGGTGGTCCACGCCTCGGCGGTGAACCAGGACGGCCGCTCCAACGGGCTCACGTCGCCCAGCCGCTGGTCGCAGGAGGCCGTGCTGCGCGCCGCCTACCAGCGCGCCGGCCTGGCGCCGGAGCGGGTGGCCTACGTCGAGGCGCACGGCACCGGCACGCTGATCGGCGACCCGATCGAGGCGGCGGCGCTGGGTGCGGTGCTCGGGGCCGGGCGCGGCGATGGCGAGCTGCTCACCATCGGCTCGGTCAAGACCAACCTCGGCCACCTCGAGTCGGCTGCCGGCATCGCCAGCCTGATCAAGACCGTGCTCTCGCTCGAGCACCGGACGCTGGCGCCGAGCCTGCACTTCGAGCGCGCCAACCCACACGTGCGCTTCGATGAGCAACGGCTGCGGGTGCCGACCCAGGCCCAGCCGTGGCCAGGCCAGCTGGTGGCCGGGGTGAGCTCGTTCGGGATGGGCGGCACCAACGCCCACGTCGTGCTCGGGGTGGTCGACGCCGTCGGCGCGCGCGACACCACCTCGGCCCGCCGGGCGTCGGCGCTGGACGGCGCCGGTCCGGCCGCGCTCATCCCGGTGTCGGCGCGGAGCGCGGCGGCGCTCGAGATCCTCGTCGCCCGCACGCAGGCGCAGCTCGCGACCCACAGCCCCGCCGACGTCGCGCACTCCGCCGGCGTGCGGCGCGACCACCACGACCACCGGAGCGCCATCGTGGCCGGCACCCACTCCTCCCCGATCGCCGCCCACGTCGCACCCCGCCGGCCTCCACGCCTCGTCCTGGTCTTCCCCGACCGGCAGCCGCTCGACGCCGGGTTCGCGGCAGCGCTGGCGGAAGAGGATCCGCCGTTCGCCGCCGAACTCGAGCGCCGGCGCCGCGCCGGCGAGCCCGAGCTGGCCGCACGCCAGGGTGCGCTCACCGCCGTGCTGCGGGCGGTCGGCCTCGAGCCCGCACACGTCCTGCAGGGCACCACCCAGGCGGCGACCAGCCTCGGCGACGACGGCACCGTGTTCGTCGAGCTGAGCCAGCAGGCGGCCATGGCCGACGAGCTGCGCGCGGTCCTGGCCCGGGCCGGCGCGCCAGGCACGGTCGTGTCGCTGGCCGCACCCGGGCTCGGTCCGCGCGCGTCGCTCCTGCGGGTGATCGGCTCGCTGTACTGCCTCGGCTTCGCCATCGAGTGGCGCTTGCTCGACGCGCCGGGCGCGCGCTTCGTTCGCCTCGGGACGTATCCATGGCAGCGCGAGGCGTGTGTCGCGCCGGCGCCGCTGGCGCCGCCCGCGGTGGTCGCGTCGGCCATGCCGCCCGTGTCGCGTGCCGACGAGGTGCTGGTCGCGTCGTGGGAGCCGGCCGGCGTGGCGCCGCGCCAGCGCGTGCCCGGTGACTGGGTCGTGCTCGGTCCGGCGGCGCTGGCTGGCGCGCTGGCCAGGGCGCTCGCCGGCTCCGGGTTGCGGGTCCGGCCGGGTGACGCGGGCGACGCCGGCGCGAACCTCGTCGTCCTGGCTGGGACGGACCTGGCGTCGACGCTGGCGCTGGTCCAGGCGGTGGCGGCGCGCGCCGACGTCAGCTGCCGGCTGTGGTTGGTCACTCGCGGCGCAGCCTGGGTCGGCGCAGAGCCGGGCGTGATCGCCGCGGCGGCGGCGGCGCCGGCATGGGGCCTGGGCCGCGTGGTCATGAACGAGTGCCCGCGCCTGCGCTGCACGCTGGTGGACCTGTCGGCGGGTGGCGCCAGCGACGACCTCCGCGCCGACGAGGTCGAGCTGCTCGCGCGCGAGCTGGTGGCCGGGGATGACGAGCGCGAGGTCGCGATCCGTGGGCGGACCAGGTACGTCGCGCGCCTGCGCCGGCGCCAGCTCGGGCCGGCCTCCGCGCTCGTGCTGCGGCCCGAGGCGGCGTACCTCGTCACCGGCGGCCTCGGCGGCCTCGGCCTGGCCGCGGCTGGCCGCCTGGCCGCGCGCGGCGCCGGCGCGCTGGTCCTCCTGAGCCGGCGTGGCGTCGTCACCGCCGAGGCCCGCCGCGGCATCGCCGCGCTGACCGAGGCCGGGGCGAAGGTCGTGGTCGAGCGCGCGGACGTCGCCGATCGCCGCGCCCTGGCCGGCGTGCTCGAGCGACACGCCGTGCGCGGCGTGATCCACGCGGCGGGCGTCATGTCGCCGGGAGCCATCCCGTCGATCAGCGGCGCGGACCTGCCCGCGGCGCTGGCGGCCAAGGTCGACGGCGCGCGCCACCTGCACGAGCTGACCGCCGGCCGGCCGCTCGACTTCTTCATCTTGTACTCGTCGATCGCCACGATGCTCGGGATGCCGGGCCAGGGGGCCTACGCCGCAGCCAACGCCTACCTCGACGCCCTGGCAGCGCATCGACGCGCGGCCGGGTTACCCGCGGTCAGCGTCGCGTGGACGGTGATCGAGGGGGCTGGAATGGCGGCCCGGGCCGGGGACCAGGCGCTCGGCCAGCTGCGCGACCGCGGCCTCACCACGCTCAGCGTCGAGGGCGCGACCGACGTGCTCGAGCGCCTGCTCGGCCCCGACGTGCCGGCCCAGGTCGGGGTGGTCGGACTGGAGCTGGCGCGCTGGACCCGGTTCTACGGCCTGACCGGGACGTCGGGGCGCCTGCGACCGCTCGCGGCCGACCCGGCGGCGGCCGGCCCGGTGGCGAACGC
Source organism: Kofleriaceae bacterium (assembly GCA_018058095.1). Taxonomy (GTDB): domain Bacteria; phylum Myxococcota_A; class Polyangia; order Haliangiales; family Haliangiaceae; genus JABFXX01. The sequence continues at coordinate 31,578 of JAGPCO010000069.1, forward strand.
GCCCGCCGGTGCGGCGGCCGCGCTTGCGGTCTCGTCGCCGGGGGCCGACGCCTCGCCGCGGTCGGAGGCGGCGATCGAGGTGCTGCTGATCCGGGCCGTCGGCGCCGTGCTGCACGATGTGGCGCCGGACCCGACGCGGCCGCTGCGGGACCTCGGCATGGATTCGCTCACCGCGGTCGAGCTGCAGGAGCTGGTCGCGGGCGAGCTCGGGGTCGAGCTGGCGAGCGAGCGGCTGGGCGGCACGATCACCATCCGCGAGCTGGCGCGTGAGCTCGCGGCCGAGCTGCGCGGCGAGGCGCGGGCCCCGGCCGCGCCGGCCGCGCTGCGCGACGACGCGCGCCTCGACCCCGCGATCACCTTCACCACGCGCGCGCCAGGCCCGCCGCGCTCCGTCCTCCTGACCGGGGCGACCGGCTTCCTCGGCGCGTTCGTCCTGGCCGAGCTGCTCGCGCGCAGCCAGGCCGAGGTCGTGTGCCTGGTCCGGGCCGGGAGCGAACGCGACGCCATGCGGCGGCTCGAGGCCACGCTGGCGCGGTACGACCTGCCCGCGCTCGACCTCGGGGCCCGGGTGACCTGCGTCCCTGGGGACCTGGAGCGGCCACGCCTGGGTGTCGACGACTACGAGGGCCTGGTCGGATCGATCGACACCATCGTCCACAGCGGGGCCTCGGTGAACTTCATCGCCTCGTACCAGGAGCTGCGCGCGGCCAACGTCGATGGGACCCGCGAGGTGCTGCGCCTGGCCGCGGCCGCGCGCGCCCGCCTGCACTACGTCTCCACCATCGGCGTGTTCCCGGGTGGCACCGGCGCGGTCGCCGCCGGCGCCGTGCTCGAACGCGACCGCGCGAGTGATCCAGACCGGCTCCCGCTCGGCTACATGCGGGCCAAGTGGGTGGCGGAGGCGCTGGTGGAGCAGGCGCGCGCGCGCGGGCTCGACGTGTCGATCTACCGCCCCGGCACGATCGCCGGCCACGCTCGCTCGGGCGCCTTCAACCCGGACGACTTCGTGTGCGCGCTGATCAAGGGCTGCGTGCAGCTCGGGCTGGCGCCGCAGGTCGACGCTCCGGTCAACCTGGTGCCGGTCGACTACGTCAGCCGGGCGCTGGTGCACCTGGCGCTCGGCGGCGTCGCCGGGACCTACCACCTGGTGGGTCGTCGCGCCGTCGGGTGGGGCGAGCTGGTCGCGTGGATCCGGGCGCTGGGGTACCCGCTGGCAGAGCTCCCCTACGCCGAGTGGCGCGGGATCTTGCGCGGCCGCGCGGTGGCGACCGGCAACGCGCTGGCGCCGCTGCTGCCGCTGTTCGTCGAGCACGACGACACCGAGTGGCTGCGCCTGCCGAGCTACGACGACACCCAGGCCCGAGCCGCGCTGCGCGGGGCCGGGGTCGAGTGCCCGCCGGTCGACGCCGCGCTGGTGCGGCGCTACGTCGAGCGCTTCGTCGTCAGCGGGTACCTGCCGCGGCCATGAAGGCGATCGTCATCGGCGCCGGCGGGGCAGGGCTGGCCGCGCTGGCGGCGCTGCGGCAGGCCGGCGCCGAGGTCGTCGCCTTCGAGCGTTCGGGTGTGCTGGGCGGAGTGTGGGCGGCGACGCAGTACCCGGCGCTGACCATCCACTCGCAGTCGTTCAACTACCGCTTCCACGACTTCCCACCGGTCGCCAGCGCCGGTCCGAGCGCGACCCGCGACGAGGTCCTGACCTACCTCGCCGCGTTTGCCCGGGCCAAGGGGGTGGCCGAGCACATCACCTACCACCAGCGGGTCGACCGCATCGTGTACCGACCCGGGCGGGCGCCGCGCTGCCTGGTGGCGGTGACCGACCTGCGCAGCGGTGAGTCGCACACGCACGCGTGCGACGTGGTGGTGTGCGCCACCGGCTTCTCCAACGCCGGCCGCCCGCACGTCCCGGCGCTGCCAGGCCGCGACGCGTCGCACGTCCGAGTCCTCCACTCGAGCGAGGTGACCGCGGAGGTGCTCGACGACGTGCGGGCCCGGCGTCGCCGCGTCGCCGTGCTCGGCGCCGGCAAGTCGTCGCACGAGCTGCTCTCGCTGTTGCGCGGGGCCGACCCGACCTGGATCTACAGCAAGAGCCTGTGGGCGCTGTCGTACGAGGTGCTGTACCCGGCGTCGGGGCTGCCGTGGAACGTGCTGTGGTACCTGTACTACCAGCGGCTGACCCGGCTGCGCCGCCGCCTCGGCTTTGGCCGGGTCATGAAGGCGCTGCAGGCGCCGCTGCGCTGGTCGGGCCTGTTCGTCAACCCGCTCGAGCCGCGCTCGGACCTGTGCGTCAACCGGGCGGCGATCATGAAGCGCGACCAGCTGGCCTACCTGCGCACCGTGCGCAGCGTGAAGGCCGAGGTGACCGGCCTGGGGCCACACACCGTCGAGGTTGCCGGCGGCCCGGCCATCGAGGCCGACCTGCTCATCTGCGCGACCGGGTACGACCGCAGCGCCTGGCTGCCCGAGGTGGTCATCGAGGCCGCCGACGGCAGCGTGACCCGGCACGACCTGGCCGCGCAGCACGGCTTCTACAACCAGATGATCGATCCTGCGGCGCCCGCGGTGTCGGTGCTGGCGGCCAGCGTGTTGTACCCGCAGCAGCTGGTCGGTTACTCGCTCGGCGCGCAGTGGCTGGCGCGGTTCCACACCGGCCGCCTGGCCCGGCACCCGACCGCGGCCGAGATGCGGCGGTCGATGGCGGCCGACGCCGCCCGTTTCTCGCCGTGGGTGTCGGGCGCCTACCTCAGCAACGGCCTGCCGTACGCGCACGAGCGCAACGAGGACGTGTTGCCGCGCCTGTTCACGCAGCTGGGCCTGCCGGCGGGCCTGGCCCGCCTGCTCGTCATCCGCGGCGCCGACCCGCAGAAGTTCGCCCGCCTGTGTGACGACGTCGCCGCCCGCCTGGCGGCGACCGCGTGATCCCACTGCCTACGCGCGATCGCGCACAGCTCCAGGCCTGTCGGGTCACAGCGAGCGCAGGTACTCGAGCAGGGCCTGCTTGTCGGCGTCGGGAAGGTCGGTGCCGTAGCGCGGGCCCTCGTGGCCACGGTTGGAGTTGCCGGGCTTGCGGGTGTCGAACTGATAGGCGTTCACGTCGTCGCTCTTCGTCGTGAATCCGACCGCGACGGGGTCGAACGTCCGACCGCCGGTGAGGAACTCGGCCGGACGCTGGCTGCTCGGCCGGAGCAGGGCCGCGAGCGATGGCACCGAGCCGTTGTGCAGGTAGGGCCCGGTGAAGGCGACGCCCTCGAGGGGCTGGGCTCGGTAGCCTCGGACCTCGGTCACGCTGCGCTCCGTGGCGCCGTCCCGATAACCGCTGAAGCGAGACAGCCCCAGGCTGGCGACGGTGAGGGGGTTGCTGACCGCGTAGTCCTGGATCGCGGCGACGATGAGCAGCGCGCGCAGGGCCGCGGTCGACACCGGCGTGTCGAGATCCGTGCTTCCGAACTTCTCCTCGAACTTGCTGGTCAGGCCGGCGACGATGTCGGGGTGCGGCAGCACGGTCTCGTCGAGGAGGTCGACCACGAACCCGGGATCGGTGCCGATCTCGGCGAGCGGAACGACCGGGACCTCGACGAACCTGCGGTCGTATTGGTTGGTGGCCGTGAACGGCCCGTCGGTCCGCGAGGCGTGGCATCCCGCACAGGTGGCCTGATAGATCTGGCGACCACGGGAGACCCGGGTGTCATCGAGGCGCGGGAGGAGATCCTCGAACGCCGGATCCTGCCAGCTCGGTGCCTTCAGGGCGGTGAAGCCCTCGTCGAGATAGACCAGGTCCTCCATCGGGATGTTGGTCGACACGCCACCGAAGCCGAACAGGTCTTCGCCGACGGCGGCCCCGCCGTAGGTGCCCATGGCCTGACCGACGTTGCGTCCGATCGAGCTGTGCACCGAGCCGTTGGACTGGACCCACGCCAGCTCCCCGACGCCCCACAGGAAGCCTGGCTGGGTCGGAGCATTAAACGTGTCGCACGCGCCTGGATCGTTGAGGTCGATGCACAGCGTCTCGTTGGTGGCCTGCCCGACCCCGTCGACACGGCCGGGACCCGGCACGGGCGCACCGTTGGCGAACGAGAGCCGGAACTCCATCTCCTCCAACCACACTCGAACGTCGGCGCTGAGCTCATCCTCGGCGAACTCCTCGAGGTTGTCTCCGAGGACCTCCCTCGCGAAGTCGCCAAACCGCCGCGGGTCGTCGAACGTCGCCTTCATCTCGCGAAGCAGGCCGAGCTGGAAGCGACCGAAGTCGGCCTGCATCGTTCCGCCGTCGATGCGAACGGCGACGCTGCCGACCTTGAGCTGCGATGAGTGACAGGCCGTACACGTGACCCCGGTCCAACCACCGTCGGTGGCAAAGCCGACCGGCAGCCCGAGTCCGCTCGGGTCGGACGCGGGGTCGGGGATGAAGCCGTACTGCGACAGCGTCGAGGTGAAACGTGTTCCCCGCTGGTCTCGGAGCGCCGCCAACCACTGGGTGGGGACGATGCGCGAGCCCTCGCTGGTGCGGTACATCCAGGCTCGGTCTTCGTCGGACCAGCCCTGGTCGAGGAACCGGAGTTCGGAGCCGTTGGGGTCGTCGGCCTTCCCTCCGCCCGCCCCGGAGCCACCCGCGTCGTCGTCCGACGTCGAGGTACAGGCGGTCGCACTCGCCAGCATGACGGCAGAGATGAAGAGCGCGGGGCGGATGGTCATGGACAGGGCGAGGTTGTTCGTCACGTTCTTCATGGGAGGCTCCTTGGGACGGGCCGTGTCCACGACGACACTTCCCGGTGCGCCACCGAGCTGGCGCGTGGGGCATGCCGACGGCGGCGCGCTGGTAGGATCGACGCATGCCGCGCTACGAGTTCTCGCAGGGAAGCAGCCACAAGTTCTGGTCGATCGATCGCCAGAGTATGGTGTTGACGATCGTGTTCGGTCGAATCGGCACGGACGGCCAGACCATCGTGAAGCGCCTCGCGTCCGACGCCGCGGCGACCGATGCGTACGACAAGCTGGTCCGCGAGAAGACGGCCAAGGGCTACCGCCTGGCGGCGGGCGCCGCGAAGGCCGCGGGCTCCGCCAAGGCCGCGGGGCCCGCGAAGGCCGCGAGCTCCGCGAAGGCCGCGGGGACGGCGGTCGAGAGGCGCTCCACCTCCCGCTACGTCCACGTCGGCCACGTCTCGCAGAACAACCACCCCGCCACCCCGCTGGTCATCGGCGACCTCGAGATCATGAAGGGCTGGCGGGGCGACCCGGATGGTGACGCCGACGGCGCGATCGAGCTCGCGGGCGGCCGGATCGTCGGCCTCGACCTCGACCTGATGGCGCCCGATGTGTTCGTGGCCGCGCCCGGCCGCGTCGTCCTGATGGCCGGGTCGAACCGCTCGCTGGTCGAGTCGCACTCCCTCGAGGAGCTGGCGCCCGACCTCGATGGCCCGATCGACGCCCACGACACCTGGACGATCGACGTGCCGTCAGGAGCGATCGTGGTGGCGCTGGCCTACAACGCCACACCCGAGGAAGGCCTCGACCCGGTCAGCCTCGGGCTCGACGTGCAGTGCTACTCGGACGTCACTCCACGGCTGCCCCGGCGGGCCCCGAAGAGGCCGGTCTTCACCAACCAGCGCGACAGGCGCGACGTCGCTATCGTCCCGGTCGCGCCCGGCAGGTACCGGATCACCCGAGGCAAGACCGGACGGTTCCTCGGCTGCGTGATCGAGCGAATCGGCGCGGTGACCAAGGCGGCGGCGGCCAAGGCGGCCGCAGCGACGAAGGTCGCGTCGGCCAGGGCGGCCGCAGCGGCGAAGGCGGCGGCGGCGGCAGCCAAGGCGACCGCGGCGGCGGCCAAGGCGGCAGCGGCGAAGGCAACGCCGGCCAAGGCGACCGCGGCGGCGGCGAAGGCCGGCAAGACCGGCAGTCGGTCCGGTAAGCCCACGTTCGTCGCCCGGGTCGCCGTGGCCAACTCGCTCCGGACCTGGGCCGTGCTGGCCGACGGCGAGGACGCGCTGGCGTGGGCGCCGTCGATGGCTGACCGCGCCATGAAAGTGAGCGGCGACTTCAACGTCGGACACAGCAAGTCGGCGAGCCTGGCGCTCGGCGCGTCGAAGGTGCTCGTGATGCGGGTGACCAAGATGTTCGTCGGCTACTGTGACCTGTGGCGGACCGACGACGGCCTGCTCAGCGTCGACCTGAATCCAGGCAAGAAGCCGCGGCCGAACAAGACGGACCGGGCGGCGCTCGACGGCCTCGGCGCACGGCTGGCGAAGATGCCGGCGTCGAGTAAACCCCGGCTGGCCGGCACGCTCGAGATCAAGGGCGGCTGCCTGGCGATCCTCGACCCGGGCGTGAAGCCGGCGATCACGCGCGCCCAGCTCGCGGCCGCGAGCAAGAAGCCGCTGGAGTCGAAAGCCTTCGTCGCGGTGCCGCTCGAGAACGGCCGCTACGACGTCTTCGTGCAGGCGCTCGGGCCGGACAAGAAGACCTGGCACGAGGACGCGCTCGGCACCTGCTCGCAGCGGATCCAGATCGTCCGGACCTGAGCCGGGCGGTAGCCGTCCGCTCGCTCGGGCCCCGCCTCCGCTGCGCCCACGTACAGGGAGGCCGCCTGCTAGCCTCGACGTGATGGAGCAGACCCGTGACGAACTATCGGCGGAGGAGCTGGGACTCCTCGAGGCGCAACGCACCTGGGTGCGCGACCACTACGAGCCGGAGGCCCGCGTCCGTTTCGAGACCGTCGAGGGCAAGCTGCAGCTCCTCGACGGCATCCTGCGGCGTGGCTGGGTCGAGCCGACCGAGACCCTCAAGCTGCAGGCGCTCGGCGTGGCCTTCGGCGACGCGCTGGCCCAGCGCCTGGGGCTGCGCTGGATCGCCGTCACCGACGACTACGGCCGCGATCCGGCCCTTGTTCTCGACGGCACGAGCATCCTGCTGTTTCCGCGAACCACGATCTCCAAGCGGATCGAGCGTGGTGAGCAGGTCGACGTCCACGCCTTGTTCTCCTCCGCCTGCGCTACCGTCGCTCGCGTCGCCGCAGACGAGGCAACTCGTGCGTGACTCGCAGGCTCGCCGCTCCGACGAAGACAGCGTGTAGCCCTTCAACCTACGTGTCGTGACTGGATCGATCGCGTCGGCATCGAAAGGTTCGTTGACAGTCTCGAGCACGCGCGTCCAGGTCGCGAGCGCACGGCGTGCCGCCGAGGCCTCGCCGAGAGGACAGCAGGCCGCGCGGCAGCCTCCCAGCGGCAAGCGGTCGTGGCGCCGCGACGACGCCGCCGCCGCCCGGGCGTACAGTTGCACCCGGAGGCACCCATGGCGCAGACCGCACAGCATCGGCCCCTCGGTACCATCGACAACGAGGCGCAGCGCGTCTTCCAGCTCCAGCGCGCCGCGTACCTCCGGCACCCATACCCCAGCCTCGACGAGCGCGCCGAGCACCTGCGCCTGCTCGATCGCGTCCTGGTCGGCCATCGCCGCGCCATCGCCGACGCCATCGACGCCGACTTCGGCTGCCGGGCCTTCGAGGAGTCGATGCTCGCCGAGCTGTTCACCTCGGTCGACGGCCTGCGCGACGCCCGCAAGCACCTGAAGGCGTGGATGGCCCCCGAGAAGCGGCACGTCTCGGCGCTGTTCGCCACCGGCGGCAACCGCGTGATCCCGATGCCCAAGGGTGTGGTCGGCATCGTCGCGCCGTGGAACTACCCCCTGTTCCTCACGATCAGCCCGCTGACCAGCGCGCTGGCCGCTGGCAACCGCGTCATGATCAAGATGGCCTCGAACTCGCAGCACCTGTGTCGGCTCCTGGCCGAGAAGGTGCGGGCGGTCCTCCCCGAGGAGGTCGTCGCGATCTTGCCCGGCGTTCGCGCCCAGGACTTCTCGACCCTGCCCTACGACCACCTGGTCTTCACCGGCTCGGCCGACGCCGGCCGCACGGTCATGCGCGCCGCCGCCGAGAACCTGACCCCGGTCACCCTCGAGCTCGGCGGCAAGTCGCCGACCATCATCGCCGACGATTTCGACGTCGCCGAGGCCGCGTCGCGCATCCTCTACGCCAAGCTCCTGAACGCCGGGCAGACCTGCCTCGCCCCCGACTACGTCATGCTGCCCGAGGGCAAGCGCGACGCCTTCGTCGCCGCCGCCCGCCGCGTGGTGGCGGCCCGCTACCCGTCCACCGACTCGCCGCAGTACACCGCGGTCATCGACGACAAGGCCTACCGCCGGCTGCGTGCGACCCTTGACGACGCCCACGCCAAGGGCGCCGAGGTCGTGCCGCTGGTGCCCGACGCCACCGCCAACGACGTCACCCGCAAGCTGCCGCCTCACCTGGTCCTGGGCGTCACCGACGACATGCTGATCATGCGGGACGAGATCTTCGGACCGCTCCTGCCGATCAAGACCTACCGCACCCTCGACGAGGTCATCGCCTACGTCAACGGCCGCGACCGGCCCCTGGGCCTGTACCTGTTCACCCACGAACCCGGCACCGAGCACCGCATCCTGTACGAGACCATCTCCGGTGGGGTCACGATCAACAACTGCATGCTCCACGTCGCCCAGCACGACCTGCCCTTCGGCGGCATCGGCGCCAGCGGCATGGGCCAGTACCACGGCCGCGAGGGCTTCCTCGAGCTGTCCAAGCTCCGCCCGGTCTTCACCGCGCCGCGCCTGCCGATCCTCGACCTGTTCTACCCGCCCTACACCCGCCGCCACCGCGCGATCCTCGACCTCCTGATCCGCTTCAAGCGCTGACCGCGCATCGTGCGCCACCGCGTCGGAGGTCGTGCGCCGCGCGGCGCTCGGCTCCGGGATCCGGGTCCGGGCTCAGGGTTCCCGAGCGGGGGGACTCGCCTTCGCCGAAGGCGAGTGCAGAGAGTCCCCGCCGTGCGGAGCACGGCGCTCGGGTCAGGGGTCCGGGCTCAGGGTTCCCGAGCGGGGGGACTCGCCTTCGCCGAAGGCGAGTGCAGAGAGTCCCCGCCGTGCGGAGCACGGCGCTCGGGTCAGGGGTCCGGGCTCAGGGTTCCCGAGCGGGGGGA
>JAGPCO010000069.1:40682-40888 GCA_018058095.1 Kofleriaceae bacterium
CTCGCCTTCGCCGAAGGCGAGTGCAGAGAGTCCCCGCGACGCGAAGCGGCGCGCGCGCGAAGCGCGCACCGATCGCACGTAGTGCGAGCGGGGGGACTCGAACACTACGCGCGCAGATCGAGAACAACAATTGATTCGCGATCCTGCAATGACCACCAAGACTTGCGCGTCGTCGTGTTCCCGTCTCTTTCCGCTCCGTCCTCGCT
>JAGPCO010000169.1 GCA_018058095.1 Kofleriaceae bacterium
GAGCGGCACCGCACGACGGCTCATCGTACCCCGAGCGGCCGCGCCGCCGCGTGGTCGTGGCCGCGGATCGCGCTCGTCACGACGGGCGGTCGGCGGCGCGATCGCCGTCGCCGACCGGGGTGGTCCGCGCCCCGGCCCGCCTTGGGCGGCCGGCGCCCGCGTGTTAGGTTGCCGACGGTGCCTTCGTTCCCGCGCCTTTCTCGTGCCGCCGACGCCGTCCAGCTCTCGCTGTTCGCGCGCCTGTACGAGCGGCTGGGCGGGTACCGCGGCGACGTCATCTCGCTCCAGGTCGGTGACACCTACCTGACCCCGCCGGCCGGGGCTCGCCTGTGCCAGCAGCCGTTCGACACCGTCGACGATCGCGAGCTGTACGCGTACGCCCCACCGGCCGGGTGGGGGCCGCTGATCGACGCGGTGCGGGCCAAGGTCGAGGCCAGGAACGGCTTCGCGGTCGGCCCGGCCGGCGTGCAGATCACCTGCGGCGCCACCCACGCGCTGTCGTGTGCGGTCGGCGCCCTGCTCGACCCCGGCGACGAGCTCATCCTGCTGACGCCGCACTGGCCCCTCATCCGCGGCATCACCCAGACCCGCTCGGCCGTCCCGGTCGAGGCGCCGTTCACGATGCCGCTGCTCGAGGATCCGGCGGCCGACCCGGCCGCGCTCATCCGCCGCCACCTCGGGCCGCGCACCGCCGGCATCTACCTGTCGAGCCCCAACAACCCCGACGGCGTGGTGCTGGGCGAGCGCGAGCTGGCCGCGGTCATCGCGGTCGCGGCCGAGGCCAACCTGTGGATCCTGGCCGACGAGGTCTACGAGGACTACGTCTACGACGGTCATCGCCACCTGTCGATCGCCAGCCTGCCCGGCGGCGCCGAGCGGACGGTGACGGTCTACTCGTTCTCCAAGAGCTTCGCCCAGGCCGGCCTGCGGGTCGGGTATGCCGTCGGGCCCGAGCCGCTGGTGGCCGCCCTGCGCAAGATGGCCAACCACAGCGTCTACAACGTGCCGCAGGCGCTGCAGCGGGCCGCCCTGGCCGCGCTCACCGGCGGCGACGCCTTCCTGGCCGACGCCCGCACCCGCTACGCCGCCGCCCGCGACGCGGCCCGCGCCCGCCTGCAGGTGCCGACCCGCTCACCGCAGGGCTCGACCTACCTGTGGCTCGATCTGCGCCGATGGGGCGACGACATCCTCGAGCGCATCGCCGAGGCCGGCGTGCTGCTCGCGCCCGGCGCCGGGTTCGGCCAGGCCTACGCCGGCTGGGCCCGGCTGTGCTTCACCGCGGTCGACCCGGACCGGCTCGCGGTCGGCATCGATCGCATCAACGCGGTGCTGGCGGCCAGCCCGACCGCGCTCGCCGCCGGCGCCGGGGCTGACGCCGACGCGGCCCGGGAGCGTGGCCGATGACGATGATCTCGCCGCTGCGGCGCCGCCTCGAGCAGGTGTTCCGCGCCAGCCTGTCGGCGGTCGATCCGGGCGCACGCGTGCGCACCGCCCTGGCCCGGCCCGAGGTGGTGACCGCGCTGACCCGGCGCCCGATCCACGTGCTGGCCATCGGCAAGGCGGCCTTCCCGATGGCCCGCGCGGCGGCCTCCAGCCTGGCGGCGCTACACGGCGCGGTGGTCGGCCTGGTCGTCGCGCCCGAGCCCGGCGAGCTGCCTGGCTTCTCGAGCCTGGTCGGGCAACACCCGGTGCCGGGTGAGGGCAGCCTGCTGGCTGGCCAGTCGGTCTGGGCCATGGCGGCGTCGACCCCGGCCACCGGGGCGCTGCTGGTGCTGGTGTCGGGCGGCGCCTCGGCCCTGGCCGAGGTCTACGCCGACGGCGTCATCCCGGCCGAGGGCACCCACGCCATCTCGGCGCTGGCCCACCGCGGCGCCCCCATCGGCGACGTCAACGCCATGCGGCGCGGCATCTCCGCCATCAAGGGGGGGCGCCTGGCCCTGGTGTGCCCGGCCCCGGTGGTGACGGTGGCAATCAGCGACGTCGTCGGCGACGACCTCGAGATCATCGGCTCGGGGCCGACGGTCGGGCCGTGGACCGCGGGCGAGGGCCGCACCATCGTCCGCATCGACGAGGGCATGCACGACGCGGCGCTGCGCCGGCTGGCCTCGGAGGTGTGGAACCGCCACTTCGGTCGGCGTGGCCTGCCGGCCTCGGTCGAGCGCCACCTGTCGGCGCCGCCGCGGCTGGGCCGCATGATCGACCGCCCGGCCGACGTGGTGGCGCTGGCGGCCGGCGTGGCGACCATGCGCAAGGGGGCGGCGACCGCGGCCCGCGCCGTCGGCTGGGAGCCGGTGGTGATGGCGGCCGATCTGGTCGGCGACGTCGACGAGGTGGCGCAGCGGCTGGTGGTGGCGGCCGAGCGGCTCGGGCCGGGGCGGATCCTGGTCGCCGGCGGCGAGCCGACGGTGACCCTGCCGGCCGAGCCCGGGCGCGGCGGCCGGGCTCAGCACCTGGCGCTGACGATGGCCCGGCGCTGGGCCGGGCGCAGCGACCGCGCCACCATGGTGCTCGGGTCCGACGGCGTCGACGGTCCCGGCCCGGGCGCCCCGGCCGGCGCCTTCGTCGACGCCAACACCTGGCAGGCCATCGCCGACCTCGGCATCGACCCGACCGCAGCGCTGGCCCGGTGCGACAGCGGCACCGCGCTCGGCGCCGTCGGCGCGCTGGTGTCGACCGGCCCGACCGGGGTCAACCACGCCGATCTCGTCCTGGTCACCCACCCGTGAGCACCAGCGGGCCGTGGACCACGCTGGCGGTGCTCGACTGGACGACCCGGCGCTTCACCGAGGCCGGGCTCGACAGCCCGCGCCTCGACGCCCAGCTCCTGCTCGCGCACGTGCTCGGGTGTGATCGCGTGCAGCTGTACACCGGCTTCGACAAGCCGCTGGCCGAGGCCGAGCTCGGGCGCTACCGCGAGCTGATCCGCCGCCGCCTGGCCGGCGAGCCGGTCGCGTACCTGCTCGGCGAGCAGGAGTTCTGGGGCCAGCCGCTGTGGGTCGACCGCCACGTGCTGGTGCCGCGGCGCGACACCGAGACGCTGATCGAGGTGGTGCTGGCCGGGCTGCCGGCGCGCGACCAGCCCCTGCACGTGCTCGACCTGTGCACCGGCTCCGGCGCCATCGCCATCGCCCTGGCGCGCGAGCTGCCGGCGGCGACGATCCTCGCGACCGACCTGTCCCCCGAGGCTGCCGAGGTGGCCCGGCGCAACGCCGTGCGGGCCGGGGTGGCCGACCGGGTCACCGTCGCCACCGGCGATCTGTTCGCGGCGGCGCCGGGCGAGCGCCAGGGCGGCTTCGAGCTCATCGTCGCCAACCCGCCGTACGTGGCGACCGCGGTGCTGGCCGGGCTGGCGCCCGAGGTCCAGCACGAGCCGGCGCTGGCGCTCGACGGCGGCGCCGACGGCCTGGTCGTGCTGCGGCGCCTGGTGGCCGAGGCCCCGCGCTGGCTCACCGCCGGTGGGCGCTGCGTGCTCGAGCACGGCTACGACCAGGGCGACGCGGTGGCCGCGCTGTTCACCGCGGCGCCGGCTGGCACCTGGCGCGACGTCGCGACCCAGGCCGACCTCGGCGGCCAGCCGCGCGTGACCTCGGCCCGCCGGGCCTGAGCGGCCCGCGCCGCCCGCGCCCGCTACAGCTCGAAGCGGCCGAGCGAGAACTTGTTGCCGGTGGTGTCGATGGTCTCGAGCGTGTCCTTGCCGCGCTGGGTCGGCAAGAGCCCGCGCAGGCCCGACACGTTGCCCGAGGTCAGCACGTAGTAGCGCCGGCCGAGCGGGGCCAGGGTGCGGTCCGACAGGTACTTGACCAGCTTCTTGCCGTCGGAGTCATTGAGCTGCCAGTCGGTCTGGTACTCGGGCAGGAAGCCGTAGATCTCGTCGCCCGACCAGAACACCTCGCCGCGCCAGTACCCGTTCCAGATCAGCAAGCGGTCGCCGTCGACCAGCTCGAGCGGGCGGCGCGGCGCCCGCGGCGCGCCCCGCCCGGCCGCCACCAGCGGCGCCAGTGGGGCCAGCGCCGCGCGCTCGATCCGGACCGTGACGCGGGCCTCGCCGATGGCGCTGACCACGGCGGGCAGGCGGACGTCGGCCTCGGTGGTGCGCACGTCCGACGCCTTGTTGACCGAGACCCGCACCGTCATCGGCTGGCCCTCGTGCAGGTGGTCGGGCACGACGGTGCCAAAGGTGACGGTGACCGCGCCGGTGCGTTCGGCCTCGGCCAGGCGCCCGGCCCACGCGTCGGCCAGCTGCCGCCCGCCGAAGTACACCTGGCGCAGCCCGTGGATCTGCCGCTCGCGGTAGTAGCGGGCCACGGCGTCGCGCATGCCCCAGTGCCGACCGGCCAGCGGCATGTACACGTGCATGGCCCACAGCGCGCTGAGCAGGCCGGCCACCAGCACGGCGATGACGCCGAGCCGGCGCAGCGGGCTGGCCAGCAGCAGCAGCGCGCCGGCGCCGACCAGGCCGAGCACCAGGAAGCCATCGCTGGTGTCGACGGCCCACGGCTCCGCCGTCGGCCACGGCCGGTCGTAGCGGAACACGAACATCTCGATCCACTGCTTCTCCTCGTGCATCAGGTCACGCGTGAGCAGCAGCAGGATGCCGACGCCGAGCAGCGCCGCCGGCCAGCGCAGGCGGGCCCGCCCGGCCCACACGTCGTCGAGGAAGAACGCGACCATGAGCGCCAGGGCTGGCACCGCCGGCAGGATGTAGTGGTGGAACTTGGTCTGGACCAGGACGAAGAACGCCACCCCGGCGCTGGCCCACACCCCGACGAGGAACCGCACGGTGGCCTCGGCCGACGGCGCCGGCCGGCCCGCGACCATCGGCCAGCGCGTGCGTGACGCCAGCGCCCCGAGCGCCGCCGGCACCAGCGCCGCCCACACGAACATGCCGATGCCGACCTGCGACAGGTAGAAGTCGAACGTGCCGCGCTCGCCGAACACGCCGGCCGCGGCGCGGTTCCACAGGTGGGTGATGAAGTACTCGCGGATGAACGGCAGGCCGTCCTTGAGGTACATCGCCAGGTGCCACGGCACGGCGATGACGACGATGAGCAGGATGCCGCGCTTGAGCTCGAACCGGCCGTCCCACAGGTCGCGCCAGCGCCCGAGCAGGGCGACGTAGAAGAACGCGACCACGCCGATGATGCCGAGGGCGGGCAGGCCCTTGCCGAGCAGCGACACGCCGAGCAGCACGTAGAAGCCCAGCAGGTAGACCTGCCGCATGGTCGCGACGCGGCGCAGCCCGAGCAGGGTGACGTGGACCGGGCGGCGATGGCCGTCCCACGCCTCGTGTTCACCGACGAGGGCCCGGGCCCAGCCACCGTGCAGCGCGGCCAGGCCGATGAGCATGAACGCCGGCAGCACCACGGCCGGGCTGGGGAAGCGGATGCGGCCGGCCAGCTGCGGCGCCGCCGTGAAGTAAGCGGCGTAGTAGGCCGCCTGGGCCAGCACGAAGCCGCCGCCGACGGCGAGGATGAGGTGCAGCCCGGTGATGGGGACCCGGCCCAGCCACGGCAGCCGGACGTGGGCCAGCGCGCTGACCGGGCGAGCCGGCCCGGCCACCGCCAGCGCGAAGCAGGCCAGCGCGCCCAGCATGCAGCCGACCAGGGTCATGTCGGTGATGCCCTGGCGGGCCACCAGCGCGTAGAACGGGCACGTGCCGACGACGAGGAAGCCCAGCCACGCCGTGCGCCGCGACACCAGGCGGGCCAGCATGTACCAGAGCGAGGTCAGGCCGAGCACGCCGAACAGCGCGAACGGCAGGCGGATGGCCAGCATGGTCCGCATGGTCGCGGTCAGCTCGCCCGAGTAGCCGCCGCCGTCGGCCACGCCGAGGGTCTTCATGGCCGCGGCCTGCAGCCAGAACGTCAGCACGGGCTTGGACCGGAAGCCCTCGGCCTGCCAGGTGGTGTGGACCCAGTCGTGGTCCTGCAGCATCCGGCGCGCGACCTCGCCGTAGTGCGTCTCCCACGGATCGACCAGCGAGTAGGTCCAGATGCCGGGCACCAGCAGGGCCAGCGCCAGCACGATGACGATGGCCGCCTCGAACCCGAGCGGCTGGCGCGGCGGCGCGCCGGCGGCGGGACCGGGGTCGAGGGCAGAGGCGCTCACGGGCGGACAGTACGAGGCCGGCCACCGGCAGATCAACCGCGCCAGGCCGGCGTTGCGCCGGCAGGTCCGGGTGCGGTGGGCGGGGCGATCGCGCCCGGGCGGCGACCAGCCTGGTACCATCGCCGACGGGTGGAGCTCGGAAGTCGCTACGATCTGATCCGCGAGCTGGGGCGCGGCGGGATGGGGGTCGTGTACCTCGGCCGCGATCGGCTGCGCGACATGCCGGTGGCCATCAAGGTGCTGGCGCGCGCGACCGCCAACACCCCGACCCTGCTCAAGCGGGAGTTCCGCACCGTGGCCGGGCTGTGCCACCCCAACCTGGTCGAGCTGTACGAGCTGGTCGCGACCGGCCCGGCCTGCTACTTCACGATGGAGTACGTCGACGGGCGCGACCTGCGCCGGCACGTGCTCGACACCGCCCTGCCCGGCGCCGGCGCCGACGACCAGGCCACCCGCACGGTTCACACCGCGCTGGCCGAACACGGCGCCGCCGCCCGCGCCGGCCTCATCAGCGGCGACGCCGCCACCGGCCGGGCCGATCCGCCGGCGCCTGGCCCGGCCCCGGTCAGCGCCGACGCCGCCACCGGCCGGGCCGATCCGGCCAGCCGGCGCGCCCTGGGCCCGCCCCTCGGCCTGGCCAGCACCGCGCCGCGTCCGGCCGAGGCCGGCGACGGCATCCCGCCCCTCATCACCGACTGGAACCGGCTGCGCGGGGCGATGGCCCAGCTGGCCGAGGGCCTGGCCTACCTGCACGCGCGCGGCCTGGTCCACCGCGACGTCAAGCCGTCCAACGCCCTGGTCGGGCCCGGCGGGGTCATCAAGCTGCTCGACTTCGGGCTGGCGGTCGACTGGCAGCGCGGCGTCGCCGCCGGCGTGGTCAGCGGGCTGGTCGGCACCGCGCCGTACCTGGCGCCGGAGTACGTGGCGCAGCTGGTGGTCAGCCCGGCCATGGACATGTTCGCGCTCGGCGTGCTCGGCTTCGAGCTGGCCACCGGCAGCCCGCCGTTCCTGGGCGGACTGCACGAGCTGGCCCGGGCCCACCGCGCCGCGCCGGCGCCGCGCGCCCGCGCCCTGCACCCCGAGGTCCCGGCCGACCTCGACGACCTGCTCGCGACCCTGCTCACCGCCGATCCGCGCCAGCGCCCGGGCGCGGTCGACGTGTTGTCCCGCCTGGCCGGGGTGGCGCGGCCGCGCGCCCGGCGCGAGCCGCGCCTGGTCGGGCGCGACCGCGAGGTGGCCGAGCTGCTGACCAGCGTGACCGATCCGGCCACCCAGGGGCGGATCGCCCTGGTCGCCGGCCCGTCGGGCATCGGCAAGAGCGCGCTGGTCGAGGAGGTGGTGGCGCGGGCGCCGCGGGCCAGCACGCTGACCTGGCGCGGCCGCTGCCACGAGCGCGAGCAGGTGCCGTACCGCGCGCTCGACCCGATCATCGACGACATCGCCGGCGAGCTGGTCGACGACGAGCGGATGGTCGACGGTCTGCCCCACCCCGGCGCGGTCGCGCGCGCCTTCCCGGCCCTGTTCGAGGCGCTGGTGCCGGCGCTGCACGACGCCGACGCGGCGACGGCGGCGGCCGACCCGCAGATCGAGCGCGAGCGCGCGTTCGCCGGGGTGACCGAGCTCATCCGCCGGCTGCTGCGGCGCCACCGCGGCCTGATCGTCATCGACGACCTGCAGTGGTGCGACCACGACAGCCTCGAGCTGATCCGCTTCCTGGCCGAGCGGATCGGCCGGCCGCTGACGGTGATCGCCACCTTCACCACCGGGCCGACCGGGCCGACCCTGGCCGACGTGCTGGCGCCGCTGTCGACGGCGCAGGCGCTGGTGCTGGCGCCGCTGCCGCCGGCCGACGTGGCCAGCCTGGTCGCCCACCTGGCGCCGGGGGCGTCGCCCGAGGTCCGCGCCGCGCTGGTCGCCGCCGCCGATGGCAGCCCGTTCGTGGCCGAGCTGCTGGCCGGCGAGTACGACAGCGAGGCGGCCGGCGCCGCCAGCACCAGCGCCGACGCCGGCGTCGACGCCAGCCCGGAGCGCCGGCGCGTGGCCCGGCTCGGCGCCGACGAGCGCGTCGCCGCCGAGATCGCCGCCGTCGCGGTGGCCGAGGTCGGGTTCGACCAGGTCCGGCACTGCACCGGGTGGTCGTCGGTGCGGGTCCACGCCGCCCTGCGCGCGCTGGTGGCCGGCCGGGTCCTGCGCACCACCCCGTCGCCGACGGGCGAGGTCGAGTACGCCTACTACCACAGCCGACTGCGCCCACCGGTGCTGGCCGACCTCGGCGCCGGCGCCGTGGCCGAGCTGCACCGGCGGCACGCCACCTGGCTCGAGGGCCGCGACCGGCCAGCCGCCGAGGCGCTGGCCGAGCACTGGCAACGCGCCGGCTACCCCACGCGGGGCGCCGGCTGGGCCCTGCGCGCGGCCGAGGCGGCGGCGGCGCGGCTGGCGTTCGATCAGGCGGCCGGATGGTACGAGCGCGCGCTGGCGTCGGAGCTGCCGCCCGATCGGCGGACCGGCGCGCAGCTCGGCCTGGCCGACGCCCAGCTCGCCGCCGGCCGGCTCGCCGCCGCCGCCGGCAGCTACCTGCGGTTGGCCGACGACCTGGCGCTGGCGCCGACGGTGCGCCTGCCGGCTCGGCTGCGCGCGGCCGAGGCGATGCTCAAGCTGGGCGAGATCGACCGCGGCCTGGCCCTGATCGACGACCTGCTGGCCGCTCACGGCCAGCGCCGCGCCGGCAACCGCGCCGTCAGCCTGGGGCGCGCGCTGTGGATCGGCGCCGGCCTGCTCGGCGCCGGCCCGCCCCGGCGTGGCCCCGCGCCGGCCACCGCCGCGACCAGCCCGACCTTGACCGCGACCTACCGGGTCATCGCCAGCTTCCTGTCGACCGCCTACCCGGTCGAGGCGCTCGAGTACGCGCTGCGCACCCTGGCCGCCGGCGCCCGCACCGGCGACGACGCCACCCACGCGCTCGGCATGTCGATGCTGGCCGGCTACCTGGCCGCCGGCACCCTCGGCCGGGCCGGGGCCCGGGTCATCCGCCGCGCCATCGACCTCGCGGTGCGCAGCGGCGATCCGTACGCGCGTATGACGGCGGCCGCGGTCAACGGCCTGACGGCGATGACCGTCGGTGACTTCGACCGCATGCGCGCGGTGTCCGATCACGGCGCCGCCATCTGCAGCCGCATGGGCCTCGATCGCAGCTGGGAGGCCTCGTTCCTGCGCACCTACCGCGGCCTGGGCGAGCTCCACGCCGGCTATCCGCGGGCGGCCCTGGCGGTGCTGGCGCTCGGCGACGACCATCCGGCCGATCTGTTCACCCGCTCGATGGCGGGCACGTTCCGGGCCCGGGCCTACCTGCTCGCCGGCGAGCTGCCCCAGGCCGAGGCGGTGCTGGCCCAGCTCGATCGCGACCGCACCACCGGCCTCGGCATGATCCGGCAGTACTACCTGGCGGCCCGGGCCGAGCTGGCGCTGGCCCAGCGCGACTGGACCGGCGCGCTCGAGGTGTGCGCGACGATGCGGCACCACGCCCGGCGCGACTGGCTCGCCACCCTGCCGGCGGTCGGAGCGATGATCGACACGCTGGTCGCCACCGCCGCGCTCGGCCAGGTCGTCGCCGGCGGGGCGGCGGCGCGGGCGGCGCACCGGCGCGGGGTGTGGGCGACGCGGCGCATCCGGGCCCGCGCCGGCGGCTCGCTGTACGGCCCGATCGCCCACCGCCTGCGCGCCCAGCTGGCCCGCGCTGGCGGGGAGCGCGCGGACGAGGCCGCCGCCCACCTCGCCACCGCCGTCGCCACCCTGGGCCGGGCCAGCCGGATCGAGCGCGCGCTGGTCGGCCACCTCGTCGACGGCGTGGTGCCGACCGACCTCGACGAGGTGACGCCGGCGCTGGGCTGGCTCAGCGGCGGGCTGATCGACCACTTCGCGCGGCAGGCTACCGGCGGGGCGTCCTGGTAGGCTCGGCGGCATGACCAGCGTGGCCATCCTCGGCGGCGGCGTCGCCGGCCTCACCGCCGCCCACGAGCTCATCGAGCGCGGCTTCTCGGTCACCCTGTACGAGGGGCGGACCAGCGCCGGCGGCAAGGCGCGCAGCCAGCCCGTGCCTGGCACCGGCACCGCCGGCCGGCGCGACCTGCCGGGCGAGCACGGCTTCCGCTTCTACCCGAGCTTCTACCGCCACGTCATCGACACGATGCGGCGAACGCCGGATGGGCGCGGCGGCACGGTGGCCGACGCCCTGCGCCCCACCACCGAGAGCGCCATCGCCGGCAAGGACGACACCACCTGGACCCGCTTCTCGCGCAAGCGCCTGACCAAGCCGTACGAGATCGTCGAGGTGCTCGAGCTGTTCTTCCAGGACCTCGACGTCAGCGTCGGCGACGTCAGCCTGTTCACCGCCAAGGTCCTGCAGTTCCTGACCAGCTGCGACGCCCGCCGCGACGGCGAGTACGAGCCGCTGTCGTGGTGGCAGTACCTGCACGGCGACGCCTACGGGGCCAACTTCCAGAAGCAGCTGCGCGCCATCCCGCGCACGATGGTGGCGATGGATCCGCAGCGCGGCTCGGCCCGCACCATCGGCCGCATCTCGATGCAGCTCCTGCTCGACTTCGCCGAGAGCGGCGCCAGCACCGACCGCACGATGGGGGGGCCGACCAGCGAGATGTGGCTCGACCCGTGGGTCGACTACCTGCGCGACCGCGGCGTGGTGGT
This sequence comes from Kofleriaceae bacterium, assembly GCA_018058095.1. Classification (GTDB taxonomy): domain Bacteria; phylum Myxococcota_A; class Polyangia; order Haliangiales; family Haliangiaceae; genus JABFXX01. The sequence continues at coordinate 10,810 of JAGPCO010000169.1, forward strand.
CCACACCGGCGCGCCGGCCACCGCCGTCCACGTCGGCGCCGGCCAGGTCACCGGCGTCGACGTGACCGGCCACGGCACGGTCACCGCCGATCACTACGTGCTGGCGGTGCCGATCGACGTGGTCGGCGGGCTGATCTCGCCGGCGCTCGGCGCGCTCGACCCGCAGCTCGAGCGGCTGCGCACCGCCGTCGTCGACGACCTGGTGTCGTGGATGGTCGGCCTGCAGTTCTTCCTGTACGAGGACGTGCCGCTGGTGCGTGGCCACCTGTACTACCCCGACTCGCCGTGGGCCCTCACCACCATCTCGCAGGCGCAGTTCTGGGACGTCGGCGGCCTGTTCCGCCGCCGCTACGGCGACGGCAGCGTGGGCGGCATCATCTCGGTCGACATCTCCGACTGGGACACCCCGGGCACGTACGTCGGCAAGCCGGCCCGCCTGTGCACCCCGGCCGAGGTGGCCGACGAGGTGTGGCACCAGCTCAAGGACGGCCTCAACGGCGCCGGCGTCGGCGAGCAGATCCTGCGCGACGAGCTGCTGCACTCGTGGCACCTCGACGCCGACCTCGACTACAGCGGCGGCGTGCCGCCGCGCAACGACGCGCGCCTGCTGGTGCACCCGCCCGGCTCGTTCGCGCAGCGGCCGACCGCGGCCAGCCTGGTGCCCAACCTGGTGCTGGCCGGCGACTACGTGCAGACCGGGACCGACCTGGCGTCGATGGAGGGCGCCAACGAGGCGGCCCGGCGCGCCATCAACGCCGTGCTCGACCGGGCCGGCTGGGTCGGCCCGCGGGCCGGGGTGTGGGCGCTCGAGGAGCCGCGCCAGTTCGCGGTGTGGAAGCGCCTCGACGCCGCCCTGCACGCGCGCGGCAAGCGCCACCTGTTCGAGCTGCTCGGCCTGGGCCGCGCCGACGGCGTGCTCAAGGTCATGCGCACGATCAGCCAGCTGACCGGCCTCGACAGGCTCGACGACGCCGTCGACCACGTGCACGTGACCGAGCTGATCGACCGCGCGCTGCGCCACCTGGGCTTGATCCACTAGCAGGGCG
>JAGPCO010000070.1 GCA_018058095.1 Kofleriaceae bacterium
CCGGCGACGTCGAGGCGATTCCGCTCCTGCGCGCGGCCCACGCCGGCGACGTCACCACCGAGGTGCGCGACGCCGCCGGGCGCGCGCTCGGCCGCCTCGGCGACGGCGACATGGTCGACAGCTTCGTCGCCGCGCTGGCGCGCCGGCGCGACGACCACGCCGCCGCCCGCACCGCCGCCCACGCGCTCGGCCAGCTCGGCGACGTGCGCGGCGTCGACGCGCTGCTGGCGGCGTACGAGTCGGCCTGGTTGCCCGAGGTGGTGAGCGAGGCGCTGGTCGCGGTCGGCCCGGCCGCCAGCGCCCAGCTGGTCGCGTTCCTCGAGGACCGGCCCAAGCTGCTCGACCGCTCCACCGCCCGCGCGGTGATCGCCGCCCAGCGCGCGACCGACCTGTTGCCGGCGCTGCAGGCGCGCCTCGACGAGCTGGCCGGCGCGGCCGACTTCGTGCCGCGCGCCACCGTGCTGCTCAAGATCGTCGAGGAGCGCACCGACCTGGCCGAGGCGGTCGCGCTGGCCATCGTCCAGGTCCGCCCCGGCATCGAGACCGAGGCTGGACGCGACGCCGCAACCTTGCGTCGACGCCTCGCCGCCGCCGCTGCCGTCGGCCGCGCGTGAACGCAGCTCCTGCTGTGGATAGGCGCGGGCCGCGATTCGCCTGCCAATCCCGGATGGAGTGAGACACCCGCCTTCGCCGGGTGGGGTCTCGGATTCGAAAGAATCCGGTTGGGGGAGCCACGGCAGCCCCGGGGAGACCGCTGTGGGCAGGCGCCGTCGCCGTGGCTCGAGTGCCCTCTCGCCGCCTTCACCGGGCGCCTGTCCACAGCGCGAGGCCGAAGGCCGACCCCGGGGCGATCCGAAGTCGATACGGGGTCGGACTCCTAGCCTATCTATCGCGGCGTGAGGGCGTCGTGCTGGGCGACCGCGCCGAAGCCGTCGGTGTTGGCGCCGCCGGGGACGTACAGCGTCGGGCCGATGGCGGCGGCGCCCATGCCGTGGCGTGGGCGCGGCATGGGAGGCAACACGTCCCAGCGCGCGGCCGCGGGGTCGTAGGCCTCGGCCTGGGCGAATACCCCGGTGGCCACCGCCGGGTTGCCCTCGCCGCCGACGATGATCAGCCGGCCATCGATCACGCCGCAGCCGGCTCCGCCGCGCCCGGTCGGCATCGGTGGCCGCGCCTGCCAGGCGTCGCCGGCGAGCGAGTAGGCCCACACCTCGGCCGAGGTCGAGGCGATCGCCGCCTGCCGGCCACCGGCGACGACGAGCGCGTCGCCGAGCACACCGCCGCAGGCGTGGTCGCGCGGCGCCGGCAGGTCGGCCCGCGCCTGCCACTGGTCGAGCGCCGGCGTGTAGGTGTCGACCCAGGCCACCGCACCGCCGGCCAGCCCGCCGGCGACGACGATGCTGCCGCCCAGCACGCCGGTGACGGCGGCGCCGCGCGGGCGCGGCAGCGGCGCGTGGCTGGCCCAGACCAGCGCGCCGGAGTTCGGGTCCCACGACCACACGTCGGCGAGGGGCGAGAAGCTCAGGCCCTCGAGGGCGCCGACCACGTAGATCACACCGTCGACGACGGCGGCGTTGGCGTGGTGGACCGGGCGCGGCAGATCGGGCCCGCGCGACCAGGCGTCCGTCGCCGGGTCGTACACCTGCACGAACGGCACGATGCCGGCGTCAGTGTCGAACCCGCCCAGCACGAACACGCGCCCGCCGACCGCGGTGACCGCGGTCTCCTGCACGGCGCCCTCGGCGACGTCGGCGCGTGTCGCCCACGGCGAGCTCGGGTCGGCGTCGGAGCCGGCGCTGGCGTCGAGGCCCGGACCGGTCGCGCCGTCGGCCCCGGCGGCGTCGTCGTCGCCGCATCCGGCCAGTAGCGCCGCCAGCACCGCGCCAGCGCCCGCTCGCGTCCAGGTCCTCACAGGATCCACAGCGGCTTGCCGCCGGCGAACAGCACCCGCTCCTCGGCCGCGCTGCGGCTGCGCAGCTCGATCTCGATCATCACCCCGCGCTGCGAGCTGTCGTCGTGCGGGTGAACGTCCTGCACCTCGCCTTCGAGCAGGCGGACGATGATGCCGACACGGCGGCAACCGACCAGGTGCCAGGCGCAGCCGTACAGGGTCGTGCCCGGGCCGACGTTGCTGAGGTTCTGGTACGGCACGAAGGCGATGGTGACCGGCTGGTCAGCGGCGCGCAGGTACGGCGAGGCCGACAGCCGCTCGATGAGCCGGCGCTGCTCCTCGCTGCGCTGGTCGAGCTCGGCCAGGCGCCGGGCCAGGGCCGCCTTACGATCGAGCGCGTCGGCCCGCTCGATCGTCACCTGGTCGATCTGCCGGCGCAGCACCGCGTCATCGGTGGTCTTGATCGGGCCGCGCGCCAGCCCGGCCACGTCGGCCAGGAACTTGTCGTCGCTCGAGATCAGGCGGTCGAGCTCCTGCCCCTTCGTCTGCGCCTCGACCCGCTCGCCGTCGAGCGCGAGGGCGCGGGCGCGGGCGTCGGCCATCTGCCGCGCCGCCTCGATCACCTTGGGGTGCTCGGTCGACAGGATGACCGGCCGGACCCAGCTGCGGTTGAAGAAGTAGACGACGTTGACGGTGACGAAGGCGACCAGGCCGACCAGGATGGCGACCAGGGTGAGGATGCCGGCGATCTTGTAGATCCGGACCAGCGCGGGCTGCAGGACCGGTCGGCGCGGGGGCGAGTCCGACATCGACGGCTCGATACCATCTTTGGTCGACCCGAGGCCAGGCGGCAGGAGTCGGCACCGTGTGTCCCGGCTCACGCCTCGTGGTTCTGCGCACTTGTGCCGTCGGTGAGGCGCTGGTAGACGTGGCGGATGCCCCCTGGCCACGGACGCGGTACGCGTCGGCGCCTCGCCGCCCTCGTCGCGTTGGCCGTGCTCGCGACGTCGGCACCGGCGCTGGCCCAGGCGCCGGACTCCGTGCCCACGCCCGTGCCCACGCCCGTGGCTCCTGATCCCGTGCCCGTGCCCGTGCCCGTGCCCGTGCCCGATCAGGGCCCGTCGGATCCCGCGTCGTCCGCACCCACCCCGGCGCCTCCCGCGGACCCAGAGCCCGAGCCCCTGTGCCAGCTGATGCCACCAGCTCCACCCCCACCCGACCGCCGCCTCGCCACCGGCGTCGGCCTGGCCGGCATCTACACCGGCCTGTCGGTGTGGGCGTACTTCGCCTGGTACTACAAGGCGCCCGAGCTCGAGGGCTTCCTGTTCGGCGGCGACGGCTACTTCGGCGAGAACACCTACGCCGGCGGCGCCGACAAGCTCGGCCACGCCTGGGCCACCTACGCTCTGGCGCGCAGCACCAGCCGGCTCATGCGCTGGGGCGGCATGCGGCCGGTCACCGCGGCCGCGCTCACCTCCGGCCTGTCGCTCGCGTTCTTCACCTTCGTCGAGGTCAAGGACGGCTACTACTACCAGTTCTCGCCCGGCGACCAGCTGGCCAACACCCTCGGCGCCGGCCTGTCGGCCCTGCTCGAGCTGTCGCCCACGGTCGACCGCCTGCTCGACTTCCGGGTCCAGTACTACCCCAGCGACGAGTACCTCGACCTCGTCGGCGGCGGTGACGTCGACGTGGCCGAGGACTACTCCGGCCAGCGCTACCTGCTGGCCGTCCACACCGGCGACGCCATCGACCTCGCGCGCGGGCGCAGCGCGGAGTGGACGCGCTGGCTGCGCCTGGTCGACGTCGCGGTCGGCTTCGAGACCCGCAAGTACAAGCCCGACCCCATCGACCCCGACGCCGTGCGGCGCCAGCACCTCTTCCTCGGCCTGTCGTTCAACGCCCAGGGTGCGCTCGACCTCGCCCTCGGCCACCGCGGCGGCGGCGTGCGTCAGTTCGGCCGCAAGTTCGGCCACGGCCTGTTCGAGGCCATGAACCTGCCGTTCACCTCGGTCGCCGTCGGCGGGGTCAGTCGCTCACCCGACGATTGAGTCCGGATCGGAGGGGCTACGGCCGACCCGGCGGCGTCATGTCCGACTGCTCCCACACCCCGACGACCAGGTCGGTCAGCTTGCAGTCGAGCGTGATGGCGGTCTGCTTGGTATCGATCACGCCGGTCAGGCGGGCGCTGAGGCTCGCGTCGGCCACGACCTTGTCGGCGCCCTTGGCCTCCCACCGGGTCAGCTCGAGCTTGACGCTGGCGTCATCGTACGCGGGCACGTTCTTGTAGCCGAGCAGCGCGGCCTTCTTGTCGTCGCCGTCGGCCGCGCCCGACCACAGCGCCTCGATGCGCTTGTCCTCGACCACGCCGGCCTTGGCCTCGAAGCGGTCGACCGCCAGCACGAGCTGGCGGGTGTCGGGCTTGTCCTTGGCGTACAGCGAGAACGTGAAGTACGGCTTGCCGCCGCCGTTCATCATCTTGACGCCGTTCTTGTAGTACCCGCCGCCGGTGCTCGCCAGCAGCGCCGGCCAGGGCGCGCCATCGAGCGTACACGCGGCGGCCCCGGCCGCGACCTCGGCCGCCGCCTTGGCCGCGCTGGACGCGGCCGCCACGTCGGCCGGCAGCGCCGCGCCGGCGTCGACCAGGAACAGCTCGCCGCCGAAGTCGCTCATCGACCCGCTGGTGAGCGTGAGGTCGAGCGAGCCCTCCTCGCCGGCGCGCAGCTCGGGCGCGTCGACCTCGGAGTCGGTGCCGGTGTCGGGGTTGAGCTTGCGCACCTTCACCGTGGTGACCTTGAAGCTCATCCGGTGGCCGGCGGCGTCGACGCCGTCGATGGTGGCGCCAGCCTTGACGCTGCCGGCATCGACCGTGACCGACGTGAAGTACTTGCCGGGATCGCTGATGAACAGCGACGACGTGCTGCTCTTGATGCGCAGGCCGCCGGCGGCGGCCGTCGTCGCGCCGCTCCCCGTCGCGGCCGCGCTACCGACCGCAGGACCGGCCGGCTTGCCGTCGCTGGCCTTCTTGTCACACGCGGCCGCCGCGGTCGCCAGCAGCACCATCATCAGCGGTGTCGAGGTGTTCATCGGAGAAACGTATCGCCAGTCCCGGCACCGGGCAATCGTCGGGTCGGGTCGCCGCGTCTCTCATCCGCCCGCCGAAGGTGCTTTCGCGCGAGCCTCATGGGTCCGCGACGGGCGCTGCCACGCGACGAAGCGTCGCCACGGGGTACTCCTCCCACGCGCTGCCGTTCCAGATGAACGCCTGCGTGACCGTCGGTCCGATCCAGCCGCTGCGGAGCGTCGGGGGCCTCGCGCCGGGACCTCTGGAGAACGGAGATGTCAGGCCGAGCGTTACCGCTTGGGTCGCGGACGTCGTGACCGCGGCGACCGGTGAGCCTCGTCGTAGCAGCACGGCGTAGGGGGGGCAACTCGAGCACTTGTAGCCTGCGCCGGGGACGAACGTGTGCATGTGAACGATCACCTCGGTCGACGCGTCGTAGTCGAAGTTGCCCGCGGCCGGCGAGCTCGTCGATCAGGTAGAAGGTCTGCAAGCCGAGCTCCTCGATGAAGTCGACGGTGTGGTAGGGGGGGGACGATCCATCCAGGGAGCGGTGCTTCTTCGGAATTCTGACGACCCCCGTCAGCCCATCCGAGAACACGGGCTCGACCTGACGACCGGTGACGACCAACGTCGCGATCTGCAGGCGAGCCACGCCGGTCTCGACGGCGGCGCGTCGACCCACCTTGCCGGGGTCGAAGTAGAGCTCGATCCAGTCGGCATTGACGACCGCGGTGTCGCCATCACACCGCACCGGCGTGAGGACCGACGTCAACACGTGTCTTCCTCTGCACGGCAGCGGATATCTGGCTCGATGCCTGCGGCATGGCGTTCGCGCGTCCTTCGGTTCGGGGCGCAGTTGCGAAATCCACGCCTCGACGGTGTCGCGCAGATCAGACGTCATCCCGCACCTCGGGATCGGGCCCAAGGAACGTGGCCCCGCGAAGCCGTCAGCTCGCGCCACCCATGGCATGGCGACCAGCACCGCGATGATGACGAACGAACGGATCATCTCGGCAGGACGCACGACCGGACTTCCCGTTAACAGGAGATCGACAAGACCGGCCCGGCCTCGACAGCGTGCCGTGCTACCGCTGTGGCATGTCCAGTCAGGAAGACCTGCTCACGTTCTGGTTCGGCCCGGTGCAGGACGACGGCACCGCGCGGGACGAGGTCGTGGCCCGCTGGTGGAACAAGAACGACGCCTTCGATGCGGAGTGTCGCGCGCGCTTCTTGCCCAGCCTGGACGCGGCGATGGTGGGTAGACACGACGCCTGGGCCCGTACGCCGGCCGGGCGGACCGCGCTGATCGTCCTGACCGATCAGCTGCCCCGCAACGTCTTCCGCGGCACCCCGCGCGCCTTCGCCACCGACGCGCTTGCGCTCGAGCACAGCAAGCGCGCGGTCGCCGCGCGTGAACACCTGCAGGTGCCGGTCTGCTACGGCTACTTCCAGTTGATGCCCTTCATGCACTCGGAGGCCCTCGCCGACCAGGAGCGCGGCGTCGAGCTGTTCCAGGAGCTGACGGACCACACTCCCGCCGGCCCCGCCCGCGCGTCCGTCGCCCCCGCCGTGGACTTCGCGGCGAGACACCGCGACATCGTGCGCCGCTTCGGGCGTTTCCCGCACCGCAACGTCATCCTGGGTCGCGACAGCAGCCCGGACGAGCTCGAGTTCCTGACGCAGCCCGGTTCGAGCTTCTGACCGCGGACTACCGGGAGCCGGTCACGGATGCCTTCGACCGGCAGCGGTTGTCGACGCAGACGCCGTCGACCAGCTGGGCCCCGGTCGCGACCATCAGGCCATCTTCCGTGGACAGCGGGCCCATCGCGCAGCCGCACGCCGGGAACATGGCCGCGCACTGCGCCTCGGCCGCCCAGAACGCCTCGCCCCCACTGGCGCCAATGGCCACGGCGGCGGCGTTGCCGCAGCAGTCGGTCTGGTGGATCACCAGGATGCAGTCGCTCGCGGTCGTGCACGACTTGTCGAGCGGCGGGAACGTGACCGCGCCCGCGCTACACGTGAAGGTCTGCACCTGTGGATCGGCGCCAGCGTCGACAGATGGCGTCCCGCCGCCATCGGCGGAGGGTGCCCCGCCGTCGTCGCCGCAGCCACCGAGGAGCAGGACCGCGGCCACGATGATGCCTCTCATGGTCGGCAGCATACGACGGAACGGCTCACCCGGCGGCGTGGGCGCGGATGCGCTCGGCCAGCCAGGTCAGGCGCTTCTTGGCCGTGGTCGTGCGCACGGCGCGGGCCAGGGCCTGGCGCGAGCCGACGACGACGACCAGCTTCTTGCCGCGGGTGACCGCGGTGTACAGCAGGCTGCGCTCGAGCATCATGTAGTGCTGGTTGGCCAGGGCCAGCACCACCGCCGGGTACTCCGAGCCCTGGCTCTTGTGCACGCTGACGGCGTAGGCGTGGACCAGCTGGTCGAGCTCGTTGCGGTCGTAGTCGACCTCGCGCCCGCCGAAGCCGACCCGGACCAGGCCGTCGTCGGCGTCGAGCGCGACGATGGCGCCGATGTCGCCGTTGAACACGCCGCGGTCGTAGTCGTTCTTGACCTGCATCACCTTGTCGCCGGCGCGGAACACCCGTTCGCCGCGGGTCAGCTCGGGCTGGCCGGCCGGCGGGTTGAGCCGGGCCTGCATGGCGGCGTTGAGGGCGGCGGTGCCGAGATCGCCGCGGTGCATCGGCGCCAGCACCTGGACGTCGGCGATGGGGTCGAACCCGAACCGAGCCGGGATACGATCGGCCACCAGGTCGATCAGCGTCTGCCGGGCCAGCGCCGGGTCGTCGCGCTCGACCACGAAGAAGTCGCTGGTCGGCGTGCCCTCGGCCGCCTGCGGCGGCGCCGCCACCGGCACCTCGCCGCGGTTGATGCGGTGGGCGTTGACGACGATCTGGCTGGCCGCGGCCTGGCGGAAGATCTCGGTCAGGCGCACCACGGTGGCGGCCTCGGACGCGATGACGTCGGCCAGCACCGCGCCCGGGCCGACCGACGGCAGCTGGTCGATGTCGCCGACCAGCACCAGCTGCGCGCTCGGCGGCAGCGCCACCAGCAAGCTGCGCAGCAGCGGCACGTCGAGCATCGAGGTCTCGTCGACGATGACCAGGTCGGCCTCGAGCGGGGTGGCCTGGTCGCGGCCGAAGCCGCCGGTCTGCGGCGACATCTCGAGCAGGCGGTGCAGGGTCACGGCCTCGGCCCCGGTCGACTCCGACAGGCGCATGGCGGCGCGCCCGGTCGGCGCCGCCAGCGCACACCGGCGCCGGACCAGGTTTGCCAGGTGGACGATGGCGCGCACGATCGTCGTCTTGCCGACGCCGGGCCCGCCGGTGATGACCACCACCTTGTCGGTCGCCGCCGCCAGCACGGCGCGGCGCTGCTGCTCGGCCAGGTGCAGCCCGGTCGCGGTCTCGAACTGGTGGATGGCGGCGTCGAGGTCGAGCGTGATGGGCCGGGCCGGGGTGCGGGTCAGCGCCGCCAGCGCGACGGCGGCGCCTTCTTCGGCCTCGTGCGCCTCGCGCAGCGCGACGCAGCGGCCGCGGTCGCCCAGGGCCTCGCGCACCACCAGCTCGCTGCCGACCAGCACCTCGAGCGCGGCCGGCAGCGCCACCCGCGCCACCTCGGCGCCGAGGCCGAGCAGCTCGGTCGTGCTGGCCAGCAGCACGTCCTCGGGCTGGTGCAGGTGGCCGTCCTCGTACGCCTTCTCCAGGCCGTGGACCAGGCCGGCCTCGAGCCGGGCCGGGGCGTCGCGGGCGATGCCCAGCTTCTCGGCGATGGCGTCGGCCGAGCGGAAGCCGATGCCCCAGATCTCGACGGCGAGGCGGTACGGGTTCTCGCGCACCTTGTTGATGGCGTCCTTGCCGTAGCGCTTGACGATGCGGGTCGCGAACGAGGCCGACACGCCGTGGCCGCGCAGGAACACCATCACGTCCTGGACGTGGCGCAGGTCGGCCCAGGCGCCGGCGATCCGCTTGGCCCGGCCGGCGCCGATGCCCTCGACCTGGGTCAGCTTGTTCGGGTCGTCCTCGATGGTGCGCAGCGTGGCCATGCCGAAGCGGGCGACGATGCGTTTGGCCAGGGCCGGGCCGATGCCGGGGATGACGCCGGCGCCGAGGAACCGCTCGATGCCGAGCAGGGTCTCGGGCGCGCGCAGCTGGTAGGTGTCGATGCGGAACTGCCGGCCCCACTTGCGGTCGTCGACCCAGGTGCCGCGCAGGAGCAGCGGCGTGCCCTCGGCGATCCCGACCAGCTCGCCGACGATGGTGACCGGGCCGCGCTCGCCGGCCACCACCAGCTTGCCGACGGTGAAGTGGCTGTCGGCGTCGCGGTAGGCCACGCGCTCGAGCGTGCCCTCGAGGGTGGCCTGCGACGCCGGGCCGCCTGGCGGCGAGGTGGACGACGCCGGCGGCGTGGGCGGCGCCTGGGTCATGGCACCGGCTGCAACCGGTGTGGCTCGCCGCGTGCGACCTGCCGGCCATCGACGAACTCGACCGTGTCGCGGCAGCTCAGGCGCTCGAACTCGGCCAGCGAGATCTCGTCGGCGAAGACCTCGGCGCACTCGGCCACGCAGCGGGCGTGGCTGGCGTCGTCGCGGTCGTCCTTGCACTCGAGGTAGTGCTCACAGGCGCCGTCGCAGGTGCCGGTGGTGCGCGGGCCGAACACGCGGCGCACCACGCAGCCGCCGCTGGCGGCCAGCCAGCCGGCGACCAGCACGGCGAGCAGCACGACGCCGCGGTTCATCCGCCACCGCCGTCGTCGTCGCCGCTGCCGGCCTGACCCCCGTGCCGCCCGGCTCCGGCGGCGAAGCGGGCGGCGCCGCGCGCGGCGTCGGCCATGGCGCCCAGGCCGTGGCGCAGCTCGCCGGCCAGCGCGGTGGGGAGGTCGAGGTCGTGCTGCTGGTAGGCGCTCATGCGGTCGCCGCGCAGCGCGGCCTGTGGCAACGCCGCCAGCTCGTGCGCGAGCGCCTCGGCCGCGGCCCGGGCCTGGCCGGGTGGGACGACGCGGTTGACCAGGCCCATCGCCAGCGCCTCGGCCGGGTCGACCGCGCGCCCGGTGAGGATGAGATCGAGGGCCCGGCTCAGGCCGATGAGGCGGGGCAGGCGGATGGTGCCGCCGTCGATGAGCGGCACGCCGAAGCGGCGGCAGAACACGCCGAGCACGGCGTCGGCCTCGGCCACCCGCAGGTCGCACCACAGCGCCAGCTCGAGCCCGCCGGCGACGGCGTGGCCGGCGATGGCGGCGATGACCGGCTTGCCCAGCACCATGCGGGTCGGCCCCATCGGCCCATCGCCGTCGGGCGCGACCCGGTTGCCGCCGCCGCTGATCATCGCCTTGAGGTCGGCCCCGGCGCAGAAGGTGCCGTGGTCACCCCACAACACGCCGACCCGGGCGCCGTCGTCGGCGTCGAAGGCGCGGAACGCCTCGGCCAGCGCCTCGGCGGTGGCGCGGTCGACCGCGTTGCGCCGCGCCGGCCGGTCGAGCACGACCGTCGTCACGTGCCCCTGGCGCTCGACCCGGACCGACATGACCCGACGATGCCACAACCGCCGTGGCAAGGGCCTCAGATCTCCAGCATCGCCTTCTCGACCTCGTCGAACGCGCCGGCCCGCCAGCGCGCCAGCGGGCTGCGCCCGGCCAGCAGGTTCTCGGTCTCGGCCAGCGCGGCGGCCAGATCGACCATCCAGCAGTACGGGTCGGCGCTCGACCGGGTCGCGATCTCCTCGGGCAGCTCGACCGCCGGCATCCACGCCGCCATCTTGCGGGTGGCCCCGGCCAGGAGCGCGCGCACCGCGGCGTTGGCCAGGCGGCTGCCGAGCAGGCGGTCGAACGCCGACGGTCGGCCGCCGCGGACGACGTGGCCGAGCACGGTGACCCGGGTCTCGATCGAGGCCGGGTCGCTGGCCGGCAGGCGCGCGCGCAGGCGGGCGTCGACCTCGAGCTTGAGCCGCTCGACGGGCACCGCCACGCCCTCGGCCTTGATGACGATGACCCGGCGGTTCTTGCGCGAGCGTCCGCGCGCGGCGATGACCGCGTCGACGATGCCGTCGATGATCGCGTCCTCGCTGCGGCCGGCCTCGGGGAACAGCGCCAGGTCGGCGCCGACGGCGATGGCCGCGGTCATGGCCAGGTAGCCGCAGTCGCGCCCCATCACCTCGACGATGAAGGTGCGGTCGTGCGCGGTCGCGGTGTCGGCGATCTTGTCGCACGCGTCGACGATGGTGTTCATCGCCGTGTCGACGCCGATCGACAGCCCGGTCAGGCCGAGGTCGTTGTCGATCGAGGCCGGCACGCCGATGACCCGCAGCCGCTGCGGGCCGAGCTCGTCGGGGTCGGTCAGGTGCATGGCCCCGGTCAGCGAGCCGTTGCCGCCGACGACGATGAGGCCGTCGATGCCGCGCCCGGCCAGGTTGGCGCGGGCCCGGTCGCGCACCTCGCGCTGGTGGAACTCCTTGCACCGGGCCGAGCCGAGGATCGTTCCGCCCTCGCGCAGGATGGGCGCGACCTCGTCGGCCGACAGCGGGGCGATGGCGTCGTCGAGCAGGCCGCGGTAGCCGCGTTCGACGCCGAACACCTCGGCGCCGAGGGCGTGGCCGATCAGCGCGGTGGCGCGGATGGCGGCGTTCATGCCGGGGGCGTCGCCGCCGCTGGTGAGGATGGCGAGGCGGGGTCGGTCGCTCATGCCCCGGTTGTAGCAGCGCCGGGCCGCCGGGGTGCGCCGGCCGGGTCAGCAGTCGTCGGGCAGGATCTTGGAGAACTCGCCGGCGATGTCGACGTACCACACGCCCGTCTTGCTGCTCGGCGTCGTCCGGTAGCCGAACTCGCCGATGACGTCGTCGGTCGGCGCGCCCTGGGCCGCCGCCTTCTTCCACAGCTGGGCCAGGCTGCAGCGGGGTGGCGCGAGCGTCACCTCCTTCTTGCACTCCCAGCCGTTCATCGGCATCAGCACCGCGCCGTCGGCGCCGATCAGGATGCGGAACATGCATTGCGCCTCGTAGCGTGCGCCGCGCGGGATTCCCGGCGGGCGCACGTCGCGGCTGCGCGAGACGAAGCGAAAGTCGAGCGAGGTGCTGTTGTCGATGGTGAGGTCGACCTTGCCACCCGGCCGGACGCCGCTGGCATCGATGCGGAACAGCTCGGCGTCGGGCACGTGCTTGCGCGCCAGCGCGATGGCCTTGGCGGTGTAGGCCGAGGCGTCGATCGCCGCCGGGAACCCCGGGGGCGGGTCGATCGACGTCCGGGTGATCCAGGCGCCGGTGGCGCCACCACCACCTCCGCCGGCTGGGCTGGAGTCGTCGAGCCCGGCCATGGCCTCGGCCAGCTGGGCCTGGAACTTCGGGTCGGCCGCCTGCTTCATCATCTGCTGCACGGCCGGGTTCTTCAGCATCGCCTTGCTGGCGGCGAGCTGCTTGCGCGCCAGGTCGCGCAGGTCCGGGTCAGCGATGGCCTCGATCGACTTCTCGGCCTCGGCCAGCTGGTCCGCCAGGTCGTCGCCAGCCGGCACGGTCGGGGCCGTCGGGGCCGGGGCCGGCGCGGCGGGATCGTCGTCGGCGCCACTGTCATCGTCGTCGTCATCGTCCTGGCCCGCGCCCTCGACCGGATCCGGGATCGGCAGCGGCCCGTTGGCCGGCGTGCCTGGATCGACCGTGGGTGCTGGCGTCTCGGCCACCGTCGCCGGCTTGTCGTCACCTCGGGTCAGGACCAGCGCCGCCGCGACGGCACCGCCGGCCAGGACCAGCGCCCCGACGATGAGCAGGCCGCCCTTGCCACCGCCAGCTCGGGCCGGGCGCCCCGGGGCGGGCGCGGGCGCGACGACCTGACCAGCCGAGACCGTCGGGCCGAGGTGCGCGCCCGGTGGTGGGCTCGGCGCGGCGCCCCAGGCCGGCCCGGCCGGGTGTGACGGCGGGTGCCCCTGGCCCGACGGCGCGGCCGGATACGACGGTGGGTGGCCCGGCGTCGACGGGCTGGCCGCCGGCGGCGTGCTCGCCAGCGGCGACGGCTGCGACATCGGCGAGGTCGGCCCGGGCCACGACCCGGCGCCCGACACCCCGGTGCGCCCGCTCGGCGTGATGGTGTTCCAGGCCGGCCCCGGCAGCCCGGTGGTGGCCGGGCCGAGCGCCTGCGCCATGTCGAACGCGCTGGCGTAGCGGTGGGCCGGGTCCTTGGCCAGCGCGTACATGATGATCTGCTCGAACTCCGGCGGCAGGTCGGGCCGGATGGTGTGCGGCGGCGGCGGCACGACGTCGACGTGCTGGCGCAGGAGGTCGAACAGCGAGTCGGAGTTGAACGGACGGCGCCCGGTCACGCACTCGTAGAGGATGATGCCGACGGCGTACAGGTCGGTCCGGTAGTCGACCACCTTGCCCAGCGCCTGCTCGGGCGACATGTAGTGCGGCGTGCCCATGAGCGAGCCGGTCCGCGTCGACGTCCCGCCCATCTCCGGCAGCAGCTTGGCGATGCCGAAGTCGAGCACCTTGGCCCGCCCGGCCGGGCTGACGTAGATGTTGTCGGGCTTGAGGTCGCGGTGGACGATGCCCTTGCCGTGGGCAGCGCCGAGCGCGTCGAGCACCTCGGCGATGAGCCGGGCCAGGCCCCCCAGCGGCAGCGGGCCCTGCTTGGCGATGATGTCCGCCAGCGGTGCGCCGTCGAGGTACTCCATGATGATGTACGGGCGGCCGTCGGGCAGGGTGGCCAGGTCGAGCACGTTGACGATGCTCTCGTGGCGGATGAGGTTGACCGCGCGCGCCTCGGAGAAGAAGCGGTCGACCAGGTCCTTGCGCTCGCTGCACTCGCGCGACAGCACCTTGATGGCGACCCGGCTGCCGATCTGCGGGTGCACGCCCTTGTAGACCCGGCCCATGCCGCCGACGCCGAGCAGGCGCGCCACCCGGTACACGCCGATGGTCGTGCCGAGCAGCGGATCGTCGCCGCGATCGACCATGGCGGTGCCATCGTTCGGGCAGGGGGCCGGCGCGCCAGCGGCGGCGCCGCACTCGGGGCACACGAACATGGCGGCAAGCCTACCAGACCAGACCTGGCCACGCCCGTCGCGGCCGAGGATGTGCGCGGGGTTCGCGCCGTCCGCCTGGCGCCAGTGTCCGGTCGGCGGCGCCGGGCGACCGAGAGCCGGCCGTGGCCGCCGCCAGGGATGCGGAACCAGGCGCGTGTGCACCTGGCATCCGGCTTGCTGCGGCCCGGCACATGGCCCCTCGCGCTCGTGATCACGACGACTCCCGGGCGGCGGCCCTCGCCTCGGAGGTGCGCCCGCTGGCCGAGCGCCCGCGCGAGCGGCTGTGGGCCGATGGGGTCGGCCGCGCCAGCGATCGCGATCTGGTCACGCTGGTGCTCGGCGCCGGCACGCGCGGTCGCCCGGTCGGGGCCGTCGCCGACGGGCTGCTCGCCAGCGCCGGTGGCCTGGTCGCCCTGTCGCGGGCGGCGCCCGGCGAGCTGGCCCAGGCCCCGGGCGTCGGGGCGGCGCGTGCGGCCCAGCTGGTGGCGGCGTTCGAGCTGGGCCGGCGAGCGGTCGGTGCGGCCGGGGCCCGGCCCCTGGTGTTGCGCCAGGCCGCCGACGTGTTTGCGCGGGTCCGGGCCCGGCTGGCCGGGGTGCCGCAGGAGCTGTTCCTGGCCCTGGCGGTCGACGCCCGCAACGGCCTCATCGACGAGGTCGAGGTCGCGCGCGGCCACCTCACCAGCGTCGAGGTCCACCCGCGCGAGGTGTTCCGCCCGCTCATCCGCGCCGCCGCCGCGGCCGCGGTCGTGGTCCACAACCACCCGTCGGGCGACCCGACGCCGAGCAGCGAGGACCTGGTGCTGACCCGGCGCCTGCGCGCGGTCGGCGAGCTGGTCGGCATCCCCATCCTCGACCATGTCATCGTCGCCGGCGACCAGTTCCGGTCCATCGCCGAGTGGCTGGGGACCGAGTTCTGAGCCCCCGCTGTTTTCTTGCCTGGGCCGGCCCGGGCTGGGACAGTGGGGCATGCGCCTCCCCCTCGTGCTCGGCGCGACGTCGGTCGTCGTCGCCACCCTGACCGTGAGCCAGGCCCCGGTGCGGGCCGAGGCGGATGGCCTGACCGACGCCCTCGGGCCGCGCGAGCTGGCGGTCGGCGATGCCCTGCGCGCCGGCGCGATCGGCGCCAGCGCCGCCCTGCTCAACCCGGCCGCGCTGACGCTGACCCGGGAGATGGTGTTCGAGGGAGGGTACGGCTACCGCGGCACCGACGCCGCGTCGGTGTTCGCGCTGGCGGCGTGCGACTCGACCAACGCCCTGCCGGGCTGCTTCTACTACAACTACCTGTCGGCCAGTCCCGAGGTCGGCGGCATGACGCTGTCGCGCCGGGCCCACACCGCTGGCTACACCATGGCCCGCGCCATCTCGCCCCGGGTCAGCATCGGCACCGGGGTCAAGTACTTCAACGTCAAGTCGGACATGGCCGACGAAGGCGACGCCAAGGGGGTCACCTTCGACGCCGGCGCGGCCTTCACGCTGACCGACTCGGTCAACCTCGGCGTGGTCGGCTACAACCTGTACGGCGCCGACGCCGCCCAGTTCCCGCGCGCGGTCGCGGTCGGCGGGTTGTTCCGGCCGATGCCCAAGCTGACCGCCAGCTTCGACGCGCTGTGGAACCTCGACCGCGACGCCGACCAGCTCCGCTACGGGGGCGGCCTCGAGTACTTCATCGCGACCCAGCGTGGTCAGGCCGGCTACCCGCTGCGGGCCGGCGCGGTCCACGACGCTGGTCAGGACGCGACCTACATCAGCGGCGGTCTGGGCATGGCGACGATGAAGTTCGGGGTCGACGTCGGCGCGCGCCGGCAGATCGGCAGCGGCGACGAGCTGGTCGTCACCGCCGGCCTGCGCTTCTACGGGCCGCGGATGGCCACCGACAGCCCCGGCGCCGGGTTCTGAGCCCCGACCGTTTGCGGCGTGGCGCGGCGCCAGATCGCCGACGCCTGCGTGGTACGGTACCGGCGGGATGCCGGCCGCGCAGCGCATCGGCAAGTACGAGGTCGTGGCTCACCTGGCCGCCGGCGGCATGGGCCAGGTCTACCTGGGCAAGGTGGTTGGCCCCGGCGGGTTCGAGCGGCACTGCGTGGTCAAGACCCTCGACGCCACCTCGATCGAGGGTGACGACGCGGTGGCGATGTTCCTCGACGAGGCTCGCCTGGTCGGGTCGCTCCACCACCAGCACATCGGCCAGGTCGTCGAGGTCGACCGCGACGCCGACGGCCGCTACTTCCTGGTCATGGAGTACGTGCACGGCGAGACCGCCGAGCACGTGCTGGACGCCGCCGCCAAGGCCGATCACATCCTGCCGCTGGGGTTCGGGCTGAGCGTGGTGTCGGCCCTGGCCGCCGCGCTGCACTACGCCCACGAGCGGTGCGGCAGCGACGGCCGGCCGCTGCAGATCGTGCACCGCGACGTCAGCCCGTCCAACGTGATGGTCGGCTACGACGGCGGCATCAAGCTGATCGACTTCGGGATCGCCAAGGCGACCGATCGGTCGAGCCGGACCCAGGCCGGGTTCATCAAGGGCAAGATCGGCTACATGGCGCCGGAGCAGCTGCTGTCGCGGCCGCTCGATCGCCGGACCGACGTGTTCGCGCTCGGCATCGTCCTGTACGAGCTCACCACCACCGCGCGTGCCTTCAAGGAGCCGAGCGAGCTCGAGACGATGCAGCGGCTGCGCGACGGCGTGTTCAAGCCGCCGGGCCAGCTGGTGCGCGGCTACCCCGAGGATCTGGCCCGGGTGGTCGAGACCGCGCTGGCCGTCAACGTCAACCGGCGCTACCAGTCCGCGGCCCAGCTCGGGGCTGCGGTCGAGGCGGTGGCGGCCCGGCTCGGGCTGGTGCTGGGCGAGGCGGCGGTGGTCGAGACCATGACCAACCTGTTCGGGCGCCGGCCGGAGCCGTGGATCGTCGAGCGGGCCGATTCGATCCCGGAGATCGTCGAGGAGGCGGCGACGCGGCCGCTGGCCATGGCGCCGGAGGCGTCGGGGATCACGCTCGAGGCGTCGCTGGGTGAACTCGACGCGCTGATGGCTCAGGTCCGGGGCGAGGACCTGTTCGACGGTCGCCCGCGCGCCGCCTCGGTGACCCAGCCCGACGCGGCGCCGGCCGCGGGCGAGCGGCAAGAGGCGGTGACGGTCACCGCCGTGCCGGGCTACGAGGCGCAGCTCGAGGCGCGGATCGAGGCCGAGCGGCGCCAGCGCCGGGCCGCCGCCGGCGAGGTGTCGAGCGGCGAGCACGCCAGCGTGGTGGTCGCGGCGGACACGGGCGCCGGCGGCTCGACCAAGCCGGCGCCGCTGCCGGCGCGGCCGAGCGGGGCCCAGCCGGCGGTGAGCGCGGCGGTGCCGCCGGCGCGATCGAGCGCGGCGATGCCGGCGGTGCCGCCGGCGCGATCGAGCGCGGCGATGCCGGCGGCGAGGTCGAGCGCGGCGATGCCGGCGGCGAGCGCACCAGCGGCGAGCGGCGGCTCTACCTCACCGGCGCCGACCCGACCACGGCCCGCGGCGACGGCGCTGGTGGCGCGGCCCGACCCGGCGACGGCGGCCGAGCCCCAGGCATACGCCGGCGCCGGCTGGAAGCGCGGCCTGCTGGCGGCGGTGCTGGTGTTCGCCGGCGTGCTGGCCGGGCTGTGGTGGTGGTCGCAGCGGCAGCGCACCACGCCCGTCGCCGGTGATGGGCCGGTGGCCGGCGCGACCTCGGACGCGGCCGCGCTGACGGCGCCGCGGGTCGACGCGAGCCAGGTCGCGACGAGGCCTGCGGCGCAGGGCGACGCGAGCGACGTGCCGACCTCGCAGGATCTGGCGGTGGCGACGGACGCCGCGGTGGCGGCTGACCCGGCCGTGCCCGATGGCGGCGCGACGGTGGCGCCGGCGACCGACCTGGTCTGGCTGCGGATCGAGACC
Organism: Kofleriaceae bacterium; assembly: GCA_018058095.1. Taxonomy (GTDB): domain Bacteria; phylum Myxococcota_A; class Polyangia; order Haliangiales; family Haliangiaceae; genus JABFXX01. The sequence continues at coordinate 17,862 of JAGPCO010000070.1, forward strand.
AACCCGGACGACGCGACCGTCCTGCTCGACGGGGTCCGCCTCGGGCACACGCCGTTCGCGCAGCAGGTGGCCCGGGGCGGCGCCGCCACCGTCAAGCTCCGGCGACGCGGGCACAAGAGCCGGCGGGTGCCGGTCGATCTGTCGGCCGACGTCACCCTGTCGGTCTCGCTGAGCGGCAGCGACGGCGATGGGGCGGGCAGCGACGGCAGCGGCGCGGAGCCCGATCCCGAACCGGCACCCGCTCCCTGAGCCGGTCCGGCGGCCGCGGTCGCCTGCGGCGGGTGGCGCAGGTGCGCACGCAAGCACGCCATGCAACCGGGACCGGCCGACGGCGTCGGGTATGCTGAGGCCTGGCCATGGATCCGGAACGCTCGCTGCTCCGCCGCCTCCGTGAGCGGGACGAGCGCGCCTTCCGCGAGCTGGTCGAGGCCCACAAGACCACCGTCTACAACCTCAGCTTCCGCATGCTCGGCAACCGGGCCGAGGCCGAGGACGTGGCGCAGGAGGTCTTCATCAGCGTGTTCAAGACGATCGACACCTTCCGCGAGGAGTCGAAGTTCTCGACCTGGCTGTACCGGGTCGTCGTCAACCACTGCAAGAACCGCATCAAGTACCTGTCGCGCCGACACGACCGCAAGCAGGACGAGCTCGACGAGACCACCCACGGGACCGGCACCGGGGGAAGCGACGGCGCGCCGTCGCACCCGCGCCGGCCCGATCGCGCGCTCGAGGGGGCCGAGCTCGAGCGCCTGATGCAGGAGGCCATCGCCGCGCTCGACGAGGAGCACCGCACGCTGGTGGTGCTGCGCGACGTCGAGGAGCTGTCGATCGAGGAGATCTGCGAGATCACCGGCCTGCCCGACGGCACCGTCAAGTCGCGCCTGCACCGCGCCCGCCTGGTCCTGCGCAAGAAGCTGCAGCGCCACCTGTAGCCCGACCACCACGTCCGCCACGCCCCTCACGCAAGGAGAGCCCGATGCCCGCGCCCGAACTTCCCACCTGGTCCGACGAGGAGCTCGAGGCCAAGCTCTTCGACTACCACGAAGGGAAGCTGGCGCCCGAGGTCCGGGCCCAGGTCGAGCGGGTCATGGCCGCGCGCGGCGAGCCGCTCGAGGAGGCCGGGCCGGCGTCGGGGGTGTTCGACTCCGGGCTGGTCGCGCTCCGGCGCAGCAAGGCCGAGGCGCCGGCCGACTTCACCGCGGGCGTGGCCGAGACCATCCACCGCCGCTCGGGCGGGCGCTTCTTCGGCCGCCGCACGCTGGGCGACCGGGTGCCGTTCGGCGTGCTGCTGGTCCTGGCGCTGGTGGTGCTGGCCATCATCGCCGCGCTGATGTGGAGCTCGGGCACGGGCTCGCTGCGCCGCCCACCGGCCGCGCCGGCGCCACCGGCCGCGCCGGGTGGCGTGGTGCCGGCGCCGGGCGGCGTGGTGCCCGCGCCGTAAGGGCCCGCGAAGGGGCAAGTCGATCGGAGCTCGTGAACGAGGCGCCCCGCGGGCAAGGCGCGACGAGGGAGCAGACCCGTCGGTACGTGACCGAGGAGCAACGCAGCCCCCGGGGATGGATCGTGCGCGAGAACGATTGAGTTGCCCCTTCGCGGGCCCTCGCCGGATGCTGAAGAAGCATCCTGCTAGGCATCTTCGATCTCGCCGCCTGCTGAAGACACGGAGCCCGTCCCGTCGGCAGGAGCCGCCGGCACGGGTTCTTCAGCAGCCTGCTCGTGGTCACGCCCCGGTCGGGTTCGGCTGGTCGAGCCGGGCCGGCGTCGGCGTCGGCGCCAGGGCGGCGTGGACGTGCTTGCCGGCGAGGAAGCTGAACTGCCGCATGCTCCAGTCCCACACCCGGGTCGGCGTGACCGCCTTGGCCGCCAGCACCAGCGCGGTCCGGCGCGGCGCGATGTAGCGAGCCGACGGCCGGCGCGCGCGGATGGCGCGGGTGATGGCGCGGGCGACGTGTTCGGGCCCGACCGCGGTGGCCTCCATGCGCGCGCGCAGCTGGTCGGCCTTGCGCAGCGAGGCGGCATAGGCCGAGCTGGTGCTGGCGTCGAGCCCACCCATGGCGGTGTCGGTGAAGTTGGTGCGGATCACGCCGGGCTCGATCAGCACGACGTCGACGCCGAACGGGCGCAGCTCGAAGCGGAGCGCGTCGGACAGCGACTCGACCGCGTACTTGGTCGAGTTGTACGCGCCCATGAACGGGAAGGTCATGCGGCCGCCGACGCTCGACACGTTGATGACCCGGCCGCGCCGGCGCGCCATCATCGTCGGCAGGAAGGCGCGGGTCACCGCCATCAGGCCGAACACGTTGGTGTCGTACTGCCGGCGCAGGCCGGCGTCGTCGACCTCGACCAGCGGGCCGATCAGGCCGAAGCCGGCGTTGTTGACCAGCACGTCGAGGCCGGCCCCGCCGGTCAGCGTGTCGACCGCGCTGGCCGCGGCGGCGATCGAGCTGGCCGAGGTGACGTCGAGCGACAGGGTGTCGAGGTCGGCGCCCGCCGCGCGCGCCTCGGTCGCCAGCGCCTCGAGCTCGTGCACCTTGCGGCCGGTGGCGATCACCCGGTAGCCGGCGCGGGCCAGGTGCAGCGCGGTGGTGCGGCCGATGCCGGCGGTGGCGCCGGTGATGAGGACCCAGGCGCCGGCGCCACGGCCGGACGAGGAGGTGGCTGCGGTGCGAGCGGACGAGGTGCGGGCGGTCGACGACGTGGACATCTGGAGGGCTCCTGGGATGATGAAGGGTTAGGAATGAACGTTCATTCTGTGGCGATGCGAAGAGAAGGCAGAGGGGGAGGTGGTGCCGTCCGAGGAGGTCCGCCGGCGCAATACGCCACCGGAGCCACCGCCGCGGCCATCAGCTGCGGACGGCCTCCCAGGCACACTGCTCGGCCAGGGCCCAGGTGTCCGCGGTGAGCGGTTGCCGGTACTCCCAGGCCCAGCGCACGACGCCGGTGAAGGCGCCGAGCACCACGCCGATGAGCAGGCACGGCGGCGCCCGGCGCAGCTCGCCCCGGGCCTGGGCCTGCTCGATGAAGCGGGTCATGAGGTCGTGCATGCGCCCCTCCATGGCCCGGCTGCGGTCGTCGAGATACGCGGCGTGGTGGTGCAGCTCGAGGAACGCAAACGCCTTGGGCTGATCGTCGACGAACTCGCTCATGCGCGCCCACAGGCCGCGGAAGGTCTCGCGCGCCGGCCCACCGACGACGAAGCCGCGCAACAAGCGACCGGTCAGGTCGAGCTTGAGCTGCTGGTACAGCGTGTTGACCAGCGCCTCTTTCGAGGCGAAGTAGCGGTAGATGGTGCCGGCGCCGACCCCGGCCCGCGCGGCCACCTCGGGCACCGCGGTGCCGTGGAAGCCGCGCTCGACGAACAGCTCGAGCGCCGCGGCCATGATGGCGTCGCGCTTGTCGGCCGGGGCCTCGGCGCGACCAGCTCGACCGGCCGGGCGACCGGCGCGACCGGTGTGGCCGGCCCGACCACCGGCGCGACCGCCGCGCGGGCGGGCTGTCGGTGCCGGCGTGTTGGCCGGGTCGGGGATGGGGCTCCGTGGCACGAGGGAATGAATATTCATTTCACGTTCGTTCCGCAACAGGAAAGTTGTAACTATACGAAACTACGCAGTTGATTCCGTGATTCAACGGCGGCGTCGTCAATGGCCTGGTGGTGATCGCCGCCGGCGGTAGCCGTCACGGCGGGGCCTCGGCCCGGGCCGGGGCCAGCAGCTGCCCCAGGCGCGGGTTGGCGGCGCGCCGCCACAGGAAGGCGTCGAGCACGTAATGGGTGAGCTGCGGGACGATGAGCAACGGCACCAGCAGCGCGGTCACCCCACCACCGAGCTCGTCGCCCAGCCCGAACAGCCAGGGCCGGTCGTGCCACACCATCCGATCCCACAGCAGCTCCTCGACGTAGGCCAGGGCCCAGCAGGTGGCGGCGAAGGCGAGGAAGCCACGCTGGACGATGCTCGCGCCCAGGCCGCGCGAGCGCGGATCGACCCGGGCCGCCGTCCGCGTGTACACGAACACCAGCACCAGGTACGGCACGCCGTGGATGAACACGTTGGTGACGGTGAAGGCGAAGTCGCTGTTGGTGGCGACGATGCCCACGTACCAGCACGCCGCGGTCGACAGCACGACCAGGTGCTTGCCCCAGCTGACCTGGCCTCGCCACGCCTGCCAGCCAGCGCGGCCGAGGTACGCCGCGCCGATCAGCAGGTACAGCACCGCGGCGGCGTCGGCGATCTTCGCCGGCAGGCCGGCCGCCAGATCGCCCTCACGCATCCACCAGAACGCCCGCGGTAGCTGGGTGTGCCAGACCACCAGCGGGTACAGCGTGGCGGCGTACACCGCGGCGGCGTCGATCCACCGCCCGAGGCGATCACGCTCGCCGTGACGGGCCCGGTACAGCGCGACCCAGCCCCACTGCTGGCGCACGAAGTGGAAGATGGCCAGGTAGGCCACGCCGCGCCAGAACACCTCGGCCCCGAGCTGGTAGCCGATGACGCCGACCAGGTAGCAACCGATCGGCACCAGCGCGTACAGGCGTGGCCGGCGCTGCCGCTCGAACGGGTCGAGGTACACCACGAACACGGTCGACCAGACGTGGGCGACGTCGACCAGCAACACGCCGACGATCCAGCTCCACTCTGGCGAGGCCCCGCTGGTCACGCCGAGGTGAGGCGCCAGCAGCACGGCCAGCAGCGCCAGCGCCGCGGTGCCGCCGAACACCAGCAGGTCGATCACCGGCGAGAACAGCCAGCCGGATCGACCTGGCGGCGGCGCGGCCGGGGCCGGCGCCGGCGTGGTCACGCCACCCTCGCGGCGATGATCTCGCGCGCGGCGCGCAGGCCGTGATCGAAGGCCTCCTCGAACAGGGCCAGGCCCGACAGGTCGGTGTGGGCGAAGTGGAGCCGACCGATCGGCTCGGCGCGCTGGCGCCGGGTCGGATCGAAGATGCGGCCGACGCCGGGCCGCGGCATGCCGTGGCCCCAGAAGGCGACGTCGACGCGGCTGACCAGGTCGCGCAGGTCGGGGTGTGGCCGCTCGAGGTCGGCCAGCACCACCTCGGCCCAGTCGGCCCGGGTCGCGCTCTCGAGCTGGCGCCGGTGGTCGGCCGAGACTCCCTCGGTGAACGGGTAGTACCAGGTCCACACCGTCGGCCCGTGGTCGGCGCCAGCCTGGTGGGTCGCGCTGACGTAGCCCAGGCTGGGGCTGTCGTACAGGACGTTGTCCCACGCCGGCGGCGCCTCGCCGCCGCGCGGGCGCGGGCGCGCGCGCAGGGTCAGGTTGGCCACCGCCCAGGCGCCGGTGTCGGGCGGCGGCAAGGCGCGTGCGGCCAGCGCCGGCACCAGGCGGCGGGCCACGAAGGCCGGGGTGGCGATGACCGCGTGGCGGGCCGCGACCGCGAACGGACCGGCCGTGCCGACGCCGCGCGCGACCACGCCGTCGGCGTCGGCCTCGAGCGCGGTGACCGCCGCGCCGGTGACGACCTCGACGCCGGCGGCGAGCTGGCGCACCAGCGGCGCGTTGCCGTCGGGCCAGGTCACCACCGCCTGGGCCTCCGCGCCCGGCGCCGGTCGTCGCGACGCGAAGTAGAACAGGCCGGCCCAGGCGCTGGTCCCGGCCGCGGTCAGCGCGTAGTCGTCACGGCAGGCGTAGTCGGCCAGCCAGCGCAGGCGGGGCGAGGTCAACCCGCGCCCGTCGAGCCAGGCCGCGAACGAGAGCTGGTCGAGCGCGGCGACCTCGGCGTCGGCCGAGCAGGCCGAGACCGGCGAGGTGAAGGCGCGCCGGCCGGCGCCGTCGCGCCAGCCGGCCCAGCGGTCGACCTCGGCCTCGAACGCGCGCAGCTGGGCCACGTCGTCGGCGCTGGCGCCGGCGCCCTGGTACAGGCCCGGGTACCAGCGGCCACGGTAGTACAGCCGCTCCTCCGGCTCGCGGCAGCGCAGGGCCTCGTCGACGATGGCCGTGCCGTCGCTGGTCCAGCCCTCGATGGCGCCGAGCTCACCCAGCAGCGCGACCAGGTCGTGCTGCTCGCGCTGCGGCGCGACGATGTAGTGCGCACCCCACGGCGCCGGCGTGACCGGCCCGGGGTGGGCGCGCGCGGTGCCGCCGATCACGTCGTCGAGCTCGAGCACCAGCAGGTCGCGCACGCCGGCCCGACGAAGGGCCCAGGCCGCGGCCAGCCCGGCCACGCCGCCGCCGATGATGACGACCTCGCACCGGCGGGTCTGGTCCGGCCCGGCCGGTGGGCCGGCGGATGGGCCGGCGTCGCGCACCGCAGCGTGGCCACGTCGTCGCCCGGTCTCGATCAGCTCACCGTCGGGCAGGGCCGGGCGGCGCGAACAGCCCAGGCCGGCGCCGACGCCGGCCAGCCCGGCCGCGACCGGCGCGCCGAGCAGCAGGGCGACGAAGTCGCGGCGGGTGGCCCCGGTGCTCACTGCCAGTGCGCCCACTCGGTGTCGTAGTAGCGGACCAGGGCCTGGCTATCGAGCCGGTTGATCTCGACCGGGACCGGGCCCATGTCGGCCGCGAAGCTGAACATCGCCACCAGCGCGGCGTCGTCGAGGAAGCGCCGCCCGGGCGGGGCCGTCACCGGCGGCGCGAACGCCGACTGCTTGGCCAGCGCGAAGCCCCACACCCCGAACGACGGCACCGCGACCTGGTACGGGTGGACCACGAAGCCGGCCGCGCGCATGGTCTCGATCACGCACCAGTACGACCGGCGCGCGAACAGGGGCGAGGTGGCTTGCACGGAGATGGCCGCCCCGGGCGCGAGCCGGGCCCGCAGCCGCTTGTAGAACAGCGTCGTGTACAGCTTGCCGAGGGCGTAGTTGTTGGGGTCGGGGAAGTCGACGATGACCGCGTCCCAGCCGCCGGGGGCGCCGGCCAGCCAGGTCATGGCGTCCTGGTTGATCACCGTGACCCGCGGGTCGTCGAGCGAGCCGCGGTTGAGGGCGGCCAGCGGCGCCAGCTTGCGGGCCAGCCGGGTCATGGCCGGGTCGAGGTCGACCAGGGTGACGTGCTCGACGCTGGGGTGGGTCAGGATCTCGCGCACGGCCAGGCCGTCGCCGCCGCCCAGCACCAGGACCCGGCGCGGCGGCGCGTCGGCCGCCAGCATGGCCGGGTGGACCAGGGCCTCGTGGTAGCGGTACTCGTCGGCCGAGGCGAACTGCAGGTTGCCGCCGAGGAACAGGTTGAAGCCGGCCCGGTTGGAGGTGACGACGATCCGCTGGTACGGCGAGGTCTCGGCGTACACCACCTCGTCGGCGTACATCTGCGCCTCGGCGGCGTCGGTCAGGCGGCCGGCCTGGGTCAGCGCCAGCACCATGAGCAGGCACACGGCGCCGGCGCGCACGCGAAGGCCGAGGGTGGCGCGGCCGAGCAGGGGCGCCAGCAGCCAGGTGCCCCACAGGCCGACCAGCGCGTTGCCCAGGCCCATGACCAGCGAGGTGCGGATGAGCCCGAGCTGCGGCACCAGCACCAGCGGGAACAGCAGGGCGGCGGCCAGCGCGCCGATGTAGTCGAACGTCAGGACCCGCGACACCACGTCCTTGAACGGCAACCGCTTCTCGAGCAGCCGCATCAGCAGCGGGATCTCGAGGCCGACCAGCGTGCCGATGAGGAACACCACCGCCAGCAGCAGCAGCTGGAAGTTGCGCACGGTCGGGAACAGCATGAACAGCGCCGGGGCGGAGGCGCCACCGACGAGGGCCACCGCCAGCTCGACCTCGATGAAGCGGCGGGCCAGGCCGCGGTCGAGGAAACGCGACAGCCAGGCGCCGAAGCCCATGGCCGACAGGTACAGGCCGATGACCAGCGAGAACTGCGTGACCGAGTCGCCCAGCAGGTAGCTGCCGAGCGTGCCGGCCAGCAGCTCGTACACCAGGCCGCAGGTGGCGACGACGAAGACGTTGAGGAACAGCAGCGCCGCCGGCAGCGGCCGGACCGGGGCCTCGGCCGCGCCGCCGTCGTCGGGGCGGGCCGCCGGGGCCTCCTCAGCCATGGACGGCTGCGCTGATGATCAGCGCGATGCCGATCATCACGCCGGCGATGATGATCGCCAGCGCCACGTTGTGATCCTCCTCGATCTCCTTGCGGATCGAGAACGGGGTGACCTGCTTCATGATCAGGAAGGCCACTCCGAACACCACGAGGCCGACCCCGGCGAAGGCCGCCGAGGTCACGATGGTTTCGCCGAGGTTCTCGAGCTTCATCACTTTCCTCCCATGTAGCCGGTGTGCCAGAAGTGGTAGGCGCGGTAGCCGCCCGGCGAGCTGCGGACGCTGGTCGGCACGTTGTCGCGGCTGGTCGACCCGCCGGTGTCCCAGCCGATGAAGCTGAGCACCAGGTAGCCGCCGACGACGGCGGTGGCCAGGCCGAGCGTGATCCAGGTGCCCAGGCCGCGCCGGGTGGTCGGCAGCGGCGGCTGGTCGGCCGCGGGCGGATCGACGGCGGTGCGGGCGCCGGTGGTGGGGTCGTGGCTCATTCGTCGTCCTCGTCGTCGCTGGAGTTCGAGGCCAGGCCGGCCGGCGCCAGGTCGCTGGTCGACCAGCGCCGGCGCTCGAACGAGTAGGCCAGCAGGAGGATGACCAGGGTCGGCAGGCCGAGGGCGCCAGCCGCGACCAGCGCGTGCATCCAGCGGAACACGTCCTGCTTCACGACCACGCTCATCTCGGGATGGCCGGTCGAGTCCGCCGGCAGCGTGGCCTCGAGGCGCAGCACGTACGAGCCGGCCGGCACCGCGGGCAGGTGGACGTCGGTGGTGTGCGAGCCCTCGGTCCAGGCCTCGCCGTCGTAGCCGGAGTAGAACTCGATGTCGCGGTCGAACATGACGTAGCGACCGGTGTCCTCGTGGATCAGGTCACCGCCGATGGCCACCCACGAGTTGGACACGTCGGCGGTCAGGGTGATCTGCACGTTCTGCAGCGAGCGCAGCGCGAACGGCTGGCTGAAGTACACCAGCTGGCCGGTCGGCGGCGGGGCCCAGGCGCCCGGCTCCTCGTCGGGGCTGGCCTCGGCCACCATCGGCGACATCCGCACCGGGCTGGTCATCACCGTGCGGTTCTTGGCGACGACGCCGCGCACGACCAGGGCGGCGACCAGGGCCAGCATCGACCAGCCGAGCACGCGGGCCGGGCCGCTCCACGGGTTGGGCTGGTGCGGGCCGACGCCGACCCGCGACGGCAGCGGGATGGAGATCGGGCCGAGCGCGGCGGCCAGCGCCTTGCCGTCGAGGTAGGTCCCGAGCGACCAGTTGAGCTCGGCGCTGGAGCGCTCGCTCGACAGCATGGCCGGCGCGGAGACGTAGTCGCTGGCCGACACCTCCTCGCCAACCTCGACCTTCCAGTAGAACTCGCCGACGACCCAGCGCACCGTCAGCGTCGCGTACTGGAAGGGTTTGAAGGCCTGGCCGCGGTAGGTGATCGCGCCCCCGGTGCTGACCGCGGCCGGCGCCACCGGCTGCACGTAGCTCCAGTGCCCGTCCGACTCGACCAGCCAGCGAAACCCGAGCTCGGGGTGATGCAGCAGGTACTCGGTGAACGGGTAGGTCGTGCCGTCGACGATGGCGCCGCGTCCGACCGTGCCGATCAGCGTCAGCTCGCGGCCCTCGAAGGTCACCTTGCTGCCGAGCGGCAGGATCGACGGCGCCTTCCACGGCGTGCCCTCGAGCTTGCTCAGGATCTGCAGGGCCGGGGTGGTGGCGTCGAGCATGGCGCCGCAGAACGGGCACACCACGCGCATCGACGAGTCGGGCGCGCGCAGGTCGAGCGAGCCGTCGCAGCTCGGGCAGGCCAGCTTGCGGGCGACCGCGGGCAGGCGGGCGGCGCCGACGCCGGCGTCCTCGCCGCCCTGCAGGCCGAGGTCGGCCGGGGTGACCTGGCGGCCGAGGTACACGGTGGGCGTGGTCGGCGGCTGGCCGGCCACGCCGTAGTCGATGGTGGCGAAGCGGCCGTCGGGGTCGCCGAGGTCGGCGAACCAGAACTGGGCGCCCGGCTGGAACCGGTACGGCACCTCGCCTTCGGCCGCCAGGTACTGGCCGGTGGCGCGCTCGTTGACGGTGTACATGCGGGGCACGCCGTCGAGCAGCGGCACGATGGCGCCGGGCTGGAGCTGCTGCCACGCGGGCACCGTGCCGGCGCCGGGGCTCTCGAAGGTCAGGTACATCCGCCCCTGGGCCTCGGCCAGCCAGCCCCAGCGGCCGTCGTCCATCTTGGCGTACCACTCCTGCCAGGTCCCGCCGGCGCTGTGGCGGTGCTGGGTGCGGCCGATGACGATGAAGCCGACGCCGGCGAAGCGGCCCTCGGTGAACAGCTTGAGCGGCGACGGCAGGTCGGCCAGATCGGCGACCTTGCCGAGCGACTCGACGCCGCGGTCGGTGCGGAGGATCGACGACCGGCACGACCCGCACACGCGGACGAACGAGTCGTCGTAGCGGAACTCGAGCTCAGCGCCGCAGAAGGGGCAGTTGGTCTTCACGGGCGCCGGCGCTCACCTTACGACGCGCCTGCCCGTCGGTGCAATCACCGGGTCGGTCGACGCGCGGCCGGCGTGGCCGGCGAGGTCGGCGGCCTGGCGCGGCGCCGGCGGGGAGGAGGCCGCCCGACGCCGGTCCGGGCCTCGGCGCGGGCCCGCGCCGGGCTCATGGCCCAGGCGCAGATCGGGCAGGCGGCGACGTCGTGCCCACGCGCCGGGCAGAACGCGCGCCCGAAATAGATGATCTGCAGGTGCAGCACGTTCCAGCGCTCGGCCGGGAACAGCGCCTTGAGATCACGCTCGACCTCGTCGACGGAGCGAGCCCGGGACAGGCCCCAGCGCCCGGCCAGCCGGTGGATGTGGGTGTCGACCGGGAACGCCGGCACGCCGAAGGCCTGGGCCATGACCACGCTGGCGGTCTTGTGGCCCACCCCGGGCAGGGCCTCGAGCGCGTCGAAGTCGGCCGGGACGGCGCCGCCATGGCGCTCGAGCAGCAGGCGGGCGGTCGCGGCCAGGTTCCGCGCCTTGGCCGGGGCCAGGCCACAGCTCTGGATGAGGCGCTGAATCTGGGCCGGCTGCAGCCGCGCCATGGCTGCGGCCGTGCCGGCGCGCGCGAACAGCGCGGGCGTCACCTGGTTGACGCGGGCATCGGTGCACTGCGCCGACAGGATCACCGCGACGAGCAGCTGGAAGGCGTCCTGGTGATCGAGCGGGATGGCCGGCGCCGGCACGTGCTGGTCGAGCAGGGCGGTGATGCGGCCAGCGCGGGCGCGCCGCTCGGCCAGGCTGGGCAAGGTCACGGCGATCCGTCCGGGCCGGGCTCGGCACCGTCGGGCGCGCCGGCGCCACCAGCGCTGGCGAGGGCGCGCTCGACGGCGGCCAGCTCGGGGTGAGCGGGCTCGCGCTGGCGAGCCTCGGCCAGCGCGACGCGCGCCTCGGTCGGGCGCCCGGCCCGCGCCAGCTGCCGGGCCAGCTCGACCAGCGCCCGCGCCTTGGTTGGCTCGAGCGCGGCGGCGCGCCGCAGCGCGGCCTCGGCCGCGGCCGGGTCCTGGCCCGCGCCGGCCTGGGCCAGCAGGCGGCCACGCTGGTAGTACCCGCCCGGGTTGGTCGGGTCGACCTCGGTCAGGCGCTGGTAGGCGTGGAGCGCGCTGGCCCGGTCACCCAGCCGGCGGGCCGAGCCACCCCAGAACCGGTAGTAGTCGCTGACCACGTCGTGGCTACGCGCCAGGTACGCGACCAAGCCGGCCGCGAGCAGCGGGGCCAGGCCGGTGGCCAGGCGCGGCCGGCGCGGCCGCTGGCGAGCGAGGTCGGTCCCGACCACCAGCACCACGCCGACGAGGGCGCCGGCCAGCGCGCCGGGCACGTCGACGACGAGGCCGACGATGACCACGGCGGCGAGGGCGCCGGCCAGGCCCAGCCATCGCAGCGCCGGCGCGCTGGCGGCGGGCCAGGCCGCGCCGACGCGGCGGGCGGCGGTCAGCGCCGGCGCCATCCAGCGCTCGGGCACGACCAGGAGGTACATCGCCAGCATGAGCCAGGCGAACACGCCGATCTCCAGCCCCGACAGGATGATGCCGACGTGCAAGGCGATGCCGACCGGCAGCGCGACCGGCCACAGCCGCGGCACGGCGACGGTGACGGCGAGGACCAGCTCGATCAGGACGATCAGCTTGGCGCCGCGGGCGACGCCGATCCACTCGAGCCCTTCGCGCGCCAGTCCGGGCGCGATCTGCCGGGCCACGGTCGAGCCGTCGAGCCAGGGCCCCTCCAGCTTGGCCACCGCGGCCCACGCGTACATGATGGCCAGCTGCAGCAGGATCAGCCGCACGGCCCACGCCGGCTCGGGCCCAGCCGGGGCGGTGCTCGGCGCCTGGGCGTCAGCCCGGAACCACGGCACCGCCGTCGACACCAGCAGGAACAGCATGACCAGGTAGTGGTGCTGGTACGAGTCGAGCTGACTCGACAGGTAGACCCAGGCGTAGGTCGCCGCGGTCACGCCGACCAGCAGGCGCGAGCCGACGCCGACGGCGATCGCCGCCAGCGCCAGCGCCAGCACGACCTGAGCGACGGCGAAGCCGACCCGGCCGGGTGCCAGCGCGTCGAGCCCGGGCACGTGGGCGACGTTGAAGCCCGCGCCGTAGCGCGGGGCGTGGCGCAGCTGCAGCACGGCGTCGACCGCGAGCACGCCGAAGATGGCCAGCCGGGCCAGCGCCAGCTTCCCGCGCGACACGGCGAAGTCGGCGAAGAACGACGGCAGCGCGGGCGTGGCGCCGCTGCTCATAGCCGCTCGGCGATGCACATGTCGCGGCCGCCGTAGGTCCGGCTCGAGCCATCCATGTAGCGGCAGGTGAGCGTGAGGTGGACGTCGACGCCGGCGCGCTGGCCACACAAGCGGGCCGCCATGGCCTCGAGCACGACGAAGCGGCCGCGGTTGGCCAGCTCGAGCCAGGCCTCGTGGAACTGGCCGAGGATCCGCACCGGCTGGTCGTCGACGGTGAAGCGGGCCTCACACGTCGCCATCCGCATCGGCGAGAACATGCGCCAGGCGAAGCGCTCGTCGTGCGGGTCGCGATGCCACAGGTAGTAGCGCAGCGGCAGCAGGAGCTGGACCAGCAGGAAGGCGACGACGACGCGCCCGGTCCAGCTCGACAGCATCTGGCGCAGCGCGATCACGGCGCGCCGATGCTAGCAGGCCAGTGGCGGCCGCGGCGCTTCCTGCCCGGTGCCCGTGCCCGGCGGTCGCTAGCAGCCGCCGGCGGCGCGGACGAAGGCGACGTGGGTGATGGGGTGGCTGGCGACGAAGGCGGTCGCCGGCAGCTCGGTCCAGGTCGCGCCGTCGCTGCTGGTGTAGAAGCGCTGCAGGGCCGGGTCGCCTGGCCACGGGTTCCGCACCATCACGAACGCCCCGGTAGCGGGATCGGCGGCGACCACCCCGACCGGGTGGGTGCTGGCGAACTCGGTCCAGGTCGCGCCGCCGTCATCGCTGCGCCAGCCGCGATCGTCGCGATAGGCGACGAAGCCGCGGCCGTCGAACACCGGCCCGGCCAGCTCGCCCGCGCCTGGCACCGTGTGCGCCACCTGCCAGGTGTCGCCGCCATCGGTCGACCGGCACAACGCGCCGCCCGGGCCCCACAGGTGGACCCAGGCGCTGGCGCCGGTCGCCATGCCGACGATGCCGCGATCGCGGCACGCCGCCGGCAGGGTGGTCGGGTGCACGAAGGTCGCACCACCGTCGGCGCTGATGGTGGTGTCGGCCCAGTCCCCGCTGCTCGACAGCAGGGCGATGCGGCCGCCGGCGGCGCCGGTGTACGCGACTCGGCGCGCGTTGGGCCACACCGCCTCTGGCTTGTCGTAGGCCGGCCAGTCGGACGCGGTGAACGTCGCGCCCCGATCCATCGAACGGCGCGGGGTCACGTCGCCGCCGATGAGGCGATCGCCAGCCCAGGCCACGCCGGCGAAGGAGAAGCCACGCTGGTCGTACACGGTGTCCCACGTCGCGCCGTCGTCGCTGCGCAGGATCCGGGCCGGGTGATCGCCCCAGCCATACGAGGCGTAGATGGTGCCGTCACCCGCGGTCAGCCCGGTCGATGAGCCGGCGTGGTGGTCGCAGTCGATGCCGACGCAGCTTGCGCCGTCGTCGTCGGAGCGGTTGAAGGTCCAGGTCTGGCCGCCGTCGCACGAGCGGGTGATGCGCCCGATCTTGCCGATGGCCACCACCATCGGCACCCCACCCGGGTCGGCGTCGGCGCGCGGGGCGTCGCCACCACCACTCCCGCCGCCGTCGCCGGTCATCCCACCATCGGCGCTGCCGCCGGGTTCGGTCGCACCGCCGCAGGCGGCGGCGGCGGCGAACAGGAGCCCGAGCCAGCCGTGCGCGCTCACGCGAACAGCCCGTCGATGCGGCGCGGCCGACCGACCTTGGTCAGGTAGCCACGCAGGCCGAAGTCGGACACCGGAGCGCCGGCGTCGTCGGTCACGCCGGCCATGTCGAGGATGGAGTTGAGGAGCTGGTTCACGTCGTAGGTCGACGGCGTGTAGATGTCCGAGTTGGGCGCGCACTGCAGGTGGTAGTCGCGCCGGGCGCCGAGCAGGTTGCCGGCCAGGATGTAGCCCATCTTGCCGTGGTAGTGGCCCAGGCCCTCGCCCAGGTCCGTCGCCAGGATGACCAGCGAGTTGTCGAGCACGGTGGTGCCCTCACCCTCGGGGTACAGGTCGAGCTCGGCCAGCAGGTTGGCGAACTGCTGCACGAAGAAGCGGTAGCCGGCCTGCAGGCGCTCGTCGTAGGTGGTGACCGACGCGACCCGGCCCGGGCGCAGGTAGGCGTCGCCCGGCGTCCCCGGCAGCGGGTCGCCGTGCACCATCGCGTGCCAGTCGTAGTTGGACACCGAGTTGAGCGTGTCGTCGAGCAGCGGCACACCGAAGCGCGGCGACTGCTGGTTGGCGAACTCGAGCCGGCCGACCGGGGCCAGGTTGCAGGCCATGGCCTGGGCCAGCTGGCGGATCTGCAGGCTGGCGATGGTCGCCATGTTGGCGCCGTTGACGGTGGTGATGCCGGTCGGGCGCGCGCAGCCGCCGCCGACGGCGTCGATCTCGATCTGGCGGATGCGGGCGGCGTGTTCGTCGAGGCGACGCCGGTCGTCGGTGCCGAGGTCGCGCGCCAGGTCGCCGAAGCTGGTCCTGACCGCGTCGAGCACGCTCTTGTTGCGGGTGCGCAGGGCGCGCAGCGCGGCGATGGCCTCGACGTCGTTCGGATCGGGGATCTGCGCGAAGTAGCGATCGAACGCCGCGCGCGGGTCACCATCGAGGCTGACCGCGGTGTCGCGCCCCTCGAACGAGAAGCGGCTGGCGACGATGCCGGGGCTGGCACCGTGGACGATGTCGCCGTCGACGGCGAGGTCGACCGACGGAAACGGCTCGGTCGTGCGCAGGAAGCGGCCGATGCGGGTCTCGACCGACTCGGCGTTGGCGCCGCCCTCGGTCAGCGCGTTGGCCAGGATCTGGTCGACGTGGTTGCTGTTGGTGGTCGGGAACGCACCCGACGTGAGCGTCCCGGTCAGGGCCGCCTCGCTCTTGCCGGGGTGGCCGTGGACGAAGCCGCCGCCGCCCTCCTCCAGCATCGGGTTGTCGAGGTCGGACACGAACAGGCACCGGTTGCGGAACGGCTCGAGCGGCGCGGTCACGTACGGCAGGGTGAACGCCGACGGGGCGGATGGGCGCCACACCCCGCCCGGCACACCCATGGCGTAGGTGACGACGATGACCCGGCGTGGGCCGCCGGGCACGGGGGCGGCGCCGGCGCGACGCGAGAAGTGCTCGAGCCAGGGCAGGCCGAGGGCGAGGCCGCCGAGGCCGGCCAGGAACTTGCGACGAGTGAAGGTCGGCATGGGCTTACTCCCCGCTCCGGCGATAGAGGAAGGCGTCGGTCTGGGTCAAGGCGACGAGCAGCTCGCGCAGGTCGCCCCCGGTCTCGGCCACCAGCTCGCGCAGGGTGGTGACGCTGCACGTGTCCTCGGCCACCTCGGTGCGGCCGTTGCCGGCGCGATACCACTGCAGCGCGTAGCAATCCTGGACCTTGCGGCTGTCGGCCAGGCGGGCGGCCAGGTCGGCCGGCCCGGTGAAGCTGACCCGGCCGGCGCCGAGGTCGAACTCACCGGACGCGTCGATGGTCGTGCCGTTCTCCTGGTCGCGCCAGCGCCCACCCGCGTCGAAGTTCTCGAACGCCAGGCCGAGCGGGTTCATCTGCCGATGGCAACCCGAACACTGGCTGTTGCTCAGCAGCGGGGCCAGCCGCTCGCGCGCGGTCGGCAGGTGGGCGGTGGCCTCGAGCGGCGTCGAGATGTCGACGTTGGCCGGGAACACCAGCTGCGGCTCGCACAGCACCGCCGAGCGGAAGAAGTTGCCGCGGTGGATGGGGGAGCTGGTGGTGGCTCCCGACAGGGCGGCCTGCACGCCGCCGAGCTGCAGGATGCCGAGCCGCCCCGGCATCGGCACCCGGTGCCACTGCCCGCTGGCCGGCGCCGGCACGCCGTAGTAGGCGGCCAGCACCGAGTCGACCGGGAACTCCGACGCCAGCAGCAGGCTGCGTAGCGAACCGTCGCCCTCATCGACCACGTGGCGCACCAGCTCACCGGCCTCGCGGTTCATGCTGGCCATGACCTCGGCCGAGTACCCGGGCACCACGGTCGGGTCCTTGATGCCGGCCTCGTGCAGGTGCATCCAGTCGTTGTGGAAGGCGGCCAGCACCTCGTAGAAGCGCGGCGAGCTCATCAGGCGGCGGGCCTGGGCCTCGACCTGCTCGGCGCTGGCCAGCTCGCCGGCGTCGGCCGCGCGGCGCAGCTCCTCGTCCGGACCGCTGTCGGTCAGCAGGAAGGACAGGCGGCTGGCCAGCTCGTGCGGCGTGAGGGTGACCAGGGCCGGCTTGCCGGGCGGCGCGGTCTGGGTGCCGCGCTCGACCCGGTACAGCAGGGCCGGAGCCTGGACGAAGAACTGGACGACGCTGGCCCAGGCCTGCGTCGCGGTCTGGGTCGCGCGGACCTCGGTGAACACCCTGCGGGCCAGGGCCGCCTCGGCCGCGTCGATGGGTCGTCGATAGGCCCGGCTGCCGAAGGTGGTCACGAACTGATCGATGCAGGCGTCGATCTCGGCGTCGGCGATGGGGCTACCGAGGGTGCACGGCACGAGGGCCCGCAGCCACGGCTCGGGGCTGGCGATGATGGTCCGGGCGATGCGCTCGGCCTCGTCCTCGATCGCGTTGCTCTGCCGGGTGTTGACGGTGTTCTGGTCGGCGTCGGCGCTGAAGCCCGCCGTGACCACCGTCGGCGGGAACAGCGAGCCGGCCCGCAGCGGGCCCGCCAGCGCCGGCCCGAACAGGTCGCTGATGACGTTGTGGTACTGGGTCGACGACAGCCGGCGCAACGGCTGCACCGGCAGGGTCCGCTCCTCGCAGCCGGGCAGCTCGGCGATGGAGGCGTCGCCGATCTTGCCCCAGCACCCGGCCAGGCTGGCGATCGTGACGGCGATGGTGGTGCAGCGAACTAACATGGCGTCCTCCCGCGCTGGCGAACGACCAGTCTACGCAGCACCACATGTAGGTAGGAAGCCCCGCGTGTTGTCCTGGGGCGTCAACGTGATGGCGCGTCACGCGCCGGCGGGCGATCGACTCACCAGGGCAGCGCGGCCTGGGCCACCGGGGCGACCGGGCGCGGTGGCGGGTGGTAGGCCAGCTCGTCGTCGACGCGGGCGCCGCCGGTCAGGGTGGCGCGGGGCACCACCTGGCCGGCCTCGAGCGAGGCGACGGCGACCCCGTCGACGTAGAGGATGGCGTTGCCGATGACGGCCGGCACCTTGGGTCCGGGCGCGAGCACGCCGACCAGGTTGAGCGGGTCGGTCGCGGCCACCCGCACCACCTCGGGCGCACCGGGCGTGACGTGGCGGACGGCGCGCAGCTCGTCGACCGCGTCGGGCAGCGCGAACTGCTCGCCGACGAAGCCGCCGACGAAGCGGCCGCCGCGCAGCTCGCCGCGGGCCTCGAGCCGGCGCAGCGCCACCAGCAGCTCGCGCCACGGCGGGGCGTTACCCTCGCGCGCGAGCAGGTCGCGGAACACCACGCCGTAGCGCCGCAGCAGCTGCCAGGCCCAGGCCTCGGGGTCGTGGGCGTCGGCGCGTGGCTCGGCCAGCAGCGACCACCGCCCGGCCGCCGTCGGCAGCGAGCGCTCGGCGTGGCCTGGCCGGCCGCGGTCGCGGGTGCGGGCCTTGGCCACCGCCTCGCTCCACCGCTTGACCGGCGCCGCGTCGGTGCCGCCGAGCGGCGCGGCCTGGGCCCCGGCGCTCGGCCGGGTCCGATCGAACGGGCTCTTGCTCTCACCGCGCCGGCGATCGACCAGCACCCGCAGCGAGGCGAAGCCGTCGGCGGTGGCCAGGCCGGCGCCGACCAGCTCCCACAGCGCGTCCTCGACGTCGGCGGCGTCGTCGACGCCGGGCCGCCCCTGGCCGCGCGCGGCCAGGTCGGGCAGGAAACAGGCGCCGAGCTCGGCCAGGAGGTCGTACACGGCGCGCCCACCGGGACTGAGGGCCGCCACCATCGCCGCGTGATCGTCGTCGGGGTCGGCCCCGGCGGCGGCCGGCGCGCGCAGCCAGGCCGCGTCGGCCCGGCGCATCAACGACAGCGGCGCCGCTCGCGAGGGCGCGATCCGCGCCCGTTCGGGCCGCACGCCGTCGGCGCCGTCGGCGCCCGCCTCGGCCGGCGCCTCGGTCGGCGCCTCCACCGGGGTGGGCCGGCGTGGGCTGGTCCGGCACCAGGCGACGTGGCCCCCGAGGCAGAGCTGATCGAGCCAAGTCGGATCGTACGCACACAGCCGCGGCGGCAGCACCTCGCGCTCCCATGCCCCGGCCGCGGTCTCGAAGCCCTGCAGCTGGTTGACCAGCTCGGCCAGGCCGTCGCCGCCTAGGAGCTGTCGCCCGCGCAGCACCCGCTGCCAGCGGGTCAGGAAGCGGACGAAGGCGGCGGCGCTGACCGGTTCGATCTCGGCGCGCAGGCGGGTCAAGGTCAGGCGGTGGATGCGGGCCAGGATGCGGCGGTTGCACCACTCGACGGTGCGCAGCGCCTCGAGGTCGCCGCTGGCGTCGATCGCCTCGCGTACGGTCGCGCCGCCCAGGCTCACGCCGTCGACGCTGCCGGGCGAGAACCGACCGCGCAGGATGGCGCCGTCGCCCTCGAGCGCCAGCAGCGCGGCCAGCACGTCGGCCTCGGCCAGGCCGAGCTCGGCGGCCAGGCCGACCGCGCTGACCGGGCCGCGGGTGTCGAGCTGGCCGGCGATGGTGCGCGCCAGCGCGTCCTCGCGCTCGTACCGGGTCGCCCAGTCGGGCACCTCCAGCGCCGGCGTCAGCGTCGCCCCCGGCACCATGGCCAGCAGCGCACCCAGCCGCTCGAGCGCGACCCAGGCCTCGACCGGATGGTCGCCGACCTGCCAGGACGCGCGGACGGCGCGCCCGGCCGCCGCCAGCTGGTCCATCCACCCCTCGGCCTGGCGGTCGATGGCCCGGCCGCGCCCGGCCGGGACCAGCCACAGCGCCAGCAGCGCGTCGTGCAGCTCGTCGGCGTCGCGCGCCGCCGGCGCCACCTCGTCCTCGGCGGTGGTGATGGCGGCGGCGTCGAGCGCGCCGACCCCGTCGGCCAGCGCCTCGGGCAGGCCGCGCCGCATGCTGACCGCCCGGGTCCGGCGGTCCTCCAGCCCGGCGTCGTCGAGGAAGGCGTACGGGTTGGCGCTGATGAGCTCGTGCGACAACACGCTCGGCTCGACCGTGTCGCGCGCCAGCACCTTGATCTCGCCGCGCTCGAGCCGGCCCATCAGCTCGGTCAGGCCGGCCACGTCCATGGCCTCGACCAGGCAGTCGCGGATGGTCTCGAACACCAGCGGGTGGTCGGGGATCTCGCGGTCGCCCGAGATGTTCTCCAGGCAGGCCTGGGCCTGCGGGAACACCACGCTCAGCATGTCGGCCGCGCGCATGCGCAGGAGGTGGGGCGCGACCTTCTTGCCGCCGTGGCGGCGCAGCACGGCCAGCGAACGGCCGGCGTTCCAGCGCCAGCGGATCTCGAAGGTCGGCGCGTCGAGCAGCGCCTGCACCAGCACGGTCTCGGCCTGGGCCGCCGGCAGGAAGCCGAACACCGTGGCCAGGTCGAAGCTGTGCGGCTGGCCAAGCGAGATGACGATGCCGTCGTCGGTCGCCGCCGCCTGCAGCTCGAAGTCGAAGCCGCGGCAGAAGCGCTTGCGCAGGGCCAGGCCCCAGGCCCGGTTGATGCGGCCGCCGAGCGGGGCGTGCAGCACCAGCTGCATGCCGCCGCCCTCGTCGAAGAAGCGCTCGGCGATGAGCAGGTCGCCGCGCGGCAAGGCGCCGAGCTGGGCCCGGGCCGCGGCCAGGTACGCGACGCACTGATCGGCCGCCAGCGCCGGCATCGAGGTCTCGACCGCCAGCCAGGTCGCCAGCGCGGCCGGCTCGGTCCCGGCCGCAAGCCGCTCGTCGACCTCGCGCCGGAGCGCCGACACCTCGTCCGACAGCTCGCGCGTGCGCGCCGGCGCCTCGCCGAACCAGAACGGGATGGTCGGCGGCAGGCCGTGGGCGTCCTCGACCAGGACCCGCCCGGCCTCGACCCGGCGGATGCGCCAGGCGGTGTTGCCGAGCTGGAAGATGTCGCCGGCCGAGCTGTCGATGGCGAAGTCCTCGTCGACCTCGCCGACCCGGACCTCGTCGGGCCACTGCACGACCGCGTAGTTGGCGTTGTCGGGGATGGCGCCGCCGCAGGTGATGGCGGCCAGGCGCGCGCCACGACGCGGCCGCAGCCGGCCGGCGACGCGGTCGCGGTGCAGGTGCGCGCCCAGGCGCGGGCGCCGATCGGACACGCCCTCGGCCAGCATGGTCACGAGCTGATCGAAGCGGGCGCGCGGCAGGTCGGCGTACGGCGCGGCGCCGGTCACCAGCGCGAACGCCTCGTCCTCGCCCAGCTCGCCGCTCTCCTCGGCGGCGGCGGTCGCCACCAGCTGCTGCGACAGCACGTCGAGCGGGTACTGCCGGAGCTCGACCTGATCCAGGTTGCCGGCGCGGATGCCGCGGATGAGCGCACCACACTCGACCAGCTGGTCGCGGGTGAGCGCGAACAGCCGGCCCTTGGGGATGCCGCCCAGGTTGTGGCCGGAGCGGCCGACCCGCTGCAGCAGGGTGGCGAGCGCGCGCGGCGAGCCGAGCTGCACCACCAGGTCGACCGCGCCGACGTCGATGCCGAGCTCGAGCGAGGCGGTGGCGACGGCGCACCGGACCTCACCCAGCTTGAGCCGCTGCTCGGCGGCCAGGCGCAGCGCGCGCGACATCGAGCCGTGGTGCGCCACGATCTGGTCCTCGCCCAGCCGCTCCTCGAGCGCGGCCGCGACCCGCTCGACCATGCGCCGGGTGTTCACGAACACCAGCGTCGTGTGGTGGGCGCGAGTCAGCTCGGCGATGCGGTCGTAGACCCGGCCCATCTGCTCGTGCGAGGCGACCGCGCCGAGCTCGTCGTCGGTGATCTCGATGGCCAGGTCGAGGTCGCGACGGTGACCGGCGTCGACGATGTGCGGCAGCGGGTGGTGGCTGCCGACCAGGAGGCGGGCCAGGCGCTCGATCGGGCGCTGGGTCGCCGACAGGCCGACCCGGACCGGCCGGGCCTGGCCACCGGCGCACACCAGGCGGTCGAGCCGCTCGAGCGTGAGCGCCAGGTGGGCCCCGCGCTTGTCGCCGGCCAGGGCGTGGATCTCGTCGACGATGACGGTGCGGACCTGACCGAGCGCGGCCCGACCGCGGGTGGTGGTGAGGAGGATGTACAGCGACTCCGGCGTGGTCACCAGCACGTGCGGCGGCCGCTTGGCCAGCTGCTCGCGCTCGGCGTCAGGGGTGTCGCCGGTGCGGACCGCCACCCGCAGCTCGGGCAGCGCCACCCCCTCTCGCGCCGCGCGCGCGCGCAGCTCGTCGAGCGGGCCGCTCAGGTTGCGCTGGACGTCGTTCGACAGCGCCTTGAGCGGCGACACGTACAGCACGACGGTGCGGGCCGGCAGCGGCTCCTCGAGGCCGCGCCGGATCAGGGCGTCGAGGCAGGCCAGGAACGCGGCCAGCGTCTTGCCCGAGCCGGTCGGCGCGGCGATGAGCACGTCCTGGCCGGCGGCGATACGCGGCCAGCCCTCGGCCTGCGGCGTGGTCGGCCGCCCGAACCGCTCGCGGAACCAGCCCGCGACCAGCGGGTGGAACAGGTCGAGCACCGCGGGGTCGCCCAGCACCGCCCGAATCTAGCAGCGGGCGAGGTCGCTGTAAATTTGTTCAGGCCCGGTCACCCCAAGGAGTCCGACCCCCGCCGCGATGAGGCCGGACTGAGTCCGGCCCGTCGCGGCGCCCAGAATACGGGCACCGTCATCGCGCGCGTGGAGGCCGTGGAGGCCGTCGGTCCAGCAGCTCGGCCGGGTCGATCGGCCCGCCAGCGCGGAGCCAGCCCTCACGCGCGAGCCAGGTCTTCGGAGCGCTCAACGGGGAGCCCGCGGGAGGCGGCGACCCGTCGATGACCCAGACACCCGACTTCGTCGGGTGCCCTGACGACCAGCGGTCGGGCTCGAAGAAGCGCAGGCGCTGGCGTAGCTGGCCGCGATTCGCCTGCCAATCCCGGACGGAGTGACTCAGGTGATTGAAGAGCACGTAGCGCAGGGTGTTGCGCATCTGCGTCGGCGAGGTGACCGGGCGGGCGTGGTAGCGGTCGGCGAAGACCCGGCCGCGCCGGGCGAAGGCCTTGTTCCAGCCGCGGGCCAGGCGGATCGCTAGCCCCTTCATGCCGCGCGAGAGCGCGGTGTCATCGT
>JAGPCO010000222.1 GCA_018058095.1 Kofleriaceae bacterium
AGCTTGGCGGCGCGCTGGCAGAACCGCTCGTCGCTGCCGTTGATCTTGGCGATGGCCTTGGCCGCCGGGCCGGGCTTGCCGCGCAGCCGGTCGACGAAACACACGCAGTAGTCGGCGACCTTGGTCGCGGCGAGCGTGGGCGCGGCCTCGGTCATGCCGTCGAAGCAGCCGAGGAAGCCGCCGGCCAGCTGATCGGTGTGGAAGCGCAAGGAGGTCGCGAACGGGCTGCCGGTGGCCGGGCTGGCCTCGTATTTCTTGGCGAACGCCAGGCAGGTCGTGGCCACGGCCGCGTCGTCGAGCAGCGGCGCGGCCGGCTTACCGACCAGGCGCTGCATCCGCTCGTGGTCGACCGCACACGCGCACAGCTTGCCGCGAAACTGGCGGCTGGTGCTGGCCAGCGCGGGGCTGGTCGCGGTCTGCTCGATGCAGTCGGTGGTGAGCTGGACCAGCTCGCGGCTGGGCAGGTCGGCGCCGGCGGGCTTACGCGCCTTCGGCTTGCCGTGGCCAACCGCGGCGGCGCTGCTGACCAGGCCGAGCGCCAGCGTGGCGCAGACGGCCCCGCGCCGAAACGTCACGACTTCTTGCGCTTCTTGGGCGACTTGTCGGCTTCCTCGTAGACCCGGATCTCGGTCTCGGCGGTGGTCTGCACCGCCTCGAGGTACATCGACAGCAGGGTCACGTGGTCACCGCGCAGCGCCTCGTAGTAGCGCTGCCGATCGATCGAGTGGACGATGGCGATCGGATAGCCGGCTTCCTGCAGCATGAGGTTGGAGGCGATCCGCGCCGAGCGCCCGCTCTCCTTGGCCCACGGGAAGATGGCCATGAACTTGGAGTGGAAGCTGGCGACCTTCTCGACCGCGTGCAGGTTCTTGGTGCCGGGCTCGTCGAGCCACTCGCTCAGCTTGCGCATCGCCGGCAGGATCTTCTCCGGCGGCGCGATGTCGTGATAGTAGAGCCGGTGCAAGGGGTTCTCCTTGCGCAGCGGCAGGCCCTTGGCCTTCTCGTCGGGCGCGAGGATCGCGTAGATGTCGCGCACCGTGTCGAGCTTGAACGGCTTCTTCTTGTTGGCGGCGTGCTCGGCGGCGAAGTTGCAGGCGTCGTCGAAGCGGCGGATCTCCTCGTACGAGGGGATCAGCGACGGATCGCTGATGATGCTCGGGTCGACCGCGGCCTTGATCTCGCTGTAGCTCAGGACCTCGCCCTCGAGCGCAGCGTCGTGATGGATGAGCGAGATGCGCAGCCGGTTGTTGAACTCCGAGCGCAGCGCGGCCGGCGCGGTCGCGACTCGCGTCCGCCACCCACCCACGATCCGCTCGACCTCGCTGAAGCGAGCGTCGATATCCTCGGTTTCTTTGTACCGGAGCACCGTCTAACGTCCTGAAAGTATTTAATTTACGCGCCGTGCGGGACGGTGAATCCTACAGGAGACCACGGCAAGCGTCAAGCCAATGGCCGGACATCCGACCTGCGCACCTGAGCAGGGTGGCGGGCGTCTGGCCCAGGGCCGGGGCGCCTGGCCGGTCCGGATTACTGCGTTGAAATCATTGAGGCATCGGCGGGCGAAAACTTGCCCCGCGATCCCCCAGCTATCTAATGGAGGGACGATGTCGGGGTTCCAGCACGAGACGGTGCTCGCGCACGAGGTCGTGGCCGCGCTGGCGCCGCGACCGGGCGCCGCCGCGTGGTCCGACGCCTGGGCCGAGTCGCCGCGATACGTCGACGGCACGCTGGGCGGGGGTGGTCACGCCGCCGGCCTGCTGGGGCTGGCCGACGGGCGGGCCCGGGTCATCGGCATCGATCGCGACCCGGCCGCGCTGGCGGCGGCGCGGGCGCGCCTGGCCGACGTCGGCGACCGGCTGGTGACGGTGCACGGACGGTTCGGCGCGCTCGCCGACGTGCTGACCGGGTGTGGCCTGCGGGCCGAGCCCGACGGCGTCGCCAGCGGCGGCGCGCCCGGGCCCATCGCCGGGTTCGTGCTCGATCTCGGCGTGTCGTCGCCGCAGCTCGACCACGCCGAGCGCGGCTTCTCGTTCTCGCATGCCGGCCCGATCGACATGCGCATGGATCCGACCCAGGGCCCGACCGCCCTCGATCTGCTGCGGGTCCTGCCCGAGGACGAGGTGTCGACCATCCTGCGCGACTACGGCGAGGAGCGCTACCACCGCCGGATCGCCCGCCTGATCAAGGACGCGGCCATGACCGGCGCGGTCGCCACCACGGCCGAGCTGGCGGCGCTGGTCGCGACCGCCATCCCGATGGCCGAGCAGCGCAAGAGCCGCATCCACCCCGCCACCCGCACGTTCCAGGCCCTGCGTATCGCCGTCAACGGCGAGCTCGACGAGCTGCGCGACTTCCTGCGCCTGTTTCCGTCGTGGCTGGCGCCGGGCGGCCGGTGCGCCATCATCAGCTTTCACTCGCTCGAGGACCGCCTGGTCAAGAACGCGTTTCGCGATCTCGGCTGGACCTCGTCGCTGCCGCCCCGCTACGCCGCCCAGGCCGGCGAGCGGACCGAGGCGGTGTGTGTCGCCGTCAGCAAGAAGCCGATCGAGGCCGGCGAGGCCGAGGTCGCCCGCAACCCACGCGCGCGCTCGGCCAAGCTGCGCGTGTGTGAACGCACCACCGCGCCGCACCGGCCGATGCACCTGGCCCCGGGAGCCCCATGAACGTCGCTGACCTGTCGAGCTCGCTGCGCACCGTCGACTCCGCCAGCCCACGCGCCGTCGGCGTCGACGGCTCCGGCCGCCGCCCGCTGTACCGCTCGCTGCGGGCGCGCCACCTGGTCGCGGCCTCGCCACGCCGGGTGGTGGTCGCGCTGGTGGTGGTGGTCGCCCTCGTCGGTGGCCTCGCCATCCTGCGCGCGTCGCAGCGGCACCAGGTGGTGCGGGCCGGCTACGCGCTGGCCCGGGTCAGCGAGAAGCTGCGCGCCGCGCAGGAGCAACAGCGCCGACTCCAGCTCGAGCTCGCCACCCTGGCCGCGCCCGAGCGCATCCGCGCCCTGGCCACCCGCATGGGCATGGGCTCACCTTCGCCCGAGCGTATCCGGGTGGTGGCGCCGACCCAGGCCCTGGCCCGCGCCGGGGAGCGCCCGTGAGCGCCGGCGCCTCGCCCCGCCCGAGCTCGGCGCGCGGCTCACGGCCCCGCGCCGACGAGCGCGCCGCCCGTCCGCGCAGCAGTGACCAGCCGGTCGGCAAGCCGGCCGCGGTCACCACGTCGGCCTCGCCGCTGCGCGCGCTGCTGCACCGGCTGCGACGCCTGCAGCGGCGTGGTGGCAGCGAGCGCGAGCCGAGCCGCGGCGCGCCAGCGCGGGTGTCGGCGGCCCGGCTCACGCTGGCCAGCCCGGGCATCTCGCCGTCGGCGCGGACCCGGGCCTACCTGG
>JAGPCO010000170.1 GCA_018058095.1 Kofleriaceae bacterium
TCGCGAATCTCAACGGCATCGACGACGACCACGACCCGTGTCTGCCCGCGCAAGAGCAGATGGGCAACGCGGGCCATGATGGCGCCCATCGCCCTGGCCAAGACGGGGGACCAGAGCAAGCGGTGCACCCGCTTGATGGCGTGCTTCGCCGATCCACCGGGCGTCGTCGTCCAACGGCCGATGGCAGTTCCTTGCAGCGGCGCCCCGCACAGGACGGCACCGCACGATTCAGCCACGGCTCGGGCCACACGTGGATCGCAGATCGCCGAGAAATCGAGAAACTGGTCAGCTACAGTCGGTGTTGCAGCAGGCACGCGTCGGCTCCCGTTTAGGTCTCGCAGCCACACAGGATCACCGACGCGTGTTTGCTGCAACTGCGCTCGCTAGGCGCTGAGATTTGCTCCGGATCTTCCGGGGAGCGCTCAGTTGCTGTTGCTGTTGCTGTTGCTGTTGCTGTTGCTGTTGCTGTTGCTGTTGCTGTTGCTGTTGCTGTTGCTGTTGCTGTTGCTGTTGCTGTTGCTGTTGCTGCGGCTGCGGCTGTTGCTGTTGCTGTTGCTGCCCCCCGAGCGAGCGTCAGGTCATCGACTCGATCAGCTGGATGAACGCCCGCGAGTTGTCGAGCGCCTTGAGCGTCTTGTCGCGATATCCCTCGAGCCGTCGCTCCGACACCCCGAGGTCCTCGAGCATCGCCACCACCCCGTCCGGCTGCTCGCCGTCATCCGTCGGTGCGCCGGTCGCCTTGGCGATGCGGTGGGCCAGCAGGTCCGACAGCGCGATGGCCTCGGCCGGTCGGCGCTGGGCCAGGGCCAGCCGTCCGCGCACCTCGGGCCGCTCGATGTCGTGGTGCAGCTCGATCGGCGACGACAGCGACGTCGGGAAGCGCCACTGCTTGGCCAGGCGGGCGCCGAGCCGGTCGTGCGTGGGCAGCCCGCAGCGCCGCTCGGCCTCGATCATCGGCACACCCTCGAGCTCGGCCAGGTCGAACGCGTTGAGGAAACTCTCCGGATCGACCTTGGCCAGCGCGATCTTGCCGATGTCGTGCAGCAGGCCGGCGGTGAACAGCGAACCCGGGTCGGCCAGCTTGGCCTCCTCGGCCAGCACCTTGCCGGCCGTGCCGACGGTCAAGGAGTGCAGCCACAGCTGCTTGGGGTCGAACCGACGTCCGCCCTTGGCGGTCAGGGTCTGCAGGACGGAGATCGAGAGCGCCAGCTGGTACAGCGTGTTGAACCCCACGAACGGCACCGCGCGGGCGATGTCGCTGACGCCGCCGGGGATCCCGAAGTAGGCCGAGTTGACCAGGCGCAGCAGCTTGGCCGACAGGCTCGGGTCGGACTGCAGCAGCTCGACCACCTGCTTCATCGACGTGTTGCGCGAGTGGATGAGCTCACCCAGCTTGAGCGCGACCAGCGGCAGCGTCGGCAGGCTGTCGAGCGCCTTGGTGATGCGCTCGGTGATCGGAGTTCGGTCGTCCTTGTCGAGGACGGCAGCACGCGCAGTCATGGGGGGCCTCCTGAAGCGGCATCGACCGTGGCATCGACCGTGGCACCAACCGCGGCGTCGATCGCCGCTGCGGCGTCGATCGGGGCGGCATCCGTCGTCGCCGCGTCCGTCGGCGCGGCATCCCCGGCGGCATCTCCGGCGTCGACCGCCGCGTCGACCGCCGCGTCGACGGGCGCGTCGGCGCTGGCGCTCGCGTCGGCGGCCGGCGCATCGGGCGGGAGCGCACACAGCCCCGCCGCGCCGCACACCAGCGGCGGCGCGCAGTCGCTGTTGCGCACGCAGCTGTCGCCGCCGCCGCAGCCCGAGCTCGCTCCGGCGGCCACCATCAGCAGCACCAGCCCCAGCCCCAGCCCATGCCCACGCCCACGCCCACGCCCACGCCCACGCCCACGCCCACGCCCACGCCCACGGCGGCGCTCACATCGCATCGAACACCACCCCGGCCACCAGCTGGACCTGGACCACGGTGCGGCCGTCGGGGATGTCGCTGCCGGCCACGTAGAACGTCGCCTCGAGGTCGCCACACACCGCCAGGCCCCGGCCGACGCGTCCGCACCCGCCGGCGCTGGTCGCGGCGCCGAGCGCCGTGTACGGGAAGAGCAGGGTGCTGACCCCACCGCCGAGGCGGAGCGGGCCGGCGCCCGGCTGCACGCGCAGCCCGGCCGCGGCCCCGACGGCCGAGCGGTCGAGCGCCTCGGCCACGAGCCGGGCGTAGGCGGCGGTGGCCGGGTGGGTTCGCACCGCGAACGCCACGCCGGCGGCGACGGTGAGGGGCGACCGCCGCGTGGTCGACATGCCAGCGCCGCCGCCGGTGCTGAGGCCCCAGCCGGCGCGCAGCTCGAGCTCGAACGGGCTGGGCGGCGGGGGAGGCGGGGCCACGCGTTCGCTGGCGGCCGGCGCCGCACGTGCCACACCGACACCCACCGCAGGCGACATCGCGAGCGCGAGCGCCAGGGCGCACCATCCGGCGGGCAGCGTTGAGGCCACGACAGAGATCCAAGCAACCGGCACGCCAGGCTGGCTGCCATCGGTTCCGCCACGTTAGCGGCCAGGCCGCCGGCCAGGCGTCGCCGCCGCTGGCGCCACGTCAGCCGGCGCATCACCATCGGCCTCGGGGTCGGCCCCGGGCTCCGCCGCCGCGCCGGCCTTGTTCTTGAGCAGGATCGACAGGCGCCGGTTGCTCGCCGCATACGGCCTGGCCGGGTCGTACGGCTCGGTCGCGCCGCGCGCCACCACCGAGCCCATCTGCCCGGCCGGGACGCCGCCTCGCTCGAGGATGCCGCGCGCCGCCGCTGCCCGTGAGTACGACAGGTCCCAGTTGTTGGTGCTGGCCCGGGCCGAAAACGGGCGTGCGTCGGTGTGACCGCGGATCTCCATCGTCCGCCCGGTCCGGGCCAGGCTCGGCGCCATGAGGCCGATGAACTCCTCGAGCTGCGGCTTGAGCGACGCCGACGACGAGTCGAACAGCAGGTCGTCGTCCTCGCGCCCGACCAGGTCGACCACGATCCCCTCCGGGGTGGCCTTGACCGAGACCTGGTCGGCCAGCGCTGCCAGATCCTCGTCACCGGCCAGCATCTCCTTCATCGCCTTGGCCAGGCTCTCGGCCTCCTCCTCGAGCGTCTGCCCGCCCGGCGGCGGCGGCGTCATGGCCTGCTCGATCACCGACGGCCGGCTCTGCGCGGCGTGGTTCATCGCCAGGTCGCCCTCGGGCAGGATGCCGGTCCGGAAGTAGCTGGCGATCTCCTCTCGGGTCTGCTGGTCGGTCGACGCCAGCAGCCACATCACCATGAACAGCGCCATCATCGCCGTGACGAAGTCGGCGTACGCCACCTTCCACGCGCCGCCGTGGTGGCCATGGCCACCATCGACCTTCTTGATGACGCGTTTCTTGCTGGGTTCGGCGGCCATGGGCTAGCTCTTGATGGCCTGCAGCGCCTTGTCGATCTCGCTGAAGCTCGGCCGCTCGTCGCGGAAGATCATCTTGCGGCCGAACTCGACCGCGGTGGCCGGGGCGGCGCCGCGCATGACCGCCAGCACGCTGGCCTTGATGCACTCGAGGAAGCGGATGTGGTGCGCCTCCTGCAGCTCGACGTTGGTGGCGATGGGGCCGAGGATGCCGTAGCACAGCAAGATGCCGAGGAACGTGCCGACCAGGGCGGCGGCGACGTGCAGGCCAATCACCGCCGGCGGCGCGTCCATGTGTCCCATCACGACGATGATGCCGAGCACGGCGGCGACGATGCCGATACCCGGCAGCGAGTCGCCGATCTTGGTGACCAGGCCGGTCGCCAGGTGGCCCTCGGTCTTGATGGTGCCGAGCTCGGCGTCGAGCAGGCCGTCGAGGTCGTCGGGCGACACGCCATTGACCATGTGCTGCAGCGCCTCGGCCAGGAACGTGCGGTACAGGTCGTCCTTGGCGATGTGCGGGTACTTTTTGATGATGTCGCTCTTGGCCGGGTCGGTCGCGTGCGACTCGAGCGCGAGCACACCCTGGCGCCGGGCCAGCATGAACAGCTCGTACATGAGCTTGAGGATGTCGACGTAGTCCTTCTTCTTGGGGCAGGTGTCGGCCATCGCCGCCTTGAACACGTGGATCACGCGCGACCGCATCAGGCCGGGCGACGAGATGACCAGCGTGCCGATGGCGGCGCCGATGATG
Source organism: Kofleriaceae bacterium (assembly GCA_018058095.1). Taxonomy (GTDB): domain Bacteria; phylum Myxococcota_A; class Polyangia; order Haliangiales; family Haliangiaceae; genus JABFXX01. The sequence goes on from JAGPCO010000170.1 coordinate 4,160, forward strand.
ACCACGAACTCCGACGGCTGGATGAGCACGCTGAAGTTGCCGCCGGCCATGGCGAAGCCGCCGACGATCGCGCCGAGGACGATGACGATGCCGACGGGAACCATGCGAGATGGAAATCGGCCCAAGGCGCCAGCTTGTAAGGGCCGATCCCCCGTGCCCGCGCCTGGCCGGGGGGCGCCGCCACCTCGATGAGCGCCTATATAAAGGAGCGGGGCGGCGCGTCATCCCACCTCCGACCGCGGCTGCCCAGTGCTTTCGGGTAGCTAGCCCCCTGACCGCCGGGCCCGGCCCTTCGCAACGCGGCCGGGAAGGCGTGAATATCCGGGCGGATGCACCGTCGGTGTGGTACTCGCACCGGACCGAAACCGCCCCGAGGCCTCTGCTAGACTGCCCGGCAAGGAAACCCCATGGCACGCAAGACCTTGTTCTCCTCCCTGCTCGCCGCCACCCTGGCCCTCACCTTCGTCGGCACCGCCGACGCCGGCAAGGCCAAGAAGAAGAAGGCGGTCCCGGCCCAGGTCAAGGCGACCAAGCCGCCCCCGGTCTCGCCCGAGCACAAGAAGGCGCTGGCCGACCAGATGGGGGCCTACAAGTTCGGCATGGCCAAGGACGAGGTCCTCGGCATCCTGACCAAGCAGATCGACGAGAGCTACGCCGAGCAGATCAAGTCGACGACCGACATCTACGTGCAGGACAACCTGCGCAAGGAGAAGAAGAAGGAGATCGACCGGATCAAGAAGAGCTTCGTCGCCTTCGAGGGCAAGAAGTCCGGCTGGGACGTCTCGCTCATCGAGGATCAGTTCGCGCACAACACCGGCGAGGCCATGCTGGTGCACTGGGAGAACCAGGGCGGCAAGAACCAGCGCCGCTTCTTCTTCTTCTGGGACGGCAAGCTGTACAAGATGTTCCTCTCGCTCGACACCTCGGTCCTGCCCGAGGACAAGCGCAACTTCGACACCATCAAGGCGGTGATGACCGGCAAGTATGGCCCCGGCCTGGTCGAGGCCGGACGCATCACCTGGGACACCGCCGACTTCTCGGCCCAGGCCATCGACAAGCTGCGCGAGTACGACGCGCTGTGCCTGGTCATCTGGGACAGCAAGCAGATGCAGTCGCTGGTGGCCATGCGCACCGAGCGTGCCCCGGCCAAGAAGGAGATGAACGGCGTGGTCAAGAGCGTCCTCGACAAGGACGACACCAAGCCGCCGGTCGACCTCAACAAGGGCACCGTCGATCAGGTCATCAGCGGCGCTGGCAAGGGCAAGTAGCTCGCGCCGGCCGGGCGTATCGCCCGACCTGCCACGCTGACGGGCCGCCCTGCGGCCCGTTTCGCGTTTCGGCCCTCGTCGTGCTGGCCCGCGCTTCGGCCGAAACGCACGACGGGCTGCCAGCTGGCAGCCCGTCGTGGTCGGAGCCGGAACCGGCTATAGGAAGAACGTGAACTTCGGGCTCTCGCCGGCCTTGGCGCGCAGCTTGTTCTCGACCGCGTTGGCGTTGGCCAGCAGCTCCTCGAGCATGGTCGACAGCTCGCTCATGCGGCGCACGTAGGCGGCCTCCGACACGGCGGGCTGGGTGCCGCGGATCAGGCCGTCGATGGTGCCGTTGCTGACCAGCGGGATGACCACCTTGGCCGGGAACGGATCGCCCGGCGACACGCTGACCACGTCGCCCTTGCGCCAGTTGCCGCTCGGCTCGGGGCGGTAGGCGTGGCCGCTGGGGCCGCTGCCCTCGCACGCGCCGGTCTTCGACATCACCTCGCCGCAGTACGGCGGGCCGAGCTCGACCACCTGGGCGCCGACCGGGCCGCCGGTGGCCTTGTCCTCCTCACCCGGGTTGCTCAGCACCACCGCGTACCGGATGGTGCCGGCGATGAACACGTTCTCGCTCTCGGCGATCTTGGCGCCGTCGCCCGCGGTCTTGGCCTTGGCCAGCGCGATGTCGTCGGCCTTGGCCGCGTCGACGTGGCGGCGCAGCATCGACTGCAGCTCGTTGACGCCGGCGTAGAACGACATGATCTGGCCCGACAGCTCGGCGCTCATCGACGACTGCTTGGCGCGGAACACGATCGTGCTCTTGGAGTCGAGCTTGGGCAGCAGCAGGCCGAGCTTGGCGGTCATGTCCTTGCTGGCGCGGTAGCCCGACTTCTTCGAGTCGGTCAGGATCGACTCCAGCTCGCCCAGGTTCTTCTTGAGCTCCTTGACGTTGCCCATGATGGCCTTGGCGCCGCGGATGCCGTCGTTGTAGAAGTTGCCGTCCTTGGCGATCTGGCCGATGACCACGCCGAAGATCAGCGGCAGGATCCCGATCGCCACGTACTTGCCGATGGTGGCGGCGCGCTTGCCGGCGGCGACGTCCTCGACCGGCTTGCCGTCGTTGACGATCACGATCTCGGGGGCGCGCTGCATCGTCCCCATCTGCGCCATGGCGTTCATCGCCCCGAACGGGTCGTCGGACGCGCTCGGCACCGGCGGTGCGGCGGGCGCGGCCGGCGCCGGCCGCGCCATTCCGGGCGGCGGCTGGATCGCCACGCCAGGTGGCGGCGCGATCGCACCACCGCTCGGCGCCGGTGCGGCGGCGGGGCCGGGCGTGGGTGCCCCCGGCGGGGCCGGGGTGCCGGCGGGGCCAGGTGCCCCCTTCTTCAGACCCAGTCGGGCCTTGAGGTCACTGATGTCGCGGCTGCCGGGGCGCTTGGGCTCGCTCATGGGGATCCTCTCGAGAGGGCGCACTTTACGGACGCCCGTTCCGACCTGTCAAGCGAACGATCTCCAACAGTTCCACCCCTGCTCGCCGAGGCGCCTTCGCCCGGTCGGCCGGGCCCCATCCAGCCCGAGCCTCGTGGACCGCAAGCAGACGCCCGCAGCCCCGTTGTGGTTGCAGCGGCACCCTCATCGTGAATGCTTCTTCACAGGGGGCCGCACCCCGACCCGGCCAACCTGGCGTGATCATGAAAAACCAGATCTCCAACGACCTGAAATCGTTCGTGGCCCACCGAGTGCAGTAAACCGCGCTGCCAGGTCGTGCGTCGTAGCTGCAAGCCGCCTGGCCCGAACCCACCCCCGAGGTAGTCGTGACCGCAACCCTCCGCCGCACCCTCAGCCTGCTCGCCCTGTCCACCGGGGCGTTCGTCGCCGCCAGCGCGACCTCCGCCGCCCCGGCCCACGCCGAGATCCGGGTCCACATCGGTGGCTCGGCCCACGTCCGCGTCGGCGGCGGGGTCCGGGTCCGGGTGCCGCAGGTGCGCTGGTACCGCCGCCACTACGCGCCCCCGCCGCCGCACGTCGCGGTCAGCGGGCACATCTGGCTCGGCGGCGGCTACTACTCCGGTCCGAACTACGCCCCGCCGCCGCCGCCGGCGCCGACCTGTGACTGCGGTCCGTCGCAGGTGCCGTCGTACTACCCGGTGTCGGCCCCGCCCGTCGCCTACGCCAGCGCGGCGCCGGTCCCGGCCCTGTCGCGCTGGGGCGTGGGCGTCTTCGCCGGCGGCGTCGACGTCGAGGGCCAGCCCGAGGGCTCGGACCTCGGCCTCCTCGGTCGCTACCGCCTCAGCCCGAGCCTGGCCATCGAAGGCGAGATCGGCAAGACCGAGCTGGCCAGCGGGGCGCGAGTCGATCGCCGCCTCGGCGCCGGCCTGGTGTGGGAGGCGTGGGCGCACAACCGCCTGGCCCCGTACCTGGTCGGCAGCGTCGGCGTGACCCAGGCCGAGGTCGGTGGCGACTGGTCGACCAACCAGAACTTCGGCGAGCTCGGCGTCGGCCTGCGCTGGCGCGTCACCCCCAGCATCGACCTGGCCGCCGACGTCCGCGCCGGCAGCCGCAGCTCGATCGCCGACGAGGCGCCGCCGACCGACGTGGCGTCGCGCATGCTGGCGCCCTCGACCGACTCGGCCGAGGAGTACTCGCGCGCCCGCCTGTCGGCCCTCATCAACTTCTGAGGCCGGTCCCAGGCGGCGCGGCGCTCACTCGCCGAAGACGCCGACCAGGTACGGATCGTTGGCGATGAGCTCGCGCACCATGTCGCGCAGCTCGGCCCGATCGGCGGCGTCGAGCTCCGGCGCCAGCGTGTCATCGAGCAGGCGGTCGAGCGCCGCCTCCTTCGACATCCGACCGGCCTCGACCTCGGCCGCGAGGGCGCGCAGATCGGTCGCCCCGGCCGCGTCAGCGCCGGCGGCGCCGTCGGCACCACGCGCGCTGGCGGCGCGGTCGGCGCCGTCGGGGCCGTCGGGGCCGTCTGGTCCGCTCGGGCCCTCTGGGCCCTTGGGTCCGCCGATGCCGCTGGGTCCGCCGATGCCAGTCATGGGTCTCGCTCCTGAGCGCTGAGGCTACGGCCAGGCCGCAGCGGAGGCGAGAGGTACTGTAGCGGAGTTCGCGGCGGGGTGGGGTCGGGCAGGGCAACTGGCACGGTGGCCTCCGGGGGTGATCACGGCACGGTGCGGCGGCTATCGACCGGCCGTGCCACGGGTTGCGTGGCAAGATGCGCGCGTGATCTCCACCCACCGCTCGTCGGGCCCGCACCGTTCGCCTCGTCCCCGCACCACGCCTTCGGTCGGCCTGGTCGTCGTCGCCGCGCTCGTCGCCCTGGTCGCCTGCGGCGGCAAGGCGGCCCCGGCCCGCGGCGGCGACGGCCCGCTGGTGCAGCGCTTCCCGGCGCTGCGCTGGGTCCCGGCCGAGGCAACGATGGTCGCCACTTCGACCTCGGTCGAGGCCGGGGTCACCGCTGCCCGCACCCTCGTCGCGGTGGCCGGCATGGCCGCCGGCGTCACCGTGGCCGAGGTCGAGCAGGACCTGGCGCGGATGGGCCTGCCCAACCTGCTGTCGCCGACCGAGCTCGGCCAGCTCGGCGTCGATCTGCGCGCGGGTGTCGCCGCCTTCGCCCAGGGCGTGTCGCCGACGCTGGTGTTCCGCCTGGCCGACCCGGCGTTGATGCAGGCCCACGTCGACCGGGCGGTCAAGAGCGGCGCCAAGATCGCCTCGGTCAACCTCGGCGGCGTCGAGGTCCATCGCGAGCTGGGCCGGCGGCCCATGCTGCTGCACTGGGCCATGGCCGACGGCTGGATGTGGGTCCACTTCGAGCTGCGTGATGGCCAGCGCGAGCTGCTCGACGAGCCGGCCGACGCCTGGTTCACCGCCAGCCGGAGCGCCGGTGGGGTGGCCGCCGCCGACCCCGACCTGTCCTGGGCGCTCGAGTCCACCACGGCGCGGGCCGGGCAGGGCCCGGCGCTGCCGGTCCTGGTCATGGTCCGGGCCGAGGCGCTGCTGTCCCGGGTCGTCGCCAAGGCCATGTCCAAGCGCGAGCAGGGTGAGCTCGCCCCGTGCCTGGCGCTGGCGCCGCGCCGGGTCGCGATCGCGCTCGGCGCCGGCGACGACGCCGCCAGCGGCGTCATGATCGTCGACGGTGGTGGCGCCATCGGCCTGCTGGCCGGCGCGGCGCGGCCGCACCTGGCCGGCTGGGCCGGTGCCCGCGACGGCGCCACCGTCGCGCTCGACGTCGGCGTCGGCCTGGCCAGCCTGGCCGGGGCGGTCCCGCCCTGCCTCGGCGTCGAGCGCGACGCCGTGCCGGCCGAGACCGTCCATGCCTTCGTCCACGACCTCGACCTCGGCTCGCTCAAGGGCAAGGGCGCCATGGACCTGGGGCTGTCTGGCCCGGCGCTGCGCGGGCAGCTCGAGGCCGGGCTCGACCAGATCCCGGGCCGGTCGGCGTTCGAGCGCGACCGCAGCTTCGGCCCGCTCAAGGGCAAGAACCTGAGCGTGCCGATGTTCGGCGAGTTCGACTACGTCCTGACCGACGATCGCATGATGCTGGCCATGGGCGCCGGCCTCCTGACCCGCGCCGTCGGCACCGGCGCGACCGAGCCGGGCCCGCTGCTGCGGCTCGAGCTGCGTCCGACCCAGTGGCCCCGCCAGACCTGGGACCAGCTGCTGGGTATGGTCGTGCAGCGCGATGGCACGCGCGGGCAGATCCTCGACGAGCTGCTGCGCTGGTCGCTCGGCCTGGTCGAGGCCAGCGTCGATGGCGATCTTCTGGTCGTGCGCGCCCGCGGGACCCGCGCCGGCGTCGCCCCGATCGCGCGCTAGGGTTGTGCTAGGGTGCCGCCCGTGGACCCCGCGCCCACCGCTTCCCCCGCGGCCGACGTCGTCGTCCGCGTGCGCGACGTGACCAAGAGCTACGGCGCCGGCGCGGCCCGGACCCAGGTCCTGCGCGGGGTGTCGTTCGACGTCGGCCGCGGCGACTTCGTCGCCCTGGTCGGCCAGTCCGGCTCCGGCAAGTCGACCCTGCTCAACATCATCGGTGGGCTCGACGTCGCCGACGCCGGCGAGATCGAGGTGCTCGGCCTCGACTACGCGGTGGCGCGCGAGCCGGCCAAGGCCGCCCTGCGCAACCGCAAGATCGGCTTCGTGTTCCAGGCCTTCAACCTGCTCGATCACCTCACCTGCGTCGGCAACGTGCTGCTGCCGGCGGCGTTCTCGCGCGCGCTGTCGCCCGGCAAGGCGCGCACGCGCGCGCTCGAGCTGCTCGACCGGGTCGGCCTGGCCGACCTGGCCGACCGCCACCCCGGCGAGCTGTCGGGCGGGCAGAAGCAGCGGGTCGCCATCGCCCGCGCGCTGTTCGGCCAGCCCGAGCTGCTGCTGTGCGACGAGCCGACCGGCAACCTCGACTCCGAGACCGGGGCCGAGGTCATCGAGCTGGTGCAGGCGCTCAACCAGCGCGATCACGTGACCCTGATGATCGTCACCCACGAGCGCCGGGTGTCGTCGGTGGCGCGCCGGGTCATCGCCATGCGCGATGGCAACATCGTCGAGAGCCAGGAGGATGTGCACGCCGCGTAGGCGCCTGCACAGGTCCCACCCATGATGCCGCCGGCCCGCCTCGTTCGCATGGTGCTCGCCAACACGGTGCGTAGCCCGCGCCACTTCGTGCTGTCGGCGTTCGGCATCGTCATCGGCGTGGCCGCGTTCGTGTTCTTCCTCGGCCTGTCGATGGGCGTGCGCGGCGTGGTGCTCAAGAAGGTGTTCCCGCTCGAGCAGGTCCGCGTGGTCGCGCCCCAGGTCATCGTCGCCACCGTCGACGTCAGCAAGCAGATCGACGACAGCGTGGTGTCGGCCATCCTGGCCCACCCCAACGTGCGCGACGCGGTGCCGCGCATGTCGATGCGCTTCCCCGCCGCCGGCCACGGCACGTTCGAGGGCTCGCCGCTGGCGTTCGACGTCGGCCCGGTCGCCGACGGCATCGACGGGCGCTTCCTGGCCGACGACCCCAAGCTGGCCGCGGTCTTCAAGGACTGGACCGCCGAGCCCGGCCCGGCCTGCGTGCCCCGCCCGCGCAAGGTCGAGGGTGTCGTCACCGGGGTGCTGTCGGGCAGCAGCGGCGGCAGCGCGGCTGGCTCGGGCGCCGGCAGCGGCAGCGCAGCTGGCTCGGGCGCCGGCAGCGGCAGCGCGGCTGGCTCGGGTAGCGGCAGCGCAGCTGGCTCGGGCGCCAGCAGCGGCAGCGCGGCTGGTGCGGGCCTGGGGTCCGGCGCCGGTCCCGGCAGCGGCGCCGGCGCTGGATCCGGTTCCGGTTCCGGTTCCGGCGCCGGCAGCGCCATCACACCCCGCAAGGCCCCGGCCTGGCGCAACACCTGCCCCA